>JAZUGT010000041.1:0-44988 GCA_045641365.1 Lachnospiraceae bacterium
AGCCATCGACAGGAGAGCGGATGCTGGCGGCTCCGGTTACAGGAGTGACTGATTGTGGTGGATACTATACAATACCTTTAACAACCCCGGTAGAACTTGCTAAGGATGACATATTTGCAGTTGCAATTACTGTGAGTAGTGGAGGTGGCTCTAGTGTAAGTATGTTTGTAGAAAGAGTACAGACAGAGTCCTGGATAAGAATTTTTTCTGAGATTGATGAGGGAACATCATTTCTTGGAAATGGAAGCTCATGGAGTGATATGTATAGTATAGGTTCAACTCCTATGGCATTCCGTATTCATGCCTATACCAATGGCAGTGAGGATCCTGTTATCCCGGATCCCGAGCCCGAACCAACTCCGGTTAAGCCTTCTCCTACAGGTGAGGCGGATCCAGATCCAGATCCGGTGAAAGAGGATATATCTGAAGATACAGACGAAGGTAACAATGATGGCGGTGACTCAGGAGATGAGGTATATAATTCCACACCAGTGGTAACACCAGAGCCGGCTGAGCCTATGCAGCCTGTGCTGGGCAATAGTAGTAATATACAAAAAGGATATACACAAAAAGATATAGAAGATAAGACAAAAGGAGAACTGACAGGTGCATCACTTCATGGAGTAACAATGGCAAAAAGACTGCTGCGTGATATGAAGCATTGAGACAAAAGCGTATGAAGAAGACAATAATTGTAATGCCTGTTGCAAATGAAGAAGAGACTATGGGGCAGGTGCTGGATGAGATTCTTGCACTTCCATATGATAATCTGCATATATTTCCTGTTGTAGATAATTATTCTAAGGACAGAACAGAGGAGATAATACGTAGTTATGAGGGCACTGGAAGAGTAAGATGCATCTTCTATCCGGAATCCAGGGGTGTAATATCATGTTATCTGGAAGGCTTCAGACAGGCACTGGATGCAGGTGCTGAGAGAATTATAGAGATGGATGGTGGCGGAAGCCATAAGCCATCAGAGATACCACAGTTCATTGAGAAGCTGGATGAGGGATATGATTGTGTATGGGGTTCAAGATTTGTAGCCGGTGGAGGAATTGAGTCCCAGCCACTTTACCGCAGAATACTGTCCGGTGGAGGAACAATTCTCGCGAATCTTGTTCTTGGAACGAGGCTTAAGGATATGACCAGTGGATTTGAGGCCTTTACTTCCACTGTGCTTGGTAATATGAATCTTGATAACTTTATGTCAAGAGGTCACATCTATCAGACAGAGATGCGATTCTACTGCAGAAAGCTCAATACAGTTGAAGTGCCTATTCACTATACGGGAAGCACATCATCGCTTAAGTTCAAGTCTGTGAAGGAAGCGTTTAGTGTTCTGTTCGCACTCAAGAAGAACGAGAAGAATATTTGGAAGAATATATAGTTAGGAAGAGCAATGATTAAGACTAAATATCTGATACTTGGCGCGGGTCCTGCAGGACTGGCCTTTGCAAACAGCATAATGAAAAAAGGGGAGACTGACTTTCTTGTAATTGAGAAGGAAGACGAAGCAGGTGGACTTTGCAGATCTGCAATAGTGGATGGTTCTCCGCTTGATATAGGAGGCGGTCACTTTCTCGATGTAAGAAGGAGAAGTGTTAATGAGTTCCTCTTCGAATTTATGCCTGAGGAAGAGTGGAACTTATATGAGCGTGACAGCAGAATTGAGTTTCGTACTAGTGGTGAAAAGCCTAAAAAATATGTGATTCATCATCCATTTGAAGCGAATATATGGGAACTTCCCAAGAAAGAACAGAAGAGATATCTGGATTCAATTGCGGAAGCAGGATGTAATACAGGAGTACCTAAGCCAGAGAGATTTGTTCCATGGATTACGTGGAAGCTTGGTAAGGAGATTGCCAATGATTATATGCTTCCATACAATTCAAAGATGTTCGCCGATAATCTTAATGAGCTTGGAACCTACTGGCTTGATAAGCTGCCTAATGTAAGCTATGAAGAGACGTTAGAATCATGCAAGAACAAGATGGCATATGGACGTCAGCCAGGGCATGCAAGATTCTATTACCCTAAGAAGTATGGCTATGGAGAACTGTTTAGGAGAATGGGCGATGCACTCGGAGATAAGCTGATTCTGGGATGCAAGGCTGATGCCATAGACTGTAATGATAAGGTAGTCACTCTTTCTGATGGTACACAGATAATATGTGAATGCATAATTAATACAGTTCCATGGGATTCATTTGAACTGAAGTGGGCGCCAACCAGGGTTAAGGATAATATCAAAAGGTTGAAACACACATCGGTTAACATAACATATTACCCAAAGAATATCGATACAGAGGCGCAGTGGATATATTATCCAGACAAGGAACTTGAGTATCACAGGATACTTGTGCGTCATAACTTCTGCGAAGGCTCCAGAGGATACTGGACGGAGTGCAGAAGTGAAAGATATACTCCGAAGGAAGACGATATAACATTCAGGATGGAATATGCATATCCGCTTAATACGCTATCCAAGCCTGACGCAATCGCCTCAGTACTCAGCTTTGGTCGTAAGGTTAATATACTTGGCCTTGGTCGTTGGGGTGAGCATGAACACTTCAATTCGGATGTAACAGTTAAAAGAGCGATGGAACTGGCAGATAAGTTGTGTGGAGACAATGACAACAGCAGATAATAACAACAGATTAAATAAAAGAATAATTATAAAAGGATTGCTTGTTATAGCTGTTCTTCTGATCTTTGCAGTGGCTATGGTAGTTCTTAATAAGACCGTGGATGGAAGCGTTATATCCAAGCCATACCGTCCTACTGTTGATTCGACACCACTATATGTTGATCTTGCTGATGGTACGAAGATTAGTAGAGGATATATAGCTACTGAAGATATGCATATCTCGGGAATAGAAGTTTTATTAGTTGGAAGTGGTGATGCCAGTGCAGAGAGTACTCTGGAGGTATCTGTAACTGATATCAACAGTAATGAGACTGAAGAGACAGCCGTGTTAGTAAGCGACATACCAGTAGGAGACTGGTATCAGGTGCCGCTTGATATAGAATTCGAGGAAGGTGGCAGTTATTCTTTTGAATTCCTGACCCAAGGCTGTAATCTTGCATTTATGCAGGTTAATGGCTTTGACTTCGATATCTCAATGGGGTTTGATATCGTGCAGAATGACAGGGTAACTCTTGGAGATATATTCTTCTATAGCAGAGAAATTATGATTCTGGCCACGGTAATAACGGTATTAGTTATTCTTTTTGGAACTGCTAAGCTTCTTGATGCAGTCAGGACTGTTGATCTGCCTGGCTGGATTGCAGGCTTTGGCTGTGAAGTGTTCCTGATTATGCTTTTTATAGCAATATCAGCCAATATATATGTTACTTCTTATGTTGGTGGAGTATATATCACATCGGATTCGGATGGATATCTGAGGGAGGCAGTTAATCTTGTCGCAGGTAATGGCTTCTCATATGATGGCATTGCAGGGTACGACAGCTGGTTTGCGAACTGGCCAATAATTTATCCGGCAATGATAGCAGGAATTATGGTTATAACGGGGCTTAATGCCTATCTGTCGAGTAAGATTGTCGCTATATTAACAATAGCAATAATTGAGATAATACTGTATCTGACTTACCGTAAGGATTCCTGGATATATGCGCTTGTTCTTACTAATCTAGGATTTCTGGGGATGTGCTACAACACCTGGAGTGAGATACCATTTATACTGTTCCTTATTATGTTTGCCATGTTCTTAGGTCAGATTGTATCTGGCAGAAGTGATTCGGTATGGACGTATGCGGGACTGATTTTCGCCGGAACAGCCGCTTTCTTAACCAGATACTTCGGTATATATGTATGGGCGGTAGCTGGTCTGTACTGGATTCTGCTTGTATATAGAGAACTGGAATATATTAAAAAAGCAGAAATCAGAGTTACTGACTATATTAAGAATGAGAGTAAGCGACTGCGAACTATCATATCCCTGGCGATATCCGCTGTAGTCAGTGGTGTGGTGAGCGTTGCATATCTGTTAATGAATAAGATAATGAATGGCAATCCGACAGGAGTGAGCCGCGGTACATGGTGGGATGATTACCAGACTCTTACAGGAGATCTTCTGGATGCACTCATTGTTGAGATATTCAATATTTTCTCGATTGACGTTCCTGTCAAAGTGATGGGGCTGTCATATGAACTTAAGGTGTGGGTTGTTCTGGCAGTGAGTGTGGCTGTTGGTATCTTCATTATAAGATATGTGAAACGCCTTAGCCGTGAGTCTGTATTCATAACTATGGCACTTGTGTATTATGGTGCTTTCATATGTATTCGATACAGATCAAGCATGGATACGTTTTACTTCAGGTTCTTTGCACCGGCAACAGTTCTTCTTTGTATTGGACTCATAGAGCCTGCATTAAGGCTGTATAAGACACTCGAGGATGAGCATACTGCATTTAAGAGACTGGGGCATGTTGCGGCAGCAATTCTTGCATTAATATGTATAGGAAGTACCATGAATTCAGCATCTAAGATTAGTGAAGCAGATGGCAGGGTATTCTATGATACTACAGTTGCTAACTGGGATACCGTATATAGTGAGATTCCTGTTAAGAGTGTTGTGATATGGAGTAATCTTGATTACAGAAGCACATGGTACAGACCCGATGTTATATCCGGAGAACTCTATATGGATGACACATACGAGAGCCTTCGCGACAGATATAGCGCCTCTGAGTCCATAGTAATTAAGAAGGATGATGCGTTAGTAATTGTGTCAGAACCAGATTATGATGAGACGCTTAGAACGCATATAAATGATGCCATAGACAGGTCGCAAGAAAGCGATAAATATGTTATACTTAATTAGTTAGAGTTTTATAAGGATAGGAACATAACTATTACTATTATCAGATGGAGTATGAGGAATGGATAAAATTGCTGTATTAATCCCTTGTTATAACGAGGAGCAGACTATTGGTAAGGTTGTGGCGGACGCTAAAGCAGCACTTCCAGAGGCTACAATCTATGTATATGACAATAACAGTTCGGACAGAACAGTAGAGATAGCAAGAGAGGCCGGTGCGGTTATTAAGCACGAGTATATGCAGGGTAAGGGCAATGTAATTCGAAGAATGTTCAGAGAAATTGATGCAGAGAGTTACATTATGGTTGATGGAGATGATACTTATCCAATGGAGTTCGCTGCATCGATGGTTGATAAGGTTCTTAATCATAATGCAGATATGGTTGTTGGTGACAGACTTAGCAGTACATATTTTACTGAGAATAAGAGACCATTCCATAACTTTGGTAATACAATTGTACGTAAGAGTATTAACTCACTCTTCAATTGTGACATTAAGGATATAATGACGGGCTTCAGAGCCTTCAGTTATCAGTTTGTCAAGACATTCCCTGTTATGAGTAAGGGATTTGAGATAGAGACAGAGATGACTATTCACGCAGTCAACAATAATATGCAGGTTGAGAATGTTATTGTTGAGTACAGAGACAGACCTGAGGGAAGTGAGAGTAAGCTTAGTACATACTCAGATGGTATGAAGGTTATTTTCACAATTATTCGACTGTTTAGAGAGTATAAGCCATTCAGTTTCTTTGCACTGTTAGCATTCATACTGATGGCAGTTGCAGTAGTATTCTTTATTCCTGTATTCATTGCCTTCTGGGAGACAGGCGAGGTAGCCAAGTTCCCAACACTGATTACATGCGGCTTTGTCGGACTTGCTGCTGTACAGAGTTTCTTTGCGGGAATGATTCTTGATAACATTGCCAAGGAGAACAGGAAGAAGTTTGAGATGGATCTAATATCACTTCACAGACATAAGAGTGAAGCGCTTAACAGATAGATTAACGGTTGATTGGAGAGAGTTATGAAGATAGCAGTAGCAGGAACAGGATATGTTGGACTTGTGGCAGGTGTGTGCTTTGCTGAGGTAGGGCATGATGTCACATGTGTAGATATTGATGAGAACAAGGTCAAGATAATGGAGTCAGGAGTTTCTCCTATCTATGAAGAAGGTCTTGAAGAACTCATGAAGAAGAATAATGCGACAGGCAGATTGCATTATACTACAGACTATGCATCAGCGTATAAGGATGCAGATGCAATATTTATCGGTGTAGGAACACCTGAGATGCCTGATGGAAGTGCCAATCTGAGTTTCCTTGCAACAGTCTGCAGACAGATTGCAGAGAGCGTTGAGAAGGATTGTCTTGTTGTTGTTAAGTCTACAGTTCCAATAGGAACTAATGACAAGGTTGAGCAGTTCATCAAGGACTTCCTTGTAAGAGATGTCAAGGTGGAGGTTGCATCCAACCCTGAATTCCTTGCACAGGGTACAGCGGTTCGTGATACGTTACATGCTGCAAGAATCATTATTGGTACAGAATCTAAGGAAGCTGAGGCTAAGCTTATGGAGATATATGAGCCTTTCAATCTTCCGATTGTATCTGTAAAGCGTAGAAGTGCCGAGATGATTAAGTATGCGAGCAATGATTTCCTCGCGCTTAAGATTAGTTATATGAATGATATTGCCAACTTGTGTGAGCTTGTTGGCGCAGATATAGAGGATGTAGCAAAGGGTATGAGCTACGATGCCAGAATTGGAGAGAGATTCCTCAATGCCGGAATAGGATTCGGCGGAAGCTGCTTCCCTAAGGACACCAAGGCTCTTCGATTCTTAGCTAATCAGCACGGCTATGAACTCAAGACTGTTGATGCATGTGTTGAAGTCAATAAGAAGCAGAAGACAAGACTTTTTGAGAAGGCTAAGGACAGAATGATTACATTCGCAGGCCTCAAGGTTGCAGTTCTAGGACTTACATTCAAGGCTGGAACAGACGACCTCAGAGAAGCACCATCAAGCGAGAATATCAAGCTTTTGTTAGAGCAGGGAGCTGAGATATATGCCTATGATCCTGCTGGTGTACCAAGAGCTAAGCTTCAGTTCCCTGAAGGAGAGAATGGCAGGGGTGTTATGCATTATGTATCATCTCCGGAAGAAGCGCTTGAAGGCGCCAACATCTGCTTTGTATTCACAGAGTGGGGTGAGATTAAGGCAGTTAAGCCAGAAGATTATAAGCGACTTATGAGAACACCACTTGTATATGATGGTCGTAATCTTCATGCCGTTGCAGACATGAAGGCAGCAGGTGTAGAGTATTACAGCATTGGTAGATAGAATATAATTATATGGCCCTGTCAGTATATGTGACAGGGTCTTTTGAAGATTAGATGACTGGAGGATGGGAAAGTGATTGAACTTAACAAGGATTATACTTATCTTGTAACAGGAGCAGCCGGATTCATTGGTTTCTATCTGAGTAAAAGGCTTATGGAAGCTGGTGCATGTGTAATCGGATATGACAATATGAATGATTACTACGAAGTATCGCTTAAGGAACACAGATTGTCCATACTGGACAAGATTGAGAGTGGAAGCTTTACATTCGTTAAGGCTGATCTGGCTGATAAGGCAGCGCTTGAAGATGTATTTAAGACATACAAGCCAGACGTTGTTATCAATCTTGCGGCACAGGCAGGTGTTCGCTATAGCATAGATAATCCTGATGCATATATCCAGTCGAATCTGGTTGGTTTTGCCAATATTCTCGAGTGTTGCAGACACAATGAAGTTAAGCATCTTGTATATGCTTCCTCAAGTTCAGTATATGGCGGCAATACCAAGATTCCATTTGAGACAACAGATCAGGTTGACAAGCCGGTATCACTCTATGCAGCTACTAAGAAGAGCAATGAGCTTATGGCATATTCTTACTGTAAGTTGTATGGAATTGCCGCAACAGGACTGAGATTCTTTACAGTGTATGGTCCAATGGGCAGACCTGATATGGCAGCGTATAAGTTCGCTAAGAAGATTGTTGCAGGAGAATCAATCCAGATATATAACAATGGCGATATGTACAGAGATTTCACATACATCGATGATATCGTAACAGGAATTGTTAATACACTTTGTAATCCGCCTGAGGCTGATGAACTTGGAGCAAGATATAAGGTATACAATATTGGTAATAACAAGCCGGAGAAGCTTCTTGACTTTGTCGCATCGTTAGAGAAGGCTCTTGGCTGTGAGGCGAAGAAGGAATTCCTTCCGATGCAGCCTGGCGATGTATATCAGACATATGCAGATGTTTCAGAGCTTATGAAGGATTTTGACTTTAAGCCTGATACATCTATGGATGAGGGACTTAGAAGATTTGCTGTATGGTTCAAGGAGTATTACGGAATCAACTAGTGGCTGATTAGTGGGCCAGGGGGCCGGATGGAGTTGGTATGTTATTTAACAGTTATATTTTTGTATTTGCATTTATTCCACTTTGTCTGATTGGATTCTATCTTCTCAGAAAGAAGAGTTCAACTATGGCAAAGGTTTGGCTGATTGGATTATCTTTATGGTTTTACGGTTACTTCAATCTGTCATACCTGCTTATTATGCTTTTCTCAATATTGTTCAATTATGCAATGTATATGTGCATGATGAAGGTCAAGAGCAGAAAGCCTGTTATGATTGCCGGAATAATAGTTAATCTTGGAGTGTTGTTCTACTTTAAGTATTTTGACTTTTTCCTTAGCAACTGTAATGCAGTGTTTGGCCTGGATATTCCGCTTAAGAATATACTGCTTCCGTTGGGAATAAGTTTCTTTACTTTCCAGCAGGTAGGATTTATGGTGGATGCTTACAGAGGTGAGATCGAGAAGTGCAGCTTTATTAACTATGCATTGTTCGTAAGTTTCTTCCCACAGCTTATTGCAGGACCAATCGTAAGCTATGATGAGATGATACCTCAGTTTGAGCAGATTGGTAAGAAGCCTTTTGACACAGCAAGAATGGCAAGGGGAATCTATATCTTTGTGCTTGGTATGGGTAAGAAGGTTCTGATTGCAGATACATTTGGCAAGACAGTTGATTATGCATGGGCTGGGCTTGGTGCAATCAATTCAACAGAGTCATTCTTAGCAATTCTTTTCTATACACTTCAGCTGTATTTCGATTTTAGTGGATATTGTGATATGGCTATAGGTCTTGGACTGATGCTTGATATAGATATTCCACTTAACTTTAATTCGCCTTATAAGGCAACTAATATTATTGACTTCTGGAAGCGTTGGCATATTACACTTAGCAGATTCTTCACAAAGACCATATACATTCCGCTTGGAGGCAACAGAGTTGGAAGAGCAAGAATGTACGCTAACCTCTTCATAGTATTCTTCTTAAGTGGTCTCTGGCATGGAGCTGGCTGGAACTTTATTCTGTGGGGATGTATGCATGGTGTTCTTTATGTGATAACAAGAGCATGGCAATTAAGATGCAAGGATAAGGGAATAACACCTTCTGACAATGTAGCACTTAAGGTTGTCTGTACACTCTTAACATTTGCATTTGTTAATATAGCATGGGTATACTTCCGTGCTCCATCTATTGGAGCGGCTAACGAGATGATTAAGAATGTCCTTAGATGCAACTTTGCGTTGCCAAGTGCGGACTTTGCTGATGGCTTTAATCTTGCAGAGATATGGTACATGATGAAGATGGTACATATTACCAATCTCTCCTTTAGCAAGTATATTATGATGATTGTATTCACGGTTGGAGGATTAATTCTCACTTTCTTTGGCAAGAATGTTCATGAACTTGCTGATAATACAAAGTACAGAACATCAACTGCAATCGGACTTGCGATTCTGTTGGTATGGTGCATAATGTCTTTTGCTGGCGTAAGTACATTCTTATACTTTAACTTCTAGAAATATGACGGGTAAGATTAGTAATCGATTTTTTATAACATTTATTGTAGTGGTCGCCTCGGTATTAATTGCGTGTGGCCTGTTAACAGTATATATTGATCCATTTTTTCACTATCACAAGCCTGTTGCATGGTTTCCATATGTAGTAGATGATCAGGTAGATATGAATCCTGGTCTGGCAAGACATATGGACTATGATAGCGTGCTGTTGGGTTCATCTATGACGGTAGCTTTTGATACGTCAAAATTTGGTGAGATGATGGGTCTGTCAACGCAGAAGCTAAGTTATAACGGGGCATATCCTAAGGATCAGAGTAATATTATGGATATACTCTTTGCAGCCAAGGCAGCTGACACGCCTGGAAGAACATCCTCTGTAGACAGGGTATTCTTAGGTATTGATGAACTTAACTATTCATCTGATACAGAGCAGACAAAGTATCCGATAACTGAGTACCTCTACAATACCAGTGTGCTTGATGATACCAGTTATATCTTCAATAAGACGGTGCTTTTAGATTATATCTTAAAGCCTATGGTTGACAGGGAAGATCAGTCGGACTGGAATATGATATATAAGATGTGGTGGCAGCCACAGCACTATAATCTTGCCAATGTAAGGCTGTATTATACACCTGCAGATGAAATCGCCGATACGACACCAGTAGAGGCTTATCTTGAAGGTATCGAGAAAAATCTGTCGGTTAATATAATTCCCTACATTGAAGCACATCCAGATACCGAATTTACAGTTTTCTATCCTCCGTACAGCATTCTGTACTGGTATGATGCAAAGAGGCAGTCGCAGATTGATACTATAGTAGCTAAGTATAACTATATGACAAAGCGACTATTAGAATATGATAATGTGGATGTCTTCTTCTTTCAGAACAGGGAGGAGATAATCTGTAACTTCGATAATTATGCAGACTATACACACTATAGTCCTGAGGTCTGTGACTGGATGGTAAAGTGCTTCGCAAATGGTGATAATCAGGTGACGCTTGAGAATCTTGATGATGAACTTTCGCTACTTGAGCATCTTGCTAAGGACTATGATTACGATAGTATAGATCTTTAATACATGGATTGGATGTTATATATGGAATGGTTTTTCAGAATAATAAAGCTCATCATAATATTGGGAATACTTCCATATCTGGTAGGCATGGTTCCGGCATTCTGGATAGACAGGAGAAGACGTCGTAAGACAACAGTATATGTCTCAGGCCTTATTGTGTTGCTTGCTGTATTTCAGTTGATTGCTGTCCCGGTGATAATTAACATTGGAGATGGATTTCCGTTAATCGTGACTCTTTTTACAGTTATTACTATTGTGATGGCTGTCTCCGGATGTTCTCTAGCGTATGTGGAATACAGGAAGTATGGAGAAGTAGGCTTCGGGAAGACAGAATCAATTACCCCTTCAACAAGAGAAGAGAGGGTGTATTGGGGAATCGCTGTAGTACTCATTCTGTTACAGGTGGTTATGGCGGCATTCACGCAGTATATTGACGGTGATGATGCGTATTATGTCGTAGAGTCGCTACTCACCAATGAGACAGATACTCTCTACAGAATTAAGCCATACACAGGGCTGTCAACAGGAATGGATCTTAGACATGGCCTGGCATCAATGCCCATATGGATTGCTTACATTGCCAGAATAACGGGGATACATTCGACAGTTGTTGCTCACCTGATAATTCCAATACTGTTTATACCTGTTTTATATATGATTTACTATCAGTGTGGAAGAATTCTGTTTCGTAAGGAACGTAAAAAACTGCCGATTTTCATGATATTTGTAAGCATAATGCATATCTTCGGCAACGTATCAATATATACTAATGCAACCTTTGCAATGACAAGAACATGGCAGGGTAAGTCGATGTTAGCTAATCTAGTGCTTGTATCGATAATATGGCTGCTGATGGCAATATATGAGAGTGAGGAACTCTCAAGGGAATGGCGACTTGGATACTGGCTTGTGTTATTCTTTGCAAATATTGTTGCAGCAATGTGTTCAACATCAAGTGTTTTTCTTGTGGCTATGCTCATAGGTATCGCTGGTGTGATAATGGGTATTCATAAGAGGGATGTTCAGGTACCATTGAGGCTTATGATTACATGTGTTCCTCTTGTGGCATATGGAGCTATGTTTATGCTTATTTAGTACATGGATTCAGGGCTGTGTACCATGTGTGAGTGCATAGTCAATCGGATTGGGGATATAGAACCTTTAAGGAGTTAGGAATGACGGAGATACTGGGAATCTTCAAAGCATATAATGGAACTGGATATTATAGTATTCTGTTTATTGCAGCACTTCTATATCTGTGGTTTACAGAGGAGGACAGGCAGTTAAGGGCATTGATTGTTATTTCGCCAGCAGTTATACAGGTTCTTTTCTTTGTTCCATACTTTTATATGGGATATAACATGCTTGATGAAGGTACATACTATAGAATTCTTTGGTTATTACCAATGACGCTTGTAATTGCATACGCAGCTTGTAAGGTTATTGGTACATATACTCGTGCAGGACTTGCAATAATGTCACTGATTCTGGTGATTAGCGGAACCTGTGTATATACAAGTGTGCTGTGTCAGAGGGCTGAGAATATATATCACATACCTGAAGAGGTTGTTGAGGTATGCGATATGATTAAGCCGGAAGAAGGCAGAGAGAGAGTATGGGCTTCATTTCCTATAAGCATGATTCAGTACGTCAGACAGTACACGACTACGATACAGATGCCTTATGGACGTGACAGTATAGTGCCAACATGGGACTATGTCGAAAATCCTGTATATGAGATATACAGACAGAAAGTTATTAATGCCGAAGAACTTACTAAGAGAACTTCAGAAGCATACTGTAATTATATTATTCTTGATAAGGCACAGGTTTTAGATGGTGAACTTGAGGAATGTGGTGTTGTTTTGATTGGTGAAACCAGCAATTATGATGTCTATCGTAATACCAATGTTGATTTCTGGGATTGATTGGAGATTGTTATTCTATGTGGATTGCAGATAACTGGAAAGATTATGAAGTACTGGATACATCAGGAGGAGAGAAGCTTGAACGTTGGGGAAGCTATACTCTCGTAAGACCTGATCCGCAGGTAATATGGACTTCTGACAGGAGGAATCCAGGTTGGAAGAAGATGAACGGTCATTATCACAGAAGTAAGGCTGGTGGTGGTGAGTGGGAATTTCATAATCTGCCTGAAGAGTGGCAGATTGGATATAGGAATCTAAAGTTCAATCTTAAGCCGTTTAGCTTTAAGCATACAGGACTGTTCCCGGAGCAGGCGGCTAACTGGGACTGGTTTTCCGGACTGATTGGCGATGAGGTTAAAAAGGGAAGACAGGTAAAGGTTCTCAATCTTTTCGCATATACAGGTGGAGCTACACTAAGTGCGCTTGCAGCAGGAGCAGCGGTAACACATGTGGATGCCAGCAAGGGAATGGTTGGCTGGGCCAAGGAGAATGCAGTGTCTTCGGGAGTTGCAGATAAGCCTGTCAGATGGCTTGTTGATGACTGCATTAAGTTTGTTGAGCGTGAGATAAGAAGAGGCAATAAGTATGATGCAATAATCATGGATCCTCCATCTTATGGAAGAGGTCCGAAGGGTGAGATATGGAAGATAGAAGAGAGTATCTATCCTTTTGTAGAACTGACAATGCAGATACTTAGTGATGATCCACTCTTCTATCTGATTAATTCATATACAACAGGACTACAGCCGGCAGTACTAAAGTACATGATTGGTCAGACTGTAGTGAAGAAGTACGGTGGAAAAGTGGAGGCTGAAGAGATAGGACTTCCTGTTACAGACTCGGGTCTTGTTCTTCCTTGTGGAGCATCTGGAAGATGGCAGAGAGCATAGAATTGATATGAGAAAAGAAGATTTTACTAATGAATTTGATGAACTGGATATAGAGGATGAATACGGCTTTGAATTCGATGATGAGGAAATCAACGAAAGGCGTGGTTCGAAAGTAAAGCATGGCAGAAAAGGAAATGGAATTCATTTTGTCTTTCTGGCAGTTGTACTAGTTATTATCGCTGTAGTTGTAGTGCGTGTGGCTGTGTGGAACAGGGGAACAACGGATGACACAGAGGTGGTAGTAGACGAAGACTTTGACGTTGAACCTAACGATTATATTCAGCCGCTAAGTGCGCAGGATATGCAGAGTAAGACGGATGATGGTGTGGATACGATTCTGACGCTGGGCAACTCACCATTTGCAGACGGTGGAGAGGATAATAACCTTGCAAAGGCGATTGCAAAGTCGATGGATGCAACAGTAATTAATGGTGGAATCCCTGAATCATTTCTTACTCAGAGATACAACGAGTTCTCAGCTGATTATGAATACGATGGAATAAGCCTGTATTCTGTTACCAATGCTTTGTGCTCAGGTGACTTCTCTGTTGTGGACGAGGCTGCGCACATGGTATCAGAAGATGCTGTCAGGGCTGTAGAAAAGCTTAAGTCTGTGGATATGAGCTCGGTGGACTGCATTATGATTATGTATGACTTAAGTGATTATGTGGATCACAGACCTCTTGCATCTGACACGAATCTGTCAAGCGTGGATAATGTATATGGAACTTTGTCTGCTTCGCTGGCGATGGTTAGAGAGAACTACCCATGGATTAGAATAGTGCTTATCTCCACACCTTGCTGTGGAAAGACAATAGATAATTACTATGTGGATGGAGATGCCAATGATCTGGGATATGGAACGCTTACTGAGTATATGACTATGGAGTCAATGGCTGCAAGCAGTATAGGTGTGTCCTTTGTTGACATATACTATGGTGCGATTAATATCGAGAACAGGGAAGCATATCTGTATGATGATTATCATATTAATGATGACGGAGCGGAAGTTATTGCCAGAAGACTAGCCAAGCTAATCAAGCTGTAATTAGGGTGATATGAAGAATAATAGAAGAGATATAACTTTTTCAATATTCTCGGCGATAGGCATGATTCTGGTTATGCTGGGGCATTTGGATTACGGGATACTGACTATTGGTGGTCTGTTCCCGTATTATTCTTTTCATGTCCTGATTTTTGTGTTCATTTCCGGATATTTCTATAAGCCAGAAGCAGAAGATAGTATATTATCGTACATTGTACATAAGGCAAAGACTCTACTATTGCCATATTTTGTATGGAATGTCATATATGGAATGATTACACTAATCATGCATATGCTTGGCTTTACGATAGGAGACGGAATAAGCGTGTATACACTGCTTATTGCACCATTTGTCGGTGGGCATCACTTTATGTATAATGCAACGGCATGGTTTGTTCCGGCACTTTTTATGCTTGAGATAATCAACGTCATTGGAAGGAAGATATTATCGTGCATCAGAATTAGGAATGAATGGATAATTGCCATACTGTATCTTCTTGTAGGCTGCTTTGCGGTATATATGGCGAAGCGTGGAAGTGTATATGATTATTATAAGATACCTGGCCGACTCATGGTTATGGCACCAGCATTTGCGTTAGGAAGGCTATATAACGTAAAACTTAAGGAAATTGACAGAGTTCCTTCGCTTATATTATTGCCATTTCTAATGATAATCAATGGTCTGTTAGGAGCAACTCATGGAGGACTGGCATATAGCGTTGTATGGGTGACGGGCTTTGCCAATACACCGCTTACACCATTCATAACAATGGCTACAGGCATATGGTTCTGGCTTAGGATATCATCACTTATTGCGGCTGTGGCAGAGAGGGATAAGGAAGGAACACTATATAGATTTTTTGATTTCTTTGGTGCTAACACATATAGTGTAATGATGCATCATCTGATGATTTTTATGGGAATCAAAGCAGTGTTCGCAGGATTAAGCTCAAGTATAAATGCTTTTTCAGATTTCAATTTCGAACAGTTTTACAGTGATGTCTATTATACGTATACACCATTAGGGATTGAGGCAACAAAGCTTATATATCTGATACTTGGTGTAGCAGGGTCGCTGCTAATCGCCAGGGTAATCAAACTAGCAGGAGAAAGAATTAATGAAGGTAAAAATTAAGAATATTATATTACTTCAGCTGATTGTAATTATCTATACATTTAACACGGTTCTTGGAAAGTTCAGCGCTTCACAGGAGTTCATGAGCTGGGGATTTATCGGGTTCTACTGTGCAGAGGTGGCAATACTTGGCGTATATGCAATTCTCTGGCAGCAGATGATTAAGCGATTTGATCTGTCAGTTGCATATGCTAACAGAGCAATGGCGCTTTTGTGGGCAGCAATCTGGGCTGTTGTTATCTTCCATAACCAGATAACGGTCAAGAATATAATGGGAATTGCTCTTGTTATAATTGGTACTATACTGGTTAATCTTGAGCCGGGTGAAGATACAGAGGATGGAGGTGTGAAGTAATGCTTTACTATGGAATAGTTATTACAGGTACGATAGTGGCATCATTCTCGCAGATTCTCCTGAAAAAAGGTGCGATGAGGCCACATGTTAGCTTCATCAGAGATTATCTTAATGTTCCTGTTATCGCCGGATATATGATGATGATGTTCAGTGTGGTATGTTCCATGACTGGATTAAGAGGCATCGATTTCCTTAATGTACCTGTTATTGAGGCTACTGGATTTGTGCTTGTGCCAGTTCTTTCGTATATCTTTTTTAAGGAGAAGTTTACGAAGTATAAGATTGCAGGAATAGCATTCATTATAGCTGGAATGATTGTGTATTACATATAGTATGTGGTGGAGACTGATAATTAGAACTGAAATGGTTGTGCATTGCATATAGTATGTGGTGCAAATTGATAGCTAGAGCCGAAATGGTAGTGCATTACATATAGTATGTGGTGTAGATTGATAGCTAGAGCAGAAATGGTAGTGTATTACATATAGTATGTGGTGTAGATTGATAATTAGAACTGAAATGGTTAGATTTTGTGCATAATATGTGGGTTGGAAATATGAAGAATACGGAAGTTTTAGATAGACTAATTAGCGTGGCAACAGGAGAAAAGAAGGCATCTCTTGTTATTAAGAATGCAAGAATTCTGAACGTATTTACTCAGGAACTTGAAGAAGGAGACCTTGCGATTGAGGCAGGATATATTGCCGGAATTGGTTATTATGAAGGTGAGCAGGAAGTTGATGTCAAAGGTAAGACCATCGTCCCAGGATTCATTGATGCTCATATGCATCTGGAGAGTTCTATTGTAAGTCCATCGCAGTACGCTACAGCAGTTGCGCCTCACGGAACTACAGCAATTGTTGCAGATCCTCATGAGATAGGAAATGTGTGCGGAACAAAGGGAATAGACTATATTCTTAAGGCAACTGAGAAACTGCCAATAGATGCATATATTATGATTCCATCATGTGTCCCAGCGACACATTTCGATGAGACGGGATTTACACTTGGAGTGGAGGAGGTCTCTGAATATCTGGGTAAGGATAGAGTATTGGGACTTGCTGAGATGATGAATTTTCCAGGAGTTCTTATGAAGGATTCCCAGGTACTTGGTAAGATTAGCGCAACACATCAGATGGGGAAGATTGTAGATGGACATGCGCCAGGACTTGCAGATAAGAGCCTGTGTGGATATACTGCCGCAGGTGTATATTCAGATCATGAGTGTACTGCATATGATGAAGCATTGGCAAAGGTCAAAAGAGGTCAGTGGGTTTTTCTTAGGCAGGGAACAGCCAGTCGTAATCTTGAAAGTCTTATTGGACTGTGTAAGGAGCCTTATTTTAGGAGATGTGCATTCTGTACAGACGATAAGCACCCAGGTGAACTGGTTGAGGATGGACATATTGACTATATTATAAGGCTGGCAATTGAAAAAGGCGTTGATCCAGTCATAGCTTATACTATTGCAAGTTATAACGCTGCCACATATTTTGGATTAAAGGAGCATGGAGCAATATGTCCTGGATACAGGGCTGACTTTGTGATACTTGATGATTATGAGAAGGTAATCGTTGGGCAGGTCTATAAGAATGGCGTAAAGGTTGCTGAAAACGGTAGATTGACTAGTGTCGCCTGCGGCGATGATGTGAGTGAAGGCAATTCATTGGGCGGTGCTTGTGGCGGTAGTGTGAGTGAAGGTAATTCATTGGACGTTACTGGTGGCAGTAGTGTGAGTGAAGATAATTCATTGGGCGGTGCTGGTGGCAGTAGTGTGAGTGAAGGCAACTCATTGGGTGTTACGTGTAGCGGTGGCATGACTGATGAACTGCTGGAGGCAGTATCGGATACAGTTCATATTGGGACTATAAGACCTTCTGATCTGGTAATTGAAGGCGGCAAAGCCAAGGTAATCGGTCTTGTAGACGGAGAAATCATCACTACAGACGAAGGAGAGGCTGAAGGTGTTGATGTCCAGAATGATATCTTAAAGCTTGCGGTTGTTGAGAGACATCATAATACTGGACATATTGGGTTGTGCTATGTTAAGAATTATGGCCTTAAAAAGGGAGCTGTAGCTACGACGGTTGCACATGACTCGCACAATATAATTGTTGTTGGAACGAACGATGAAGATATGGCGACAGCCATAATGGAACTTAAAAATATGGGCGGCGGAATGATTGTGGTTGAGAATGGGAAGATTCTGGCAAGTCTGTGTCTTCCAATAGCAGGGCTTATGTGTGATCTTCCAGTTCTTGAGGCGCAAAGCAGAATGGATGAGGCAAAGGCGGTCGCCAGAGATCTTGGTGTACGTGAGGCTATAGATCCGTTTATGACCCTTTCTTTTGCCAGTCTGTCTGTTATACCGACATTAAGACTTACGACACTGGGTGTTGTTGATGTCAATCGATTTGAGTTGATATGATTCGCGCTGGCAGTGGTAGAAAAGTAGTGGAGAGATAAGATGCGTATACTTTTGATAAGGCATGGTGATCCAGATTATGAGAATGATTCTCTGACAGAAAAGGGATTCAGAGAGGCTGAGTACTTAAGCAGAAGGCTGTCGAAGGAGAGGCTTGATCATATCTATGTGTCGACTATGGGAAGGGCTAAGGCGACGGCAAAGCCGACTCTCGAGTTGTTGGGAAGGACAGCAATCGAGTGCGACTGGCTTCGGGAATTCAGTGCATGCAAGATAATGAGACCAGACAGGGAAGAGCCTATAGACGTGTGCTGGGACTGGCTGCCTCAGGACTGGACAAAACATGAAGAATTCTATCAGTATGATAAGTGGGCAACCAATCCTGTTATGCTGGAAGGCGGAATAGACAAGTATGCCAAATATGTGACCTCATCTCTGGATGAGATGCTTGCAGACCATGGATATGTTCATGAGGGACATATATTCAGAGTCAAGCAGGCAAGTGATGATACGATTGCATTATTCTGTCATTATGGCGTGGGATGTGTTATTATTGGCCATCTTCTGGGGATATCTCCAATGCAGCTGTGGCATGGGTTTGCAGCGGCACCGACGTCTGTGACGACTATCATGACAGAGGAGAGGCGTGAAGGAATAGCATCCTTCAGGGTATCCTGCTATGGGGATACTTCACATCTGTCAGCTGAAGGTGAGCCACCTTCTTTCTCCGCAAGATTCTGTGAAATGTACAGCAACGCTGACGAACGCCATGATTAGCGCGAAGCGGCGCGTAAGAAGTGCTGACGTGGATTGTATATAGCGAAGCGAGGCGCGTAAGAAGTGCTGACGTGGATTGTATATAGCGAAGCGAGGCGTGTAAGAAGTGCTGACGTGGATTGTATATAGCGAAGCGCGGCGCGTAAGAAGTGCTGACGTGGAGCGAAGTGTAATAATACTATTAGACTAGAAACCCTCCTTACGGAGTGTGATGGGTATTTCAGTATGCTGAGTACAAATCATAAACCGTAAGGAGGTTTTTTTGTGGGAGCCAGGGCATAGGGAAGAAGAAGGGCACTTTATGCCCTGAATTATATGTGGAGGCAGGGCATAGGAAGCAGGAAGTAGCATATATGCCCAAGAAACTGGTGGGAGGCAGGGCATATAGAGAAAAAAGAGGAAATATGCCCATGAAGCAGGTGTGAACCAGGGCATAGGAGGCAGGGAGTAGCATATATGCCCAAGAAACTGGTGGGAGGCAGGGCATATAGAGAAAAAAGAGGAAATATGCCCATGAAATTGGTGTGAACCAGGGCATATAGAGAAAAAAGAAGAAATATGCCCCAAACCAAGCATATAGGCAGGGCATAGGAGACAGGAAGTAGCATATATGCCCAAGAAACTGGTGGGAGGCAGGGCATATAGAGAAAAAAGAGGAAATATGCCCATGGAGCAGGTGTGAGGCAGGGCATATAGAGAAAAAAGAGGAAATATGCCCATGAAATTGGTGTGAACCAGGGCATATAGAGAAAAAAGAAGAAATATGCCCCAAACCAAGCATATAGCCAGGGCATAGGAAGCAGGAAGTAGCATATATGCCCATGGAACAGGTGGAGACCAGGGCATAGAGAAGAAAAAGACGCTCTATGCCCTGAACCAAGCATACAACCAGGGCAAAGAGTGTGAAAAATAGCAATCTGCCCGATAAAAAAGTTGTAGAAAAGAAATGAAAAGGTAGGGTACATGGAGTGAGAATAAAGATTGCACAAAATACACGCAGGGAGTATACGAAGGCTTGTGTAGAAGCGATAAGAATGATATAATCATATGGATTATGAATTAATATAGGATAACTGTGCGATATGAGTGCATAGTAGGGAAAATATGAGAGAAGAAGAACTAGATATGCTTGATCTGGATGCTACAGCTGGATGGAGACAGTTGGATGTTCAGGAAGCATTAGATAATAAAGTAAAGCCGACGGATACAGAGGGAAGTCAGGTTGTTCAAAATAGTGTCAACATATCGATGGGAAGTGACAAAAAGGTCAGTGAAATGATTGCTGATTATGATGCTATATCGAATGATGATACAAAGGGTACAGGCAGAAAAGTTAGGCCTGTGAATAATAAGTCGGAGTCAACAAAAAAACGCTCTGAAGCAAAGCGGAAGAGGCCTCATCTGCCTGAGACGGATGGCAAAACCAGAGCCAAGGAAAGAACTGAGGCAGACAATAATGTCAGGTCGAAGAAAAAAGAAGATGTAGACAATAATTCCAAGACAAGGAAAAATTCTGAGGCGGGCAGCAGTACTAAATCGAAGAAAAAGCCTGAATCAGGTAGCGGTACTAAACAAAATAAATCAGCTGAGGCAGATGGAAAAGCTAGGCCAAAGAAGAAGCTTGAGGCAAGTGAGCCCGCCAAATCAAACGAAAACGCCAAATCAAGTGAAAAAACCAGGTCAAACGAAAAAACAAGATCAAGTAAAAAAACAAGATCAAGCGAAAACGCCAGGCCAAGTAAAAAAACAAGATCAAGCGAAAACGCCAAATCAAACGAAAAAGCCAGATCGAGCGAAAGAACCAGATCAAGTGAAGGCATCAAACCAAGCGGAACCGCTAGGTCAAGTGAGAACACTAGGTCCAGAAACACCGTTGAAAAGAAAGCCAGGGAGAAGAATAAGAAGACAGTTAGTTCAAAGAAGAAATCTTTCTTTGCAGAACTTACCGCTATAGATTATGCGATTGCAGGTATAGGTGTCGCAATTGTTGCAATTGCGGTCATATTGGGAAGCATATACTCATCAATTCTCACCAAGAGAAGTCAGATTGACAGCTTTGTTCCTATTGGACAGGAACTGGCACAGATAGGTATAGCAGGAGAGAGCACACTGATAGCTATGGCCGATGCCAAGAAGGTGGCGTATATTGAGGAACCTGCAGTGACCGAATATGATGAGAAGGATGAAGAACAGGGCCAGGTAGAGGTTAGAGTTGTTACGCAGTCGGTCATGAAGGACCTTAAGATTAAGTTCGTCAATAAGAAGACTGAGAAGCTTATAGGTGGAGTGCCCTTCAAGGTGGAAGTAACAGACTCGAAGAAGAAATCGTCGTCGTACACAGATGATGATAAGGATGGCGTTATCTATATCAAGTCTATGGTTCCGGGTGATGCCAAGGTAAAACTGGTCGCACTTGAAGGTTATGCAGATTACAACTTTAATGCTGAGCCGGTGACAATCAAGATTAAAGAGAATATTGATTACAAGAAGATAGATGTTTCAGACGAAGTCAAGACGGAATCGCAGGTTAATGCAGCCAAGGAAGATACTGCCAAGAAGGTAGATGGTGGTGAGACATTAGCAGATACTGTTGAGTGGGTGGAGTCAAGTAAGACACTTATTGATGGTGAGGTATCTTACAGATCAATAGGGAAGGAAGAATTAGCAGATCCTTATCTCAATAGTTGTGCGGGAGAGATAACAGCGTCGCAGGTATATCTGCTTACAGTCAGTGAAGATATAAGAGTTAACGAAGAACAGCCTGTAACTGAGGAACAGCCTGCAACGGAGCCTTCTACAGAAGAGGAGAAGAAGGCCGAGCCTTCTACGGAAGAGTCATCTGGGGAAGAGCAGAAGGAGAAAAAGGAGCCTGATGCAGATACTCCGCTTAAGGATAAGTCGGGCAATCCTGTATATATATATCGGGATGGAGAGTACGTTGAGGCGAAGTACAGCGACTACAACAATTACAGTGAATTCTTCCTTAAGAATTCCACTGAGCAGTATAAGTACACCGGATGGCAGGAGATAGATGGCAGTACATATTACTTCACTTCTGAAGGTGAAAAAGTGACGGGTGATCAGGTGATACAAGGTGTCAGGTATTCCTTTGGCGATGACGGTGCACTTAAGAAGGGTTCTGGGACAATGGGTATTGATGTATCCAAGTGGAACGGAAGCATCGACTGGAATAAGGTCAAGAATGCAGGTGTGTCATATGTTATCATTCGTTGCGGATACCGTGGCTCAACAACGGGAGCACTTATTGAAGACCCAACGTTTAGAAAGAACATTCAGGGAGCGAGCGCTGCCGGACTAAAGGTGGGCATCTATTTCTTCTCACAGGCGACTAATGAAGTTGAAGCTGTAGAGGAAGCATCCATGACGTTAGGTCTTATCGGAGGATATAAGATATCCTATCCAGTATTTTTAGATGTAGAACCAAGTGGCGGAAGAGGAGATGCTATTGATTCCTCAACGAGAACCCAGGTAATAAATGCTTATTGCCAGACTATCAGAAATAGTGGCTATTCGGCAGGTGTATATGCCAATAAAAACTGGTTAAGTGAGAAGTTTAATCCAGGGGCACTTTCGGGATGCAAGATATGGATGGCACAGTATACATCTACGCCAAGCTACTCTGGAAGATATGATATGTGGCAGTATTCAAGCAGAGGAAGTATTGCGGGTATTAGTGGCAAGGTTGATATGAATCTTAGTTATTTCTAGGATTAATGAAATTTTAAAGAACCCAAGTGTTCGTGATAAAAGGAGAGTAATTATGCATACTTATTTAGTTACAGGTGGAGCGGGCTTTATTGGAAGCAATTATATACACTATATGTTCAAAAAGTATGGTGATGACATTCGCATAATAAATGTTGACGCACTTACATATGCGGGCAATCTTGAAAATCTCAAGGATATCGAGAACCGTACAAATTATAAGTTTGTTAAGGCGGATATCACTGATAAGGATGCTATATCAGCAATATTTGAGAAGGAAGATATCGACAGAGTTGTTCATTTTGCTGCAGAGAGTCATGTGGACAGAAGTATTCGTAATCCTGAGGTTTTTGTACAGACCAACGTACTTGGAACAGCTGTGATGCTTAATTGTGCCAAGGCAGCATGGGAATTACCAGACGGAACCTTCAAGGCGGATCACAAGTTCCTTCATGTTTCTACAGATGAAGTATATGGTTCATTGCCGGACGATGACAATGCTTTCTTCTATGAGACAAGCCCATATGATCCTCACAGCCCATATTCGGCTAGCAAGGCAAGCTCTGATATGCTCGTTAAAGCATATATGGATACATACAAGTTCCCAGCGAATATTACTAACTGTTCGAATAATTATGGACCATATCAGTTCCCTGAGAAGCTTATTCCGCTTATCATTAATAATGCGCTTCAGGGCAAGAAGCTTCCTGTATACGGTGATGGCCTGAACGTAAGAGACTGGCTGTATGTTGAGGATCATGCTAAGGCAATAGACATGGTTCAGGAAAAAGGACGCCTCTTTGAGACTTACAATATTGGCGGACATAATGAGAAACGCAATATAGAAATCATCAATATTATCATTGAGACTCTTCAGGAAGCACTTGATGACTCAGACCCAAGAAAGGCACTTGTGACAAAGGATCTGATTACATATGTAGAAGACAGAAAGGGCCATGACAGAAGATATGCAATTGCTCCAGACAAGATTAAGTCAGAGATTGGATGGGAGCCTGAGACAATGTTCAAGGATGGAATAAAGCTGACTATCAAGTGGTTCTTTGAGCATGAGGAATGGATGAAGAATGTGACAAGTGGTGACTATCAGAAGTATTACAACGAGATGTACAAGGCGTAATGCTGTGGTGACTATCAGAAGTATTACAACGAGATGTACAAGGCGTAGTTTAGAGGGAATGGAGTTATTATGAAGGGAATTATTCTGGCAGGTGGATCAGGAACAAGGTTATATCCGTTAACAAAGGCAATATCGAAGCAGATTATGCCTGTATATGATAAGCCTATGATATATTATCCGCTTTCAACACTGATGCTAGCGGGAATTAAGGAAGTACTTATTATATCAACACCAAGGGATCTTCCGGTATTCGAGGAACTTCTTGGAGACGGAAGCCAGCTGGGAATGAAGTTCAGTTACACAATACAGGAGAAGCCTAATGGGTTAGCTGAAGCATTTATTCTTGGTGAGGAATTCATTGGTGATGACAATGTGGCACTCGTTCTGGGTGATAATATTTTCTATGGCCAGAGCTTTTCAAAGTTACTTAGAGAAGTCTCATCAAGAGATAGCGGAGCAACAATATTTGGATATTATGTAAGAGATCCAAGAGAGTATGGTGTGGTTGAGTTCGATGAGAATGGAATGGCTATCTCGATTGAAGAAAAGCCTGAGAATCCAAAGAGCAATTACGCGGTTCCTGGATTATACTTCTATGACAATGATGTTGTAGAAATTGCCAAGAATATTAAGCCATCTGCCCGCGGAGAACTTGAGATTACGGCTGTTAACAATGAGTATCTTAACAGAGGAACTCTCAGAGTTGAGACTATGGGACGTGGATTTGCGTGGCTGGACACAGGTAATCATGATTCATTGCTTGATGCCAGTGATTTTGTATGTGCATTCCAGAAGAGGCAGGGGCTATACATCTCATGCATAGAGGAAATTGCTTATAAGAGAGGGTTTATTGACAAGGATCAGCTTCTTAAGCTTGCAGAGCCGCTTCTTAAGACTGATTATGGCAAGTATTTGGTAGAGGTTGCTAATGGACTCTAGACTGCTTAGAAGGGCTTTGATTCTGGTAACACTTTTTATGGTGACAATATTCGGTCTGGTTCTTGTTATGAACGGATATGGCACGAGAAGTAAGAAGCATACACCAGTTGTTATAGAGAATAATGAGGTGGATGAAGGGATTGCTGAGGATGGCATGATAATTGGAAGCGACCTTCATGCCTGGATGTACGATGAGACATTCTTTGATGAAGAGGGTGTTATGGCTAAGTACTCCGAACTGGCGCAGACTGAGAAGTCGTTGGTATTAAGCGCTTCATCTGTTGAGAAGGACCTAAGAGTCCGTTTTCTGGATGACGAAGGTAAGGCAATCAAGGGAAGATGCTTTGCAATATCGGTAACTGGCCAGGGCGAGTACAAGGATGTTGACAGAGATGGAATGATCTATATTCCAGAGCTTAAGCCTGGTGAGTACGAGATTCTTCTTACTGATGCGGCTGAGTATGCTGCAAGCACAGATCCGCTTAAGTGCACTGTCAAGGCAAAACTTGAATACAAAGCAATTAAAGATATCTCGTATCTTATTAAAACCGAAGCTGATATTGATGTTGCCAAGGATGATACAGCAGTTAACGATGCTGAAGAGGAGACAACAGGTAATTCCGCTATTAAGACCGTTGAAGATGCGGTATTTGGAATTGATGTTTCCAAGTACAACGGTGATATAGACTGGGTAAGCGTCAAGGCTGAAGGCGTTCAGTTTGCAATAATAAGATGTGGATACAGAGGATCATCCAGCGGATCGATAGTTGTGGATCCATATTATGAGGCGAATATTCAAAAAGCAACCGAGGCAGGTGTTCCTGTCGGAGTGTACTTCTTTACGCAGGCCATTACGACCACTGAGGCAGTAGAGGAAGCGAGTGCAGTTCTTTCACTTGTTGAAAGGTATAAGCTTGATTATCCAATCTTTATTGATACAGAAGGTGCAGGCGGTAATGGACGTGCAGATGCACTTCCTGTTGCAGACAGAACAGCAGTATGTCAGGCTTTCTGTGAGACAATAAGAAGTGGCGGACATACAGCCGGAATCTATGCAAGCCGTAACTGGTTTAACAAGAGACTTGATATTACTAAGCTCAGTGCGGACAATGTCACATGGTTAGCGGAATATGCTGATAAGCCTAGCTATGGTGGAACATATCAGATGTGGCAGTATTCATCTGCCGGACGAATCAACGGAATTGAAGGCCGCGTTGATATGAATCTCAGTTATCTTGACAAGGGAATACATAAGAAGTCAGCCGAAGGCACAGACCAGTCAGGTAAAATGGCAGCCGAAGGCACAGACCAGCCAGGTAATATGGCCGCTGAGGGCACAGACCAGTCGGTTCCACCTAAGGATGAAGATGCAGGACGTCGGGAACAGACAACTGAAGAAATCAGATAAGATAATAGAACAATCTTGAATGGAGATATAACAATGGGAAAGATTAGTGTTGAGACTTGTGAAATTGAAGGACTTAAGGTAATTACTCCTACAGTATTTGGTGATAATAGAGGATACTTCATGGAGACATATAATTACAACGATTTTAAGGAAGCAGGAATAGATTATGAGTTTGTTCAGGATAATCAGTCTGCGTCAAAGAGAGGCGTATTAAGAGGCCTTCATTTTCAGAATGAATTCCCACAGGACAAGCTTGTGAGAGTTATTAAGGGCGAGGTGTTCGATGTCGCAGTAGATT
The DNA here is from genome assembly GCA_045641365.1 of Lachnospiraceae bacterium. Taxonomy (GTDB): domain Bacteria; phylum Bacillota; class Clostridia; order Lachnospirales; family Lachnospiraceae; genus Colinaster. Next base: position 26,919 of record JAZUGT010000041.1, read on the forward strand.
TAAGACCAGGTTCTGAGACTTTTGGAAAGTGGCATGGGGTGCTTCTCTCAGAGGAGAACAAGAAGCAGTTCTTTATTCCAAAGAACTTTGCACATGGATTCCTGGTACTGTCAGATTATGCGGAATTCTGTTATAAGTGTACCGACTTCTATCATCCTAATGATGAAGGCGGACTTAAGTTTGATGATCCTGAGATAGGTGTAGAGTGGCCTATACCTGAGGATATGGAACTGATTATGTCTGACAAGGATACTAAGTGGAGCGGTATATCAGATTATAAGAAAGGACATAATCTGTAGGTTAAGAGATAATTATGAGAGATATCTGGAATAACAGAAAGTTAATATGGTCACTTGCCAAGAATGATTTTAAGAAGCGCTATGCCGGATCATATCTGGGTGCCGTGTGGGCTATGATTCAGCCTGTAATTACGATAGCAATGTATTATGTGGTATTTGATGTAATTATGGGTGCGGGAGCGCAGACAGGAGCAAGAGCAACCTCAATTCCATATGTTTTGTTTTTGACAGCAGGTCTTGTACCATGGTTCTTCTTTTCAGAGGCGCTTACGCACGGAACAGCAGCAATGGTTGAGTATAACTATCTGGTTAAGAAAGTTGTATTTAACGTAAGTATTCTTCCTGTTATCAAGGTCTTAGCGGCGGTGTTTATTCATGCGTTCTTCATCCTTGTGATGATAATTATGGCATGTATATATGGATACTATCCATCTGCGTATACTATTCAGATTATATATTACAGCATATGCACTTTCGCATTAGTATTAGGAATGAGTTATCTTACAAGTGCTGTGATGGTCTTTTTTAGGGATATTGCTCAGATAATCGGAATATGTCTGCAGCTTGGAATGTGGGCAACGCCAATTCTCTGGAATATTGCCAGCATTGGGCCAACAGCACAGAAGATTGTGAGTATCAATCCACTTGTATATGTTGTTAGTGGATACAGGAATGCTATTTGCAGTGACGGATGGTTTTGGGAGAATCCGGCTGGTACGCTATATTTTTGGATTTTTACAATAGTAATGATGCTTTTAGGAAGAAGACTTTTTGAGAAGCTGAAGCCACACTTCGCAGATGTACTGTAGGACGGAAGATATAATGAAAGACGTAGCAATTAAAGCTGATAAGATTACAAAGATATACAGACTATATGACAGGCCAAGTGACAGGTTTAAAGAGGCCTTACTTCCTGGAGGTAAGAGACGAAGCAAGGATCACTATGCCCTTACAGATGTCGACTTTACTATATATAAGGGTGAGACGGTCGGAATAATTGGAACTAACGGTTCTGGTAAAAGTACAATACTTAAGATTATCACAGGCGTACTTAGTCCGACATCCGGAGAATTATCTGTTGATGGCCGAATAAGCGCACTGCTCGAACTTGGTGCAGGCTTCAATATGGAGTACAACGGAATTGAGAATATATATCTTAATGGTACTATGATGGGCTTTACCAGGAAGGAAATTGATGAGAAGTTAGATTCAATTCTGAGCTTTGCAGATATAGGTGACTATGTATATCAGCCATGCAAGACATATTCAAGCGGAATGTTTGTAAGACTTGCATTTGCCGTAGCAATCAATATTGAACCAGAGATTCTTATAGTTGATGAAGCACTTTCTGTTGGAGATGTATTCTTTCAGGCCAAGTGTTATCACAAGTTTGAAGAGTTTAAGCAGCAGGGTAAGACGATACTGTTCGTAAGTCATGATCTTAGCTCGATTGCAAAGTACTGTGACAGAGTAATACTACTTAATAAGGGCGTAAAGCTTAATGAGGGCGGTCCTAAGGAGATGATAGATGCGTATAAGCAGGTGCTTGTCGGACAATATCAGGTTCCAGAAGATGGAAAGAATCTGTTAGACGACAGTGATATTCAGAATCTTGCTGCCAAGGCTGCTGTATCTGGGGTTAATCCTGAACTCCTGGAATATGGTACAGGAGTAGCCAATATTCATAATTATTATATTACGGATGCTGGTGGGACCAGAACAACGGCAATTATAAAGGGAGAACCGTTCACGATTCACTTTGATGTTGAATTTACAGAAGACATTAAGTCGCCAATTTTTGCATTCACAATAAAGAATATCAGGGGAACTGAGATAACCGGAACTAATACCATGTATGAGAAGGCATTCCTTGAAAGCGTTAAAAAAGGCGATACCAAGAAGGTAACATTTACGCAGGATATGAACCTTCAGGGAGGAGAATATCTCCTGTCATTTGGGGTCACAGGATATGAGCAGGACAAGTTTGAAGTATATCACAGATTGTATGACGTACTTAATGTTACTGTTGTATCTGATAAGAATACTGTAGGTTATTATGATATGAATTCAGTAGTAACTGTTGAATAAGCAGGGCTTGAGGGAATTATATAGATGGAGAATGAATTAATAGGTAAGGTACAACTGGATTACAGCCACTATTCTGGAGAAGATCTGTACTGCGACGGCGATGTTGAAGATGAGATTCTTGATATCGTGAAGAATTATGCGCCAGTCGAATATGGAAGGATAATAGAAGAGCGTAAGAGCTGGCCTGTGATGTATCATCTCTCAGGTCAGAGAGAAAATATAGTTAGCTGGCTTCCGATTGATAAGAATATGAAGGTACTTGAGATTGGTGCCGGCTGTGGAGCAATTACTGGTGCGCTGGCCGCTAAAGCGGAAAGTGTAACCTGCGTTGATCTTTCAAGGAAAAGAAGTCTTATTAATGCCTACAGACATGAGGACCTTGATAATATCACAATAAAGGTCGGTAACTTTCAGGATATAGAGCCAGATCTTGATACAGATTATGACTATGCACTGTTAATAGGTGTATTTGAGTATGGACAGAGCTATATCGGTGGAGATACTCCATATGAGGACTTCCTGAGAATAATAAGAAGGCATGTTAAGGCCGATGGGCATATAGTTATAGCCATAGAGAACAGATATGGAATGAAGTACTGGGCAGGATGCAGAGAAGATCATCTTGGTACATTCTTCAGTTCGATAGAATGTTATAAGGATGGCGGTGGAGTGCGCACTTTCTCAAGAAAAGGCCTCGAAGATATATTTCGCACTACTGGCGAGGAAGAATATCACTTCTACTACCCATACCCGGACTATAAGTTTATGACTACTCTTTTTAGCGACGATGAGCTTCCTAAGAAGGGGGAACTGTATAATAATCTTCGTAATTATGACAGAGACAGAATGCTGCTTTTTGATGAGCAGGCGGCATTCGATGGAATTCTCGACGAAGGATTGTTTCCATTCTTTTCTAATTCATATCTCGTAGTATTGGGAAGCAGACCACTTACTGATTATGTAAGGTATTCCTCTGATAGAGCGCCAATGTACAGCATAAGCACAGAGATATGCAAAAAGGCTGAGAACATACAGAATAAGGAAGTAAAAAAACATGCGTTATCAATAATCGATGGCCCGTCATCTGGAGTGCATCATATTAATAACATGAAGAGATACTGTGATCTTCTTTCTGACAGATATAAGGGAAGCAAGATTACGATATGTCCATGTGAGATGGAAGGGGAAGGTACAATCACATTCCCATATGTGCAGGGAAGACCATTGTCAGAGATGTTTGATGAATTGCTTGCAAACGGCGATATCGATGGGTTTACAGCTCTTTTTGATGAGTATTATAAGAGAATTGATTATGGTAATGAAGAGTACGTGGCGGATTTTGATCTTGTCTTTTCCAATATTCTGGTAGATGGTGATAATTGGACAGTAATCGATTATGAGTGGACCAAGGAGAAGGTTGTACCTACTAAGGAGATAGCTTTCAGAGCTCTTTACTGTTACCTCCTTGAAAATGAGGAACGCAATAAGTTTAATTTCGAATTAATTATTGAAAAGCTTGGAATAACATCCGAGGAAGCTGAGAATTACAGGGTTGATGAGGCTGCATTCCAGAAGAAAGTAACTGGTAAGAGGCTTAGTATGGGAGAACTTCGTAATCTTATAGGTGGCCCGGTACTTGCAGCTGATAAGCTTTTGACAGCATCTTCCGCAGATTGTCTGAGGCGTACTGTTCAGATATATACAGATGCAGGAACAGGTTTTACGGAGGAAGCCTCATTCTTTGTTGATGAATCTTATGATTCAGAGGGATATATAGAGTTTTCAGTGCCAATTGAAAGTGCAGCAAAGAAGCTTCGTATTGATCCATATATGGATTACTGTATGACAGAGATTCATGAGATTGCTCTTAATGGAGAAGTCCTTGATATCACAGATAACAAGAGAGTATATATTAACGGAAAGAAGATTCCTAGTGAGGATGGTGTTATGGCCGTATTCTACTACAATGATCCTAACATTGTGGTTGAGGTCAATGACAAGGTAAGAAGCACAGGTAATCTGCTCCGCGTAAGGATGACTACAGGAGAACTTCCGGTCAATATGGTTAAGAGCCTCAAGAAGGAATTGCAGAAGAAGATTAGACTTTAAAGAGATTATAGAAAATACAGGTTGGAGAGAATATGCTTGATACACTCAAAGTTCTTTTGAAATTGCCAAGAATATTACAACTGAATAAAAGATACTATGCTGAACTGGATAATCAGTATGTGTCATATGATTCCTGGATTAAGCAGAAAGAACTTGAATATCTTGCAGGAACTGAGCATAACACAAACGATATACAGGTTGTTGAATATGATGAGATAGGTAAGACCAGGTATGTAGGAGATGTAATTCTCTTTACTAAGGACAGAAGCAGGCTTGCTAACAGAGCGCTATATGCGGTTATCTCAGCATTTAACGAGAATGACGAAGTGTGTGTAGTATATGGAGATGAGGATGAATACAATTCCAACAGAACAATACGTATGAATCCAGTATTCAGACCAGACTGGTCTCCAGATACTCTTAGAAACTACTTCTATTTTGGAAGTGTTGTTGCAATGCGAAAGGATGTTGTTCCAGAAGATGCTTTAGATATATACGAGCTTACTGTTAAAGCAACTGAGGGAATGAATTCATCGCAGGTCGCTCATGTTGACTATGTTCTTTATCATAATGACTTTACAAGGGATTTATTTCCAGGAGATACGAGGTTCGGATATCCGGAATGTGATGATGCAAGAGTGTCGATTGTTGTTCCATCCAAGGATAATCCTGAAGTATTACGTCAACTATTGGAGTCATGTGTCAAACTGACGACAGGAGTTAAATATGACGTAATTATCATAGATAACGGGTCTTCGGAAGAACATCAAATCGTGATTAAACAATTGATAGTAGACATAACATCTGCCTATAAAGATTCAGATAAGCTGCTGGCGGGGATTGAATATATCTATTCGCCTCAGGAATTCAATTTTTCACGAATCTGTAATGAAGGAGCGTCACATGCCAGTGGTGAATACGTTCTGTTCCTCAATGATGATATAGAGATTCGTGACGGAAAGTGGCTTTCCAAGATGGTAAGGTATGCGGCAAGAGAGCATGTCGGTGCTGTAGGAGCCAAGTTATACTATCCGGACAGCAGGATGATTCAGCACTGTGGTATTACGAATCTGCGACTGGGGCCTGTTCATAAGCTTCAGTATAAGGAAGATAACAGAGTATATTATGATCATTCCAACGATATAGACAGAGATGTACTTGGTGTTACAGGTGCATGTCTCCTTATGAGAAAGCAGCTCTTTGATGACATCGGGGGGTTTGACGAATCTCTGGCTGTTGCATTTAATGATGTGGATCTCTGTTATACACTTCACGAGAAGGGCTTATACAATGTGGTTGTTAATACAACTCATCTCTGGCATCATGAATCTCTTAGCAGGGGGTCTGATGAGTCGAAGGAAAAGCTAGAGAGACTGATGAGTGAGAGGACCAAGCTCTACAGGAAGCATCCAGATCTGTATGGTAAGGATCCTTTTTATCATGATTATCTTACTAGAGATATTCTTGACAGTAATTACACATACGCCTACGAATATGAGTATAAGGGAAGCGGAAGGGAATACAGTCCACGACCTAAGAAGATAAGTTACACGATTAAGCCAGAGTGGGAGAATCCGTGCCTGATAATCAGTCTTGAACAGTGTGGAACACTGGAGTACTGGCTTGGTCCGAATGAGGCTGCTCCCGACGACAGGAATACAATATACATAGGCGGTTATTCTTTTGTAGCGGGAAGTAATAATGCGTGCTTCGACTTTAAGATTCTTCTTAAGGGCTCGAGTGGTATATATGAGATTAATGCTAATAAGCTATATAGACCGGATTTGGAGATTAATCTTGATATCGATGAGAATGCTGCGCTATGCGGCTTTTCAATTATCCCTGATGTGAGCGACCTGCCGGATGATGATTATCAGGTGGGCGTGCTTGCTATTGGGCGTGCATCAAGACTTAAGTTATGCAGATTTACCAACCGGTATATACATATAAAGCAGGAGGAATAGGATGAGCGTTAACTATGAAGAACTGTATGAGCGCGAGCATGCCAAGTGTACAGAATACATAGCTAAGGTAGCGGAGCTTGAAGAAGCCAATGCAATGCTACAGTTTAGGCTTGACAGAATACATAATAATCCTATCTGGAAGTGTACCAAAGGCATCAGAGATATGATGCTTAAGGCGGCTAAGCTTAGGAAACGTATTAAAAATCTCGGTGGCTTCAGAGGTTTTGTCAGCAAAGTGCTGTATAAGATTCGCGAGAAGAAAGCTCAGAAGAATTATGGAAAGGCAAGCTTTCCGAGTGCTGAGAGATGCAAGCTTGAAAGTGAATATGTGTTTGAAAACATGCCGGTAATCAGTATTCTGGTTCCACTGTACAATACACCACAGAACTTTCTTACAGAGATGATTGATTCTGTAAGGGAGCAGACATATGCAAAGTGGGAGTTATGTCTGGCTGATGGTTCTGATGATGAGCATACATATGTTGGTGAGTATTGTAAGAAGCTGGCTACTGATGATAATCGAATCAAGTATATGAAGCTTGCCAAGAATGAGGGAATCTCGGGCAATACCAATGAATGCTACAGAATGTCAACAGGTGAGTATATTGGCCTCTTTGATCATGATGATATCCTTCATCCAAGTGTGCTCTATGAATATGTAAAGGTTATCAACGAGGAGGGTGCTGATTACATCTATTGTGATGAGACGACCTTCCATAAGGGAAGCATCGACAAGATGATAACGATGCACTTCAAGCCTGACTATTCTATAGATAATCTTAGGGCTAATAATTATATCTGTCACTTCAGCTGTTTTAGCAGAGAGCTTCTTGAAGGAACTGAGCTTTTCAGAAGCCAGTTCGATGGAAGTCAGGATCATGATATGATTCTTCGATTGACAGATAAGGCTAAGAAGATAGTGCATGTTCCGAAGCTTTTATACTATTGGAGATCGCATGCAGGAAGCGTTGCAAGTGATATTAGCGCAAAAAGCTATGCAATTGACGCTGCGAAAGGCGCAGTTGCAGATCATCTGAGGACGCACGGCTTTAAGAACTTCTCAATAAGCAGCACAAGGGCATTTGAGACTATATTCAAGATTACTTATGAAGTTATTGGCAATCCAAGAATATCGATTGTTATAGCCAATAAGGATCACAAGGATGATCTTAAGAGATGTATAGATTCTATTCTTGAACGTACAACATATGACAATTACGAGATTATTGTTGTCGAGAATAATTCTGTAACGCAGGAGATATTCGATTACTATGAATCGATAAAAAGTGACAGAATTAAGATTGTTAAGTATGAAGGTGAGTTCAATTATTCTGCAGTTAACAACCTTGGCGTAAAGAATGCGACAGGAGAATATGTTCTTCTGCTCAACAATGATACACAGGTTATAACTGTTAACTGGATTGAAGAGATGCTTATGTATGCTCAGCGTGAGGACGTGGGTGCTGTAGGTGCCAAGCTCTACTATGGAGACAAGACGATACAGCATGCAGGCGTCGTGCTTAAGCTTGGTGCTCACCGTACTGCAGGGCATACACATTACGGTAAGTCATATGAGAATCTTGGCTATATGGGCAGACTCTGTTATGCGCAGAATGTTTCAGCAGTAACAGGTGCATGTCTGATGGTTAAGAAGTGTATATATGAAGAAGTTGGCGGACTGAGTGAAGAATTTGCGATATCACTTAATGATGTTGATTTCTGTCTGAAGGTGAGGGCAAAGGGATTTCTTAATGTATTTACTCCATTTGCCGAACTTTATCATTATGAATCAATCAGCCGAGGTCTTGATGACAAGGGCAGTAAGGCTGAAAGATATAATAAGGAATCTGACAGATTCCGAGAGAAATGGGCAGATGTATTAGCTGCCGGAGATCCATATTATAATCCGAACTTTTCGCTCGACAGAAGCGATTATTCGGTAAGAATCGACTAGGATGGAATTATTGACAGATAGGAGGAAAAGGTAATGAGTTACATGGATGAGTACAAGTTCTGGCTTGAGGATGACTACTTTGATGCAGCAACTAAGGAGGAACTTAAGAAGATTGCAGACAACGAGGGAGAGATAGAGGACAGATTCTATAAGGAACTTGAGTTTGGAACAGGTGGTCTTAGAGGTGTTATAGGCGCAGGAACTAACAGAATGAATGTCTATACAGTTCGTAAGGCAACACAGGGACTTGCTAACTATATAATTAAGCAGGGCGGTGAGAAGAAGGGCGTAGCTATCGCTTATGATTCAAGATTCATGAGCCCTGAGTTTGCTGACGAAGCAGCACTCTGCCTTGCAGCCAATGGAATCAAGGCTTATGTATTTGATGAGCTTAGACCAACTCCAGAGCTTAGCTTTGCACTTAGAACACTTGGCTGTATATCAGGTATCGTTGTTACAGCAAGTCATAACCCACCTGAATATAACGGATATAAGGTATACTGGGAGGATGGCGCTCAGGTTACAGCTCCTAAGGATAAGGAGATAATCACAGAGGTTAAGGCTGTTACAGATTATCATACTGTTAAGACAATGGATAAGGATGAGGCAATTAAGAATGGCCTTTATCAGGTGATTGGCAAAGAAATCGACGATAAGTACATGGTAGAGCTTAAGAAGCAGATTATCCATCCAGAAGTAATCACAAAGATGGCTGAGGATATCAAGATTGTATATACACCTTTCCATGGTACAGGTAACAAGCCTGTAAGAAGAATTCTTTCAGAACTGGGATTCAAGAATGTATATGTAGTTCCAGAGCAGGAGCTTCCAGATCCAGAGTTCACAACACTCGAGTATCCTAATCCGGAAGATCCAAAGGCATTTACACTTGCGCTTAAGCTTGCAAAGGAGAAGAATGCTGATATCGTTCTTGCAACTGATCCTGATGCAGACAGACTTGGAATATATGCTCTTGATACAAAGAGTGGAGAATATGTGCCATTTACAGGTAACATGTCAGGTATGCTTATAGCTGAGTACATCTTAAGAGAGCGCAAGGCGGAAGGAATAATGCCTGTTAATCCAGCACTTGTAAAGACAATTGTTACTACTAATATGGCTGATCCTATTGCTGAGAAGTATGGCGTTAAGCTTATAGAAGTACTTACAGGATTTAAGTTCATTGGAGAGCAGATTAAGCTCTTTGAACAGACTGGAAGCAATAACTATGTATTTGGTCTTGAGGAGTCTTATGGTTGTCTTGCAGGAACACATGCAAGAGATAAGGATGCTATTGTTGCAGTAATGTGCCTGTGCGAAGTTGCAGCATGGTGCAAGGCTAACGGCAAGACTGTATGGGATCAGATGCTTGAAATGTATGAGGAGTATGGATACTTCAAGGAAGATCTCTATACAATTACCCTTAAGGGAATTGATGGAAGCAAGCAGATTCAGGCTATTATGGATAAGCTTCGTTCAAATCCTCCTAAGAGCTTTGGTGATCTCAAGGTTATATCAATGAGAGATTATGATAAGGATGTAATAACAGATATTGAGACAGGAGCAACAAGACCTACAGGACTTCCAAAGAGCAATGTCCTGTACTTTGACCTGACTAATGACTCATGGTGCTGTGCACGTCCATCAGGAACAGAGCCAAAGATTAAGTTCTATATGGGTGTAAAGGGAACAAGCCTTGAGGATGCGGCTGCAAAGAATGCAAAGCTTACTGAAGAACTTAAGGCAATACTTTAGTATTTAAGATATGCAGGGTGATATCATCACCCTGCATATAAGCATATTTAGAGTGGGTATGAGATGATATCAAATCTTAAAAAGGCATATTACTACCTTAAAAAGAACGGAATAGAAGATACAATATATGCGTCAATTGAGAGACTCGCATCAGACCGCGAGCCTTACACGTATCAGGAACTGACCGATGATATGATCAATAAGCAGAAGAAGACAGTTTTTGATAAACGCTATATGTTTAGCATAATTGTTCCAGCATATGAGACTGACAGGCAGTTCTTAGTCGCAATGATAAGTTCTGTTCTGAATCAGACATATGATAACTTCGAACTGATTATTGCTGATGCATCAAAGAGCAATTGCGTTGCTGATACAGTGGCGCAGTATGATGACAGACGAATAAAGTACTTCCATCTGTCAGAGAACAAGGGCATATCTGTCAACACGAATGAAGCACTGTTCAAAGCTTCAGGGGACTACATTGGTCTGTTAGATCATGATGATATGCTTACGCCTGATGCACTATATGAGTGTAATTACAAGCTTAATCAGGGACTGAGGGATGGCAAGGACTATGTATTCATCTATTCCAACGAAGATAAATGTGATGCAGAAGGCAAGAAATTCTTTGAGCCTAACTATAAGCCATCATTTAATCTTGATCTGCTTTTGACGAACAATTATGTATGTCATTTTCTAATTATGAGAGCTGACGTAATGAAGAAACTGGCATTCAGACCGGCATATGATGGTGCTCAGGATCATGATATAGTACTTCGTGCATATGCGGCCACGCATGGGATATCATGTGATGAGATTCAGGCATATGGCAATATCCCTAAGGTACTTTATCACTGGAGATGTCATGATGCATCAACAGCATCTAACCCACAGAGTAAGCAGTATGCATATGATGCCGGAAAGAGGGCAGTGGAAGACTTCCTTGAGAGCGAAGAAATTACAGCGACGGTAGAGCACACGAAGCATAATGGTTTCTACAGAGTATGGTATACAGATACATTCATATATCCGGAAGGAAGTATGCAGAAGAGAATAAGGGATGAGTATACATCTGATCTGAGAGGACTTGTTGCCTATATTACCCTGCTGAATCGCTATGATATCGGTGCTGTAGGCGGACCGATAATTAATAAGAATAAAATAACAGCCGGTATTATCGACGAAACCAGGACATGTCTGTATGATGGCCTTGATGTGCGCTTTAGCGGATATATGCACCGCGCAGTACTGCAGCAGAGCTGTTATGCAGTAGATGTCAGGAATATGATAATTGCAGAATCACTTGTAGGATGTCTAATTGAGGTGGCTAACAGCGATGAACACATGCATTTGTTTAATCGAGAATTAATTTCCGAATTATCATCGAAAGTTGAGAGCAAAACGCTTAGTGTGCCGTATGTGGATGTTACTAAACTGCTTGCAGATGTAGGATATGAAGATATAGACTACCTAAGCGCAAGCGTTGCACTAGGAAGAGAGATTATGCTTGAGGGTTATCTTAATTTCTATGACCCTCAATGTGGAATCATTGTATAGAATGGAGTTGTATGTATACTACTGTAGTTATACCTAACTACAACGGAATATCGTATATAAAGCAGTGTCTTGAGTCGCTGTATGAATGTGAACCAGGCGACTTTGCAATTATTGTTGTTGATGACTGTTCTACAGATGAAAGCGTCCAGTATCTTGAGAGCCAGGCCGAAAGAATAACACTTATTCGAAACAGCAGTAATCTTGGATTTGCTGCAACAGTTAATGTTGGAATAGCTCACGCAGTTACAGATACTGTGCTTTTGCTTAATAATGACACGGTGGTTGATGCTGACTTTGTGATTAAGATGTATGAAGCGTTGATGTCTGATGATAAAGTGTTTAGCGTCAGTGCCAGGATGGTAGAAATGTATAACCGAGAGGTTCTCGATGGAGCTGGAGATTATTACTGTGCACTTGGATGGGCATTCGCTTATGGCAAGGGTAAGAGTGTAGCTCAGAATTGTCTTAAGAGAAGGGCCGTTTTTTCCGCCTGTGGTGGGGCAGCAATCTACCGAAAGGACGTACTTGACAGGATAGGTTTGTTTGATGAGGCACATTTCGCATATCTTGAGGATGTAGATCTGGGATACAGGGCGAGAATTCATGGATATCGTAACATATATGAGCCTTCGGCAGTTGTCTATCATGCAGGAAGCGGTGTCAGCGGTTCGAGATACAATGAGTTTAAGGTGAAGCTTTCTTCACGCAACAGTACGTATATAATTGGCAAAAATATGCCAATTATTCAGATAGTGATTAACTTGCCGCTTCTAATATTAGGGTTCTTAATTAAGGCTCTGTTTTTTGCTAGAAAGGGTTTTGGCAAGATCTATATTAGAGGGCTTGGACAGGGAATCCAGATGGCTTATGGAAAGCCAGGCAGGGATAAGCATGTCAGGTTTAGAATGCGGAACATTGGAAATTATCTTCTTATTCAGTGGGAACTGTGGATTAACTGTATAAGAAGGTTGGTTGGGTAGGATGTTAATGATGTATAGCCAGGGCTCATAACTTGCCAAAAACGGCTTATACTGATATTATAGTCATTAAGCTAATGTAAGCTTGAAATTGGATGTAGATCAATGATTAAAGATAATCAAAAGTATTTTAACAGGCTTCATGTTCTGCTCGACGCAATTGTTGTTGCGTGTGCATATCTGGTTGCGTGGTTTATCAAGATTGAAGGCCCGTTTGCAGATAAGAGCGTTGGAACCTACACAATGGAATTCTATCTCTCAGCGCTGTATTTCATAGTGCCGGGATATCTTGTTGTATACTATATTAACAGGATGTATACACCGAGACGTACCCAGAGGATAGAGACTGAGATTGCGCAGATCGTCACGTCAAATATATTTGGGGCTGTGGCGTTTTTCGTGTGCATTGCCGTATTTAAGATCAGTGATTTCTCACGTGGACTTATTGGTATCTTTGTAGGAATTAACGTTGCCCTTCAGATACTTGAGAAGGTAATGATAAGATGGACTCTTCGTCATATGAGAACTAAGGGATATAATATGAAGTATGTCCTTTTGGTTGGATATTCAAGGGCGGCAGAAGAGTATATTAACAGGATTAATGCGAATCCGCAGTGGGGCTATGTTATAAGGGGTATTCTTGATGATACAGTTCCGAGGGGAACTTCCTACAAGGGCGTTAAGGTTATTGGCAAGATTGATAATCTTGATGTTATACTTCCAATTAGTCAGCTTGATGAGATTGCAGTTACACTTGCGTTAGCGGACTATGACAGACTTGAAGAGCTTGTAGGAATGTGCGAGAAGTCGGGTGTGCATACCAAGTTTATCCCGGATTATAACAGTCTGATTCCTAATAAGCCTTATACAGAGGATATTAATGGGCTTCCTGTAATTAATATTCGATATGTACCTCTTAGTAATACAGTTAATGCTATAGCTAAGAGAACTGTAGATATTATTGGTTCGTTGTTAGGAATAGTCATTCTTTCGCCATTTCTGCTGATTGTGGCAATTATTATAAAGTGCACAAGCAAGGGACCGATTATTTTCAAGCAGGAGCGAGTTGGACTTCATAATAAGACCTTCAATATGTACAAGTTTAGAACAATGTATGTTCAGGATAAGAGCGAGGAAGTTAAGAAGTGGACGACCAAGAACGATCCTCGAGTTACAAAGGTTGGAAGATTCTTCAGAAAGACAAGTATTGATGAGTTTCCACAGTTGTTTAACATCCTGAAGGGAGATATGAGTCTGGTAGGACCACGACCGGAGAGACCTCAGTTTGTTGAGAAGTTCAGGGAAGAAGTTCCAAGATACATGATTAAGCATCAGGTGCGTCCAGGTCTTACAGGATGGGCCCAGATTAACGGCTTTAGAGGTGATACATCTATTCGTAAGAGAATAGATTATGATATATATTATATCGAGAACTGGACTATGGGATTCGATATAAAGATTATGTTTTTAACTATATTCAGAGGCTTTATTAATGAGAATGCCTACTGATGAAATGAGATTGGAGAGTTAGTAAAATGGCATCAGGATCACAGTCATCGCGTCGAGGTGGTAGTAGTTCCGGAAGAAGACCTTCGGGAGCAGCATCCAGAGGACCAAGGAGTGAGGCGGCAAGAAGACAGGCTGCAGCTAAGAAGCGAGCGGCAAAGAAGAGAAAGAGAATAATTCTATTCATACTTGAGATAGTTGTTCTTATTGTCCTTTGCATTGTGGGATACGCGATGTTCAAGGGCACTAAGATTCAGAAGATCAAGATTAATGAGGAAGATATTGTAATCAACGAGACGGTAGCGGAGAATGAGTCGATGAAGGGATATCGCAATGTTGCGCTCTTCGGTGTCGATGCACGTAATAAGTCTCTTGGTAAAGGTAATAGATCTGATACAATCATTATAGCTTCAATTAATGAAGATACTGGAGATATCAGATTGTGTTCAGTATATCGAGATACATATCTCAACCTGGGTAATGATACATATAGCAAGTGTAATGCAGCATATGCAAAGGGTGGTCCTGAGCAGGCAATTAACATGCTCAACATGAACCTTGATCTTAATATTACAGACTATGTTACTGTTGGATTTACTGGACTTGAGAAGGTAATCGACGAGCTTGGTGGAGTATATGTGGATGTTCAGGAGAGCGAGATAGCTCATCTTAATAACTACCAGATAAGTATGGTGGGTAAGTCTGATGATGATGAACACTTCTATGCTACAGAGGGTAAGGATTATATAGCAGTGACAAGTGCTGGACGTCAGAAGCTTAATGGTCTTCAGGCAACAGCATACTGTAGAATACGTTATGTTGGTGATGACTTCCAGAGAGCGGCAAGACAGAGATACGTTCTCGAAGAGGTTATGAATACTGCTAAGTCAGCGAGTCCGGCAGCACTTAACAAGGTGCTTGATAATGTACTTCCTTATGTCTCTACATCATTAGATGTGGGCGAGATGACAGAGCTATTAGGAGATGTAGCCAAGTATAATATCACTGCAAGTGACGGATTCCCATTCGAGACTAACAGAGCAACTGGCAAGGTTGGTAAGGCTGGTTCGTGTGTAATTCCTGTCAATCTTGAACAGAATGTTGTTCTGCTTCAGCAGTTTTTATTTGATAACAATGATTATGTGCCTTCTTCACAGGTATCATCGTATAGTAGTAAGGTATCATCCGATACAGGATATTAATAGCGGATATTGAGAAGGGCTCCGTACAGGAGCCCTTTTACTTATAGTGAGGGAAAGAATGGTTGATATAGTTATTCCTGTATATAAGCCAGGAATAGAGACATACAACTTAATAGATAAGCTTGGCAGGCAGACGTGCTCAATTGGCAAGGTTATTATCATTAATACGGAAAAGCAGTATTTTGATGAATTTGTGAAAAAGTATGAACTTATACTGGATGAGGATCGCTTTGAAGTTCACCATATAAGTAAGCAGGAGTTTGATCATGGAAATACACGTAACTTTGGAGTGAGTCTCTCTAAAAGTCAGTATTTTGTATGTATGACTCAGGACGCAGAACCTGCCAGTGATGATATGCTTGAGAGGCTTATTAAGCCACTTGAGGATAAGAAAGTAGCAGCATCGTATGGAAGGCAGATGGCTAGAGAAGATAGCACAATAGTGGAGAAGATGACAAGGCAGTTTAACTACCCTGAGGAGTCAGTTGTAAAAGGATCTGAAGATCTTGAGAGACTTGGGGTGAAGACATACTTCTGTTCTAATGTATGTTGTGCTTATAATCGGGAGATATTCGACTCACTTGGTGGATTCATCAGTCATACCAATTTTAACGAGGATATGATCTATGCAGCTGGTGCAATAAAGGCTGGCTATAAAATTGCATATACAGCGGAGGCCAGAGTGTATCATTCGCATAATTATTCTGCTTCAATGCAGTTTCATCGTAATGTCGATATAGGAATATCTCAGGCTGATCATCCAGAGGTGTTCGCAGGACTATCAAGCGAATCAGAAGGAAAGAAGCTTGTGAAGTCGATTATCGGCCAGATGCTTAAGGAATATCACTTTTTACAGATTATTGGATTTATATATTCAAGTGGATGCAGATATCTGGGTTATCTTATCGGTAAAAAGTACACGAAACTTCCGCGTTCGTTTGTTAGAATGTGTGCCATGAATAAGGAGTACCTGAAATGATATCATTTCTGGGTGTAGGAAATCTTCTAAGCCGGAATGATTGATTTCATAAATGTATAATAGAAAAAACACAAAATAATCACAATTTCCGAATATACTTACCTTTGTAACCCGTGGTAAGCATATTGAAGGAGGATATTATGGACGGATTCGATAATAATAGATGGAATATACCGGATAGCAATACAGAAGGCGATGCACCAGGCACACCTGTTGTATCTGAACCAGTAGTAACAGAGGCAGTGCAGGAAGCATCGGTAAGTATAGAGCCGACAGTAACAGAGGCAGTGCAGGAAACATCGGTAAGTATAGAGCCAGTAGTAACAGAGGCAGTGCAGGAAGCGTCGGTAAGTATAGAGCCAGTAGTAACAGAGGCAGTGCAGGAAGCATCGGTAAGTATAGAGCCAGTAGTAACAGAGCCAGTGCAGGAAGCACCTTCATACGGTCAGGCATATACAAGACCAACAGGTGGAGTATACTCAGGTCAGAGGTACACATACGGAGACAGACAGACGACAGTACAGACAGGAAGTGTATATAACACGAATAGTACTGAACAGCCATCCAAGCCTCGAATTCCGGTTGGCCAGGATGCAGCAAGAAGAGTAAGAGAGAAGCAGGCTAAGTCACACAGTAACTTCTGGAAGAAGTTACTTGCTACAATTGGCCTTGGAATAGTATTTGGGCTTACTGCCGGAGTGGCTATGTTTTTCGTTAATCAGATATCGGGAACAGGTGCCAGTGTGGATAGGCCATACATTGAGGAAAAGCCTGTAGAACAACAGCAGGCTATTAAGGAAGTTAGTCCGGTTGAAGTTCCTGAGAGGGAAGAGTCTGTGGAAGAGAATGAGATTGCACAGTCTGAGGTTCCAGCAACTATTGTAACTGATGTTACAGAGGTGGTTGATGCTGTTATGCCAGCAGTTGTGTCAATATCAGGTAATTATGTTGTGACTGGTCAGAATTTCTTTGGTCAGATATATTCTCAGCAGAAAACAGGAAGTGGCTCAGGTATTATAGTGGCACAGACAGATGAGCAGCTTCTTATTGCTACCAACAACCATGTTGTAGATGGTGCGGAAGCTCTTGAGGTTAAGTTTATAGATGGTAATACTGCATCAGCCAGAGTAAAGGGTGCGGCAGATGATATGGATCTGGCAGTAATTATTGTCGATATCTCTGACTTAAAGCCATCAACCAAGAATGCAATAGCGGTTGCCAAGATGGGTGATTCGGATGCTCTTGAAGTCGGAGAGCCTGCAATAGCAATCGGTAATGCACTGGGCTATGGACAGTCTGTAACTGTTGGTGTAATAAGTGCTCTTGGCAGAACTATAGATTTGGAAGATGGAACTACTTCATCAGGGCTGATTCAGACTGATGCTGCCATTAATCCAGGTAATTCCGGAGGAGCCCTTGTTAATATTAGAGGCGAAGTAATTGGTATCAATTCAAGCAAAGCTGGAGGTGCAGCGGTTGATGGTGTTGGATTTGCTATTCCGATAAGCAATGCTGAACCAATATTAAGTGATATTGTTACAAGCAATGACAGGGTGCAGGTTGCTGTAGACAAGCAGGGATATCTAGGTATATCGGGTGTTACAGTCACATCAGAAGCATCTGCCATGTATGGAATGCCTGTTGGTGTTCAGGTTCGTAACGTATACAAGTCGGAGGCCA
>JAZUGT010000042.1:0-8159 GCA_045641365.1 Lachnospiraceae bacterium
TTCGTCATCTTAACTTAATGACATTGGACATAAGTCTGGTTCTTTTTATTTGTTCTTTATCATCATCTCAAGAATATGTCCAGCATATCTGTTGAACAGGTCATGATCTTTCTTGACTTCATCTGTAAGTTCAAAGAACAGATTACCTGAATTGTAGTCTCTTTTGAAAAATGGAGTAAATATGTAGTCCCATTCAGGTAGGAAGTCTGATTCCTTACGCGTATAACATGTCGATGCAAGCGCCTGTGTTCTAAATTCCTTATCAACGTATATCGCAACTGACTTATGAATTGCTGTATCTTCTACAGGGAGATAGTAGTAGTCCTTATAGTTATCGTAGAAGTACTTGAGCTCCTCGTGGTAGATTGGAACCTTGATCAGTCCGGTATTGTCTCTGGCTGTAAAATAGCAGTCACCTGAATTGCAGGCAATTGCAACGGGGATTGGACAGGGGAGATTAACATGTATTAGTAATTCCTTTCTGGATAATTCATTGACATCAATGTATGTGTTAATCTCGACCTTGTTAACGTGCAGGTCAGAATCAAACAGTTCACCATAATTCAATACAGGAAGAATCTGTAGCATGCCCTGCATATCTTCGAAGTTATGGATATATAAAAGCTTAAATAATTCTTCATCATGTGACTTGCAATATTCCTTGTATACCTTGGTTAACTTACCACCATCGTATTCATCTTCACGCTCCAGTCCGAGGAATGCTTCTATGCTTTTCTGCTTAAGTGACGATAACTTAAGAAAATTCTTATAAGGAGTAATTCTCCTGTATAGATCAATACCTCTGAAAGAGTCAGAATCGAAATCCATTCCATATGCATCGAATCTTGCCTTGATAAACGGTATATCAAAGGTATTACCATTAAAGTGGACTAACGTAGTATAGTCACTGCTGAATTCCTTGAAATCAGCAAGAATATCTTCCTCTTCGGACGGCGATTGTGCAAACCACTGAGTGATATTCCATGCATCCTGATTATAATAAGCAACGCCTATCATATATATACTGCATGAGGATGATGACAGGCCTGTTGTCTCGATATCAAGAAAAAGAATATCAGAAGAATTACCAAGTCTGTTGATATCATAGTTAATATTTAGATTTACGAGTTTCTTTGTTATTTTTTTCATGTGATTATAATAACATAAAAATAAGAAACAGTAGATATTCACATGGAAAAATAGTAAAATTAAATAGTATATGGAGTAAAAAAACTATAGATATAGAATAGGAGAGATGATAATGCCAAAGTTTTCTTTTGTTGGTGGTGTTCATCCATATGATGGCAAGGATCTGAGCAAGGATAAGCCTATTACGGATGTGTTTCCACATGGTGAACTTGTATATCCTCTGTCACAGCATATTGGTGCACCGGCTAAGCCGATTGTGCAGAAGGGGGATCATGTATTAAGGGGACAGATGATTGCAGAAGCGGGCGGTTTTGTATCATGTCCGGTGTACTCGACTGTATCAGGTACTGTAGAAGCAATTGAACCTCGTCGTGTTGTCACAGGTGACAGCATAATGAGTATAATTGTGAAAAGCGATGGGAATTATGATGAAGTCAGCTATGATGCGGTTGATGATGTTGCATCGCTTAGCAGAGATGAGATAATAGCGCGAATTCAGAAGGCTGGAATTGTTGGTATGGGAGGAGCAGGATTCCCTACACATGTTAAGCTTAGTCCTAAGGAGCCAGAGAAGATAGAATACGTTATTGCCAATTGTGCAGAATGTGAGCCTTATCTTACGAGTGATTATCGCAGGATGATTGAGGAACCTGAGAAGCTTGTTGAAGGCCTTAAGATAATCCTTAGCCTTTTTGATAATGCCAAGGGAATTCTTGCTATAGAGGATAATAAGCCAGATTGTATTGAATTACTTAGAAGACTTACAAAGAATGAGTCTCGCATTATTGTTAAGGAGCTGAAGACAAAGTATCCACAGGGTTCAGAGCGTCATCTGATTTTTGCAACAACCAAGCGTGCGATTAATTCTTCAATGCTTCCTGCTGATGCGGGATGTATCGTTAATAATGTGGATACAATTGTTGCTGTATATAACGCTGTTAAAGAAGGCAAGCCTCTGATGGAGCGAATAGTTACAGTTACTGGAGATGCTATTAAGAATCCACAGAACTTCAGGGTATGCATAGGAATGAGCTATGCAGAACTCATAGATGAGGCAGGTGGATTCAAGGTTACTCCAGAGAAGATTGTTTCTGGTGGACCTATGATGGGATTTGCACTCTTTGGCCTTGATGTTCCAACTACCAAGACAGCATCTGCGCTTCTGTGTATGGCCAAGGATGAGGTGTCCAAGGCTGAACCATCAGCATGTATTAACTGCGGAATGTGTCTTGAAGCCTGTCCGGGAAGAGTTATGCCAAGAGAACTTGCAATACTTGCCGACAGAGGAGACTATGAGCGCTTCGAGGCAATGAGCGGACTTGAGTGCTGTGAGTGTGGCTGCTGCAGTTATGTGTGTCCAGCCAAGCGTCCACTTACACAGTCAATTAAGTCAGCCAGAAAGATTGTTTTAGCTAATAAGAGAAAGAAGTAGGAGGGACAAAAAGTGAGCGATTTGATGAAAGTATCATCTAATCCACATATCAGATCCAAGGTTAGTACGGATAAGATTATGCTGTGTGTAGTGATAGCACTTCTTCCTGCTACTTTGTTTGGTATATGGAACTTTGGAATCTATGCTTTAGTACAGATACTTGTTACAGTTGCAACATGTGTGCTTACAGAGCTTGTTTTTGAACTGGTTATGAAGAAGAAGATTACTATTGGCGATTTGTCAGCTGTAGTAACAGGTCTTCTACTTGCACTTAATCTGCCACCTAAGGCTCCAATATGGATTGGTATTATTGGTGGTATATTTGCAATTTTCGTTGTTAAGATGCTGTTTGGTGGATTGGGTCAGAATTTTATGAACCCGGCACTTGCCGCAAGATGTTTTCTGATAATTTCATTCCCGGCACTGATGACTAACTTTGACTGTG
This sequence comes from Lachnospiraceae bacterium, assembly GCA_045641365.1. Taxonomy (GTDB): domain Bacteria; phylum Bacillota; class Clostridia; order Lachnospirales; family Lachnospiraceae; genus Colinaster. The sequence continues at coordinate 3,027 of JAZUGT010000042.1, forward strand.
ATCTGTACACAGGTGCTACACCTCTTGCAGCACTTAAAAGTGGAGAATCTGTTAATGTATTCAATATGATAATAGGAAGAACCTCAGGAACAATCGGTGAGACATCAATGGTTGCGATAGTAATCGGTGCATGTTTTCTGTTGCTAGTGGGAGTTATTGATCTTAAGATTCCGGGCTCTTATATTATCTCATTTGTTGTATTCATAACGATATTTGGTGGACATGGTTTTAATCCATATTATATATCTGCTCACCTTGCCGGTGGCGGACTGATGCTTGGTGCATTCTTTATGGCAACTGACTATGTCACACGTCCAATTACTAAGAGAGGACAGATTGTATACGGAATTTTATTAGGTATACTTACAGGTATATTCCGAATCTTCAGTGCATCATCGGAAGGTGTCTGATATGCCATTATAATTGGCAATCTTCTTGTGCCTATTATTACAACATATACTGCACCTAAGGCGTTTGGTAAGGGAGGAGAGCGAGTATGAAAGATATGATTAAGAATGCCGCTATTCTTTTTGCCATTACAATCATAGCTGGTGCTATCCTTGGTGGCGTATATCAGATGACTAAGGATACAATAGCGCAGAGAGAAGAGCAGGACAAGAAAGCAGCATATACAGAGGTATTTGCTGATGCAGTGGATTTCGAAGCTGTAGATGGCTTCATGAATGAGCAGGTACGTGCTTCGCTTGATGAGGCAGGATTTGCAGGCGATATTATTGATGAAGTTAATAAGGCACTTGATGCGTCAGGAGAGCTTGCTGGCTATGTATTTATGGTTACAAGCAAGGAAGGCTATGGCGGTGACATTACATTTACTGTTGGTATCAGAAATGATGGAACTGTTAATGGAATATCTATTCTTTCCATTAGCGAGACAGCAGGACTTGGAATGAATGCGGAGAAGGTATTAAAGCCACAGTTCGCTGGTAAGAATGTTTCTTCGTTTGCATATACCAAGACTGGAGCTGTAGCTGATAATGAGATTGATGCTATTTCCGGAGCAACAATTACAACCAGAGCATTTACTAATGGTATTAACTGTTGCCTGAAGTATTATAGCGATGAACTGATGGGAGGTGCTAATAATGAATAAATGTTTTGAACGCCTCTATAACGGTATTATTAAGGAGAATCCGACACTTGTCCTTATGCTTGGAATGTGTCCGACTCTCGCAGTTACAACATCAGCCATTAATGGTCTGGGAATGGGCCTTACAACAACAGTTGTACTGGCACTGAGTAATGCAATTATATCGGGATTAAGAAAGGTTATACCTGATAAGATAAGAATTCCGGCATTTATTGTTATTATTGCTTCCTTTGTTACAATAGTTCAGCTATTGCTACAGGCATATATTCCTAGCTTATATGCGGCACTTGGAATATATATTCCACTTATCGTGGTTAACTGTATTATTCTTGGAAGAGCAGAGGCATATGCATATAAGAATCCAGTTCTGCCATCTCTTTTCGATGGTCTTGGAATGGGATTTGGATTTACCATTGCACTTACAATAATTGGTCTTTTGAGAGAGTTTATAGGCGGATGTAGTGTCTTTGGTATAGAACTGGGATGGTTTGAACCGGTCGGAATATTTAAGATGGCACCAGGTGCGTTCTTTGTTCTTGCTCTGCTTACAGCAATTCAGAATAAGGTTAAGATTGAGGGTGCCAAGAAGGGCAAAGATGTTAGCAAGATTCAGTCAGGCTGTGGCGCTGATTGTATGAATTGTAATGTAGAAGGCTGTGGAGACAGAAAGAATACTGAGAGTAAGGAGGTAGAGGCATGAGTACAGTAAGAGATCTATTGATTATACTTGTAAGTTCATCATTAGTTAGCAATGTTGTACTTAGTCAGTTCCTTGGTCTGTGTCCTTTCCTTGGTGTTTCCAAGAAGGTTGATACGGCTCTTGGTATGGGTACAGCAGTTGTGTTTGTAATCACTCTTTCGAGTGCTGTTGCCGGCTGTATATACCAGTACTTGCTGGTACCATTTGATCTGCAGTACTTACAGACAATCGTCTTTATTCTTGTAATTGCAGCTCTTGTACAGTTCGTTGAGATGTTTTTACGTAAGTTCTTAGTAAGCTTATATGAGTCACTTGGTGTATATCTGCCACTTATTACTACCAACTGTGCAGTTTTAGGTGTAGCGCTTACTAATGTTCAGAAGGAATACAGTATTCTGTATAGTATTGTTAATGGTCTTGCTACTGCAGTTGGATTTACAATTTCAATTGTACTGTTAGCGAGTATCAGACAGAGAATCGAAGGAAATGATATCCCTGAATCACTTAAGGGAATGCCAATTGTTCTTATTACAGCTGGACTGATGGCAATTGCTTTTTGTGGATTTGGCGGATTGTCATTATAAAAGGAGGCCGATATGATACAGGGAATTATTATTGCAACAGTATTAATCGGTTGCGTAGGTTTGTTTGTGGGTCTGTTTTTGGGTGTTGCTGGAATTAAGTTCGCAGTTGAAGTGGACCCTAATGAAGAGCTTGTTTTAGCAGAGCTTCCTGGCAATAATTGTGGTGGATGCGGATATGCAGGATGTTCCGGATTAGCTGCGGCCATAGCCAGGGGAGAGGCTCCTGTTAATGGATGTCCAGTTGGAGGAGAGCCGGTTGGAGAGAAGATAGCTGCCATAATGGGAGTGGAGGCTACTTCTGGAAGAAAGATGGCGGCATTTGTAAAGTGTCAGGGAACATGTGATAAGGCCAAGACTGACTATGAATATGTTGGAGCAAAGAACTGTACAATGCTTTCGTTTGTACCTAACGGTGGACCTAAGAGCTGTAATTATGGATGTCTGGGATTTGGTAACTGTGTTAAGGCTTGCCAGTTTGATGCTATTCATGTAGTAGACGGAGTTGCTGTTGTAGATACTGATGCGTGCAAGGCGTGTGGTAAGTGTATTGAAGCATGTCCAAAGAATCTGATTGAGATGGTTCCTGTTGATTCGCAGTATAGAGTTAGCTGCAGTTCAAAGGATAAGGGACCTGTTGTTATGAAGGCATGTGACGTTGGATGTATTGGCTGTGGAATTTGCAAGAAGAACTGTCCAGCTGAAGCGATTGAAGTAACAGATTTCCTCGCAAAGATCGACTATGACAAGTGTACAGGATGCGGTACATGTGCTGAGAAGTGTCCTAAGAAGGCAATTATTAAGGAATAATATACTAAGGCGGTTAATTGTATTGTGAGATTTGATGATGATTATAATGACAATTATAATGATGGTGGCGGAGGACTTCCCATTCTGTATATGGCCTTAGGCGTATCTTTGTTTGTTCTTGCGGTAATGGGCGTTGTTATACTGGCTAATAAGAAGAATCAGGGCTCAGGTGGCAATTATGCCGCATATATGGCTGCGAACACACCAGAGGCAGTTGCCGTAACAGTAGCACCGGATGTAAGCAAGCGTACCGCAGATGATCTGGATATATGGGATATGTATCCGGAAAGAGTTGTTGAGTCTGTTGCTGAAGAAGAGTCACAAAGTGAAGAGGCTACTGTCAGTCCTGAAGTGACACCTATGTCTGATGATGAAAAGTATAATGATGGTAAGCATTTTAAGATTGAGTATAAGGACGGCTCATCTGAATGGTTAACCATAGATCCTTCCAGGGAGAAGAATAATTATGATTTTACCAATGTTATCAGCAGTGATGGTAAGATGAGATACTATTCAGATGGAAGAGCAGTGTCTTTTCTTGGGATTGATGTATCGAGATATCAGAAGGATATTGACTTTGCTAAGGTAAAAGAGGCCGGAATTGAATTTGTTATGATCAGAGTTGGTGCCAGGGGGTATCAGTCAGGACAGATATCAATGGATGAGTATTTTACTCAGAATATTGACAGGGCTACAGAAGCAGGTCTTGATGTTGGTGTGTACTTCTATTCACAGGCTATCAGTGTTGAGGAGGCAGCTGAAGAAGCTAATCTGCTTATTCAGGCATGCAATGAGAAGAAGATAACATATCCTGTTGCATATGATATGGAGTTCGTAGACAATGATACGTCAAGGATAGAGACATTATCACGAGATGAGAGAACTCTTATTACAGCAACATTTCTTAATAAGATAGCTGAAGCAGGTTATAAGCCTATGCTATATGGTGATAAGGAGTGGCTGGTAAAGAGGATTGATTCTGCCAAGTTTCCTGGTGTGAATGTGTGGCTGGCGGATGATTCGCAGATGCCGGATTATCCATATCAGTTTTCGATGTGGCAATATACGACCAGTGGGGTTGTAGAAGGAATTCAGGGTAACGTGGATATGGATATTTGCTTTGTAGATTACAAGGCGCAGTAATAATTGATACAGGTGGGGACGGAATTGAGATATAGTGATAGTAAGGTTGTTGATATCAATGGCAATACGATATATGTAAAGAGTCGCAGACAGCAGCGACTGGAGCGACAGGCACAGAAGCTTAGAAAGGCTGCGAGCAGAAGAAGAGAATTACACGAACTGATTAATATTCATGGAAAGGATATTTTGGATTCTGAAAAGTTCAAGGGGACAAAGGAACATATTCAGCATGGTTCAATGTCTGTTAACGAACACTGTAAGAATGTCACAATTGCAAGTCTTAAGATTAATAATAAGTTAAGGCTGGGAGGCAATAAGCGTGAGATAATTCGCGGAGCTCTTTTGCATGATTATTTTCTTTATGACTGGCATGATAAAGAACTGTTAAAAGGTGAGAAGCTGCATGGATATGCGCATCCTGAGACAGCCCTTAGAAATGCAGACAAAGACTATGAACTTACAGACAAGCAGAGAGATATTATAGGTAACCACATGTGGCCGCTTACATTGCTTCATATTCCGAAGTGCAGAGAGGCGTGGATTGTTACTGCGGCAGATAAGTACTGCTCACTAATGGAGACACTCAAGGTTCACAAGGGTGTTCGTGAGAGAGTGGCTGTAAAGGTTAAAAAAGAGGATGACTTTTAGGTCAATGTCATTAAGTTAACATTGACAAGGTGAAGCTTCTAAAGAAATTTAGCAGGAAAGTGAATTGCTTTCCTGCTTTTTCTATATTTGTAACACGCAAAAAAGACAGATTCGCATCTGCCCCAAATTAGTATTCACTTTGT
>JAZUGT010000043.1:0-57810 GCA_045641365.1 Lachnospiraceae bacterium
TTTAATGTGATTACCTTGATTAGCACCAAGGTATACTGTTATGTTCATTCTTAATCCCTCTTACACTTCCGATTCATTTTTTTCATCGAATATTTTTATAATGCACCCTTTGGACAACTTCTCTTGCACTCGAAACACAAAATACATTCTGTTCCATTTTTTCGCTTTCTTGAATTATCAGTGACATCAACATCCATCGGACATACCTTCTTGCATTTTCCACACGAAACACATTTATTTTTATCACACTTTACTCTGAATAATGCAAAATAACTCATGGGCTTTAAAAATACAGTAATTGGACACAAATATTTGCAGAATGCCCGATTATCTTTAAAAACAAATGCCAGTATTATTCCAGATATGTAATAAAGTATGTTTCCAACAATAAATGCAACAAACATTATTCTCTCTATATTTCCTACTTTTGCTAAAAACAAAGCAACTACAAAAATAAGAGAACTAACAAACATAACATATCTTAACCACCCAATTTTCTTTCTTTCATGACTAAATGGTTCCTTGTACGGAAGAAAATCCAGTATCATCGCAGTCCAGCAGGCATAGCCACACCACCCTCTTCCAAATATGAGCGGTCCGAATATTTTAGCAACAGCATAATGAATAGTTGCCGCCTCAAAAACCCCCGTGAATAAGTAATACCAAAATCCTTCTATTTGCATATTTTCATTGCTAATAATTCCCAAATATATAAGCATATACAACCCAACCAGAAGCTGTGTTACACGCCTTCCATATTTGTTTTTAGCTATCATCAGGCCTATTCCCAGAGAAATTGATATTCCTATATAACTAAAATTGAACAAATAAAAAATATTATCTTTTGATAGCCACAATGATATTGCTACAGTTTCAAATGTGATAAGCATTATTATTGGCACTATATATTTACGAGTCTTCTCTCTCATTAGACATCTCCAAATCTATATAAATAAATTCTACCATTCACTCTGAGTTTTAAACGAAAAAAGCCGTAAAACTGCATGTTTTACGGCTTTCCCTTTTAGCAGGGGATGAGAGAATCGAACTCCCACCAAAGGTTTTGGAGACCCCTATCATACCATTTGACCAATCCCCTGTATCGGTTGGTGTTACACCAACGAAAAAAATTATATCAGACCAGTAGATTATGCGCAAGTGTTTTTTTCAAAATACTGGACAAATATTCTTAATATGTAGCTCTAAGTTACCACTGAAATACCAATCGAGCCTAGTCAGCTATGCAAGCGTATCTGCAAGCTCAGCAGCCAGTCCATTGATACTACTCATAAGCTTCTCAATCGCATTCATACTCTCTACTGCTTCCGTTGCTGTTACAATACCGCTATTAGCATTTGCAGCAACCTCCTCAGATGTTGCTGAGATATGTGAAATGTTATCTGAGATAACACCAGTATCTCTAATGATATCATTAACACGCGATTCGGTCTCCCCGATCTCCTTCATAAGCTTCTCAACATCAGTCTCGATAGTTGAGAACATCTCATTACTACTCTCAATCATCGTATTCTGCTTTTCAACAGATTCGATTGTCTCCCCAACGCTTCTATTAGCATCTTCAGCAATTGCATTAAGCTCATTAATAATCTCTGCTATCTGGTTAGTTGCAGCCTGTGTCTGTTCAGACAGACCACGAATCTCATCTGCTACAACCGCAAAGCCCTTACCTGCTTCACCAGCTCTTGCTGCCTCAATTGATGCATTAAGAGCAAGAAGATTAGTCTGATTAGAGATTCCTGAGATAACACCAATAATATTCTTAACATCTTCAACCTTGGTTGAAAGCTTGGCTGTACAATCAACAGTAGCATTGCCTGCCTGCTTAACAAGTACAGCCTGCTTGCTAAGCTCTGCAATAATTTCCAAACTTTCTGAAATATTCTTTGCTGTCTCACGAGAGAGTGATGTCATTGAATCCATCTGTGTCTTGGCAGCATCTGTACTGACATTAATCTCGCTACACATAACCGCCTGTCTCTGAATTGCATCCGATGTATCCTCTGTACTTCCTGCAATCTCGTTCATTACATTATGATTAGCATCTATTCTCTCGCGAAGCTCTGCGAAATCATCCTGAGACTTCTCAAAGTGATCAGCTATGCTACTTGCAACAAGAATAACCTTGTCTGCTGTATCCTTGGTCTTGGAAGCACCTTCCTTAATTGCTTCAGTATTCTCGTCATTAAACTCATTGAGAACCTTAACAACTACTATACCTGCTATAACTGAAACTATAAGTGATGCAACATTAATTACAAGCTCATCAGAATTGAGCTGACCGCTCATAGCAAGTCTGGCAATCATAATGGCATCACCAATAACTGCAACAACTGCTCCACAGACAGTAAGCCTCATTCGAAGATAAACCATCGAAGTAATAACAAATGCAATACTAAATACATATATAGAACTCATCTTGATGCAACAGGCACTTGCTATATAAGCTGCTGCAGCAAATACCATCATTACAACTCCGCCTGTATACTCGCCAGACCACTTTATTCTTCCAACTGTTTCACCTATTATTGCAATAACAATAACCGCAATACACACCATGTCAGCGACATTACTGCCGACCCTTGTCATCTTTCCGACACATACAAGACATAAAAGTATGCTGATGATTAATGTCACTGGAAAAATTACATTATTTGCTCCTTTGTACTGTGATTCACTCATATCTGCCCCTCCTGCAAAATACATTTGACTAATTATCTCACTTTATGCCATATCAAGCAATAAAATCAGTACTATTTTACTATGATAACACGTGTTTTTATTCGAATTACTATATATAATCAAGTGCATCCTGGATACTGCGTATTCCAACAATTTCAATTCCCTTGATTCCCTTAAGGCTTTCCATGTTGCTGTATGGAAGTATACACTTTTTAAATCCAAGCTTTTTTGCCTCATTAACACGATTCTCAGCCGCGCTTACAGCCCTTACTTCACCACTTAAGCCAACCTCACCGAAAGCCACTATATCGTCGTCCATCGCCTTATTCCTGAAGCTGCTTATTATTGCAAGTACAATTGCCAGATCAACAGCCGGCTCAACTATCTTCATTCCACCTGCTATATTGACGTAGGCATCACAGTCCCCTATCTTAAGCCCGAGCCTTTTCTCCAATACAGCCATAAGGAGGTTGAGTCTGTTCATATCGCTACCAGCACTCTGCCTTCTTGGAAAACCAAAGTTAGTCCTTGATACAAGAGCCTGAATCTCTATAAGTATCGGTCTTGTTCCCTCAAGGGCACATGATACCACAACTCCACTTGCATCTTCTGGTCTGCCCGAAAGCATATATTCTGACGGATTAGGCACCTCAACCAGACCTTCTGTCTTCATCTCAAATACGCCAATCTCATTGGTGGATCCAAATCTGTTCTTAACTCCACGAAGAATTCTGTATGATGCGTGCCTGTCGCCTTCGAAGTATAGAACTGTATCAACCATATGCTCCAGTACTCTTGGACCAGCCACAGTTCCTTCCTTGGTAACATGTCCTACTATGAACACTGAGACGCTCTTCTCCTTGGCCATGCGCATAAGGATAGAAGTTGCCTCTCTTACCTGTGATACGCTGCCCGGTGTTGCATCAAGATTCTCACTATACATTGTCTGAATCGAGTCAATGATCACAACCTCTGGCTTACAATGGCCTACAACTGCAACTATATTCTCAAGATTCGTTTCACATAACAGCTTAATATGCTCATTCATATCGCCAATTCTGTTAGCCCTGAGCTTTATCTGCTTAAGGCTCTCTTCACCTGATATATACAGCACTTCGTGACTGTCCTGTGCAAGCTGTCTGCACACCTGAAGAAGCAGTGTTGACTTTCCTATGCCGGGGTCTCCACCTACAAGTGTCAGTGAACCAGGGACAATTCCGCCACCAAGAACTCTGTCAAGCTCTGGAATCCCGGTTACAATCCTGTCTTCTTCATCAAGTGATATTGAATTAAGAGCTACCGGCTGATTCTCCTCAGCCAGAGCTGCCTTAACACCCGCACTTGTGCTTCCTGCTCTCTTATCAATCCTCTCTTCAACGAATGTATTCCATGCCTTACAAGCCGGACACTGTCCAAGCCACTTGGAAGATTCATGCCCACATTCATTACAGAAGAATACACTGGTAATTTTTGCTTTCGCCATACTACTCCTAATAAAAAATATGTGAGGACTCAGATACTGAATCCTCACAAAACATTAATCATTCTGCAAATCAATTATGCCTTCTTAATAGATACCTCTACCATATCATCGCCAAGCTCTGCATTGAAGCTAAGCTTACCGCCCATATTAGTCTTCATAGTTCCAGCACTCACGCCACCTACGATAACCTCATACTCTGCATCTTCCTCAAGGCCTACAGTAACCTGAACATCGCCTGTTCCTTCGATCTTAAATGCAACACCCTGCTCATCCTCAACAAAGTTGTGTACGCTTGTACCTGGTACAGACTCAAATGCGAACATTCCGTTCTTCTCAAGCTTGGTCATTGGACCGTATGTCTTCACCTTAAGTAAATCACCCTTGAATGAAAAATCTTCAAGCTTAGCCTTCTCGCTAAGTGTATGATTACCAAAACTTAAAGTCCCATCTGTCTCTACACGAATCAACTGTTCTACTGCCATTATTGGTCCCTCCCAAAAGTTATAAACTACAAGTATAAGTATATATTAATACTCCTCATTTTTCTATACAAATCAATTAAATCACACGCGATATTGTATCTTTTTCTTATAGTCTAAAAGCACCTTTATCTACTTGGTTTTAAATACTGCCTTTCCATCCTTAAATGACACAGTCACCTTGTCGCCAGGCATAATGTTTTTCTTAAGTATCTCCTCTGCGAGCGCATCTTCAACCTGTGTCTGAATAGCTCTCTTAAGAGGACGCGCTCCCATCTTATAATCTGAGTACTTATCAACAATATATGCCTTAGCTGCTGCCGTAAGTGAAAGCTTAATATCCATCTGATTGCTACATCTCTTACTCAGATTAGCAGTAAGAAGTGTGACAATCTGCTTCATGTTTTCCTTATTAAGCTGGTGGAATACTATTATCTCATCAATTCTATTGATGAATTCAGGCTTGAATATCTTCTTAACCTCTTCCATCACACCGCTTTTCATCTTCTCATAACTTCTGTCAGCACTTGTATTAGTCTCAAAGCCAAGATTCTTAGGCTCAACAATTCGCATTGCTCCGGCATTGGAAGTCATAATAATTACAGTATTCTTAAAGCTGACCTTTCGCCCCTTAGCGTCTGTGATATGTCCATCATCGAGTACCTGCAGAAGTATATTAAATACATCCGGATGAGCTTTTTCAATTTCGTCAAAAAGGACTACACTATATGGATTTCTACGAACCTTCTCTGACAGCTGACCACCATCATCAAAGCCAACATATCCTGGTGGTGAACCAATCATCTTGGATACTGCATGTCCCTCCATATACTCAGACATATCAACCCTGATTAGCGCATTCTCTGAGCCAAACATTGCTTCAGCAAGCGCTTTGGATAATTCAGTTTTTCCTACACCGGTTGGTCCAAGGAATAGAAACGAACCTATCGGTCTGTTAGGATCCTGCAGACCTACCCTTCCTCTTCTCATTGCCTTTGAAACAGCTTCAACTGCCTCATTCTGTCCAATTACTCTCTTATGAAGAATCTCCTCAAGCTTAATCAGTCTGACACTTTCCTTCTCATTGAGCTTGGCAACGGGAATCTTAGTCCATGCTGCAACTGCCTGCGCAATTTCTTCTTCACCTACAACCAACTGCCTTCCTGCCTTTGCCTTTGCCTCCTTGCGCATCAATGAAGCCAGCTTCTTATGAAGCTCGTCCGATCTACGCTTAAATTCACCAGCTCTTGTGAATGCATCCAGGACTACAGCCTGTTCCATCTGCTTATCCAGAATCCGTAACTCTTCGCTAAGTTCTTCTATCCTGGCTGCATTGGAATCTATCGAAAGTCTCACTGCTGCAGCCGCTTCGTCTATCAGATCAATAGCCTTGTCAGGAAGATTTCTGTCATTAATGTATCTTGCTGAAAGCCTTACTGCTGCCTCAATAGCCGAACCAAGTATTGTTACACTATGATGTTCCTCATACTTACCCGCAATTCCCTTAAGAATACGTATAGCCTCTTCCTCGCCTGGTTCTTCAACTGTCACTGGCTGGAAACGACGTTCAAGTGCCGCATCCTTCTCTACATACTTCCTGTATTCTACAATAGTTGTTGCACCAATTAACTGTATCTCGCCACGTGCAAGCGATGGCTTAAGGATATTGGATGCATCTATTGCACCCTCAGCACCACCTGCGCCAATAAGTGTATGTATCTCATCAAGGAATAGTATTACATTACCATCCTCGATTACTTCCTTCATAACCTTCTTAATTCTTTCCTCAAATTCTCCACGGTACTTGCTGCCCGCAACCATTCCTGACAGATCAAGCATAAGTAATCTCTTATTCTTAATAGTATCAGGAACCTCTCCATGTACGATTCTCTGAGCTAACCCTTCAACTATTGCTGTCTTACCAACGCCAGGCTCTCCCACCAGACATGGATTATTCTTGGTTCTACGGCTAAGAATCTGCATAACACGCTGAATCTCGAGATCTCTACCGATTACAGGATCAAGCTCTCCTCGCTTGGCCATACGCGTAAGATCCTTGCTATACTGGGCAAGCATCGAGTGTCCACCCTTCTTCTTGCCAGGCTTGGCCGGAACATCCTCTGGAAGAATATTGTTCTCTTCTCCCATAGCTACAAGTATATCTACATACAGCTTCTGCATGGTTATTCCCATAGTCTGAAGCAGTCTTACAGCTATATTTTCGCCTTCCTTAACAATAGCAAGAAGAATATGCTCTGTACCAATCTTATCACTTCCGAACTTTATTGCCTGATTCTCGCTCTCCTCAAGAATATCCTTAGCACGAGGAGTATAACCATCACGTTCCATTAACAATGTATCTCTATCAACGGCAATAAAATCCTTAATCAGTTCAATGATATCCTTTTCATTGGCACCGTTATCAAGAAGTACACGCGCTGCAACGCCCGTTTTTTCCTTAATCAGACCCAAAAGAATATGCTCGGTGCCTATATATTCCTGGTTAAGTCTGCCTGCCATCAGCTTGGCAAGATGTAATGCAGTTTTCGCCTTATCAGTAAATTCAAGTTGCATATATATTCCTCATTATCTTATTAAGGCAAGGTCCCAAAAGAACCTTGCCCCCTGCTTACACATTATTAGTCTTCCAAATCAAGGAATTCAAATTCCATATCATCATCGACATCGATTAAGCCTCTCGCAGGCCATGAATCATTCTTACGAGATGGAGAAGAACTGCTTCTTCGACGAGACGGTCTCTCATATACCTCTTCATCTTCGTCATCTTCTTCATCGTCATCTTCGTCTTCATAATCATCATCGTCATCTTCATATGCATCATACTGCTTACGACGACCGCCGAAGACCTTTCTCTTAGAGCGACGATTACGTGATTCATAATAATCATCTTCATCATCTTCCTCATCATCTTCTTCGTCTTCGTCATCATCTTCATATCTGTCATCATTATATCTTCTATCGAAATCATCGATATCATCATATGAATCTCTTACTTTGAAAAGAAGAATTGTTAATGCAATAATGAGAACCAGAATAATTACTGCCATAATAATTACGGCAACCTTCATTCCTGTAGATGCACCACCTTCATTCTCTGAGAGTTCCTGACTCTGCTGCATTACGGCATATATATTGTTGATACTCTGCTTAGTACCTCTTATATGATCGTAAAGGAACCACTCCTCTACGCCTTCGTTGTTAGTCTCGTACTTAACTTCAAAATCTTGATTCTGAACAACAGGCTCCTCAGCTATTGCCTCTGGCATCTCTTCTTCGCCTTCGCCTGCTTCATCATCAGCAGTTGATAAAACCTCAAGGAAGTCAGATCTTATGAATCCCTCAACAGTCTTATCATCATAATCGTAACTCACCTGATACCATGTCTTGCCATCAGAATCAGTTGCTTCACCTGTGACACTAACTTCGATACCACCTGTTGCAGTTGCTTTCTTATTAGTCTTGGTAGACGCGCCTTCTCTTACAGTAACTGAATCACCTGATATTCTGGCAGTACGTACACTTGACTCTGACACGCTTGTATCAGAAGCTGGCGCGCTGTCTTCGGAATCAGCAGGCTTCTCACTATCTGCCTTAGGTGCTGATTCGGTACTCTCCGAACTTGCAGACTCAGTACCAATTGAGCCCTCTACGTCAGATACAAGATCAGCTCTCACATAACCCTGACCAGTACCGTTAACGCGAATCTTATACCATGTGTATCCATCATCAGCCTTAGTTGATGCAAGGACATCAAGCTTATCACCCTTTGTAACACTTGCAACCACATCACTTGATGTGCTCGCTGAACTTCTAATCTTAGCACCCTCAGCTGCAACCTTGGCAGTTCCTTCAGCATGAGCCCTGTCAACATCTGCCATGAACAGCATTCCTACACTGAGCACCGATGCAAGTATTATTGCACCTACTCGCTTAGCATTACCACGCATTTTCATTCTCCTTTATCTCTACCTTATTCTATGCTTCGTCAATAGCTTTTCCAATATCATTTCTAAGGTATTTATTCTCAAACTCAACCCATTTTGTAGCTGCATACGCATTGGATCTGGCTTCCTTAAGATTAGAACCCTTGGCAGTAATACCAAGAACTCTTCCACCATTGGTTACAATTGCTCCATCCGCATTCTTAGTACCGGCATGGAAACAGTAATATCCATCCTTATCATCGAATGCATCTAATCCACTTATAACCTTACCCTTCTCATAGGCTACCGGATATCCCTCGCTGGCCAGTACAACGCATACTGCTGCATTGTCTTCGAACTGGAGATCTATCTTATCAAGTGTTCCGTCAACACAAGCCTCCATTACATCAATTATGTCATTCTTAAGTCTTGGAAGTACTACCTGTGCTTCTGGATCGCCGAATCTTGCATTGTATTCAAGTACTCTTGGACCATCTGGTGTAATCATCAGACCAAAGAATATTACGCCCTTGAATGGTCTTCCCTCTGCCTTCATTGCATCTACTGTTGCCTGATATATATACTTCTTACAGAATTCGTCAACTTCTTCAGTATAGAAAGGACTTGGCGAGAATGTTCCCATACCACCAGTGTTAAGTCCTGTATCGCCATCTCCGGCTCTCTTATGATCCTGTGCAGAAGTCATAATCTTGATTGTATTGCCATCAACGAATGAAAGAACAGATACTTCCCTGCCTGTCATGAACTCTTCGACAACCATTCTGTTACCAGCGCCGCCAAACTTCTTGTCCAACATGATTTCCTTGGCACCTTCAAGAGCTTCGTCAAGAGTATTACATATAAGAACACCTTTTCCCAGTGCAAGACCATCTGCCTTAAGCACAATCGGCATCTTGGAATTCTTAATATATTCTACAGCCTCATCATAATTATCGAAATTCTCATAGGCTGCAGTAGGAATGTTATACTTCTTCATAAGATCCTTGGAAAAAGCCTTGCTTCCCTCAAGGATTGCAGCATTACTTCTTGGACCAAATGTCTTAATCCCTGCGGCCTCCAGTGCATCAACAGCACCAGCAACAAGCGGATCATCAGGACCAACTATACAGAAATCAATCTTATTAGTAACAGCAAACTCTGTGAGCTTGTCAAAATCCATAACACCAATGTCCACGCATGTAGCCAGCTTAGCTATACCGGCGTTACCAGGAGCACAGAACAGTTCTGTCACTCTGCTACTCTTCTTCACGCATGTACATATTGCATGCTCACGTCCACCACTTCCTACAACAAGTACTTTCATATCTATTCTCCAATCATAACAATTCCGTTATCAACCGATACCCTACCATTTGCAATCATATCAATTGCCTTAGGAAGTATTATCCATTCCGCCTGTTCCATAACACGTAACTGAAGCTCTGAAGCAGTATCTGTAGCCTTAACCTCAACTGCCTTCTGCGCAATTATCGGACCTGTATCAGTTCCTTCATCAACAAAATGAACTGTGGCACCTGTAACCTTCACACCACGCTTAAGTGCTGCCTCATGAACCTTAAGTCCATAATATCCGACTCCACAGAATGAAGGAATAAGCGACGGATGAATATTAATAATTCTGTTCCTGTACTGACGCACCATCTGTTCCGGAATATTAACAAGAAATCCTGCTAAAACAATAAGATCCGGATTAATCTCATTCATCTTATCAAGAAATGCTGCATTGAACTCATCACGGCTTGAATAATCCTTAGGACTTATACAGATTCCCGGTATTCCAGCCTCTTTAGCTCTTGTAAGCGCATATGCTCCAGCATTGTTACATATAACTCCACAGATGGTTGTATTGGTTATTGTACCATTATCAATCCCATCAATTATCGCCTGGAGATTGGTTCCACCACCTGATACACAAACAACAATATTCATAGTCTACACCAATTCAACTTCTTTATTACCTGATACTATCTCACCAACAACATAAGCCTTCTCACCAGCAGACTCAATTGCCTTAATAGTAGCATCAACGTCTGAAGGATCAACAGCAAGAACCATTCCAAGACCCATGTTATATGTGTTGTACATCATCTTCTCCTCAATTCCACCTGTCCTGGCTAAAAGCTTGAAGATAGGAAGAACTGGATAACTGTCCTTCTTAACTACTGCATTAACACCATCAGGAAGCATACGAGGAATATTCTCATAGAATCCACCACCTGTAATATGGCTGCATCCCTTTACTGTCACACCAGCGTTCTTGATGGCCTTAAGAGCCTTAACATATATTCTTGTTGGAGCAATAAGTGCTTCACCAAGAGTTGTTCCAAGCTCATCATAATATGTATCAAGACTTTCCTTAGTCATCTCAAATACTTTTCTTACAAGAGAAAAGCCATTGCTATGTACACCTGATGATGCAATACCAATAAGTGTATCGCCTGGCTTGATGTTAGCCCCTGTAATAAGATCCTTCTTATCTACCACACCAACACTGAATCCGGCAAGATCATACTCATCCTCTTCCATAAGGCCTGGATGCTCAGCTGTCTCACCACCAATAAGTGCACACTCGCTCATCTTACATCCTTCAGCAACACCCTTAACAATTGTTGCAATCTTCTCAGGATAGTTCTTTCCACATGCAATATAGTCAAGGAAGAATAATGGCTCACCACCAGCACATGCGACATCATTAACACACATGGCAACTGCATCAATACCGATTGTGTCATGCTTATCCATTACAAATGCAAGCTTAACCTTGGTACCACATCCGTCTGTTCCAGATAAAAGGACTGGATCTTCCATATTCTTAATCTCAGAAAGTGAGAATGCTCCCGAGAATCCACCAAGTCCGCCAAGAACTTCCTTTCTCATAGTCTCTTTAACTGACGCCTTCATAAGTTCAACTGACTTATAACCTGCCTCAATATCAACACCCGCTGTCTTATAATCTAAAGCCATATCTGTCTCCTTACCCTTCTATCCTAGTAATTCTTATATCCAACTTCCTGAAGTTTTTTATCCTTGGCAACAACCTGCTCCCTTAACTCCTGCTTGTAATCCTTAAGCTTCTGAAGAATCGATGCATCTGACGTTGCAAGAATTCTCGCTGCAAGAAGGCCTGCGTTAGCACCTCCATTGATTGCAACAGTTGCAACAGGAATTCCAGGTGGCATCTGAAGAATAGAATAAAGTGCATCCTGACCTCCAAGACTTCCTCCACCCATAGGAATACCAATTACAGGCATTGGGAAAATTGCTGCACACATACCTGGCAGATGAGCTGCCATTCCCGCTCCAGCAACAATAACCTTGTATCCTCTCTCCTCTGCGGTATCCGCATACTTGAAGAACTCATCCGGCTCCCTGTGTGCTGAAATAATATTCATATCATAGCTTATCCCGAACTTGTCAAGAATATCAGCTACCTTGGACATAACTGGCATGTCCGAATCACTACCCATAACTATACCTACCTGTGGCATGTGTTTTCTCCCTTCAGTAATCTAATAAATCGTGATTATACGTATGCGCTCCACACCTGGCGCACACTTATCTATCATACCTTACATAGCACTATTCGTCAAAGGGCTCATTAAGCTCTGAAGTGCCTTCAAGCACAAATCGCCCATCCCTTATAATATCTATCTCCTGACCTTCCAAAGTTACGACATACAGCCTTCCAAGCTCATCATATGGAATGGTAATATCCGTATGGCAGTTAAAGTATGCCTCAAGCGGCTTGTCATGCCTCTTAGCCGAGATACTGTTCTGTCTTGCCACAATTGCCTTACCATCAGGATTATAAGTAACAATATCTTCCTCATGGGAATAACAAGTATCTCCAACTGCGAAATGCGGTCCTGTCTTCTCAGCTATAAGTATTGGCATAATACTCTCAAGCGAATACTTCCTTGTGACCATATATGCTCTTGTGTTAGTTCCTATTGCAAACTCGCCAAGAGGCAGTGTTTTATGATGGAATAACAGGTGTTCCTTAATATATTCCGCATTTTTGTCGTTCTCATCGTAATTATTACATGAATATGACTCTATTACACCATCATTAAATCTTAATTTAAGTTCTTCGTACGGAAGTCCCTCCAGGTAAACATGCTTTGCATGAAGAAGTCCTGTTGTCCCTTCAAGTACAGGAGATGTGAACACCTCACCTACCGGAATATTGACATCGGCAACGCAGTTCTCAAATATCGTCTCTTTTGCCGGATCACTTAGCTTATAAAGTGCAACCGTCATATCTGTCTCATTGCCATTACAGCCCTGTATTCTTACGAAGCTGCCCTTATCGAGAGTATCAATAATCTTCTGCTGAATATCACGATACTTAACATAGTCAAGGGTATTAATCTCAACCGTCTCACGGAATATCTCTCTGAACCGGTCTCCAATTGCCGGTATTGGAAATGCAATAATTGTAAAGCTGCGTTCTTCACCCTTAATATACTGATTAAGCAGTTCTCCTGCCCTTGCCATATATTCTGTCATCAGCCCTGATGACTTCTCATCCGGCTTAAGTACCCCGGGCATAACTTCCGGACAAAATGGAAGTTCTCCAAAACTGTCTATAACAGCAGGTCCACCATAATATCCAACTTCGAGCTTATGTCTCTCCAGTGCGTTCCTGTATGCCTCAAGCTTACGCTCAACATATCTTCTGTCAAAGTAAAGAAGATAATCATTCTCATGATCACTATCAAACTGCTTGTTAGGATTAGTCGAATAATATCCTCTCTTATTAAGCTTCCTGCCTGCAACAAAGCTCGACTCAGCACGGTAAAGTATCGTCTTTAGTCCCATCAGCTCAAACAATTCAATACTTCGCCTGACAATCCTCTCAAAACCGATGAAATATTCAACATTGACAGTCTCTTTAATTGATATATCCTTGCCAGTAGTCTCAAAGCCCATACGATAACCTTCCGTATAGGTCCTTGCGATTCTGTCTACAAGCTCATCATCAAGCCCTGCAATAAAGCGAGACAACTCTATCTCGTTCTCGCTAATATACTCCCCATAGTGGTATAAATAGTTGACATCTGTCAGGTCTGCCTCACGCACAATCTTATCAGCTATGTTATCTGAAACGGTAAAATGCGTTACAACTCTCTCATCCAGATAATCATCCAGGTAATCGTATGCAAATGAACTAAGGATACTCTTAAGTGCACTTTCAGAAGGCTCCTCACCGTCTGCTGCTCCCAGGATGAACTCACTATATATCTCAAGAATTAATTCAAGCCTTATAAGAACATTCTTCTTATCCTTCTCATAGGCATATGCAATCATACCTGTACACTCGGCAAAAATCGCAGACAAAAGCTGTCCATATCCCTCGCCCAACTGACTTACAGCATAAGAAGGATTAAGATAGTTCGAACTATATGAGCACCTGATTACGTCATACAAGCGCTTATTCCACTCAACAAGCCGTGTATTACATAGAGGCTCTGACGCCTCATGCTCATCGCAGAAATCTACAATCATCTGCGCAAACGAAAACACCTCTTTAAAGTAATTATTAAATCTTCCTTTAATTTCAAGTTCGCTATTTATTTCACTAATACGCTCTGTTACCAGCTCATATCTCTCGTCAATCATAGTCCATAAGCTCCAGCGTAAAGAATTCCACTTATCGCAAAAAAAGCAAGGAGATTAAGAATCATCCCCATATATGCAAACAGATAAAATCTGTCCACTTCGTTCTTGGCAACAAGACCAAGAATAAGTCCAATCAATGCAAGAACAACCACCAGCACACATGCACACGCCAGCCTGATTGTTGCTTCACCACCAGCATTATATGTGCTGTACACCGCATACCATATGGACACCAGATTAATTAGTCCCAGCAGCGTTGACATTATCCCTTTATATGACTGTTTTTTGTTAGTATAGATAAACTTTCGACTCATTCAGCACCGTACTCTGCATAATAAGCATCAATTCTTGACTTTACATCATCATCGATTAATACTCGTCCATTGACTTCTTTGTTATACAGACACTCAACTACATCCGCCATTGATACGATGGCATGAGTATCAAATCCATAGAGGTCCTTAATCTCATCAAGAGCACACTTTGTACCCTTTCCTCTCTCCATTCTGTTAAGAGATACCATAAGACCAACTATTTCAACGTCGCCCTGTGCTCTGACAATTGGAATTGTCTCTTCCATGGACTTTCCTGAAGTTGTTACATCTTCGATAACTACAACTCTGTCTCCATCCTTAATCTTGCTTCCAAGAAGAATTCCTGCATCACCATGATCCTTCTCTTCCTTACGATTAGAACAGTATCTTATCTCCTTACCATAGAGCTTGCTATAGGCTATAGTTGTTGCAACACTTAAAGGAATTCCCTTATATGCAGGACCAAAGAGAACATCAAAGTCATCTCCATATGTCTCATGAATAGCCTGTGCATAATACTCACCAAGCTTCATAAGCTGTGAACCAGTAACATACGCTCCTGCATTCATGAAAAATGGTGACTTTCTGCCACTCTTCAGAGTGAAATCTCCGAACTTGAGCACATCGCTCTCAATCATAAACTGTATAAATTCCTTCTTATAGTTCTCCATCGTAATAGTCCTCCAATAAATATTAGCCAATTGCAGATGCAATATCTTCCTTCATATCCTTAACTGCTGCCAACGCTGCATCAGCAAAACCTTCTTCACCGTATGCTGCATACTGCTCCTGCTGGTAAGCTCCAATAATACCTCTTGATGAATTAACAATTGCTCCAAGTCCATCAGCATTGAAGAAGTGAGCAAGATCCTTGCCCTTTCCTCCCTGTGCTCCGTATCCTGGTACAAGAATGTAACTCTTAGGCATAACAGCTCTCATTGCCTTACCAACCTCAGGATATGTAGCACCTACAACGGCACCAACATAACTGTACTCATCTCCCATAAGCGAATCAGCCCACTCTGCAACCTTATCTGCAACAAGACCATATAAAGTATTGTCACCAATCTTCTGATCCTGGAATTCACCACTACTTGGATTAGATGTCTTAACAAGAACAAAAATTCCCTTCTTCTCCTCAGCACATACATCCATAAATGGCTTAACACCATCAGTTCCAAGATATGCATTAACTGTAGCAAAGTCCTCATCAAAAGCTCTGCATACTGTATTGCCAATCTTAACGCTTCCAAGATGGCCAATAGCATATGCTGTTGATGTTGATCCTATGTCGCCTCTCTTAATATCGCCAATTACAACAAGTCCCTTCTCCTGTGCATACTTTACAGTCTTATCATATGCAACAAGTCCCGGAAGGCCAAACTGCTCATACATTGCTATCTGTGGCTTAACTGCAGGAACATATTCTGAAATAGCATCAATAAGTCCCTTGTTATATTCCCAGATTGCAGCACCAGCTGCATCAAGTGTCTCACCATATTCAGCAATAGCCTTCTTCATGATATATCCTGGAATCAGCTTCATTGTTGGATCGAGACCAACTACAATAGGTGCTCCAGTCTTCTTAATTCCCTCTACAAGTCTGTTAATCATAATCTACTCCATTCTCCTCTATAGTCATAACAAGACTGTGAGCAACAATCCTGCCCACAGTCTCTTATTCTTAATTATTGTACCTGCATAGAACGCTCATTGGCAAACTTCTTAATGTTACTTGCATTGACGTACTTTGTATAATTCTCACCATCAACTACTACAAGAGTTGGCGCTGTCATTATTCCATACTTTCCAGCAAGCTCCATGTTCTCTTCGGCATCTATCAGGATATACTGCTCATTCTTAAGATACTCCTTAGCAAGCTTACAGTTCGGACATGTCTTGGTTGTGAACAGATACATAACATCATGTGGTGTCTCAACCTCAACCTGAACATCCTCTGCATAGTTGGAAAGAGTAACAACAGTATTAACTGGTCTCTTAAGAACTGAATTCTCAATATCATACTCTGTTCTGTTAGCATACTCCTGAAGCTTACCATCGTTCCAGTTCTGAACTGGTCTGTAATATCCGGTAATTCTGCTATATACCTCTGTTGGCGCACCACATACAGGACATACAGCATGTTCTCCGGTAAGATATCCATGCTCCTTACATATTGAGTATGTTGGAGACAGGGTAAAATATGGGAGCTTATAATTCTCAGCAATTGTACGTACCAGACCTGCTGCAGCCTGCCAGTCAGGTAACTTCTCACCTAAAAATGCATGGAATACAGTTCCTGATGTATATAATGTCTGAAGCTCATCCTGAATATCAAGAGCGTCAAAAATATCAGCTGTATAATCAACTGGGAGATGTGATGAATTAGTATAATATGGTGTATCTCCCTGCTTGCCTGCTGTCTTAATTGATGGCCACTGCTTACGGTCATGCTTAGCAAGACGATATGTTGTACTCTCAGCCGGAGTAGCCTCAAGATTGTACAGATCACCGTACTGCTCCTGATAATCAGAAAGTCTTGTACGCATATGATTAAGTACTTCCTTGGTAAACTCCTGAGTTCTTGGATCTGTCATATCAGCGCGAAGCCAGTTGGCATTAAGACCAACTTCGTTCATACCAATAAGACCAATCGTTGAAAAATGATTATTAAACGTACCAAGATATCTTCTTGTATATGGATATAAGCCCTCATCAAGAAGCTTGGTAATTACTCCACGCTTGATCTTAAGTGATCTTGCTGCGATATCCATCATCTTATTAAGTCTCTTATAGAAATCATCCTTATCAGATGCAAGATATGCAATTCTTGGCATATTGATTGTTACAACACCAACACTGCCTGTGCTCTCTCCTGATCCAAAGAATCCGCCTGACTTCTTACGAAGCTCTCTAAGATCAAGTCTAAGTCTACAGCACATCGAACGTACATCAGATGGTTCCATATCTGAATTAATATAATTAGAGAAATATGGAGTACCATACTTAGATGTCATCTCAAAGAGAAGTCTGTTATTCTCTGTATCTGACCAGTCAAAATCTCTTGTTATTGAATATGTAGGTATTGGATACTGGAAACCTCTGCCATTGGCATCACCCTCGATCATTGTCTCGATGAATGCCTTGTTGACCATATCCATCTCTTTCTTACAATCCTTGTAGCAGAAATCCTGCTCAACACCACCAACAATTGCTGGAAGCTCTGCAAGATCAGCTGGAACAGTCCAGTCTAAAGTAATATTAGAGAATGGCGCCTGTGTTGCCCATCTGCTTGGTGTGTTAACACCATATATAAATGACTCTATACACTTCTTAAAGACCTTATAGCTGAGATTATCAACCTTAACAAATGGTGCAAGGTATGTATCAAACGAAGAAAATGCCTGTGCACCTGCCCACTCGTTCTGCATTATACCAAGGAAGTTAACCATCTGATTACAAAGTACCGAAAGATGTGCTGCCGGAGCCGATGTAATCTTACCTGTAATTCCACCAAGACCTTCCTTAATAAGCTGCTTAAGAGGCCATCCTGCACAATATCCTGTAAGCATAGATAAGTCATGAATATGAATATCAGCATTACGATGTGCCTTGGCAATCTCCTCATCATATATCTCTGAGAGCCAGTAATTAGCCGTTACAGCTCCTGAATTGCTAAGAATAAGACCACCAACTGAATATGTAACAGTTGAGTTCTCCTTAACTCTCCAGTCTTCAACCTTAACGTAGTTGTTAACTACATCCTTATAATCAAGAATAGTAGACTTCATTGTACGAAGCTTCTCTCTCTGCTTTCTATAGAGAATAAAGGCCTTGGCTGACTCAGTATAACCCGCCTGCTCGAGAATCTTCTCTACACTATCCTGAATATCCTCAACACTTATTCTGTCATCCTTGACCTTGCTCTGAAAATCAGCTGTAACACGTAAAGATAAAAGGTCTACCACATCATTAGTAAACTGTACATCTGTTGCGTGAAATGCCTTAATAATAGCATCACTAATCTTCGCGAGCGTAAAATCCGCTTCCTCTCCGTCTCTTTTGATTACCTGTAACATAACTATCCCCAGCTTTCTTAACATCTCGCATATACAAAACATATGCCTACGCAATATATATTATCATCTGTAACACATATTAGTCAACTAAAAAACACAAGATATTGTGTCTGCATTGCGTCTACAGCATAATATCTTGTGTTATTATATTGCTCTGATATAGTACTTTCTTCTTATTAAAATATATAATTATCTACTGCTTAGGAATATATTCTCTCTCTTGGCCGCATCATCATCTGGATACTTTCTCAGATAATCCTCCATCAGAACTGCTGCCTGCTTGAAGTTACCAGTATATTCATTGGCAACTATCTCATTATATGCAAGTGTCTGGTCTATTCCAGTATTACCAATCGCTCTTGCTGTACTAAAAGCCTCTCTGGCTCCTTCATAATCACCGGATTCTATTCTGCTAAGGCCAAGCTGATTATATATAATTGCCGCCTCTGGATGCTTGGAGAGATAGTTCTGGTAAGTACTTGTAGCATAATTGTAATCGCCTAACATCTCATATGTCTTGCCAAGGAACAGAATCGTATTCTGATCATCATCGTCTCTGGCATCTTCGAAATAAAGCTTGGCATCATCATAATCATTCATATAGAAATATATGCGCCCCTTGTCAAATGAACTAAGCTTCTTCTCCTTCTCAAGAAGGAACTCTTCCAGAAACTGACGGCCTTCCTCATCATATCCACTGTCAGACAGCCTTCCAGCTATCTCTATACGAAGGTCATAATTATCTGAGTCAAGCTTAAGTGCCCTGTTGAAATCATTAAGTGCTTCATCATGCCTGTCAAGCTTAAGATAATCAGCACCTCGCTTATATAAAGCTAATACCTCCTTGTTGCGCAGACCAATGATTGCTGAATATGTTGCTGTAGCCTTATCATACTGCCCGAGATTCTCATATGCATCAGCAAGATAATAATTAACATCGAAGTCAAAATCATCAATATAACTGTCGCTATATGATAATGCTTCAACAAATGAACTCACAGCCTGCTCATAATCTGCCATTCCAAGGTATGCAATCCCTCTGGCCCTGGCAATCTGTGCAGGATTCTCGCCTGCTTCTGCTGCCGCATCAAGGGCTTCCATCGCCGCCTCATATTCAAGGTTACCAGCCTGCTCAAGGGCTGCAAGTGTATTACCCTTGGCCTTGCTGACTCCACAGCCTGTCAAAAAGCATACACTTAAGAGCATCAGCCCAATATATGTCTTAATATAATGCTTCATCTCTGTTCCCATCTATTCTTAATATCAGGCATCACTATACATCACGCCTGATACTCTCACGTCTTCTCTTTTTTGCTTCATAGAGCTTGACATCCGCTTCCTTCACAAGGTCAGTAAGTTCGATCTCATCCTTGCAGACAAACTCCTTATATCCGACAGACAGATTAACATAGTATGGCTTACCTGTCGTCAGATTATATGCCTCATCTATCTCACGTATCTTCTGCTTGAGTCGCTCACCATCGAGTCCCCCTTCATTGAGACACAACGCTACGAACTCATCTCCGCCCATTCTTGCAACCAGTACATTACTTCCAAGTGCCTTCCTTAGTATATCAGCAGATGACTTAATCGCAAAGTCTCCTTCGGCATGTCCAAATGTATCATTAATCTCCTTAAGATGATCAAGGTCACTCTCAAGCAGAATTGCCTTCTTACCTGCATGCTCATGCATAAAGCTCATGGCCTGCTCAAGATATCCTCTTCTGTTAAGGCAACCCGTCAACTGGTCATACTCTGATATAAATCCAAGAACCCTGTTCTTCTCCTCAACCTCATCATAGAGCTTCTGAAGACTGTTCTTAAGCTGCTCCTGTCGCTCATACATCATCTTAAAATCAATGGCATTGCTTATCTGCATACTGGCAAGATTCATAAGAAGCATATCGCTTGGATCAACCTCTGTCAGCAGTATTCCATACTGCATCTCCCCCTGAAACAGCGCAAACGTGCTTATTGCATAGAGATCATCCCTGTCATGAAGACCATACAGACCACTCTCCATTGTAATAGTAGGTCTTGCCGATGGATTAAAGGATACTATTCGCTTACCTTCGTGATATGATGCAAGCTTCATCGTCGTAGGCTGAGTCCAGCCTTCACCGGCCTTATGTGACACAGGCTCCTCAAGAAGGAATATATATGAACTCTTAGCTCTCATACTTGAAAGCATCTTCATAGGCGCACGATAAAATGCAGTCTCGTCATCAATATGTGTAATCATATCTCGCGACAGATATGGCATAAGCATCGTATCATTCTGGAAAGAATCCAAAAAGTCCTTGCTAGCCTTAAGTTCTTCTATCTCAACAGCCTGACTTCTCTCATACTCACATCCACATGAACCACGCACGATCAGGTCAGCCGGCTCAATCAGCCCACCTGTTACTCCTGTCTTAATCTGCTCAACAATTCGTCTTACAGCTGCAGCTCCCATCTTGAGCTCATCCTGCACAACAGTCGTAAGTGGCGGAGTCATCTTCTCAGCAAGATTCCAGTTGTCATATCCTGTTATTGCAATATCCACTCCGACCTTGAGTCCTCGCTTCTCGCATTCCTTATAAGCCGTATCTGCCATAACATCATTGGCACATACAAGTGCTTCAAGACCTGGATTATTATCAAGCAGTGCATTAATCTGTGGCTCAACGCATCCTGAATAATTACCCACTTCAATCATCTCATCCGTAACAGGGATACCATACTTGGCCAATACATGATTGAAAGCAATGCGTCGCTCAGTTGCATCTGTGTTATTCTCAGGTCCTGCAAGGAAAGCAAACTTCGTGTAACCATGAACAGTCACAAGATGCTCTACCACAGCATACATACCATTATAATTGTCAGATATTATATACGATCCACGTCCAGTCTCATCTGTATCTTCCAGAATTACATACGGAAGATTACCGAATCGCTTCATGAATCTCTCCCTATTAGGATCCTCAAGAAAAATGCATAATGAACCATATGATACAATGACTGCATCAACAGCACTTATCATCGAATAATCATAAACAATATTGTACTGATAGTCATAATTGTAATCCATCATGTCGCCAAAATAGGCCTGATAATTATTGGCCATATGAACTCCAAGGAAGAATATTACATTGACATCCAATTCTCTGGCTGCCTCGTTAACGCCTTCCATAAGATTCCTGGTATGAGGCGAATTGGCATTACCAATTATTACACCGATAGTTAATCTCTTCATATACAATACCCCATTACAATGCATGTAAAGATAGGTATAAGTATACCACAATACTAAAAAGTCTTCTATAGCATTTAATTGCCATAGAAGACCAAAATTAATCATAATTCAGTTAATAAGTATTAGAGATTCAGACCTGTCTTCTCATCTACTCCAAGCTTTATATTCATACACTGAATTGCCGCACCTGATGCACCCTTTCCAAGATTATCAAATCTTGAAGTAACAAGTATTCGCTCATCATTACCTGTTATATAGATCTGCGCATCGTCCCTTCCGGCATATGCATTGGCTGCAAAGAAGTTATTGCCTTCTTCCTCGCTGCCAAAAGGCATTACTTTTATAAACTGTTCACCCTCGTAATACTCAGCAAAAAGCTTATGTAACTCCTCAGGCGTCATCTTTTTCTTCATAAGATGTGTATAAAGTGGAAGTGTCACAATCATTCCACAGTAATAGTCATCCACAACTGGCGTGAACAGAGGCATACGGTCAAGACCGCATATAGCCTTCATCTCCTTAAGATGCTTATGATTCTGCGATAATGCATACTCCCTTGGAGCAAAGAGATCCTCTGTCTTATCCTCTGACTCATATAATGCGATTGCTTTCTTACCAGCTCCACTGTATCCCGAGAGTGCTGTAGCATATACTGGATAATCTGTTCCTATCACGCCCTTATTAACAAGCGGATATGCACACATATGGAAGCCGCTTGCATAGCATCCGGGAACTGCAATTCTGTTACCCTTCTTAATTGCCTCTCTAAAGCCCGCACCGAGCTCAGGAAGACCATAAGCCCAGCCTTCATTAGTTCTATGAGCAGTAGAAGCATCAATTATAACCGTATGGTCATTATCCTTGTCTACGAGGCTTACAGCCTCAATTGCTGCTGCATCAGGCAGACAAAGGAAAGTTATATCTGACATATTGATAAGCCTTGCTCTCTCAGCCGGATCCTTTCTAAGTTCAGAGTCAATCTTAATTAACTCCACATCATTTCTAACTTCAAATCTCTCAAGTATTCTTAATCCTGTAGTTCCTTCACCACCATCAATAAATACCTTAGTCACTTCTGTCACCTCTATTCGTTCTGCATCTTAAGAAGCTTTGCAGCCTGGTCAGCTGCTATACATGCATCAATAATCTCCTGAATATCACCGTTCATAATCTTATCAAGCTTATACAGTGTAAGATTAATTCTATGATCAGTTACACGACCCTGTGGGAAGTTGTATGTTCTAATCTTCTCAGATCTGTCACCTGTACCAATCTGGCTACGTCTTGCCTCTGCCTCGGCATCATGCGCGCTCTGCTGTGCAAGATCATATAACTTAGTACGTAAAAGCGCATAAGCCTTAGCTTTGTTCTGAATCTGAGACTTCTCTGTCTGAGAGTAGATAACAATTCCTGTAGGCATATGTGTAAGTCTTACAGCTGAGTCAGTTGTATTGACACACTGACCACCTGCACCTGATGCTCTACATACATCAATTCGAATATCCTTCTCATCAATAACAACATCAACTTCTTCCGCTTCCGGCATTACAGCAACTGTAATTGTTGATGTATGAATACGACCACCTGACTCAGTCTCAGGTACACGCTGCACTCTGTGAACACCACTCTCGTACTTCATTACTGAATAAGCGCCACTTCCACTTATCATGAAGGTACCACTCTTAAGACCGCCAATTCCGATTTCTTCCATCTCCATGGTCTCAACCTTCCAGCGTCTGCCTTCAGCATAATGCAGATACATTCTGTATATCTCAGCTGCGAAAAGTGCTGCCTCATCACCACCTGCGCCAGCTCTAATCTCAACGATAACATTCTTGTCATCATTAGGATCCTTAGGAAGAAGTAATATCTTTAACTTCTCTTCAAGTTCCTCGATGCGCTTCTTACCATTAGCAAGCTCATCCTTAAGCATCTCCCTCATATCCTCATCGCTCTCACTCTCAAGAAGCAGCAGACTGTCCTCAACATCCTGCTTAGTCTGCTTATACTCCTTGTATGCATCTACAAGAGGAGTTAACTCCGCCTGTTCCTTCATAAGTGCTGTAAAGCGCTTCTGGTCACTTGTAACGTCTGGCTCACTAAGCTCATTCATTATCTCTTCGAATCGTCTAAGCAAATCATCCAGCTTGTCAAACATGTTATCTCTCCATTCTATAATTAATCTCTCATGTATGTTCCCTTAACAACTCTGTCAAGTCCTGCAAGATCCTTAACCACCTCGATGTCCTCAAATCCTGCGTTCTGCATTATATTGCATACATCTGTTGCCTGGTCGTATCCTATCTCAAAGAAGATCATGCCTTCCTTCTTAAGATACTCCCCCGCAGCGTTCATTATTCTTCTGTAGAAGTCCAGTCCGTCTTCCGCTCCATCAAGTGCCTTAACAGGCTCATAATCCCTGACTTCAGGCATAAGCTCTGCAATGACATCGCTCCTAATATACGGCGGATTGGATACAATTATATCATAACACCTGTCATTATTGATATTCTCAAAAAGATCAGATTCTACAAATGTCGCCTCAATCCCAAGCTCACGCGAATTTTCACGGGCAGTCAATATTGCATCTGAATCAATATCCGCCCCAATACCAATACAACCATTGGAATACTTAAGGATACTTAGCAGTATGCATCCTGTTCCGGTACACATATCAAGAATGCGATTACCATCCATATTATGACGCAGCACTTCCTCTACAAGAGTCTCTGTATCCTGTCTTGGAATAAGAGTCCCTGATGACACTCTGAACTCAAGACCCATGAAATTCTGATATCCAGTAATATACTGCACTGGCTCATGGCTTAACCGCCTTGTTATCGCATCATTATAGCAGGCCACATCTTCCTGCGACACCTCGCTGTCACCATCCGACAGAAGCCTTGCCCTGTCTATACCACACAGATATTCAAGCAGTAGCCTTGCATCACTTTCTGCCTCGGTAAAACCGGCTGACTTAAGCTCCCTGATACCCTGATTAAGAAGTTCTCTGATAGTCATACTAACAACCTATTCCTCAGCTTCCTTATCGTCATTAATATTAATATCAAAGTTGCTTTCTAAGAACTCTCTCCAGTCAAATACGGCTTCTACCGACTTGATTGCAACCTCAATCATGTCATCATCCGGCTCCTTGGTTGTAAGTCTCTGAAGAGCTATACCAGGTGCCGAAAGAATACGAACAAGAATATTGTCAGTTCTGCCTGCAAGGCGGATTATCTCATATGAAATTCCAGCAATAACAGGAAGAAGCGCAATACGAAGCAACACTCTGAGTGCATGATTGTCCACTCTGATAAATAAGAACAGAATGATACTTACAACCATTACAAAGAGCAAAAAGCTTGTTCCACATCTTCTGTGAAGTCTTGATGATCTTCTGACATTGTGTACATTAAGAACATGTCCATGCTCAAGGCAGTTAATACACTTATGCTCAGCTCCATGATACATATACAGTCTCTTAATATCCTTCATCGCAGTTATTGCGACAATATATGCAAGGAATATCAGTAATCTGATAAGTCCTTCTATAATCGTAAGCAACGATGCATTCTGAACATACTGTCCTAAAAGTGTCGACAGGAAGTATGGTAATACCATAAACAGTGCAATGGCAATTACCAGTGAGATAACAACAGTGATTCCCGAAGCAACCTTAGCTGCCTTATCCCCAAATACTCTGTCAAACAGCTTCTCTTCTGTGGCATATGTCGCAGGCTCATCCTCATAGAAGTCAGCTGAGTGATTGAGTGCTCTCATGCCAAGAACCAGCGAATCTATAAAGTTGAATACACCTCTTATAAAAGGAATCTTACTAAGCTTTGTACCATGCGCAACACCATGGAATACCTCTACATCAACATCGATATCCCCATCAGACTTACGCACTGCCACAGCATAAGACTCTCCATTCTTCATCATAACGCCTTCAAGTACGGCCTGTCCGCCAATACCTGACATGCAAATCTTTCTCTTCTTTCTGGCCATCAGGTAATTCCTCCATTAACCTTGATTCCTGATACAACAATATATAAAAGAAAAGGTTGAGATCGCGCCGACCTCAACCCTGTTAGTGTACGTCTTACTTGCTTGTAACGCCATACTTCTTGTTGAACTTATCAATACGTCCGTCTGCTCTTGCTGACTTCTGCTGACCAGTATAGAATGAATGGCACTTAGAACATACTTCCACGTGAATCTCTGGCTTAGTAGATCCTGTTACAAATGTGTTACCACAGTTACATGTAACTGTTGCCTGATAGTACTCAGGATGAATTCCTTCTCTCATCTTCTCACCTCTCTATAGTAATCATAGTATCTGTTCTCATCCGCATGTGAAATAATCACAACTGTCTTCACAGACAGCTCTCATATCATATCACACAGTCAGGTTCCTTGCAAGTAGATTTTGTAATATCTTTCATTATAATTTATATTTCTTAACAGCCATACAGAATTCAGCATTATTTCTTGATCTGCTGAACAGATCGATTACCTTATCTGCCGCTTCTTCAGGCTTAAGACCACTGAACATCTTTCTTATTATGGATACAGCCTCCTGTTCCTCAGGTGACAGAAGCAGATCATCACGCCTTGTGCCGGACTTTAATATATCTATTGCAGGGAATACTCTCTTCTCAGAAAGCTTTCTGTCGAGAACCATCTCCATATTACCAGTTCCCTTAAATTCCTCATATACAACATCGTCCATCTTACTTCCTGTATCAACCAGCGCTGTTGCAAGTATTGTAAGACTTCCGCCCTCACGCATATTTCTGGCTGCTCCAAAGAACTTCTTAGGCATATGAAGTGCTGCCGGATCAAGACCACCTGAGAGTGTTCTTCCTGATGGTGGAACTGTAAGGTTATAAGCACGTGTAAGTCTCGTGATACTGTCAATAAGAATCATTACATCCCTGCCATGCTCCACAAGTCTCTTGGCACGCTCCATAACCATCTCTGCAACTCTCTTATGATGCTCTGGAAGTTCATCGAATGTTGAGTAGATTACATCAACATTAGGTCCTTCAATAGCCTCCCTTATATCAGTAACTTCCTCAGGACGCTCGTCGATAAGAAGAACAATAAGCTGAATCTCTGGATTGTTCTTCTTAACAGACTTGGCAACTTCCTTAAGAAGTGTTGTCTTTCCTGCCTTAGGAGGCGATACAATCATACCTCTCTGTCCCTTACCAACCGGACACATTATATCCATAATTCTCATAGCAACTGAAGCACCAGGAGCCTCAAGCTTAAGCTTCTTATCAGGGAATATAGGTGTCATATCCTCAAAGTTTCTTCTTTTGGATGCCTCTTCAGCTGAATATCCGTTGATACTCTTAACAAAAAGCAGTGCTGAAAACTTCTCTGCCGAAGTCTTAACTCTTGTATTACCGCTTACAATATCTCCAGTCTTCATACCAAATCTTCTAATCTGACTTGGTGCAACATATACGTCATTCTCACCTGGAAGATAATTGGCTGACCTGATAAATCCAAAACCATCAGGCATAACTTCGAGTATACCACTCGCTTCGTTACCACTATCAAGTTCCTTCATCTGCTCATTCTTGCCTTCTGGCTTACTCTCTGACTTACCATCATCTGTGGCAGAAGATGCTACGGCGTCGGCTGACACCTTAGTCTGTGTCTTCTCTGATTCAACAGCCTTTGCCTTCTTCTCTTCCTCATCAAGTGCAAGCATTGCCTCTACAACTTCTGCTTTCTTCATTGTAGACGTACCGTGAATACCTCGTGACTTAGCAAGATCCTTAAGTACTGCCAAAGCCAGAGACTCATACTTTTCTCTCATATTAAATACCTCTCAAATCTCTATATGCTTCTGGTTAATAAATGATGGAATATCTTATCGAATGATAATCTGAAAAATATAATTGATATAATGAATACCTTAATTACTGATATTATACATAAAATTAAAGAAATGTAAAACAGTTTTTCAAACATAACCGCAATAAAACAGGATATACGCCTAAGTGACGCATATCCTGTACACTACAATCAAATTCAACCTAGATAAGGGCCTTAACTGCAGCTGCTACCTTATCAGCTACTCTAGGATCAAATGCCTCTGGCATAATCATATCCTCACAAAGCTCATCATCTGATACAAGGCTTGCTATAGCCTCTGCTGCTGCAAGCTTCATCTCTTCAGTAATCTGTCTTGCTCTGCCTTCAAGTGCTCCCTTAAAGATTCCAGGGAATGCTACTACGTTGTTAATCTGGTTAGGGAAGTCAGATCTTCCTGTTCCAACAATTCTTGCTCCTGCTGCCTTGGCAACATCTGGCATAATCTCTGGTACAGGATTACTCATTGCGAAGATGATTGGATCTGTATTCATTGTCTTAACCATCTCAGCTGTAAGCGTATTAGGTGCAGATACACCAACGAAGATGTCTGCATTCTTCATTACATCTGCAAGGCTGCCCTTCTCATCATTAGGATTGGTGAGTTCAAGCATCTCCTTCTTAGACCAGTTAAGATCTGGTCTGTCGGATGCAATCGCACCAGTTCTGTCTAGCATAATAATGTTCTTGAAGCCATAGTTAAGAAGAAGCTTTGTTATTGCCACACCAGCACTTCCTGCGCCATTTACAACAATCTTGCACTCTGCTTTTTCCTTCTTAACAATCTTAAGAGCATTAATTGTTGCTGCAAGAACAACGATTGCTGTTCCATGGTGATCATCATGGAATACTGGAATATTAAGTGTCTCCTTAAGCTTTGTCTCAATCTCAAAGCATCTTGGTGCTGAGATATCCTCAAGATTAATTCCACCAAATGTAGGTGCAAGACACTGTACAATTCTGATAATCTCATCTGTATCCTGTGTATCAAGACAGATTGGTACGGCGTTAACGCCACCAAACTCCTTGAAGAGCACTGCCTTACCTTCCATTACAGGCATAGCAGCCTCTGCACCAATGTTACCAAGTCCAAGTACTGCACTACCATCAGAAACAACAGCAATTGTGTTAGCCTTCATTGTGTACTTATATGCAAGTTCCTTATCCTCAGCAATAACCTTACAAGGCTCTGCTACACCAGGTGTATATGCAAGTGCAAGATCCTCTCTTGACTTAACCTTTGACTTTGCAACTGTCTCAATCTTACCCTGCCACTGCTCGTGGAGTTCCATTGCCTTCTTAGCTGTATCCATATCTGTCCTCCTTAAATATCATCAAAGACTATGCGATAATCGCAGATAGCCTCACAAAATCCACATATAATAATATAATAAGCCTTGCTATACCGCAAGGCTTATTTAATCACTTATCGTTTTCCTTAGCTTCTTTCTTGATTCTGCTCATATGCTCCTTAATCTTAGCCTCATATCCATTTCCCTTCGGCTTATAGAACTCCTTACCATCAAGTTCATACGGAAGATACTGCTGCTTCACATAGTCATTAGGATAATCATGAGCATATTTATAACCTGTTCCGTGTCCCAACTTTGCTGCCCCCTTATAGTGCGCGTCCTGAAGATGTGTAGGTATTGGTAGAGAACCTGTCTCCTTTACTGTCTCCATCGCATCGAATATTCCACACGCAGCATTAGACTTTGGTGCCGTTGCAACATATGTTACAGCCTGCGCCAAAATAAGCTGCGATTCTGGCATTCCTATTCGCTCGACAGCCTGTGCGGCAGCCACAGCGACCACCAGAGCCTGCGGATCTGCATTTCCAACATCTTCTGAAGCACATATCATAATTCGTCTTGCTATGAACTTAATGTCCTCTCCGGCATAGAGCATCTTGGCAAGATAATATAGTGCTGCATCAGGATCGGAACCTCGCATGCTCTTAATAAATGCCGAAATTGTATCATAATGATTGTCGCCAGTCTTGTCGAATCTGACAACCTTCTTCTGTATGCAGTCTTCAATAATAGGTAATGTTATATGTATTCTGCCATCCTCTGACTTATCTGTAGTCATAACAGCAAGCTCAATTGCATTAAGTGCATGTCTTGCGTCTCCGCCTGCAATATCAGCCAGTCCTTCAAGTGCCTCATCTGTGATATCTGCACCATACGCACCAAGACCTCTCTCCTCATCAGTAAGTGCACGCATAACAAGAGACTTAATGTCCGAAGTCTCAAGAGGCTTAAGCTCAAATATCATAGATCTTGAGATTAAAGCTCCATTGACCTCAAAAAATGGATTTTCAGTTGTTGCCCCAATCAGAATAATCGTACCATCCTCAACAAATGGAAGCAGATAGTCCTGCTGCCCCTTATTGAATCTGTGAATCTCATCGATAAAAAGGATAGTCTTCTTACCAT
This sequence comes from Lachnospiraceae bacterium, assembly GCA_045641365.1. GTDB lineage: Bacteria > Bacillota > Clostridia > Lachnospirales > Lachnospiraceae > Colinaster. The sequence goes on from JAZUGT010000043.1 coordinate 30,208, forward strand.
ACATTCCCTGCATATCCCTGGCAGCCTGAGTCACCTCTTCCATATCCTTCTTACCGGCAACTGTAGCATTAATCTGGCGAAATTCACTACTAGTTGTGCCTGCAATGACCTTGGCAAGAGTTGTCTTACCAGTCCCAGGAGGTCCATAGAATATGATTGAACTTAGCTTATCAGCCTTAATTGCCCGGTATAACAGCTTATCCTTACCGATAATGTGCTGCTGTCCCACCACTTCATCAAGAGTCTTTGGACGAAGTCTTGCCGCAAGTGGTGATTCCTTCTCCTTATTCGTAGTTCGCATATACTCAAATAAATCCATTTTTACCTCACCCACATACAACCTACTTAAACTGGTTAATCGAGCTGTTATATGTGTATCCTGCTTCCTTAAGCTTATTCTTAATCTCTTCCTCACTCACATCCAGCGCGTCACACATTGCTTCAAGCGAGCTATAATTATCTCTAAGCTTCATATTAACAAAGCTTAATAACATGATTGGATCCTTTGGTATCATATCTTCCTCCATTGTGCATATAAAAGTACTCTTTCGCTATCAAGACATAACAACAGACCAGCATATCAATTATACCATTAATATGCCGGTCTGTTCATTAATTAATTATTTGTTTTGGCAATAAGTTCACCATTGCTTACATCAATAAGTATTGTATCTCCTGCCATAACCCCGTCCTCAAGAATCAGCCTGGCAGCAAGAGTCTCTACATACTTCTGTATGTATCTCTTTAGCGGACGTGCTCCATATACAGGATCATATCCATTGTCAACAACATATCCTGCTGCTTCATCGGTCAGTTCAATCCTGATATCTCTTTCGAGTAATCTCTTATTGAGGTCATCAATTATCAGTGTCACTATTCCTCCAATATTGTCCTTAGTAAGTGGCTTGAAGATAATAGTCTCATCAAGTCTGTTGAGGAATTCCGGTCTGAAAGACATTCTCAGTTCTTCCATTACGGCATTCTCAGCGTCCATCTTAATCTCTCCATTTTCATCGATTCCTTCTAACAGGTAAGTTGCACCAATGTTGGATGTCATAATGAGGATTGTATTCTTAAAATCAACTGTTCTTCCCTGACTGTCTGTTATTCTTCCGTCATCAAGTACCTGAAGAAGAACATTGAATACATCCGGATGCGCCTTCTCAATCTCATCGAACAGTACTACACTGTATGGCTTTCTTCTAACAGCCTCTGTAAGTTGTCCACCTTCCTCATATCCGACATATCCTGGAGGCGCTCCAATAAGTCTAGATACTGAGTACTTCTCCATATACTCCGACATATCGATTCGTACCATATTATTCTCGTCATCGAAAAGTGAAGCTGCAAGGCTCTTGGCAAGCTCTGTCTTACCAACACCTGTAGGACCCAGGAAAAGAAATGAACCTATTGGCTTTGACGGATCCTTAATTCCTGCTTTGGATCTTATTATTGCCTCAGTAACCTTCGTTACTCCTTCATCCTGACCTACCACTCTTTTATGAAGTTCTTCGTCAAGATGAAGCGTCTTATTACGCTCAGATTCATTAAGCCTGCTAACAGGAATACCAGTCCACCTTGAGATAACACCCGCTATTTCTTCATCTGTAACAGCCTCTCTAACCAGCTTCATATCGCGATTTTTAACTGCTTCTTCCTCTTTTTCAAGTTCCTTGATTAGCTGAGGCAGTCTTCCGTATTCCAATTCACCAGCCTTCTCGTAATTACCATCTCTTTTGGCAATCTCTATCTCATTCTTGATATCTTCCCGCTCCTGACGAAGCTCTGATAACTTCCCAAGTGCTCTCTTTTCACTGTCAAGCTTAGCTTTCTGCGCTGTATAATCTTCCTTTAACTCAGATATCTCCTTGCTTATTACTTCAAGTCTCTCTTTTGACAGCTTGTCATCTTCCTTCTTAAGTGCCATCTCTTCAACCTGAAGCTGTGTTAGCTTACGCCTCATCTCATCAAGCTGTGCTGGTTCAGAATCCATCTCTGTCTTAATCAGGGCACATGCCTCATCCACAAGATCAATTGCCTTATCAGGAAGGAATCTGTCAGAGATATATCTGTTGGAAAGCGTAGCTGCACTGACAAGTGCACCATCAGTTATCTTCACATGATGATAGTTCTCATATCTCTCTTTCAGTCCTCTTAATATCGAGATTGTATCCTCAACAGTTGGTTCATCTACCATAACTGGCTGAAAGCGTCTCTCCAGAGCTGCATCCTTCTCAATGTACATCCTGTATTCATCCAAAGTTGTTGCGCCAATGCAGTGGAGCTCACCCCTGGCTAAAAGTGGCTTTAACATATTGCCTGCATCTAAAGCACCATCTGTTTTACCGGCACCTACTATGGTATGAAGCTCATCTATAAACAGAATAATCTCGCCATCACTATTCCTGACATCATCAAGTACTGCCTTAAGCCTCTCTTCGAACTCTCCTCTGTACTTGGCTCCTGCTACAAGAGCCCCCATATCAAGAGCGAAAATCTTCTTATCAATCAGATTACTTGGCACGTCTTCAGCAGCGATTCGCGCTGCAAGCCCTTCTGCAACAGCAGTCTTACCAACACCAGGCTCACCAATTAAAACAGGATTGTTCTTGGTCTTTCTGGAAAGAATTCTTATCACATTACGAATCTCTTCGTCTCTGCCGATGACTGGGTCGAGCTTCATACTTCTCGCCTTTTCAACAAGCTCTACTCCATACTTCTCAAGGGTATCATAAGTTGCTTCGGGATTATCAGTATTGACAACCCTGTTACCTCTTATCTCCTGAAGAGGCTTCAGGAATCTCTCATAAGTAATTCCATATTCATTAAATATAGATTTAACTTCCTTGTTGGGATTTCTGAGCATTGAGATAAAAATGCTCTCGACTGTAACATATTCATCTCCTAGTCTCTTAGCTTCATCTTCAGATGCAATCAGTACCTTGTTAAGCGCCTGACTCATATATGGCTGCCCACCTGATACCTTAACCTTCTTCTCAAGAGCCTGCTCAACTCTTCTCATAAAGTCTGTAAGTCTTATATCCATCTTCTCAATCATCCTGGCAATAAGACTGTCATTGATGGTAAGTAATGAATATAAGAGATGCTCGACATCATACTCCTGATTGCCATATTCCATTGCAATCTTTTCAATGCCATTAGCCGCTTCAATAGCGGACTGTGTAAACTTTGTAATATTCATATATACCTCCAATCTACCGCATCTTAGGCGGTACAATTGATTTTTTCCAAGTTCTAACTATGGTATAACGCAAAAATTAGCACTCGTCAATGCCGAGTGCTAATAATTAATACTTTCTTTATATTTACCACCTACCTAAGTGACTTAAGCGTATCAAGTAATTCCATATCTGTTGCCGTAATCTTAAGATTAGTATTCATAACAGTCCCATCCGGATCAGTAATTGAGACCTCTAATATACTTCCCTCCTTGATTCCCTTCTTACCAACTGCCTGAAGAAACAGTGGGAACTTGGGATGATTTCCGGTAAATGTATCCCATGCACCCTTAAGCTTCATTATCATACCTAAATCCATATCATTACTCGTGATTCTGCAGATTATACATCCCAGAATCTATCCTTTCTTATGATTCTTATAGTAATTATCCTTAAAACATCTTGGTTGCAGCTACAGCTCGCTTCCAACCACTATACTTCTCTTCTCTCTTCTGTGCAGAATACTCCGGAGTAAATGTTCTGTCTACCATATAATTGGCAATGACATCTTCCTTACTTCTATAGAAGCCAACCGCAAGCCCCGCAAGATATGCCGCACCAAGCGCCGTTGTCTCATTAACAACCGGTCTCTCAACTGCTGTACCAAGTATATCTGACTGGAACTGCATAAGCAGATTATTCTTAACAGCTCCGCCATCAACCTTAAGCTTCTTAAGCTTAATTCCACTATCCAGTTCCATTGCCTCAATCAGATCTCTCGACTGATATGCTAATGACTCGAGCGTTGCCCTTACAAAATGTGCCTTATCTGTTCCTCTCGTAAGCCCAAATACAGCGCCTCTTGCCCTGTCATCCCAGTAAGGGGCACCCAGGCCAACAAATGCAGGCACAATATAGACTCCATCGCTATCATCACATCCCGAAGCAATCATCTCACTCTCAGGGGCACTGTCTATCATCCTAAGCCCGTCTCTAAGCCACTGAATTGCCGAACCTGCAACGAAAACGCTTCCCTCGAGTGCATATTCAACCTTATCATCAATTCCCCAGGCAATCGTCGTAATAAGTCCATGCTCCGACTTAATTGGTCTGTTGCCTGTATTCATAAGAAGGAAACAGCCCGTACCATAAGTATTCTTAGCCATCCCCTGATTAAAGCATGTCTGACCAAAAAGAGCCGCCTGCTGATCTCCCGCTATACCTGCAATAGGCACCGACAGATTATAGAAGTGATATGATGAAGTATATCCGTATACATATGAGCTTGGCTTAACCTCTGGCAGCATACTCTTAGGAATATCTAACATCTCAAGCAGCTCATCATCCCAGCACAAATCATATATATTATACAGAAGAGTTCTTGATGCGTTGGAATAATCAGTTACATGAACCTTCTTTCCAGTAAGCTTGTATACAAGCCACGAGTCAATAGTTCCAAACATCAGCCTGCCTTCCTTAGCCTTCTGTCTGGCACCTTCGACATTATCAAGTATCCACTTTATCTTGGTTCCGGAAAAATATGGGTCTATTACAAGGCCTGTCTTGTCTGTAATCATCTGCTCCATACCACGGGCTCTTAAGTCATCACAGATATCTGTGGTCTGACGAGATTGCCAGCATATTGCATGATATATTGGTAGTCCTGTCTCTCGGTCCCAGACTACAGCTGTCTCTCGCTGATTAGTAATACCAATCGCCTCTATCTCTTCAGGCTTAATCCCTGACTTGGTTATTGCCTCCATATATACTGCAACTACCGAAAGCCATATCTCATTGGCATCATGCTCAACCCAGCCAGGCTGAGGAAAGTACTGTGTGAACTCCTTCTGCGCAACCTGAACTATATCTCCGTTTTTGTTGAATATTATAGCCCTGCTGCTAGTTGTTCCCTGATCGATTGCAAGAATGTACCCCATATATACCCCCATCTTCTTAATTCAATACAATTCACAGATAAGTATAGCGCATCACAGGAGGATGCGCTATACTTTAGGACTCTATATTATAATTAGCAAATACCATCACTTTACATTCATCGCTCTCATCGCATTAAGAATAGCAAGGAATGCAACACCAACATCCGCGAAAATTGCAGCCCACATTGATGCAATACCGAATGTCGCAAGAATGAGTATTAGCACCTTAACGCCTATAGCAAAGATGATATTCTGCTTAACAATTCCAAGCGTCTTTCTGGATATCTTCATAGCCTTGGCTATCTTACTAGGCTCATCAGTCATAATAACAACATCTGCTGCCTCGATTGCAGCATCCGAACCAAGTCCACCCATCGCAATTCCTATATCAGCTCTTGCAAGAACAGGAGCATCATTAATACCATCACCAACAAATACAAGCTTACCCTTATCAGAGATATTAGATAACAGCTGTTCTACTATACTCACCTTGTCACCTGGTAACAGTTCTGCATGATATTCTGATACACCAAGCCCATCTGCCACATACTTGGCAGCACCATCTCTGTCACCAGTGAGCATTACGGTCTTACGTACGCCTGCAGCCTTGAGGCCTTCAATGCAGGCCTTCGCATCATCCTTAACATTATCTCTGATAATAATATATCCTAACAGTCTGCTGTCATCAGCAACGTATACAACTGTGCCAATCTCTGATACTGCGTTGTATGCTATACCCTGATCCTCTAAAAGTCTGTGATTACCCACAAAGTATGCTGTACCATCAACCCTGGCTGACACACCACGTCCGGCAATCTCTGTAACATCTGATAACCTTGCCTTATCAATCTCCTTACCATAAGCCTGGAGTAATGACTGCGCAATTGGATGCGATGAATAACTCTCTGCTATTGCAGCAATCTCCAAAAGGTTGTCCTTTTTGTCCTTTGTTAATTCTTCATTTAACTTTTCATCAACAGGAATAATCTCATGAACCTTGAACTCGCCCTTAGTGAGTGTTCCTGTCTTATCCATTGCAACTACTTCCGCCTTACTAAGCTGCTCAATGTAGCTGCTTCCCTTAACAAGAATGCCTTCCTTGCTCGCTCCGCCTATACCTCCAAAGAAGCTAAGTGGAATACTTATAACAAGTGCACATGGACATGATATAACAAGAAGTTCAAGTGCCCTGTATAACCACTTCATGAATGGATCACCGGTTATAAGCGGTGCCACAACTGCCATAACTACGGCTATACCGACTATACATGGTGTATACCATCTTGCAAACTTCGTAATAAAATTCTCACTCTCAGCCTTCTTCTCTGTTGCTGTCTCAACTAATGTAAGTATCTTGGACACTGTTGATTCAGTGAAAAGTGATGTCACTTTAACCTTAATCACGCCAGAGAGATTAACACATCCAGAGATAACACTACCTTCGATACCAACTTCTCTTGGAACACTCTCTCCAGTAAGCGCCATTGTATCGATTGTTGAGTTACCTTCCACAACAACACCATCAAGAGGAATCTTCTCACCTGGTCGTATTACGATTATCTCGTCAATCTCTACCTCATCAGGATCAACTGTCTCTTCCTCTCCATCACGGATAACATTGGCATAATCTGGTCTGATATCCATGAGTTCCTTGATTGACTTGCGACTCTTGCCGACTGCATATGACTGAAACCATTCACCAATCTGGAACAGTAGCACAACTGCGACACCTTCATCGTAGCTTCCTATGAAGAAGGCGCCAATACTTGCAAGCACCATTAAGAAGTTCTCATCAAGCATCTGACCATGAATAATACTCGAGAATGCGCTCTTAATTATATCCCCGCCTATTCCTATATATAATGCAAAGAAAAGAACAAGCCATATTATATTGTCATGCCCGCCAAGTGCAGCTATTCCCTGTGGTAAAAACGCCTCATATAAATGACTTGAAACAAGTAATACCATAAAGGCTATCGCACATACTACTATTCGTACCAGTTTCTTCTTAAGCTTCTTACTCATTGTTATCCCACCAAATTCCTTACCTAATTAATCCCGTAATTCTACTTCTCTATAACTGTTACATCAGGCTCCAACTTAGCAACAATCGCCTTAACTTCCTTAGTAATGGAAGCCACATCAGCACCATCCTCTAACTCAAGTGCAAGCTTCTGTGTAAGAAAAGTACACTTACTGCTTACAACTCCTGCAAGCTTACCTGCTGCATCCTCAATCTTTGCAGCACAATTAGCACAATCGAGATCCTCTAAAATGTAATTCTTCTTCATAATAATCATCCTTTCCCTTATTCTTCATTAATATGTTCCATACCCATATCAAGAATGCATACTATATGATCGTCTGCAAGCGAATAGAAAACTGTCTTGCCATCTCTTCTATTCTTAACAAGATCCATCTGCTTAAGTACTCTGAGCTGATGAGATACTGCTGACTGCTGCATTCCGATATTATCCGCAATATCCTGCACACACATCTCACCCTGTCGTAAAAAACAAAGAATCTTAAGTCTTGTGGCATCTCCAAACATCTTATAGAATTCTGCAAGATCACCTAAAATATCATTTTCTGGTATCATAGTCTATCCTCGCTTTCTTATATGAATAACTGTTCATATATTCATATTATCATATTTTTATTCAAAGTCAACCTAAAAGTTATATTTTTTTACGAATATATATAATTTTCATCATTAAAATATATGCTTTAATTGACAATTCTATACGATTTATAGTAACTTTATATTGTATATATCTATTATGGGAGGGGTATTCCTGTCCTTATTTTAGGACAGTGTACTGGACAATTTAATGAAAGAATCTAAGAATAGTGTACTGAATCGATTGATTGTGGTATACATATTAGCTTTCTTAGTCATATTGGGTGGTTTCTGTTATCTTGAATATGTTACAGCGACCCCTGAACGTATCAGTGTCAAGATGACCGGTACTGCTGAAGAGATTGAAGAAAGCAATGTCGTTGCCACAGTATCAATGGCAAAGTTCTGGCGTGAGTCTGCTGCCCTATATGGAATTCAGTATGATGTAACTATACTTAACAATTCAAAGTATAATCTGTGTGACTGGATGGTTCAGATAGCATTTCCTAAGCACACCAAGGTTACTGACTCATGGAGTATGGAATACGACATGAAAGGCAAGTATATGGTTGCTCATGGAGTTGATTACAATGAGACAATTCTCCCTCATGATGTGAGAACTTTTGGATTCATTGTAACCTGTCCTACCAAGCAGGAGTTGGACAATGTCTTAGTAGAGGCTACACCACTCTATCACCTATATGACTTCCAGCTTTTCTGGGTGCTGATTACATTAGCCGTAGTACTTTTCATTGCAATTATTATTACTGTGATTGTTGAATACAGACTAAGCTTTTTCAAAACAAGAAGACTCGAAGACAGGAATATTATCGAACAGTCGCTCAAGACGTTCGCTAATTTCATTGATGCCAAGGATACATATACAAGAGGTCATTCCGACCGTGTCGCTTATTTCTCGTGTCAGATTGCCAAGAAGCTTAAGCTTTCTGACAGAGATATCGAATTAATCTACTACACAGCCCTGCTTCATGATGTAGGCAAGATGGGTGTTCCGGATGCAATACTTCTTAAGCCGGCCAAGCTTAGTGATTCTGAATTCGAGGTAATTAAGACACATACCACTAATGGTGCAGAGATTTTACACGACTTTACAGCGATTCCGGGAATTGCCGAAGGAGCCCTCTATCATCATGAGCGATTCGATGGTAAGGGATATCCTACTGGACTTGGTGGTGAAGATATTCCACTTTTTGCAAGAATCATCTGTGTAGCTGATTCATATGATGCAATGAGTTCCAACAGAAGTTATCGTTCAAAGCTTGATCAGGAATTAATACTTAATGAGCTTAGAGATAATGCAGGCAAGCAGTTTGATCCGGATATTATTGAAGTGATGTTAGAATTACTACAAAGTGATGCCTTCTACGCTGGCATCCCAGGAAGATCTGTTCTTGATTTTTCAAACTAATAAAAAGCTAAAGGGTTGTTCAATATGAACAACCCTTTTAATATCTATCTCTCTATTCTACGCTAAGCAGGATGTACCTGCTACTATCATAATCTAGGATGCAAGCCCCTCTGATATACCCAGGATGATTATTCCGACGATAACCGAAATAACGCATGCCCACTGCTGTCTGTTAAGCTTCTCCTTAACGAATATCCTAAGAAGGATAACAGAGACTATACAGTATGCTGCAATCATTGGTGCTGCAAGCATAGGCTTCATAGCCATTGCAAACACGTAGAATACCTGTCCACCCTCTTCAAAGCAGGCAGCCACGGCCTTATTCTTAAGTTCATTTACACCAAATGGATTGTAAGGCTTTCCAGTTTTAACCCAGATAACAACCCATGATACAATACCTGCTAACAGGAAAGTAAGTCCGTAAAGAACGAGGACATCTATCTCACCAAGTCCAAATCCAGCTTCCTCATCAAGAATAATTCCATCTGCTGCTGTACCGATTGTGTCGAACAGACAATATAAGAGTGGAAAGATTAATGCTGGAACAGATATAGCCTTAATTCCCTCAGGAACTTCTCCATCGAGTCTCTTCTCAACTATAGCAAGCGCAATTACGCCTACAACAACGATTACAGTTCCGATTACATCAAGCACAGAGAACTCTTCCCAGAAGTCACCAAGCTGGCCTATTGCCATAAAGTAAGCGGCCATTGCAATTACAGATAGAGCTCCTGAAGCGTTCTGTACAGGCGATATAATTGATGCCTCGAGATATCTCATTCCTGCGTATCCAATTACCATAGATATAATATAAGCAAGCGATGCAGGACTATACTTTACAGCTGCCACAATAAATTCACCTGGAGCAAAGCTTGTCTCCATAAACGGTATCATTATAAGTGCACATACACCCATAACAAGACCTACCCATACGGCAATCTTAAGGTGTGACAGGCTATCTTCGGAATCTGAACTCTTCTTATAGAAAAGATCAGCAGATCCCCAACATAACATTGTTATTAACGATAATATAAACCAGTTCATTATTCTACCTCATTCTCCTCATTCTCTTCATTTTCAGCATTAAAAGCCAGCATATCATCAAGAAGTGCATATACCTCGTCTCTTCCAGCCTTAGTCTCAGAAGAAAAAGGTATCATAAGTATTCTTTCATCAAAGCCGATTGTATCTCTGATAAGCTTAAGCTGCTTCTGTAACTGACTTCTCTTAATCTTATCCATCTTGGTTGCTATTATTATCGGCTCATATCCATTCTCAACTATCCAGTTGAACATATCGATATCGTTTTTACCAGGCGCATGTCTGATATCAATAAGAAGAAATACTGCCTGAAGTGCTCTGGAAGTCTTCAGATAACGCTCTATCATCTTACCCCACTTTGCCTTAACCTGCAGATTGGCATTCGCATATCCGTATCCTGGAAGATCGACAAAGTAAATCTCATCATTAATATTATAGAAATTAATCGTCTGCGTCTTTCCTGGCTGCGAACTTGTCCTGGCATAAGACTTACGGTTCATAAGTGCATTGATTAATGATGACTTTCCAACATTACTCTTTCCGGCAAACGCAACCTCTGGATGTTCATTCTCCGGCAGTGTGCTCGTAACGCCACATACAGTCTCAAGATTAACATTCTTAATAACCATCTGTCTACCTCATCCTTTCTATCGAAGTCCAACAATTGCCTGCTTTGCAACATCACGCATATTATCAACATAGACAATCTGCATATTTCCAATTACTTCTTCATCAATCTCTGCGATATCCTTCGCATTATCCGACGGTACAAGTACCTTCTGGATACCAGCAATTCTGGCTGCAAGAAGCTTCTCCTTAAGACCACCTATCGGAAGAACTCTTCCCCTAAGTGTAATCTCACCTGTCATTGCTACCTTGGACCTTACCGGTCTCCTTGTAAGAGCTGATAAAATGGCTGTTGCCATAGTAATACCTGCACTTGGTCCATCCTTGGGAACAGCACCCTCTGGAATGTGAATATGAAAATCATTATTCTTAAATTCATCTTCGGCTATTCCGTATTCGGAAGCGACTGATCGGATATAACTCATCGCAATATGGGCGGATTCCTTCATAACATCACCCATCTGTCCTGTAAGACCAGTCTCACCCTTGCCAGGCATGACATTCACCTCAATCTGAAGTGTATCTCCTCCTACTGCTGTCCATGCAAGGCCTCTCACAATACCAATCTCGTCCTTTTTACCGGCCATATCCATAGAGTAAGTTCTCTTTCCAAGGTAATCTGTAAGATTCTTACCTGTCACGCTTATTCTTCCATCCGCTTCCCCAGTTGCAACCGCTCTGGCAGCCTTTCTGCAGACCTTGCCAATCTGACGTTCCAGCTCTCTTACGCCTGCTTCTCTCGTATAATAACGTATGATATCTTTAATAGCACCATCAGAGATTCCAAGCATCTTCCTGGTTACTCCATTGGCTGTATACTGATTCTTAACAAGATGTTCCTTGGCAATATGGAACTTCTCATTCTCTGTATAGCCAGACAGTCTGATAATCTCCATTCTGTCCAAAAGTGGACGCGGTATTGTCTGTGTATCATTGGCAGTTGCAATGAATAGTACCCTGGAAAGATCAACAGGCAACTCTATATAGTGATCTCTAAATGCCTTGTTCTGATCTGGGTCCAGTACCTCAAGCAGCGCTGAAAAAGTATCACCCTTATAATCATTGCTAACCTTATCAATCTCATCAAGGAGCATAAGTGGATTGCTAACACCTGCATTCTTAAGTCCGTCAACAATTCGACCAGGCATCGCGCCAATATATGTCCTTCTGTGACCTCTGATCTCAGCTTCATCCCTGACTCCGCCAAGACATATTCTTACATACTTCTTCTCAAGTGCCCTCGCTACGCTCTTAGCAATAGACGTCTTTCCTGTTCCAGGAGGGCCGACAAGACATATAATCGGACTGCGCCCGTCTGTCGTAAGCTTGCGAACAGCCAGAAACTCAAGAATTCTCTCCTTAACCTTCTCAAGACCATAATGATCCTCATCAAGCACTGTCTGCGCATTATTAATATCATCATTATCTATAGAATTCTTATCCCATGGAAGTTCAAGAAGAGTCTCAATATATCCTCTTGAAACTGCACTCTCTGAACTTGAATCAGAAAGCTTACTGAATCTGTTAATCTCCTTATATATCTTATTCTTAGTCTCTTCAGAAGCATTAAGTTCTTCCGTCTTCTTACGAAATAAATCCTCTTCCGACAGTTCACCATCGCCATCAAGTTCCTTACGAAGATATGCGAGCTGCTCACGCATTATATACTCACGCTGATTCTTCTCAACCTTCTGCTTTATCTCTCCGGAAATCTGTTCATGAATTCTTGCAACTTCTGCCTCATCATGAAGAATTGAGACGAGTTCGTCATACTGATTTCTTATACCAATCGCTTCAAGAACTCTCTGCTTCTTATCGAATGCAATCGGAATATTCATTGCAATTCGATTAATAACTTCACTCATCTTCATTGAAGGCTTAATCTGTGAGTTAAGGCTCTGGCTTACCTTCGGGTGATAGTGCATATATGCCTCAAGCATATCTACAAGTGCTCTTACGGCAGCCTCATTGTAATTGTCATTACCGTCAAGAACGCCTTCACCCTCAATAACTCTTGCAATTGTCGCTTCAATATAATTGCGATTATCCTTATTAATCTCCTCTAAGGAAGCTCTGTACTGTCCCTGCACCAGTATCCTGAACACATTGTTAGGGAGCTTGGTAATCTGTCTTACAGTTACAACAGTTCCTATTCTGTACAGATCGTCGATATCCGGAATCCCCTCGTCCATACTACGCTGCGTAATTGCAAAGAGTCTTCCATCATTCTTCATGGCCGTTCTCACAGCACTAATCGACTTCTTCCTTGTAAGGTCAAAATGAATGACCATTCCAGGAAATACATTAAGTCCACGTAGTGCAACAGCCGGAATAATCTCAATTGGACTAATAAAATTATTCTCCATTAATTCTATCTCCATGACCACGATAACATAACAATGCGCCCCCGAAATAAACGGTGGCGCATAATAACTACTCTCTAATCACTGTCGGCTCTTCGCTGCCTTCTACAGCAGCCTTAGTAATAATACACTTAACAATACTCTCATCTGATGGAATCTCAAACATAACATCCATCATAAGCTTCTCCATAATCGTTCTGAGGCCTCTTGCTCGAGTCTTCTGTTCAAATGACTTATCAGCAATTGCTTCAATAGCCTCTTTCTCAAAGACAAGCTCAACGTTGTCAAAGTTAAATAACTTGGCATACTGCTTAATCAAAGCATTCTTTGGCTCTGAAAGAATTCTTACAAGAGAATCCCTGTCGAGACCATCAAGCGATACATGTATAGGTACACGTCCGACGAACTCTGGAATAAGACCAAACTTCACAAGATCCGGAGTTGAAACATTTCTGAATAACTCACCAATCTCCTTGCCTGACTTCTCTGCAATTGCAGCATTGAAGCCTATGGCCTTTCTGTTAAGTCTCTCCTCAATAATCTTCTCTAATCCGTCAAATGCACCGCCACATATGAACAGAATATTCGAGGTATCAATCTGAATAAGTTCCTGTTGAGGATGCTTACGTCCACCCTGTGGAGGAACACTGGCATGAGTTCCCTCAATTATCTTAAGAAGTGCCTGCTGAACACCTTCACCAGATACATCTCTTGTAATTGAGACATTCTCACCCTTCTTTGTGATCTTATCAATCTCATCAATATAGATTATTCCATACTCTGCGCGCTTAACATCATATTCAGCCGCCTGAATAAGCTTAAGAAGAATGTTCTCAACATCTTCACCGACATATCCTGCCTCTGTAAGTGTTGTAGCATCCGCTATAGCAAATGGAACATTAATAATCTTTGCAAGAGTCTGTGCAAGATAAGTCTTACCCGAACCAGTTGGTCCCATCATAATGATATTGCTCTTCTGAAGTTCAACACCATCATCATTCTTATCATCGCAGGTTACTCTCTTATAATGATTATATACAGCTACGGAAAGTACCTTCTTAGCCTCATCCTGACCTATAACATATTCATCCAGGAACTTCTTAATCTCTATTGGCTTAAGCAGATTAATCTCGCCGGCACCTTCTGCCTCATAATCATCTTCAAACTCTTCTTCAATTATCTCGCTGCAGACCTCTATACATTCATCACAAATGAATATACCGTTAGGACCTGCTATAAGCTTGCGGACCTTGCCCTGACTCTTTCCACAGAAAGAGCAGCATACACCGTCTCCGCCCGAACTATTTCTTGCCACTTTAGGATAATCTCCTTACTTTGTCTTGTCTGCCTCAGCTCTGTTAGCGATTACTGCATCTATAAGGCCGTATTCGCATGCCTCTTCAGCAGTCTTCCAGTTGTCACGCTCTGTATCAGCAGCAATTGTTGCCAGATCCTTGCCTGTATTGTCAGAAAGAATCTTATTGAGCTTCTCCTTGGTTCTTAAGATATGCTCTGCAGCAATCTGAATCTCTGTTGCCTGTCCCTGCGCACCGCCAAGTGGCTGATGAATCATAATCTCTGCATTAGGAAGAGCATATCTCTTACCCTTGGCACCGCCAGCAAGGAGAAAAGCTCCCATACTTGCTGCCATTCCAATACAGATTGTTGATACATCACACTTAATGTACTGCATTGTATCATATATAGCCATTCCGGCAGTAACCGAACCACCTGGGCTGTTAATGTACAGACAGATATCCTTCTCAGGATCATCAGCCTCAAGGAATAGTAGCTGTGCAACTATTGTTGCAGCATTGTCCTCTCTGACTTCTTCACCAAGAAAAACTATTCTGTCCTGTAATAATCTTGAGTAGATATCATATGAACGCTCACCACGGCTGGTCTGTTCAATGACATAAGGTATTAGACTCATTAATCACTACCTCCGTAACTTATTTCTCCTTAGCTTCGCTTACTACAAGCTCAACTGCCTTGGCAACTGCAAGGTCTTCCATAACAGACTTCTTACCAGCCTCACCGAGAGACTCCTTAACCTTGTCTGCATCCATTCCGTAAGCTTCGCCCATCTTCTTGCACTCTTCATCAAAGTCTGCATCTGTTGGAGCAATCTTCTCTGCTGCAGCAATTGCCTCAAGAACAAGTCTTGACTTAATTCTCTGCTCTGCCTGTGGCTTAACCTGCTCAATGAGTGCCTCAACTGTAGCGCCTGTGAACTGCATATACTGATCAAATGAAAGACCCTGGCTCTGAATTCTCTGAGCGAACTCCTCAACCATCTGTCTCTGCTGTGTCTCAAGCATAGCATCTGGGATCTCCATCTTGGAATCTTCTATAATAGCAGCGATAACTGCATCTTCCTTTGCATTCTTGGCATCTGCTGCCTTCTTGTCCTCAAGGTTCTTACGAACATCAGCCTTGTACTCGTCAAGTGTATCGAACTCAGATACTTCAGCTGCGAACTCATCATCAAGTTCTGGTAACTGCTTCTCCTTAATCTCCTTAACAGTACACTTAAATGTTGCAGCCTTGCCCTTGAGCTCCTCTGCCTGATAATCTTCTGGGAATGTAACATTAACATCACACTCTGCACCGATCTCCTTACCAACAAGCTGCTCCTCAAATCCTGGGATGAACTGACCTGAACCAATTGTAAGTGGATAGTTCTCGCCCTTACCACCCTGGAATGCTACTCCATCAACGAAGCCTTCAAAGTCAAGAATAATATCATCGCCATCCTTAACAGCTCTGTCTGTAACACTTATGCTTCTCGCATTACGTGCTCTCTCATCCTCGATTGCCTTATCAACTTCTTCATCTGTTACTGCTGTATCAACCTTGTCAACCTTAACACCCTTGTACTTACCAAGCTCAACTGGTGGCTTAAGTGCTACCTCTGCAGTAAAGATAAATGGCTTTCCAGCCTCTACCTGTACAACTTCAACCTTAGGTGAAGATACAATCTCCTCCTCACACTCATCATAAGCCTTGCTGTATGCGTCTGGAATAAGCTCATTAGCAGCATCCTCATAGAATACTTCCTTACCATACATCTTCTCAACCATCTGACGTGGAACCTTACCCTTACGGAAGCCAGGAATGCTAATCTGCTTCTTCTGCTTCTGATAAGCCTTCTCTATTGCTGCATCGAGCTCCTCGCTTGGAACCTCGATAGTAAGCTTAGCCATATTCTTCTCTAACTTTTCTACCTTAACGCTCATTGATAAATCTCCTTCTTAGTCAATTAATATATGATGCAATCTCCTCAGTGCGTATAGTTAATATACATACTCCTAGAGATAATCACAGTCATTATTCGATTATAGCACAAGCGGCATGTACTTGCAAACACATATGTGATGCCATCACCGTTATTACGCCTTCTCCTCTTTGCCTGATATAGTCACTTACCTTCTGACGGTTGGCCTCATCCAATCCGTTATAAGGTTCGTCTATCAGATACACATCTGCGTTCCTGCTGTATGCTCTTGCAATAGCAACCCTGCGACGCTGTCCACCACTAAGTTCTCTGACAGGTCTATTGATATCATCCTCATCAAGCAGTTCAAGAAGTACGTCCCTGGCCCTGGCTGTATCTCCACATATCATCGCCACATTAATCAGCGCTGAATAATCCTCACACAGCCTGTCCTCCTGGAAAAGCATGCCAAATCTAAGCCCATTAAGGCTTTCAGTACCTAAAGCCCTGATACTTCCACCATCTGCCTTCTCAAGACCACAGATTATTCTAAGCAGGGTCGTTTTCCCACTTCCTGACACACTGCTTAGGATATTCAGCTTCTCATTACTGAATGTGACATTATAGTCATCATATACCACTTTGCCATCATATGATTTGCACAGATTCTCAATCTCTACAGCTCTTACTGTACTTTCAGTCTCACCATTTTTCACATGCTCAGGAAAAATCGGCTGAATTTTGCAAAGCTGCTTAATTCCATATAATAATGCCCGTTCAAACACAAAGCTTAACAGGATTATGACTATCGTATATGCAAACACCCCTGCTGTATCAAGGTAAATCTTGGACATATACAGTGCCCCACCAATTGAACTGGCCGGCGTTCCTATGACCTCAGCCGCAACACCTGACTTCCATGACATGCCGGCCGATACCTTGATACCTGCCTCAAGATATGGCCTCACAGATGGTCTGTATATATACAGGACTCTGTGAATATGCCTCATACCATTAACCTGTGCCATCTCAAGCAGCCTGTTATCAGTCTCCTTAAGGCCTTCCAAGACGCTGATATATATCTGTGGCATAACAACGCATATACAGATTGCAGCAGCCAGAACACTGCTATTCCACCATATAAGGAATATAACAACAAAGGATGCAACTGGCGCAGACTTAAGAAATGTGACTGGTGGCAGCAGTATATCCTCCACAAGCCTGAATCTGTAGGATGCTACAGCAAGCAACAGACCTCCTGCAAAGCCCACGGCGTATCCACCAACGATTCTTAGTGATGACCCGCCAAGAGACATCCAGAAAGAAGCCTCTGAAAGTTTGATTCCAAGCGCCCTCAATGTATCAAGCGGGCCAACAAGAAGAATCCTGTTGGCCACTATCATACTCATTACTTCCCATACTGCAATCCATAATGCAGCAATCAGAATATACTTTATGAACTTATTGTTTCTTCCAGTGCTACTGGACAAAGTAGAATTCATCACCTGGCAGACTGCCTCCTACACTTTCAGGATTCTCATCGTACAGAACCTGAAGATAACCCTGAAGATAATTCTTCATATCACTGCCCGATATACATGTGATATTACACTTAGGAATAGCCTTCATGGCAATCGGCTCCTTGGCAATTATCTCAGCCTTAACAGCAAGTGCTGCTGCCTCTTCCACCGATGCATTGACTTCCTTAGCACTTCTTCCATGGTCTTCAATAAATTCGCTTACAGCTTCTGGATTCTCGTTAAGAAAGGCATTTCTGACAACAGTAACACCTGTTACCATCCTGCTTCCATCGCTGCCCTGAAGCTTCTCCCACTGCTCATTCATATCCATAATTACAGACAGGCTGTCATTCTGTGCACATGCAGCAGTAACAAATGGCTGTGGCAGCAGACCTATCGCATCCGGATTCTCTCCAAGAACAGCCGCAACCTCTGTTGCTTCGGACTTATATTCCAAAGATATCTGGTCATCTCCAATACCATTCGCCTTAAGTATATATCTAAGTACATAATCCGGTGTTGTGCCCTTGCCTGTAAGATAGATTGTCTTTCCGACAAGATCAGCCACCGAGCTAATCGAAGTATCTCCTGATACCATGTAGAGAACTCCAAGAGTATTAATATCTATAACAGTAACCTGTCCCTCTGTCTTATTATACAGAACGCTTGCTACATTGGCAGGAACAAGCGCTATATCAAGCTCGCCCTTTATCATAAGTGGCAGCAGTTCATCAGCCTGAGTTGCCATCATCAGTTCATAGTCCTGATTAAGTTCACCTGCTTCATCCCACTTATCAAGAAACAGCAGCCCCAGAGATGTCGGTCCCTTAAGCCCACCTATTCTAACTGTACCTTCATAATGTGCCACCCTGTTACCACAGCCCGCAATTATAAGCGCAAGCATCATAACAACACTGACAGCCATTAATATCTTCTTCTTCATGTCATTATTCCCTTCTGTCTGTATATTATGTCTAAATCATATTACTATTATGATATCTTGGGTCGTTAGTCACATCCTGCTCAAACCACTCTGGTGGTACGAATGCATTGGCCTCATCGATTGAATCAAATTCAACTTCAGCAATAATAAGCGGTTCAAGATCACCCTTAAAAATATCAAGTTCTATTGTGAACTGTTCATATGGAATAAGATATCTTCTCTTACGAATAACCCTTCCGTCGGCCTTCGTAACAAGATGCTCAAAAGACTCCCTGTTAAGCGGAAGATTGTACTCTTCTCTTGCCATAAGCCCACTATTCTTGTAAGTGAAGTAGTATTCATCATCCTGACGTCTTATTCTCATAACCGGCTTTGTATTCAGGTATGCCTGCTCAATCTCATGAAAGTCATACCTGTCGAGATCAGGAAGCTCTTTTATAGTGAATTTTCTCTCGATTTCCACTTCAATATCCTCCATAGCCATCAGCTGTCACTGTACGCTCAGCTTAACCGCCACTAATATATTATCCAAGTCGTCCGTACAGTTTTGTCCATTTATAGATTCTTGATGCAAGCTCATCGGTCAGCACACCATTCTTCATACGCCATTTCCAATTGGTGCCAAGTGTTGAAGGAATGTTCATTCTTGCCTCAGTACCAAGTTCCAGATAGTCCTGCATAGGAATAATTGCAGTATCTGCAACACTTCCAAGAGCAAGCTTAATAAGCTTCTCACATACATCCTTAGAACGTGTTAATCCAAGGTATCTTCTCGCAAAGCTCTTATCCTTACCCTTCATTATATTGTACCATCCGATAATTGTATCATTATCATGAGTTCCAGTATATACAACACAGTTTTTATCATAGTTGTATGGCAGATAATCGCTGTCTTCACGTGAATCAAACGCAAACTGGAGTACCTTCATTCCCGGATACTTTGTCTTCTTTACAAGCTTAATTACTGAATCTGTAAGGAATCCCAGATCCTCTGCTATCACAGGCTTATTGCCAATAGTCTCCTTCATAACTCTGAACAGATCATATCCTGGTCCTGGACACCATTCACCAATCACTGCATCCTCTCGGCCTGCAGGTATTGAGAAGTATGCATCAAAGCCTCTGAAATGATCGATTCTGACAATATCGTATAACTTGTAGCAGTGTGCGATTCTCTTCATCCACCACGCATAATTAGTCTCTTTATGATAATCCCATCTGTAGAGAGGATTGCCCCACAACTGTCCAAGCGCCGAGAATCCATCTGGTGGGCATCCGGCTACTGCTGTAGGATTACAGTCCTCATCTAACTGAAAAAGCTCGGGATTGGCCCATGTGTCCGCCCCGTCAAGAGCGACATATATCGGGATATCACCAACTATACTTATGCCCTTTTTGTTGGCATATTCCTTAAGACCAAACCACTGCTTACAGAAGTAATACTGCTGGAACTTGTAGAAAGTTATATCGTCCTTAAGTTCCTTACTATACTTATCGATTGCTGACTTTTTTCTGGTCTTGATTGACTCCTCCCAGTCAAGCCACGCAAGACCGCCCTTGCTATCCTTAATGGCCATATACAGTGCATAGTCATCCAGCCAGTAGGAATTCTCCTTAATGAATTCATGGAAAGCTTTATCACCCTCTACGTCGCTTCTTTCGTAAGCTTTTCGTAAGAGCTTGAATCTTGACTCAAAAATCTTGTCATATTCAACATACTCAGGACCGCCATAACTGTATAAAGAACACTCCTTATCTGTCAGCCACCCCTTCTCAATGAACTCCTCAATGTCTATATAATAAGGATTACCGGCAAATGTCGAAAACGACTGATATGGTGAATCGCCATATCCTGTCGGTCCAAGCGGCAGTATCTGCCACAGCTGTTGTCCTGACTTCTCAAGGAAATCAACAAACTCATAGCTCTCCTTGGAAAAACCACCTATACCATACTTCGAAGGAATACTGGAAATAGCCAGTAAAATTCCGCTTTTTCTCATATTATTCTCCCACCTACTGCTTAATTCCTTACCCCGCAGTAACATCTATAATACTTCTGCAATCTCTGCTATCTGCACAGATTGCCAATTATTCCTCTTGCAAGTGTAGCACCTACATTACCACCAAGCCTCTTGCCAAATGAACCACCAATGGACTTTCCAATAGAATTGCCCATCTCTCTTCCCACTGTTCCTGCAGCAGTCTTGGCAACACTCTCCATAACCTTATTAGATGACTTATGTGTTCTTGCGTAATCGTATGCGTCATCCTTCTTATCTGACTTGGATGTCTTCTTCCCCTGCTTTGATCCGCCTGTGCTGTTACTTACCTTATGTGCATTAGCATACTCAAGTCTCGCTCTTTTTTTGGCTTCTGCTTCCGATTCTTCTGAGGTCATCACTGCACCTTCCCCAATGGCGTCGTCCACTCGCTCATCCGATACCGCTGCCTTCTCTTCAACTAATGCCATCCTCTCAAAGAACTCATATGCTGAGTCTCTGTCTACCGCATTACAGTACTTAAGATAGAGATCATTGCTCTTTATCAGATATTCCCTTGTCGCATCGTCTACAGCACCAAGTGAACATGCCGGAAGGCCAATCTTAGTCCTCTCAACAATTGTCGGTACGCCCGACTCATCAAGCACTGACACCAGAGCCTCACCAATCTGAAGTTCCTGAAGAACATCAAATGTCTTAAATTCAGGATTAACTCTAAACGAATCAGCTGCTGCCTTAAGCGCCTTCTGCTCAGCAGGTGTATATGCATGAAGCGCATGCTGTATCTTATTACCTAACTGTGCGAGTACTCCATCTGGAATATCACGCGGACTCTGTGTAATGAAGTACACACCCACTCCCTTGGATCTGATAAGCTTAACCACCTGCTCAACCTTGTCAAGAAGGTGCTTACCGGCATTGTCAAAAAGGAGATGTGCTTCGTCAAAAAAGAATACCATTCGTGGCTTTGGAAGATCTCCAACCTCTGGAAGAATCTCGTAGATCTCAGATAGCAGCCATAGCATCATTGTAGAATACATTGTCGGGTTGAGAATCAGCTGCTGACAGTCAAGTATCTGTACGTTGCCCTTGCCATCCACATTGTGTCCAAACCAGTCGGATATGTTAATTGCAGGCTCTCCAAAGAACCTGTCACCGCCCTGGTCCTCAATGTATGTAACTGCTCTAAGAATTGTTGTAAGCGTCTGAGAAGATATCGTTCCATACTTCTTAGCATAGTCAGCACTCAACTCGCTTACATGATTAATCATCGCCTTAAGATCCTTAGTATCAATAAGCAAGAGACCTTCTTCATCAGCTATTCTGAATATTACGTCTAACACCTCCTGCTGTGTCTGATTAAGATCAAGGATTCTCGAAAGAAGAATCGGTCCAACCTCAGTAACAGTGGTCCTAAGTGGCATTCCCTTGGCTGTATAGAGATCCCACAGACCTGTAGTCCTGTCACTGGCAGAACCGTCAGAATTGACAGCTATTCCCGAAAGATCACCCTTAACATCTGCCAGAAATACCGACACACCTGCATCTGAAAACGATTCGGCAATAGCCTTAACTGTTGTTGTCTTACCGGTACCTGTTGCACCTGCAATCAGACCATGACGATTCGCCATCTGAGGGTATAATACAGCTTCTCCATCAGATGTCTTTCCTAAAATAATCTTCCCATCCTGATACATCAATCCACCTCTTCCTCTGTTCCTGTAACAATCAGTTAAAACATTCCAAACAGTCTGCTTTTGAATCCATCAAGTATCTTGTCATATGTTGTATAGTCAATGGATGTATTGAACTTTCTGTTCCAACTGTCCCTGACAGAATCACACATAAGTCCCGTGTCTATGCCCTCCTGCATCTGAAGTACAGGAAATGCATAGTATACCATTAACATATTAAGATCCATGAGCTTACCACCCTTGATCTTTCCATTCTTAGAATTCTCTTCAAAGACTGCCGTTGCAAATTCATCAGCGACTTTTGCATAGTCAGCCTCTTCTGTTACCGCCTCAGTGAACTCCCTGAACACATCACCGTATCGTTCTCTGAATATATTCATATTCGACTCATAAGAATTCTTCTTAAGTCCCTTCACAAGAAGATGTGCATCTTCAAAAATAACTGTAATATTCATATCCACCTTACCCTACTACTCTATCTCTACAATATATGCGACCTTACCTGCATATGATGGAACAATGCTGATAATATCCGATGGTACATCATTCCAAACGAATCTGCCCTGCTTCTTGGAATAGAACATATCAAGGTATTCCTCATCCATCGTTACACCATTAGCGTCTTCGCTTGAATATGATGGCTCACCTGGAAGCCAGAAATTGTCATATTCATGATTCTTCTCTAACACTTCTGCACATTTCTGATAGTTTCTGTCCTTGTAAGCCCATGTATACTCATGTGAGAAGTAATCTGTTCTTGTCGCACCAAGCCAGAAGATATAGTTATGCATACCTGCATTTTCAATCATTTCCACAATATAATTGTATTCTTCAATGGAATTGATATGCACAAGATACCCACCACTTTCTATCGCATCATCCTGCGCCTCGTACCAGCTTACATCGCCTATTCTAATATCATATGTATGTATATCGGTTGAATCTGTAAAATATACATCCACTATTCCCGCGTCCATAGGACGCTCATTAACAAGTGATGTAAAAAACTTGTTATATTCTATGCCGTCACGCACCACTTTTGCCCTGGTCCGGTCAAACACCTTGCCAAGAGATGCCTCATATACATCTTTGGATACAGATATACCATCCCATTCATAGTTTAGAATATCACTCTCATAATCCTCCAGGCTGTTGAAGCCCTCAGCAACTGAGCTCCACTTTCCATCTTCTATTGAATATACAAGATCATAATAATATCCTGAGTTACCATCAGAATTGCATACTCTGTTCTCTTTCTCAATATACTCAAAGTATAGTCTCGAAGTCTGGAGCTCGTCAGTCTTCTTGCCATCATATGTAACAATCAGATTGCCAGCTGCTTCACAGTCACCAATAAGTACCATCTCTGGAATCTCGTCATTATTAACATATATAAGTGCCCCCTGATATGTGGTGTAATCTCCTGCCGAGAGATAATCAGCATATGCCTTACACCATTCAGCCTCAGTAACTCCACTTTGCTCAGTAGTCACTTCTGCAATTGACTCTTCCTCTGTTGCAGCCTCCTGTGCCTCGGTAGTCTCCTCCAGCTCAGCTGACTGTGTTACTGATTCAGACTCCTCTTCATCGTCATCATCACCAGAATATAGAATATCTATTCCCCAGTTATCATGAAGCATAACTCCTATATTATCTTTAAATAGAATAATACATGCAATTATGGCTGCTATAAGAAGGATAATTATTGTAATCAGAACAGGAACTACTGCCGAATTCTTCTTAACAGGAGCTGTAGCTGCTTCCGGAGTTGCATATACAGGTCTCTCTGCAACTGGTGTCTCTACAGCTGGTGTCTCTACAGCTGGTGTCCTTTCAACTGGCGCCTCTGTTACTGGTGCCTCTACAGCTGGTGCTTCTGCTACTGGTGCTTCTGCTACTGGCTTTACCTCCTGCTGTTCAGCCTTCTTTACAGGCGTTCCGCACACCGTACAGAACTTTACTCCATCTCTTAATTCACTGCCACAATTAGTACAAAACATATTCTTAACCTCTCGATAATTAATAGATTACTAATGAAGTATTATACATTAAGCTTCATATCTCCATCCTTAATGAGATTCATTTTTCTCATAACCTTAGCAATTGCAAACGAAAGAATTGCAGGTGCAATAAAGTGCATAACAATAATCTCAACAAGAACAAGACCAGATGATACACCTTCTGATGTCATAACCTGGAAAGTATTAATCTGACCTACAAGGCCTGCTGTACCCATTCCTGAACCTGTTGCATTATTAGTCATATGAAGAACACATGTGGATACAGGTCCAAGTATTGCACTAGTAATTATAGCCGGAAGCCAGATAATAGGCTTCTTAACGATGTTACCAACCTGAAGCATACTTGTTCCAAGTCCCTGTGCAATAAGTCCGTTAACCTTGTTCTCCTTATAAGAAGCAACTGCAAATCCAACCATGTTAGCTGAACATCCAATAGTTGCTGCACCGGCTGCTATTCCTGAGAGTCCAAGAATTACTCCAAGTGCTGCAGAACTGATTGGAAGAGTAAGTATCATACCCATAAGAACTGAGACTACGATTCCCATAAGGAATGGTGCCTGCTCTGTTCCCCAGTTGATAAGACTTCCAAGCCATGTCATAAAGGAAGATATGCTAGGTCCAAGTAAAAGTCCAACTGCACCACCAGACACGATACAAGTGAATGGGGTGATAATTATATCTACAGGAGTCTTTCCTGTTACAAGGCGGCCAATGTAAATTGCAACCATAGCAGCAATAAAAGCCCCCAATGGTTCGCCAGGGCCCGCAAAGCACATTACACCATCCACAAGAACAGTTCCTGCTATGATTTTGCTGGCAAAAGCACCTATCATACCAGCTGCACCTGCTGATACTACAACTAATGGTGATCCTTTAAGCTTGGTTGCTGCTCCGATACCAATACCCATACCAGTTACCGCACTTGCAACCTTGCCCATCATAAGGAGGTATGTTCCGATAGCACCTGGAATAAAGGTTCCTATCTGAACTATAATTGTACCAATGATAAGTGTCGCAAAAAGGCCACTTGCCATTCCTCCAAGTCCATCAATAAAGATCTCATGTAATACTTTTTTCATAATGTCTCCCATCCGAGCGATAATAATTTAGTTGATATATTAATAAAAGGTGTCGCTCATCACCCTAAATGTTCTCCATAACCACAATATTTTCTCACATTATTGAATAAAAAAAAAGTCTGTAAATGCATAAAATGCATTTACAGACTCTATAAACATATATAACAAATTGACTAAAATTAGCCAAGCTGTGCAGCAACCTCTGCTGCGAAGTCTTCGCTCTTCTTCTCCATTCCTTCACCAACTTCGAAACGAACGAACTTAGCAACTGCAAGATCCTTGTTAACTGACTCAAGGTACTTAGCAACTGACTGCTTTCCATCCTCTGCCTTAACATATACCTGATCCATAAGGCTGATCTCCTTGAGCTGCTTAGAGATACGTCCATCAACAAGACCTGCGAAGATCTTATTATCAACGATTGCTGCCTTATCAGCCATAGCAAGCTCAGCAAGCTGTGCCTTTGCCTCATTAGAAAGGAAGTTGAAGAGAAACTTATTAGCCTTCTGCTCTTCGTATACCTTAATATCCTCTGCACTCCATACACCAGCTGTTGCCTTAGCGATAAGATCATTGAGGATTGGCTTTGGAAGAGATGCAGGATCATTAAGTGCACTGTCAACTGTAATCTCTCTAAGCTTTGCAATCTCCTCATCAGAGATATCTGCTCTGCTGATATATGTTGGGTTCATAGCTGCAATCTGCATTGCAACATTAGTAAGAGCCTCCTTAGCTGCATCATCAGATGCACCATTAGCTGCTACTAATACACCAATTCTTCCGCCACCGTGAAGATAAGAAACAACGATGTCCTCTGTAACCTTCTCAAACCTACGGAATGATAACTTCTCACCAATTGTAGCTGTCTTCTCAACAAGTGCTTCCTTAAGACCATTCTCTGAAAGAAGTGTCTCAACGTCCTCACCATTCTTGCCACCATTGTATGATGAAGCAAGAGCCTGATCAGCTACTGACTGAACGAACTCCTGGAATACTTCGTTCTTAGCAACGAAGTCTGTCTCAGAGTTAACTTCAACAACAACACCTGTTGTTCCGTTGATTGCTGTACGAGCAATACCCTCTGCAGCAATTCTAGAAGCCTTCTTCTCAGCCTTTGCAGCACCACTCTTACGAAGAGCTTCCATAGCTGCTTCCATATTACCATCGCACTCTGTAAGTGCCTTTTTACAATCCATCATACCTGCGCCAGACATCTCACGCAGTTCCTTAACCATTGCTGCTGTAATAGCCATTACTATATCCTCCTATATTAATAAAGTATATTATCAATTATTCTGCGTCTGCTGTCTCAGCTGCAGCCTCTGCCTCTGTATAAACAGCCTCACCCTGATTAGCCTCGATAACAGCATCTGCCATCTTACCAACAATAAGCTTAACTGCACGAATAGCATCATCATTACCTGGAATGATGTAATCAAGATCATCTGGATCACAGTTTGTATCACCAATACCAATAAGCTTGATACCAAGTGACTTTGCTTCCTTAACACAGATAGCTTCCTTCTTAGGATCTACTACGAAGATAGCATCTGGAACTCTTGTCATATCCTTGATACCACCAATGTTCTTCTCAAGCTTCTCCCACTCCTTCTTGAGCTGGATAACTTCCTTCTTAGGAAGAACATCAAATGTACCATCCTCAGACATTGTCTCGATTGCCTTAAGTCTAGCAATACGTGTCTCAATTGTCTTGAAGTTAGTAAGCATACCACCAAGCCATCTCTCGTTAACGTAGTACATACCACAACGCTCTGCCTCTGTCTTAACAGCATCCTGAGCCTGCTTCTTAGTACCAACGAAAAGAACTGTACCACCTTCATTAGCAATATCAAATACTGCCTTGTAAGCATCGTCTACAAGACCAACTGTCTTCTGAAGATCGATGATGTGGATACCATTACGCTCTGTGAAG
>JAZUGT010000044.1:0-14417 GCA_045641365.1 Lachnospiraceae bacterium
CGAATATTGAAAATCAGATATATTCAGATACTCATTGAACTAATATATATAATAAAGTTCAATGTCCCATGGGATCTTAGCTCAGCTGGGAGAGCACCTGCCTTACAAGCAGGGGGTCACAGGTTCGAGCCCTGTAGGTCCCACTATTCAATGTAAGTTGAATGCCGATGTGGCTCAATTGGCAGAGCAGCTGATTTGTAATCAGCAGGTTATCGGTTCGAGTCCGATCATCGGCTTATATGGATCTGTAGCTCAGTTGGTTAGAGCAACCGGCTCATAACCGGTCGGTCCTGGGTTCGAGTCCCCGCAGATCCACTTCGCGTAAGCGAACTACATTTTTGTAATGTGGCCCAGTGGCTCAGTTGGTTAGAGCGCCGCCCTGTCACGCCGGAGGTCGTCGGTTCGAGTCCGATCTGGGTCGTCAACTTAATAATAAGGGATCATAGCTCAGCTGGGAGAGCATCTGCCTTACAAGCAGAGGGTCATAGGTTCGAGCCCTATTGGTCCCACTTAAATATGCTCCAGTGGCGGAATTGGCAGACGCAAGGGACTTAAAATCCCTCGGTGGCAACACCGTACCGGTTCAAGTCCGGTCTGGAGCATTATTTATTAAGTTTCAGGTAAAGATTGTTCTTTGCCTGTTTTTTTATATTTTTTTAATTTTATATTTGTCAGTTATGCGATATAATTGGCGGTGGAATAAGCTAAGGTAAAGGAGAGGTATATGAACGAGGGAAATGATTTACTGCGCAAACTTGTTAATATTATTTGTGGCGTTTTAATTGGCACAATTATTTTGGTTTGTGTATTTTCAAGCTTCTATACGGTAAGCGAGACAGAGAGTGCTGTAGTTACCACTTTTGGCGAAGCAAAGCTTGTAGAAGAGAAGGGTCTTCACTTTAAGACGCCTATTATTCAGAAGGTCAGAAAGGTTGATACTACTGTACGTGGCTTCGAGATTGGATATTATGAGGACGAGTATGGTGATTACTATGAAGTCCCAGAGGAGTCTATAATGATTACATCTGATTTCAATCTGCTTGATGTTGACTTCTACATATCATATCAGGTGTCTGATCCAATTAAGTATCTTTATGCGTCTACAGAGCCACAGGAGATACTTAAGGACATTGCAATGTCAAGCATTCGTAGTGTTGTTTCAGCCTATTCTGTTGACAGTGCTATTACTACTGGTAAGAGCGGCATTCAGGCGGCAGTTAAGGATATGATTCTTAAGAACCTTGAGGAGAATGATATTGGACTTACTCTTGTAGATGCCGCTATTCAGGATACAGAGCCACCAGTAGACAGTGTTAATGATGCGTTTAAGAACGTAGAGACTGCTAAGCAGGGTAAAGAGTCAGCTATCAATGAAGCTAATGCATATAGAAATCAGAAGATTCCAGAGGCAGAGGCTAATGTTGACAAGATTCTTCAGGACGCAGAGGCACAGAAGACAGCCAGAATTAATGAAGCTAACGGTCAGGTTGCCAGATTCAATGCAGAGTATGAGGAGTATAAGAACTATCCTTTGATTACAAAGCAGAGAATGTTCTATGAGACAATGCAGGAAGTAATGCCTAATCTTAAGATTGTTATTGATGATGAGCATGGAGATGTGCTTAAGCATTATTCTCTTGACGAACTTAATCAGGCTACTAGTGCAGCTGTAATTAATGGAGGTGCTCAGAATGAAGAATAAGATAAAGTTACCATTTTTTGCAATTGTATTAGTTCTTATAGTTGTTGCAAGTATTGTGTTTAACAGCCTGGCTTATACAACAAGAGAAGATCAGTATTCCGTTGTAAAGCAGTTTGGAAAGATTGAGAGTATCAATGATACAGCGGGACTTAGGTTCAAGAAGCCATTTATTCAGGATATCAGCTATATATCAAAGGCGATGAGATTATATGATATGAATTCATCAGAGGTTATTACTTCTGATAAGAAGACAATGATTATCGATGCCTTTGTATTATGGACCGTAACAGATGCCAAGACATACACATCAGCACTTAATGCATCTGATAATACAGCTCAGAGTCGACTTGATGTAATTGTATTCAATGCAATTAAGACTACTGTCTCAAGTATGACACAGGACGAAGTTATTGCCAGCCGTAATAGCAAGGATAACATAGAAGTACTTGATGTTGAGCTTGACGATGTTGACATCAATGATATTGATGCTGACAGCGACAATAAGGACGTAGATGTAATATCTATGTCAGACAAGCTTATGGAATGTATAGGCAATCAGTGCGAGCAGTATGGTATTCAGATAAATGATATTGAGATTAAGATTCTTGATCTCCCTGAGGAGAACAAGGCAGCTGTGTATGATCGAATGATTACTGAGAGAACCAATATTGCAACTGCCTATACAGCGCAGGGTCAGTCAGCAGCTCAGATGATTAAGAATACAACTGACAAGGAAGTATCTGTTATGATATCAGAAGCACAGGCCAAAGCTGAGAAGACAATTGCCGAGGGTGAAGCAGAGTATATGAAGATTCTGGCAGATGCATATAATGATGCCGAGAAGGCTGACTTCTATCTGTACACTTTACAGCTTGATTCGCTTACAGAGTCATTGTCAGGAAGCAAAAACAACGTGCTTATCATTGATTCGAACAGTCCATTTGCAAGTATATTTAATGGAATCAATTAATTATTATAATTAATTAATGACACCATAGTTCTGGTAGTAGGACTATGGTGTTTTTTATGGCAAAAAGAAAATATAATTACTGATAAATGTATTGAAAAATGATATAATTGTGATATTAATAGGCGAGGTAGACCCAAATGGTATTTACATCATATTTTGATATATGTGCTGTATTGATGATGGCATTATTAATATTCGCACATTATACGCGTAAGCTTACAAAGGGAAGAACTAATCATCTCTTTGTTCTTTTGTGTACCATCATTATGGCAGTAGGTATAATTGACTTTTTAGATGACATTATGATGGTTAATGCCTATCAGGCAGGGGATCTTTTTGCCTTTAGACTTATAATCAACTACGCTTATTTCCTGTTGCGTAATCTTACAATTCCAATTTTCATTCTATATATATGTTCACTTTTAGGAGTTTATTATGTCTTCGCCGAACCAAGGTCACTAAGGTTGCGACTTGTGATTATTCCTTATGTAGTGGATGTTATTCTTGTTATTGCCAATGTGTTTACTAACTGCATATTCTATATTGACGAGAACAGCATATATCATAGAGGACCATTGTTATGGATACTTTATGCAACAGCACTTTTCTATATGTGCATGGCATTGTATCTTATCGTAAGGTATAGGAATCTTATTAACAGAGCAAAATGGATGGTACTTACAATTCTGGTTCCAATTGTTATTATTTCTGTAGGAGTCCAGGTAATCATTCCAACACTTAAGATAGAAGTGTTTGCAACAGCTATGCTTGCATTAATTGTAGCTGTAGCAGTTCAGCGTCCGGAAGAATTGTGGGACTATGTTATGGACTGTCATAGTCTTAATGCTTTTATATCCGAGATGGACAATGTATATAAGGCAGCAAGACCAACGTCGGTTCTTCTTATTCATATGGTCAATGATCGTAATATCCGTAATAGCGTTGGTATTGATCAGTATACAGGACTACTGCATAAGATAGCAGATAAGCTTACTAAGATATCGTTACTTATGAATCTTAATGGTGATGTCTATTATCTTGATCACTGGACATTTGCGGTTGCGGTATCACAGCGTAGATATGATGATCTGGTGGATATGGGAAGACTGGTATCTGCATATATGAGAGAGCCAGTGAATATAGGTAAGATGGAAGTTGCAATCGATGCAAAGATATGTATTGTTAATATTCCGAAGCAGATTACCGACAAGGATTCTTTCCTTAATTTTACAGAGAGTTTCTATGAGAGAATTCCGGATGATGACAGGATAATGGTTCTTGAAGACCTTATGGCATCATATGAATTCCGTGTTCGTAATGAGATGGATGCTATCATTGCACGAGCAATATCTAACAATGGCTTTAGGATGTATTATCAGCCAATCTTTTCAATTGAGAAGAATAAGTTTGTGTCTGCTGAAGCATTAATACGTCTCGAGGACGAACAGTTTGGATTCGTTTCACCGGCATTATTCATTCCTGCCTCTGAAGAATCAGGAGCGATACATACGATAGGTGATTTTGTCCTTGATGATGTGTGCAGATTTATTGCAAGTGATGCTTTCAGGGAATCAGGACTTGAGTATGTTGAGATTAATCTTTCTGTTGCACAGTGTATCGAGCCAAGACTTGCTGAGAAGATATTTGGATATATGAAGAAGCATGGCGTAAGGAATGACCAGATTAATCTTGAGATTACTGAGACCAGTGTCGATTATGATCCATCGACAACAGACAGGAATATAAGACTTCTATCCAATGCAGGAATATCTTTCTCACTGGATGACTATGGAACAGGTTACTCTAATATTAAGAGAGTGGTGTCGTTACCATTAGAGATTGTTAAGCTTGACAAGACATTGGTAGACGAGATGCACAACCCACAGATGTGGATAGTGATTAAGAACACCGTGTCTATGCTAAAGAAGATGAAAAAGAAGATACTTGTTGAAGGTGTGGAGGATGCTAAGAGTTTCCAGAGCTTTGCAGATCTTGGATGTGATTATATTCAGGGATATTACTTTGCAAGACCAATGCCAGAGAACGAGTTCTTGGAATTTGTAAGAAGTAACAATAAGAAGAAAGATGCTATAGATTAAGCATAATTTTCCGAAAGAGGATTTTATGGAGAAGATTCTTTATTTTGACGTGTGTGCATTGATAGTCATTACAGTTTTTCTGATATCAATGCTTATGCGAGAACAGCTAGTTAACAGGACCAATAAGTTAATGTTTTCTCTGGTAGTGTTGATGCTTTTTGCAACACTCGGTGACCTGGGAGCAGCTGTTATCGAGGACTATGCACAGCCTTCGAATAATATGGTAATATGTTCATACTTCTGTAATTATGTGTATTTCTTTGCACATAATCTGCTGTTACCTGTATATGTTCATTATATCTACTCCAGTATGGAGATATGGCATAAGTACAAGACTTCAATGAAGTTCACAAGATATATGTGGTATTCACTTGTGTTGATTGATCTGCTTGTGCTTGTAAGTAATATTCCATCTGGAAAGGTATTTGTAATCAGTCCAGAACTTGAATATATAAGAGGTCCGCTTATTATTGTATTCTATATTATTGCGGCATGCTTTGCGTTATGGGGTGTTGAACTTGTAATTCATTACAGACAGCTGATTAACAGAGATAAGGCAGTAGTACTTGTTATTATCTTTCCAATGATACTGGGGGCAATTCTTATACAGTTCTTTCATGAGAGAATACTTATCGAGATGTTTGGTATATCAATCTCATTATTGTTCTTTATGATTGCCGTAAAGAGAGAAGAGAGCCTTGCAGATCCGGTTACCGGAGCACTGAAGTACGGAGCAAGTGTTGAGAGACTTAAGAAGATATTCATAGCTGATAAGCCAGTGTCGATTGTCTTAATTAAGGTAGTTAATTATAACAGTATCAGATTGTATGTTGGTCATAATCTTTTTGACGTCTATCTGAAGAAGATTGCAGATACGATGAGGCAGATAGCCAGGAATAATAAGTATGTCAGTGATCTGTTCTATCTGGAGAATGGTCTGTTCGCATATATGAGTGAAGATAGTTCCATAGAATGTGCAAAAGGTGCAGCTAATGAGATATCTGAGTATTTTAAGACAATATGTGAGATTGATGGATTCGAGGTTGTAAGTGAGGCAAGGGTATGCGTCATTCAGTGTCCTAATGATATTGATGATTTTACCAATCTGCTTACGGTTGGAACAACATTCCATGAGACAATGCCCAATAATCAGGAAGTGCTTATCTATTCTGATTACTGCGATGATGATGACTTCAAGATGCGCAGCGAGATGGATAGCATTATCAACAGAGCGTTGGAGAATCATAACTTTGAGATCCATTATCAGCCAATATATTCGACAGAGACAGGCAAGTATGTGAGTGCTGAGGCACTGCTAAGGCTTAACGACGACAAGTATGGTTATGTTTCACCAGGAGAGTTTATTCCGGTTGCAGAGGTTACCGGTAAGATACATGCAATTGGTGATTATGTAATGGACGAGGTCCTGTCATTCATTGCGGAAAGTGGTATTGACAAGCTTGGTATAGAATATATAGAGATTAACCTGTCAGCATCACAGTGTATTGAATCTGATCTTGTAGAGAAGACAATTACAAAGCTGTTAGAGCATAAGGTTAATCCGGGCAGAATTAGTCTGGAACTTACTGAATCATCAGCGGACATTGATCCAATAGTAGTAGATACTAATGTAAGAAAGCTTCATAATGCAGGGGTTAGGTTTGCGCTTGATGATTATGGTGTAGGATATTCCAATATTAAGAGAGTCACTTCACTTCCAATTGATCAGGTTAAGCTTGATAAGAGCTTTGTCGATAATATTGATAACCCACAGATGTGGATTGTAATTCAGGACACAATAGCTATGCTTAAGGAGATGGGAAAGGAAGTTCTTGTCGAAGGTGTTGAGAAGGAAAGTGTAGCAAGAAAGCTTATTGAAGTTGATACAGATCTGTTCCAGGGATGTGGACTTATTCAGGGATTCTATTTCTGTAGACCACTGCCTAAGGATAAGTTTGTAAGCTTTATTGAGGAGCATAATAAGAAAGCTGAAGTATTATGAGAAAGAGACATTATTTGTTATTAATATGCATAATGGCTGTGATGGCAGCACTGTTGACAGCCTGCGATACCTGCGATCACAAGTGGGTTGAAGCATCATGCGAGACTCCAATGACATGTTCAATATGTGGTAAGACAGAAGGTGAACCACTTGGTCATGACTGGGTCGATGCTACGTGTGAAAGTGCTCAGATATGTACCAGATGCGGACAGACAGAGGGAGAAGCACCTGGCCATTCGTGGCTGGCAGCTACGTGTATGCATCCTAAGACATGTTCCGTATGTGGAACCATTGAGGGAGAGACAGCCGATCATACATGGATTGAGGCAACATGCGTCCAGCCTAAGCATTGTTCAGTGTGTGGGCTCACAGATGGTGGTGCCACGGCACATCAGTGGATTGCTGCCAATTATGACTCACCAAGGACATGTTCCGTATGTGGTGTTACTGAAGGCAAAGCACTCACTTCGTATGCATCAGGCGGAAAGTCGTTCGATTTTTCTCTTGTACAGGGTGCAAATCAGGACTACCAGACAATAACGGGCTATGACAACAGAACGGCCTATGGAACAGTTTCTGTTGTTGGATATAATAAGTATTTCTCAGATTCAACGCATGCTGGCAGAGAAGGGTATGAGTGGAGAGAGATTAGTCTGGAATTCAGGATGGATAAGCCATGCCGTGTTATGTGGGGCTATACTGATTCCTATGCAGGGCTTGATGAGTATGCAACATCCGATTATATAACTTATTCTGATGGTTCAAGGGAGAAGGTAGCAGTAACTAAGACATTTTCTACAGATACAGCAGTACCTTCCGTAACACCAAGTGCTGAGGCTACGCCAACACCAACGCCAACGCCAACAGAGGCACCGTCGACAAGTGGTGATGCATCTGCAACACCAGGCGCAACAGACTCAGTAACATATATAACACCGACACCATCGCCAACGCCATCACCAACACCTGATAGTGAGCCGGGAAAGTATATTTCGTATGTTACAGAGGCAATACAGGTTCCAACCAGCTATAATGCATTGGTATTCTACGTATGCAATGCTGATTATGAGAATACACACAGAGTTGATGGATCATTTAAGTTCATGCAGATGAACTAATTATGAAGCTTTCAGAATGGAGAAAGTCATGAGAAGGATTATAAACAATATTCTTATACATGCAGTTAGCTATATCACGGCCGTAATGATTGTAGCAGGAGCGTTCTTTACGTGTGACCTGCTTGCTGCCAATACGGGAACGGTTACTGTTGATTCACTGAATGTGCGAAGCGTGGCATCCAGTGACGGAGAGGTGCTTGGGAAGCTCTCCAATGGCGAGAAAGTTGATATTATAGGCACTGAGGACGGGTGGTATAAGATTGACTATAACGGTCAAGAAGGCTATGTTGCAGAAAAATATGTTGAATATTCAGAACCTGAAGAGGCAATAGAAGACTCGGAAGGGGATATGGAATCAAATGACTCCGCAGATGCATCAACGGTTGCAGATGAAGAGGAGGAAATCGAGGGTGGCTCTGACAGCATCAAGACAATGCTTATATTAGGAGGGGCAATTCTTGTTATCCTGCTTATTGCAGTACTTACATTCAAGAGTATCAGAAAGCTTGATGATGAAGATTATGATGACTACGATGAAGATTATGATGATGAAGATTACGAGGATGATTATGAGGATGATTATGAAGAAGAGTATCGTCCGAAGAAGAGTCGAAAGCCTGTAGAGAGGCCAGTAAGCAGTCCAAGAAGAGAGCTACATAATAGTCAGAATGGTAATAAGCCAAGTAGTAAGCCAGGTAGCAGGCCAAGAGATAATGGTGAAAGCAGACCGGTACGCAAGGCTCCTTCAGCTAGTTATGAGCAGGATACACATCAGGCTGTAAAGTATATGAGTAATAATCCTGATGATTACAGGATAGATATAGATCCAAGCTTTTTCGAGAAGACAGGAGTATTACCTAATGTTGAGGAAGAACTTGCCAGAATGGATAACTCACGTAGCCAGGTATCAGAATCTAAGAAAGAGGCGGATCTTGCGGCAGCAATGAAGAAGATGGAAGAACTCCAGCGAGAAATAGAAAGAATTAAGAATGAATAAGCAGTAAATATATGAAGAGTATGGTGAACAAAGTTCATCATACTCTTTTTAACGAGGTTGCTTTGAATAGATTGTATCAGTATAAGCTCTAAGTATCTCACCTACACTGCAGGCATGTGTATAACATCCGCATCCATTGTGCGGCTCGTCACCCTCGAATATCTCACTGATTCCACCTACGCAGTCAGCTTCTGATATATGAGCAAGTACAGGTTCCAGCAGTCTGTAGATTCTTGCTGTTGTATCACTTCCTGGTCCGTTGACCTTGCGATATGCAGTAATAAAAGCCCCAAGAGGATAAGCCCAGGCAGTACCCTGGTGATATGAGGCAGCACGGACTCTCTCTGGGCCACTATACATTCCCTTATAATCGGGATGAGCCTTTGAAAGAGAGCGAATACCGCATCCTATATATAAGTGACGTTCAACAGTCTCAACAATTGCCTTCTCTTCTCGAATCGACAGAAGGGAAAAAGGAAGGGATACTGCATATATCTGATTAGGTCGGATTGCTTCATCGCGGAATGCAATCTCGCCAGTCTCCGGATCAAATTCAACTACATCATATAGACATCTGTGAGCAGGATTCCAGAATGATTTAACAAATGATGCCTTAACACTGTCAGCAAGAGACATGTAGTGTCCACCGTCATCATATCCAAAGATTCTGCACATATAATCCATTATGCAAAGGGCATTGTACCAAAGTGCGTTAAGCTCGACTGGACAGCCTTGTCTTGGGGTAACAGGATTTCCTTCAACACTGACATTCATCCATGTGACCTGATCAGACTGATCACCAGCATGTAATAGTCCGTTCTGCTCCATATAGATGGAATGATCCGTACCGTGTTCATATGATTCTATTATTGTAGCAAGAACTGGAAAAATAGAATTATGCACAAAATTCGCTGATTTTTCCAATGTTCTGTCATCTACGCGATTGTCATCTCTAAGTGCTGTCAGGTAGTTATAGACAGCAATAAAATACCACAGAGCGGCATCAGCCGAATTGTAAACTGGATCATCGCCCGCAGAATCCGGAAGAATATTAGGAATCATTCCGTTATGAATATATCTGGTATATGACTTAAGTATCTGAGTAGCATCACTGTATCGTCTTGTGTATAGTGTAAGACCTGTAAATGCAATAAGTGCATCACGCCCACGGTCTGCATATAACGGAAGACCGGCAAGTATAGTCCTTGAATCAGTAGATGCTCTGTAGGATATAAAATGGTCGGCTGCAAGTACAAGTTTGTCAGCGTAATCATCATTGTAACCAGCCTGATCAATCAACGCCTGAGTGCGTTTACGGACAGATTCTATAACTTTTCTGGCAGTATTCGCCTTGATGAACATATCGCCCGCCTGTTGAAGCAGAGCATCTCCTTCCATCCACTCAGAGTATTCAACATGACATACGACCGATACGGCATGTGTCTTGTGTGGAGGGATGGATATATCAATCTGGTATGGTGTGTAGTGAGAACACAGCGCTGATGTACCAGAATTAGTCTCTTTTTGTAATTGACTATTAAAGTCAATCTTGTTTACCTTTTGAATAAATGTTCCATCACTAACTGAGAAATCAATGCGAGTATTCAGGTTAGTGCGTGGTACCAGCGATAGTGTACGACCGGTCCTCTGTTCGCGGAACTTAGGCAATTCCTCGTCTGTGAGTGTGTTGTGCTCGCGGAAATTAAATAGCGGAGTGAGCGCAATAGTCAATACCAGGTCGGTATTATTGGTTAACTCATAAGAAATGACAAGAGTGTTAGTCTTACGCGCCAAAGCGATAGTCTTAACGCATGTAAATGCAGGAATTACAATGCTTTCACCTTCTTCTGACACACTTGTCAGTTCACCGCACTCATATGTAAACTCTATAGTGCCATCATAACTGACCTTAGAAAGATAATCCTGACCATTCTTATAGACAGACTTACCATTAATCAGGTGAACTGATGACTCAAGATCATACAACTTACCCTGAACATCGACCTGTTCGATAACCTGGTCAAGAACAATGTAGCGGTCTGTTGGTGAATTGAGGCTCGCTGCAAGATATCCATGATGTGTTCTTGCAAGACTTCCTATCAGTGATCCACCGCCATAGCTGCCAAGTCCGTTGGTTATGCACCACTCAAGGCTGCTTCCTGCATTGTAGTCAGGCCAGTATTCTTTTGTGTACGTGTAATTAACCATTGACTTCCCCTGTCTTGTGCTACTTTCTGATGCGGATAAAGATACCTGAGGGTGTCCTTATCCATGCAATCAGCTGATGTCCAAAGACAATTATATATGCTATAATCAGATATATGCAATATGCTTAGTATATAAACTTCAATATATAGTACTTATGTCGCATCAACCAGTTAACGCGACATTGGAATGAGAGGTTGATATGGAGAATAGAAGAGTATTTTTGATTGTTCTTGATAGTTATGGATGTGGCAACGCGCCAGATGCGGCCGCTTTTGGTGATGAAGGAAGCAACACGCTGAAGAGCATATATTCTGCGAATGAGTATAGCACACCTAATATGAAGCGACTTGGACTATTCAATATTGACGGCGTTGATTATGCATCCGGTGCAGAGGCACCAATTGGTTCATATGGCAGACTTACAGAGCAGTCTATGGGAAAGGACACAACAATCGGGCACTGGGAGATAGCAGGAATTGTCTCAAAGAGACCGCTTCCGACTTATCCAGATGGATTTCCTCAGGAAGTGATAGATGAGTTCAGCAGACGAACTGGAAGAGCGGTGCTTTGCAATAAGCCATACTCAGGTACAGATGTAATCAGAGATTACGGTGCTGAGCATATGAAGACAGGTGCACTTATTGTATATACTTCTGCGGACAGTGTGTTCCAGATAGCAGCTCATGAGAGCGTAGTATCAGTGGATGAGTTGTACAGATATTGTGAGATAGCCCGTGAGATGCTCCAGGGAGAGCATGGTGTCGGAAGAGTAATTGCCCGTCCTTTTGAGGGAAAAGAGGGCGAATTTGTGCGTACTCCAAGACGTCATGATTACTCGCTTGTTCCACCAGTCAACACAATGATGGATGTGATAATTGATGCCGGATATGAGACATACGGTGTAGGTAAGATATATGATATATTCGCCGGAAAGGGTATTCAGAATACTGTTCGAATTGAAGATAATGTAGACGGAATGCGTAAGACGCTCGAATATCAAGGCGAGGATTTCAGGGGACTGTGCTTTGTCAATCTGGTTGACTTCGATATGAAGTATGGCCACAGACGAGATGTAGGCTCTTACGCCTGGGCAGCTACCGTGTTCGACGGGCTACTTGGAACATTTATGGACCGTATGCGCGACGAGGATATACTTATGATTACGGCTGATCATGGATGTGATCCTGGATACAAGGGCACAGACCATACAAGAGAGATGGTTCCGCTACTTGTGTACGGAAAGGACGTAAGAGAAGGTGTCAACCTTGGAACAAGGGCATCATATGCAGATATTGCAGCAACTGTTCAGGATATTCTTGGAGTGAAGCAGGGTACTGAGGGCGTCAGCTTCTGGGATGAGATAAGAAGATAAGGCTGATTGTATTGTAATTGCGAGGGTACAATATGAGATATGGAGAGTTAATCGAGAAGGCAATAGAAGCAAGAAAGATGGCATATGCACCGTATTCAGAGTTCTGCGTTGGAGCGGCGCTGCTTTGTAAGGATGGTACAGTATATACCGGCTGCAATATTGAGAATGCGTCTTATGGAGCATGTAACTGTGCGGAGAGGACAGCAATCTTCAAGGCTGTAAGCGAGGGCGCTGGTGATTTCGAGGCAATTGCTATTGTTGGAGGGAAGCTGGGTGAGAGTATTTCATTTTGCCCGCCATGCGGAATCTGCAGACAGGTAATGGCCGAGTTCTGCGATGCGGATACCTTCAGGATAGTATTAAGTGATGGTGAAGTTGAGCGAATCTATACACTTGATGAGATGATGCCATACAGATTCGATAATCTTGATGGAGACAGATAGGAGAAGGGCAATGGATAACAGAGAGATAGCACATTATATTGATCATACGCTGCTTAAGGCGGTAGCAACATGGGAGCAGATTGAGGAGTTATGTGATGAGGCAATTAGATATGAGACTGCTTCAGTATGCATTCCACCTAATTACATTAGCAGAGTTAAGGCTAAGTATGGTGACAGACTTCCAGTCGCAACTGTTATAGGTTTTCCTTTAGGTTATGAAGCAAGGGAGGCAAAACTTGAGGAGTGTCAGGTTGCTATAGATGACGGAGCGGATGAGATAGATATGGTAATCAACATCACGGACGTCAAGAATGGTGCCTATGATGCAGTAGAGGAAGAGATTCGTGAGATGAAGCATATCTGTGGCGATCACATTCTTAAGGTAATCGTTGAGACATGTTATCTTGAAGAAGATGAGAAGATTGCCATGTGTAAAGCTGTAACTAACGCAGGTGCTGATTATATTAAGACATCAACAGGCTTTGGTAGCGCTGGTGCAACACTTGAAGATGTTAAGCTTTTCAAGGAGAATATTGGACCAGAAGTTAAGATTAAGGCAGCTGGCGGTATCAGAACCAAGGAAGATATGGAAGCATATATTGCTGCAGGTTGCAGTAGAATAGGTTGCAGCAGTACGAAGGTGCTTTTTGATTAGTACTATATTAAGGAATTGATTGACAGATGAAGAGAAGATTGTTAGGCAGAATACTCGCCGTAACCTGTGTGGCTATGTTGATTGGCGGGTGTGGAAGTAAGGCAGAGATAGAAGCGCCGGTAGTAGAGCGCATTGAGACAGAGGCTATCGATACAGTACTTGAGACAGAGGTTGATAGTGTCGATGAATTGCAGGTGGCTTCTTCAGAGGTTGAGGAGACAGTTAGCGAGACAGAAGTGTCGGAAGCTGCAGGTGGAGAGCCTGAGAGTGCCAATCTGGATGAGATAGGCGAGACACATACATATAAGGCGATAGATACACCTAATGTAAGATATAATCCATCAACAGATGCAGAGATATTAAGGCAGCTTTCTTATGGTGAGGAAGTGGAGCTTATCACAGATGATGGTGAGTGGAGTAAAGTCATTGTTGATGATAAGGTGTGCTATGTGGCGAGCAGGTTCCTTAAGGAGAAGGTCGTAAGAGAGCCTGGCGCAGCTACAGGAAGTGGACGACTCATTGCAATTGATGCAGGTCATCAGTCTAGGGGCAATAATGATAAGGAGCCTCTGGGACCCGGATCTTCAGAGATGAAGACTAAGGTTGCAGGCGGAACCAGCGGATGTGTCAGCGGACTTAAGGAATATGAGCTTACTCTTCAGGTGGCGCAGAAGCTTAGGGATGAGCTGACTGACAGAGGCTATCAGGTGCTTATGATCAGAGAGTCCAATGATGTGAATATCTCTAATGCAGAACGTGCCATGGTTGCCAATGATGCGGGTGCCGATGCGTTTATTAGAGTTCATGCTAATGGCTCAGCTAATTCATCAGTAAGCGGAGCTATGACAATA
>JAZUGT010000045.1:0-43242 GCA_045641365.1 Lachnospiraceae bacterium
CCGTCTATAATGATAGTGATATGGATGGACTTGTATACGCCCATGTCGGTGATGTGTCTCTTATGAATGATGGATTTCAGAATAAGGGTGGTGCAGGTGCAGGTGTTATCTCACAGACAGGAAAGACCAGATACTCCGGTACAGATATAACATATGATAAGTATAATACGCTGAAGAGATATGTTGAGGCTGGATATGCACTTATGCTATCTGATGATTTCTTCACTGAGACTACAGGTATTAACGAAGATAAGATTAGTACAGACAGGACTGACATTTCATCTTATATGTATAAGTTTGTTAAGGAAGTCTGCTTTGCCAAGGATGGTGATGGTAATTACCGTTACTGGGGAAAGAATGTTAATAATAAGAGTGCACTCGAGAATACTACAGCCAAGAATATGTTCATCAAGTATATGAACTATTCAAGTCTTAAGGTTGAACTTAAGGAGAAGCCTGTTGAATATCAGGATGCAACTCACTCCGAGGATGGAACGGTCCAGTACTTAAGAGCCAGCAATGGATCATATTCCCTTGATTACACTGCAGAACTTACGACCGATTCGCTTATATCATCCAACGATGGCGAATCGGATAACGGAGCAACATATGACTGTCTTCTCTACATTGATATAGACAAGGATGGTAAGTACGAAGAAGGTGAGATTGAGCACGGTCTTGTAATTACCAGAGATGGTGAAGAATTAGGTCAGGCTGATGGTAAGTATCATCTTACTACAGGCAATACCTATCATATAAGTAAGCAGTTACCTGACGAGTATGTTGGTCTAGTATCATGGAAGTTAGTATTCGTTCTAAATGAGAAGAAGACCAGTGGTTCTGATTCTGAGAACAATGCTAATAGTATTAGAACGGCTGAGACTGGCTTCTGTGCGGTACCTGTTGATGAACTTAACAGACCTAATGTTAAGGTT
Source organism: Lachnospiraceae bacterium (assembly GCA_045641365.1). Taxonomy (GTDB): domain Bacteria; phylum Bacillota; class Clostridia; order Lachnospirales; family Lachnospiraceae; genus Colinaster. Next base: position 936 of record JAZUGT010000045.1, read on the forward strand.
CTTCAGCTGATATCCAACAAGAAGAACAGTTTAACGCTTGATCTTGACAGTGAGATTATGAGACAGCTGTATGATCAGACTGACTATGATGTAGAGGTGACGAAGGTTGATACTGTTGCCAAGTTCATTAGCGCTGATCCATCTATACTTCAGGGTAAGACAAGACTGCAGTATCTGTGTGATTTTGATATTGTTGTACTTGGATTTGCAGATGCCTATGAATTCCTGACAGCAGATCCTGCAACTACAGATTGGGATTTTGCACTGTCAATAGATGCAATAAGAGAGTATGTAGCATCAGGAAGAAGTATTCTGTTTACGCACGACCTTACAATGCCATACGAGAATAAGAGCGATAATACAAAGGCCAGAGGCTGGTGGTTATCTAACTATTCAAGAGATATAATGGGTATGGACAGATATGGTATAGTATGGCAGAGACTTGCATGGGCAGGACAGGAAGAAAAGTACGAGTCAGTTTATGATACTCCAATGCTTAAGGGTAAGAACGTAGCAGAGGACTTTGTTGAAACAGCATATTCTGAGTTCGTTAGTGCGTTCTATCTTGATCTTAGCAGTGGTTCAGTTGACAGACGTAACAACAAGAATAAGTATGCAATGACTGCCAGACCTGAGACATTCACAAGCTTCTCTGGTAAGGCTGCCAACAGCTGGGATAACTTCTATGTAACTGGATCTAAGAAGGTTAATCTTATTAATCAGGGACAGATTACACAGTATCCATTTAATATTGATGAGACAATCACAACGGCTGAGACACATTCACAGTGGTTCCAGCTTAATCTTGATACTAAGAGTGATGACGAACTGGATAATGATGATGTAGTAGTATGGTATGCGCTTGATGGAGCTGCTGGCGATGACTACAATGAGAAGGGTGCATTCAGCTCAGTAGTCCATAATGACGCACGTAATAACTATTATATCTACAATAAGGGTAATGTAACATATACTGGTGCAGGTCATGCCAAGATAGATGAAGGTGCTGAGTATGCGGCAGAGAGAAAGCTCTTTGTTAATACACTTATCGCATCTTACCAGAGTGGTGCTCATGCTCCTAAGGTAATCTATAAGGAGAGCCCATGGAATACATCAGCTACGATTACTAATACATATCTGCCATACGACCCAACACTGCTTGCTACAGCAGATGCAACAACAGAAGGCGGATATCTTGATAATACACTTACTGTTAACTTCAGAACATTCAATGGTAATCTGAAGGGAAGCCGTGATCCACTTCACGCAAAGTATTATGTTATGTGTGATCAGGCAGGAGCTACACTTACATTGGGAACAGGTGATGACAGAAGATATTATAAGGAGATTACTCCGGTATTCTTCCAGTCAGTTGATGCAGCAGGAACAAGAATAGATGTTAATCCTTCTACACTTGTTAACTACACAATATACCAGTCGAAGTTCAAGTTAACTGACCTTGGACTTGGTACTGCAGCAGGTAAGCTTAATAAGGATAATGTAACTCTATATGTAAGAATTGGTACAGAGTCTCTCGAGAATGGTTCGTTTGATGTAGAGCCGGCAACTGAGAGTATGTCGCCACTCGGTATATATAGTGTTAAGCTCTTTGAACTTGAATAGTCTATCAGTGTTCGTATAATAATTACATGGGATAAAAGGATGAGGAACTTAGTTTCTCATCCTTTTTGGTTATGGCAACGAAAAAGTATTTTATATAAGAAGAAACTCGTGCAAAAATATCTGCAAAAAATGAATTGGCATAAAAGTGTGACAATATGAACAATTTAAAAAAATCTTGCCAATTCTAAAAAGTTAGTGTATAGTTTTGCACGTGTGACAAAAGAAGCACAATAAAAAGGTATTATAGGGAGAAGTTATGGCAAAATATCTGGTAATCGTGGAGTCTCCAAATAAGGTGAAGACAGTAGGTAAGTTTCTTGGTGCTAACTATAAGGTAATGGCCAGCCAGGGACATGTAAGAGATCTTCCGAAGTCAACACTGGGAATAGGTCCAGAGACTAATTACGAACCACACTATATTACAATTAGAGGAAAGGGCGATATTCTGGCAGCACTTCGTAAGGAAGTTAAGAAGGCAGACAAGGTCTATCTTGCAACTGACCCGGACCGCGAGGGAGAGGCAATAAGCTGGCATCTTATCGCGGCACTTAAGCTCGAGAATAAGCCGACATATAGAATAACATTCAATGAGATTACAAAAAATGCAGTTAAGGAGAGCCTTAAGAATGCACGTGAGATAGATATGAATCTCGTTGATGCGCAGCAGGCAAGAAGATGTCTTGACAGAATGGTTGGATATCGTCTGTCACCAGTATTGTGGGCAAAGGTTAAGAGAGGTCTGTCTGCAGGACGTGTACAGTCTGTTGCATTACGTATTGTATGTGACAGAGAGGAAGAGATTAGTAACTTTGTTCCAGAAGAGTATTGGACAATTGATGCGAATATCAGTATCGATGGAAGTAAGAAGACTGTTAATGCCAAGTACAGTGGTGATGATAAGGAACTTAAGGATAGTGCATCAGTAGATGCCCTTATGAAGGAACTTACTGGCAAGGATATGTGCATAACAGATGTTAAGCGTGGTACAAGAAACAAGAAGATGCCACTTCCATTTACAACATCTACACTTCAGCAGGAAGCCAGCAAGGCTCTGAATTTCTCAACGCAGAAGACTATGCGTGTGGCACAGCAGTTATATGAAGGCGTTGAGATTAAAGGCCAGGGTACAGTAGGTCTTATTTCATACCTGCGTACTGACAGTACACGAATCTCTGATGAGGCTGATGCAATGGCTAAGGCATTTATTGCCAGTGAGTACGGTGATAAGTTCGTTGCAGCATCTGAAGATATGCCTAAGAGCAATAAGAAGATTCAGGATGCGCACGAAGCAATCAGACCAACAGAGGTTAATCTTACTCCTGTAGCCATCAAGGATGATCTTACCAAGGAACAGTTCAGATTGTATCAGCTTATCTGGAAGCGGTTCATTGCCAGTAGAATGGCTGCTGCTGTATATGATACTGTAAGTGTTAAGCTTGAGTGTGCAGGGCACAGATTCACAGCAAGTTCAAGCAAGCTTAAGTTCGATGGTTTTATGTCTGTATATGTTGATTCGGATGAGGAGAAGGAGGAGAATAATTCTATTCTTAATTCGATTACAACAGAGAGCACAGTTACTGTGAAGGAGATTAATCCAACTCAGCACTTTACACAGTCGGCACCACATTACACAGAAGCAAGTCTTGTGCATGCGATGGAAGAGCTCGGAATTGGACGACCTTCTACATATGCTACAACTATTACAACTATTCTTGGCAGACGTTATGTTGTCAAGGAAGGTAAGAACATATTTGTTACAGAATTAGGTGAGGTTGTCAACAAGATAATGCTTGATGCATTTCCTCAGATTGTTGATGTTGATTTCACTGCTAATATGGAGGCGCTCCTCGACTCTGTCGAAGGTGGTAATGTTAAGTGGAAGACAATACTTGAGAACTTCTATCCTGATCTTGATGCAGCAGTAAGTGCAGCTGAAGAAGAGATTGAAAAAGTTGAGATTAAGGAAGAAGTATCAGGCGAAGACTGTGAGGTCTGCGGGCGACCAATGTATATTAAGTATGGTCCTCACGGAAGATTCCAGGCATGTTCCGGATTCCCGGAGTGCCGCAATGCCAAGCCATATTATGAGAAGATAGGTGTTGAATGCCCAAAATGTGGTCAGGATGTTGTAATCAAGGCAACACGTAAGGGTAGACGTTATTACGGATGTATTGGTAATCCTGAATGTGATTTTATGGTATGGCAGAAGCCGTCTGGAAAGAATTGTCCAAGATGTGGCAAGTCACTCCTTGTTAAGGGCAATAAGCTTGTATGTATGGATGTTGAGTGTGGCTATACCGAGGATAACAAGGCTGAAAAGTAGAACATCTTGTGAAAATAAGTGAAAAATACGCCAATTTCTTGAAATTGTCAGATTATAGTAGTATAATCTCTGTATATACACAATTTGTTGGGTAATATATAGGCTATGCTATGTGACAATTTGGAGGTTTGCATTATATGAGCAGTGTTCAGTTACTTGATAAGACTCGTAAGATAGGTAAGCTTTTGCATAATAACAATTCAAGCAAGGTCGTTTTTAATGATATATGCGCAGTTATGCAGGAGATTCTTTCAAGCAACGTTCTTGTTATATCCAAGAAGGGTAAGGTCCTTGGAATAGATAATGATCCAAGTGTGGAAGTTATCCATGAACTGATTAAGGATAAGGTTGGTGGATTTATCGATGGTATGCTCAATGAGAGAATGCTGTCTGTACTGTCGACCAAGGAGAATGTTAACCTTGAGACTTTGGGATTTGAGAGTACTGATGTTAAGAAGTTTACTGCTATTATAGCTCCAATAGATATTGCAGGTGAGAGGCTTGGAACCTTATTTGTATATAAGGCAGGCGAACTGTATGATATTGATGATATCATTCTCTGCGAATATGGTACGACAGTTGTTGGACTTGAGATGTTAAGAGCTGTTAATGAAGAGAATGCAGAAGAGTCACGTAAGGTCTCTGTTGTTAAGTCTGCAATATCAACACTTTCATTCTCTGAGATGGAAGCAATTGTACACATTTTTGATGAGCTTGACGGAATGGAAGGCATTCTGGTAGCCAGCAAGATTGCTGACCGGGTTGGTATAACTCGAAGCGTGATTGTTAATGCTTTGCGTAAGTTTGAGAGCGCAGGTGTTATAGAATCCAGAAGCTCTGGTATGAAGGGTACATATATTAAGGTCCTTAATGATGTAGTATTTGACGAGATAGATAAGCTTCGTAAGGATGACAGGCGTTAAGAACTGATGCTCTTTTACCGATATAATAGATAACCCCTTGGGGTTCATAAACGGATTGACTGATTTAAAAGGATTTATTGTGAAAGCAGTAAGTCCTTTTTTGATTACTCTGAATGGGAAGATGGTACCAGGTAAAATGGGAGTTCATTAACCGACTGAATCAGTCAAGTACGCGATATGTGCAAAATCACATTATATAGTGCATTGTGAGTATAAAAAATACTAGATAATGTGTTTGAGGGGTTGTATTTTTTCTATATTTCTATATAATAAAATAGGATGTTTGAATGGGAATAGTATGTTCATTTTTGGGCAGACTATAGACAGGAGGCAACATGATTAGTTCCAATGCATTCGATTACATTAACGTCTTGGATAAGGCTGCAGATGCAGCAGCTTTTCGTAATGAACTTATATCCAACAATATTGCCAATCAGGATACTCCTGATTACAAGAGACAGGATATTGATTTCGAAGGTCAGTTAACCAAGGCACTTAAGAGAAGCAAGTATACATCTATTGATGCCAAGGTATCCAATCTCCACATGAAGAGGTTAGAGCCTAAGCAGTTCACAGATTATGCCAATTATTCATACAGACTTGATGGCAACAATGTTGATCCGGAGCAGGAGCAGATTATGCTGGCTGCCAATCAGTTGAAGTATCAGGGACTTATGAACAGTTTGACACAGGAGTTCCAGAATCTGAGTAGCGTGATGAAGTAGTCTAATCTGATTCTGAGATTTCAAGGAGGAATATATGGGACTTTTTGATAGTTTTAATATTAATGCTTCAGGACTTACCGCGCAGCGTTACAGGATGGATGTTATATCTGAGAATGTTGCCAATGCCAATACTACAAGGACTGAGGATGGAACACCTTATAAGCGTAAGATTGTAACTTTTGAGGAGAAGAGTGGTGGCTCTCCTGACTTTGGAACGATATTTGGCCGTACCAGTGCAAGATACAGAAGTAATGGTGTAAAGGTAAGCGGCACATATGATGATAACAGTTCAGAGGGACATCTTGTATATGATCCATCTCATCCTGATGCAGATGAGAATGGTTATGTGACGTATCCTAATGTCAATATTATTACTGAGATGACTAATCTCATTGATGCGAGCCGTTCATACGAAGCTAATGCGACAGCGTTTGAGTCGACCAAGAAGATAGCGCAGTTGGGTCTCACAATGGGCAAGTAGAATTAAGCGATAGAGGGTAGATTATGGCGATAGATATTACTAATCTTTACAATGTGACAAGTGGAGCTATTAGAAATACAGCTGAGAACAGCGTGGCTGGTGTTAAGCCTCTTATGGATACGACAAGTGCATTTGATACTGTATTCAGCGCAGCGCTTGACAATGTTAATCAGACGAATTCATATCTGTCAGATGCAGAGAATGAAGAACTGAAGCTGTCAATGGGATTAACTAACAATACACATGACCTTACAGTTGCACTTCAGAAGGCATCTACAGCACTGCAGTATACGGTAGCTGTCAGAGATAAGTTACTGGATGCATACAAGGAACTGATGCAGATTAATCTATAGTTGCATCATCGGGTTGATTGATACTAATACGATTACACCGGGGTAAAGGAGTACCATGATAGAGAGATTAAGGGAGATACCACAGAGAATTTTAGAGTGGTGGAATAAGTTTTCTTCAAGACAGAAGACCATTATTGTGTCTGTTGCGGCAGGCGTGATAGTGGCTTTTGCTGTGCTTATTACAATTCTTACCAGACCGGTGTATGAGATTCTGGTTAATACGGAGTCAACTAAGGAGACTTCAGAGATTACTGAGATACTTGATGGAGAATCTATTAATTATCAGGTGTCCACGGATGGTCTGCAGATTAAGGTTCTTAAGTCTCAGAAGTCACAGGCAACACTGTTACTTGGTGCCAACGATATACCTACGCAGGGATATGACCTGAGTAATGTTACAGGTGGTGGCTTCTCAACAACAGAGTCAGATAAGCAGAAGCAGTATAAGAAGTATCTTGAGAGTCTTATGGAGACAGACCTTCAGGGTATGGCTAATGTTAAGAAGGCGACAGTTCAGCTGAATCTTCCTGAGAATGATGGTACTCTTCTTTCTAAGCAGGAGGACAGTTCGGCAGCGATTATGATTGAGCCGGATGGTGAGTTTAATCAGGATCAGGCTGCTACAATTGCCAAGTTTGTTAAGACTGCGCTCGGCAATGAGAACATTGCGAACATTACAATTATAGACAATGAAGGTAATCTTCTGTTTTCAGGTGATGAGGAATTCTCCATAACTGGCGGAGCTACAAGTCAGATGAGCGTTAAGCAGCAGACGGAGGCGCTTCTTCAGTCGGAGGTTAAGAGAGTATTACTTGGAACGAATGAGTATGATCTTATAGAAGTATCTACTAATCTTGAACTGGACTTCTCTACAACTGAGAAGACTCAGCATGACTATACGCCGGCTGAGGGACAGTCTCAGGGTGTACTCAGCCATGAAGACTTGTATGAGGCAGAGTCGTCAGGTGGTACGGCAGGTGTTCCTGGAACTGACTCTAATGGTGAGGATGGTACAACGTATGTTCTTCAGGACCATGAGACTTCCAATTCGTCAGAATCCGAGACATCAAGAGATTATCTGCCTAATGAGACAATTACACAGACAACAATACCAGCAGGACTGATTAAGTATAGTTCATCATCTCTTTCGGTAGCTGCAATCAGATATAAGGTACTTAAGGAAGAGGATGCCAGAACACAGGGACTTCTTGATGGAGTGAGCTGGGATGAGTATAAGCTTGCCAATGCCGCCCGTACCAAGATTGAGACAGATACAGATCTTATAGATATGGTAGCCAAGGCAAGTGGAATAGATCCTAATAATATCTCGTTCGTCTCATATGAAGAGCCTATGTTTATCGACAGACAGAGGGCTAATATCTCTGCAACTGATATTATTCAGATAGTCCTTATTATTGTTATTCTTGGTCTTCTTGCATTCGTAATTCTCAGAAGTATGCGTGCTGAAAGAGTCGAAGAGGTTGAGGAAGAGATATCTGTTGAGTCAATGCTTCAGTCAACTCCTGAAAGCGAACTTGAGGATATCGGCCTTGAGGAGAAGTCAGAGACTCGTAAGATGATCGAGAAGTTTGTAGATGAGAATCCGGAAGCTGCAGCGTCGCTGCTTCGTAACTGGTTGAATGAGGATTGGAGTTAGTTATGGCAAAAATGGGTGATGAGACTCTTTCAGGACTGCAGAAGTCCGCAATATTGCTGATTGCACTAGGCCCAGAGAGATCTTCGACAATTTTCAAGCATCTCAAGGAAGAAGAGATTGAAGAACTTACACTTGAGATTGCTAATACCAGAAGTATTACTCCGCAGGTTAAGGATGCGGTCGTTGATGAGTTCTATCAGGTATGTCTTGCCCAGCAGTATATTGCAGAGGGTGGTATCGGATACGCTAAGGAGCTTCTTGAGAAGGCACTTGGAGATGAGCAGGCGATAGCTGTTATCAATAAGCTTACAGCATCTCTTCAGGTTAAGCCATTTGAGTTTATTCGTAAGGCAGAGCCTGCGCAGTTGCTTAACTTTATTCAGGATGAGCATCCACAGACTATTGCTCTTATTCTTGCATATATGTCGGCTAACCAGTCATCGCAGATTATATCTGCTCTTCCACAGGAGAGACAGGCTGATGTTGCCAAGAGAATCGCTCTTATGGACAGAACGTCGCCTGATATCATTAAGGAAGTGGAGAAGATATTGGAGAGTAAGTTGGCAAGTCTTGTTAATCAGGATTATACAATTGTTGGTGGTGTTGATCAGGTTGTTGAGATTCTCAATTCTGTTGATCGTGGTACAGAGAAGCATATTATGGAGACTCTCGAGATCGAAGAGCCAGAGCTTGCTGATGAGATTCGTAAGAAGATGTTCGTATTCGAAGATATTCTGCTGCTTGATGACAGAGCTATCCAGCGTGTACTTCGAGATGTTGACAATAACGATCTCGGACTTGCACTTAAGGGAAGTAATGAGCAGGTTCAGACTGCAATCTTCAACAATCTGTCATCGCGTCTTGCTACAATGATTAAGGAAGACATGGAATTCATGGGACCTGTTCGTATGAAGGACGTAGAAGAAGCTCAGCAGAAGATTGTTAATATTATTAGAAAGCTGGAGGATTCCGGCGAAATTGTTATTTCACGAGGCGGAGGCGACGAGATAATTGTCTAATTCAGGTAATCTTGTAAAATCATATTTTCTGTCAAGAGGGGATGCTGAACCCAGAGTTATCGACTCTAACAGTCTTAGTGAGGAGAAGCTCGAAAGACTTAGGATGGTGATGCCTGCATTTGAGGATTACGGGTCAGATGACCAGCATTATGAGCCTGGAGAATTCACAGGGGGCCTTGATGCTACAGCTATAGATGCTCTGATGGGTGATCCCGACGAGCAGATGTATGATGAAGAGGGCAATCCTGTTTCTAATGTGATTAAGGCTGCTCCTGAAGAGGAGTACTACGATGAGCCTGCGGCACCTGCATATGATGGCCCAAGCCCGGATGAGCTTATTGCTCAGGCTCAGGAAGAAATTGAGCAGATGAGACGGACAGCAGAACTTGAAATCGAAGGGATGCGTAATGCTGCAAGAGAAGAAGGCCACAGACAGGGATATGCAGAGGGATATGAGAGTGGATCCAGGGAGGCTGAACAGCTTAAGGCGTCTGTTGAAGAGGAGAGATTACTCTTAGAACAGCGCTATGAGGAGAAGATAGTTGAACTCGAGCCACTTTTTGTGCATGCACTTACCAGTATATACGAGAAAGTGTTTGAGATAGATCTAAGTGAGCAGAAGTCGCTTATCGTATCACTTATTCGTAATACCATGCTTCAGACTGACAGCTGTAAGAATTACATGATTCATGTTAGTCGCGATGACTATCCATATGTTGTTGAACATAAGGCGGAGCTTATGACTGAGACGATGTCAGAAGACACCATTATCGATATAGTCGAGGATATTACGATGAAGAGTGGCGACTGTATGATTGAGACGTCGGCGGGTATCTTTGATTGTGGACTTGGTACGCAGTTAGAGAATCTTAGGAAGCGTCTGGAACTGTTAAGTTACAGAGTTGAATAATAAAATATCAATGCATATCTGATGCATAAGGGAGGAAGACTTGGAGGCAGGTAGAATTCAATTTGATAAGTATATGAATCTGTGCGACGAGTCTTTTTTTACCAAAAAGGGCAAGATTGTTAACGTAGTAGGACTTACAATCGAGTCGGCAGGACCTGAGGCAAAGCTTGGTGATGTATGTTATATACATCCTGAAGATCCGGCATATAAGCCTATTATGGCGGAAGTTGTTGGCTTCAAGGAAGGCATGACACAGCTTATGCCATATGATTCTACGGAAGGCATAGGTATAGGCAATATTGTTGAGAATACAGGCGATCCGCTGATGGTTCAGGTATCGGATTCGCTGCTTGGCAGAACACTTGACGGTCTGGGAAGGCCTACGGATGGTGACCCTATCACAGATGGAACGCCATATTCTGTTGAGTGTGCACCACCTGATCCGATGAGCAGGAAGATAATATGTGATGTTCTCTCACTTGGAGTTAAGGCAGTTGATGGCCTTATGACTATTGGTAAGGGACAGAGAATTGGAATATTTGCGGGTTCCGGAGTTGGTAAGTCGACTCTTATGGGAATGTTCGCACGTAATACAGTGGCTGATATCAATGTGATTGCTCTGATTGGAGAGCGAGGACGAGAGGTCAGGGAATTCATTGAAAGAGATCTTGGACCAGAAGGAATGAAGCGCTCTGTTGTTGTTGTGGCAACTTCAGATAAGCCAGCTCTTGAGCGTAATAAAGCTGCTAAGACAGCTACAGCTATTGCTGAATACTTCAGAGATCAGGGCAAGGATGTACTTCTGATGATGGATTCGATGACCCGATTCTCGATGGCACAGCGTGAGATTGGTCTGGCCAATGGAGAGCCACCTGTATCAAGAGGATATCCACCAAGTGTTTATTCTGAGATGCCAAGGTTGCTTGAGAGGGCAGGCTGTAATGATGTTGGTTCTATAACAGGACTTTACACAGTTCTTGTAGATGGTGATGACTTCAATGAGCCTATTACTGATACCGCCCGTTCTATTCTGGATGGTCATATTATGCTCAACAGAAAGCTTGCGCATAAGAATCATTATCCTGCAATAGATGTATTGCAGAGTATATCCAGATGTATGAGTCAGGTTGTAGATAAGCCACATAAGGAACTGGCCGGTAAGCTTAAGAATGTACTGGCAACATATAATGACGCTGAGGACCTGATTAATATTGGTGCATATAAGCGCGGAAGCAATAAGAATATTGATTACGCGATGGAGAAGATAGATAGCGTTAACGGCTTTTTGCTGCAGTCAACAGATGATAAGTTCACCTATGAGGAATCGCTTGAGATGATGAAGGAGCTGTTTGGATAATGGCTAAGTTTATATACAGAATGCAGAACGTTCTGGATGTCAAGCTCAAGATGGAGGATCAGGCGAGGTCTTCTTTTGCAGCTGCAATGGCCAGACTTAATGAAGAGGAAGAGGCTCTTGGGGCGCTCACTGATCGCAGAAAATGGTACGAGACTGAGGGTAGGCGCATGCGGGAGGATTCGATTAATGTTACGGATCTTCGGGACAATACCAGAGCACTTGAGAATCTTGATGAGCAGATTAAGCTTAAGAAGCAGGATGTTGCAATTGCTCAGGACAATGTTGATAGAGCCAGGGGCCGATTACAGGTAGCAATGCAGGAACGAAAGACCCAGGAGATTCTTAAGGATAATGCATTTGAAGAATTCAAGAGAGAGTTGAATGCTGCTGAGAGTAAGGAAGTTGATGAGCTTGTTAGCTACAGATACGGACAAAAGAGTAGTGTGTAGAGGATAGATATGGCAGATTACGATGATAACAGCGCTGAAGTTGCGCGTCTGAAAGAAGAAAAGAAGGCTTTCAAGGAAGAGCAGAAGCGTGCCAAGGCTGATCAGAAGGCAAGAAAGAAAGAAGCAAAGCGTAAGGCTAAGGAACTGGCTGACGAAGAGGCAAGAATTATTGATGATGATGGAAGTAATATTCCTGTCATTATTACGACAATAATAATTGTTGCTGTGTGGCTTGCAATAATATGTGCTCTGATTAAGCTTGATGTAGGCGGATTTGGATCAGGAGTTCTTGCGCCTGTGCTTAGGAATGTACCGGTTGTTAATATGATACTTCCTGACAGTAGTACATCTTCGGGAGTGGATGATGATGGCTCCGAGGTAGATGTGGCAGGATATAATTCGCTCAAGGAAGCTGTCAAGGAGATTCGTTCCCTGCAGGCACAGCTTCAGGATACGCAGGCGACAAGTGCTGCCAAGGATGAGCAGATCAGTACGCTTACAGAAGAGGTTGCCAGACTTAAGACGTTTGAGGATAAGCAGGTCGAATTCGAGCGTATCAAGAATGAGTTCTACAATGAGGTTGTATATGCTGAGAATGGACCAGGTGTAGACGAATATATTAAGTACTATGAGTCGATGGATCCAGCAACAGCGGAAGCTCTGTATAAGCAGGTGGTTGATAAGGAAATTACTGACGAAGAGATTGAGAAGTATGCTGCTGCATACTCTGAGATGAAGCCTAAGCAGGCTGCAGCAATCTTTGAAGCCATGACAGACAACCTCAATCTTGCGGCCAAGATATTGTGGCAGATGGAGCCGGATTCAAGAGGTAAGATTCTTGGAGTAATGGACCCGGATGTTGCTGCTAAGCTTACTAAGATTATGGAGCCTGACAATTAATTTAAAAAGCACACTTTTTTACATAAAAGCCTTAACGAATATTATATTTTGACCGATATATTTCTTGTAGAGTAATCACGCTCTTTGACAAGAGAATATAAGGAGGAAAGAAGATGACAGCTAATTTGGTTACGGGATTTGGTCCGATGAAGGACATTATGTCCCAGGCAACAGCTGGCATCGGATCGACCGGCGGTGCTGAGTTTTCAGATATCCTGAAGAACAGTACAGGCAGGGAACAGGATGTTCCTAAGGCCAAGGACGTTCAGCCAGTGAATAGGGCTGAGGCGAACACTTCGAAGAAGGATCAGATTGAGAGTCCTGATGAGACAGATAATACTGAGACTGTTAGAAGTGACAAGCCTAATGAGGTTAAAGCTGATAAGCCGGATGGAGTTGACGATTCACAGAAGATGGAAGCCGTAGATGATGCGGATTCAATTAGTGAAGAGACAATCGAGACGATCCAGACAGCAGTACTATCAATGGTAGGCGAGATAGCACAGACCTTTGATGTTACTGTTAACGATGTGGAAGCTGCGGTGGAAGCAATTGGAATTGATGAAGTTGAAGTACTTGACTCAAGCATGATACCATCAATTGCTGTTGAACTGACAGATGCAACGGACACATATGACATCATGACGGATGAGAAGTTATTCGAAGACGTGAAGATGTTGATGGAGGAAGCCAAGACGGTTACCTCAGAATTGGCGGAAGAACTTGACATGACGCCAGAGAAGCTGCAGGAGACAATTGGTGATATGCTTGCAGCAAAGGAAGTACCTGATGAAGTCGTAGAAGTCAGGGACAAGGGTATAACAGTTGAGAATGCTATGGATGACAGCCTGAATGAATCAGGTGAGATGAATGCAGTAGCAGACGAGACAGTTGTTGTTAATGACACAGCGGCTAAGTCAAATCAGACAAAGCAGGGTACTGAGAGAGATGCAAGTCATCATGGAGAAGGTTCACAACTGACACAGACACTTGCAGATAATCTTAAGGAAGTCATGAGTGAGAAGGTTCAGGAAGCTCCTGTAGCATATGCAACTAATGCAGAGCAGATCATGGAGCAGGTAAGTGAGAATCTGAAGCTCACAATGACAGAAGATATTACAGAGATGGAGATGCAACTTAATCCGGCATCACTTGGTAATATCAAGGTTCAGGTGGCAGCAAAGGATGGTGTTATTACAGCAAGCTTTACTACACAGAACGAAGAAGTAAAAGCAGCACTTGAGACACAGCTTGTACAGCTGAGAGATCAGATGAATGAGCAGGGAATCAAGGTAGCAGCGGTCGAAGTAACAGTTAGCAGCCATGCATTTGAACGTAACCTTAATGAAGAGGGTAGCCGAGATAATGGCGGTTCAGAGGCGGAAGCTAAGAAGAAGAGAGTCAGAGGAATTAATCTAAGCGGTATTGATCTTGACGAGATGGATGAACTTATCGATGAAGAAGATAAGGTGGTTGCAGATATGATGGCAAGACAGGGCAATACAGTAGATTATATGGCATAAGCAGGAGGAAGAAGATGGCTGGAATTACAGAGACAGATATTCTGGGTGGTGTACATGCACCAGTTACAGATGGCAGGATTCAGTCAGCAGGCAAGGCAAGTGAAGAAGCTTCCAAGAAGGCTTCAGGCGGCGCACTGGATAAGGATGCTTTCTTACAGTTGCTTGTGACTCAGATGAAGTACCAGGATCCATTAGAGCCAACAGATAATACAGAGTATGTTTCACAGCTTGCGACATTCTCATCTCTTGAAGAGATGCAGAATATTAGTTCATCAATGGACAAGTCAAGAGCATCAAGCCTTGTTGGTCAGTATGTATATCTTACAACAGAGGATTCAACAGGTAATACAAGGAATGTCGAAGGTATTGTTGATTATGTTTCATATCAGGGCACCAAGACATATCTTTCAATAAGTGGTGAGTTATATAACTTCGATGATCTTACATCAGTTGCTGACAGTGAGTATACACTTGCAATTCAGTTAACAGAGGGATTTGTAAAGAATCTCAACTCATTACCTAAGGTAGAGTACTTATCATCCAAGGATTTACAGGATGTACAGACACTGGTAGTTGATTATAGTTCAATGAACTCATATCAGAAGTCGTTCTTATCACAGGACACACTTAGTACATATGCTAAGTACGCTGAGTGGTATGCAGCACAGGTGGCAGAGAAGAGCGAAGACGCATAATAACATATAGTTATGATTCCGGAGGGAAGAGAATGAATATTAACAATACGAGATTTCTTTCCATTGAGCAGATGCAGGAACAGCTCGGTAATAACCGGGAAAAGCAATCTGTACAGACTTCCGGTAGCATTCAGTCATTTCAGAATTATCTTGAACAACTGAGTGGAGCATCACAAGGAAGTGAACTAAAGTTTAGCAAGCATGCTGCTGGCAGGCTGGCAACAAGAGATATAACTCTTGATGATTCACAGCTCGACAGACTTAAGGATGGCATGAGCAGAGCTAATGAAAAAGGTATTAAGGATTCACTGATGATTATGGACAGACTTGCATTTATAGTTAATGTACCAAGTTCGACCGTAATAACAGCAATGGATTCAATGGAAAGTAACGAACAGGTTTTTACAAATATTGATGGCGCGGTAATCGTATAGAGCTGGACCTCACAAGGAGGCTTTGATTCCTGACTGACAGATGGAATTAAGATTACACGCTCGCCTTAATATAGGAGGGCACAAATTATGATGAGATCAATGTATTCCGGTGTTGCCGGACTTAAGACACACCAGACTAAGATGGATGTTATTGGTAATAACATCGCGAATGTTAACACAGTCGCATATAAGTCACAGTCGGTTACTTTTGCAGAATTGATGTATCAGACAACACAGGCAGCATCTGGAGCTAATGCAGCAACAGGAACAGCGGGTGTTAATGCCAGACAGATTGGTCTTGGTGTTAAGACTGGAGCTATTAATACAGCAATTACTTCACAGGGTGCATCACAGACAACTAACAACCCTTTTGATATCAGAATCACAGGAGATGCATTCTTTATCGTATCTAATGGAATGGACAACTTCTTTACAAGAGATGGTTCTTTCTACGTAGATGGTCTTGGTAATCTTGCTATGACATCTAATGGTTACAATGTTATGGGATGGCAGGTTGATCCAGAGACAATGGATATTAAGCAGGATACAGTATCAGCTCTTAGAATTATGAGTGCTGAGAATATGACTTATCCACCAGAGGCAACAAGCCGTGGTACAGTAGCTGGTATTATTGACAGACATGACACTAATATCACTTCATCTTCAGGTAAGAATATGAACATGCTTATATATGATAACCTTGGTTATGCATATAATGTTAAGTTCAATATTAAGGATACTTCCAAGGAAGGTGAGTATGTTGTTACAGTAGCAGATATTGTTGATCAGGAGAATGAGTCAATTGGCGATATCTCTGCAATGGGATTTGGTTCATCACAGAATGTTAACAGAGATGTAAGTGTTAAGCTTGCTGATGGTTATGAGTGGCGTGATGATGAACTTGTATCTGTATCAGGTGGTACAGTTACAACTATCTATAAGTATGGTGATACACTTGATGATGATACTTGGGATGCAATTGCCAAGGCATATAATTATGAGGACGATGCAGCGACATTCAAGACATTAACATTCACAGCAACTGATGACGATGGCAACGAGACGACAGGTATATCTATTGAGGATGTACTTTCAGGGGCTGATGTTGATATTGATGGTACAACAAAGAGCTATGCTGAGTGGCTTGGTGCAGAAGTAGATGGTGGCGGAAAGGTTACTAATCCTGGTAATATTCTCAAGGCTATGACAGCTTCATCTATACAGATGGATGGAGTTATGACCCTTAGATATGATCCAACAACAGGTAAGTTCAGAGGAATTGGTGGACAGGATACAGTAACACTCAATCTCTCTAATCTTAAGACACCTGGTGAGACTGGTTCGAAGTTTGAGAATGTTGTAGTAGACTTCAGTGCTACTTCTAACTATAACAATTCAGGTACATCTACAATATCTGCAGCTAATGGTGACAGCAACAAGCTTGGCTCAGGTCGTAAGCTTGGTGAGATGAGTGGTGTATCAATTCAGAAGGATGGTAGAATCTATGCTTCATATGATAATGGTATGTCAAGACTTTTAGGTCAGATAGCTGTAGCAGAGTTTGCTAATGCATCAGGTCTTGAGAAGGAAGGTGACAACCTCTACAAGGCAAGTCAGAACTCGGGTGACTTTGATGGAATCGGTATTGAAGTTACATCTGGTGGCGGTTATATGACAACTGGTGTTCTTGAGATGAGTAATGTAGACTTATCTGCTGAATTTACAGAGATGATTACAACTCAGAGAGGTTTCCAGGCTAACTCGCGTATTATTACTGTATCAGATACATTACTTGAGGAGCTTGTTAACCTTAAGAGATAATAGATAGTGCGCTGAACAGTTTTGCTAAGCGGCTTATCTTTTAATATGTGAACAAAGGGCAGGGAGTAAATCCCTGCCCTATAGTGCATTATATGACTGGATGTGCAGGCTGCGACCAGATGCCGTACTGCATGTCTGATTGAGAGGATACGATGATTGAAATTACTAAGTTAAATGGGACTAAAACTCTCATTAATCCGGACCTTATTGAGACGGTTGAAAGCACTCCTGACACGGTCATTACGTTCACTACGGGGCGCAAAATTATTGTAAAAGAAAGTAGACAAGACGTGAATAATTTAGTAAAATCGTATAGAAAGGATATTTCTGTCAATTAGTATTTTAATGCTTTTAAATTGACGAAAGTACGGGTGTTTTATTATGGATCTTGCGACCATAATAGGTCTGGTTGTATGTTTGGGATTGTGTATATTCGGTATCGTTTTTGGTAATGATTTTTCAGTTATCAAGAACTTCCTTGATCCACCATCGGCGCTTATTACATTCGGTGGTGCGTTCATGTGTATGCTTGCATCCAATACGATTCCTGACTTTACAGGCGGACTCAAGTCCATCGTCCTGACATTTAAGAATTCTGCTCAGGATGTACCAGGTGTAATAAAGAAGATAATTGATCTCTCCAACGTAGCACGTAAGGAGGGCTTATTGTCGTTAGAGGAAGCAGCTGGCGGACTTGATGATGCATTCCTTAAGAAGGGTATCCTGCTTATCGTCGATGGTACAGATCCGGAACTCGTTAGAGGTATCATGGAGACTGAGATGATTAGTATTGATGGAAGACACAGATCCAAGATTGGTTTCTGGGAGAACCTCGGTGCCATGGGTCCTGCGTGGGGTATGATTGGTACCCTTATTGGTCTTGTTAACATGCTTCAGAACATGGATGACCCATCATCAATCGGTCCTTCAATGGCGGTTGCGCTGCTTACAACTTTGTATGGTTCACTCCTTGCCAACTGGATATGCGCTCCTGTTGGTGCCAAGCTCAAGCTTCGTAATGAAGAAGAAATGATGAGCAAGGAGATTATGATAGAGGGACTTCTTTCCATTCAGGCAGGAGAGAATCCACGAGTAATAGAAGAGAAGCTTAAGTCGTTCCTGACCCCAGCCGAGAAGGCTGCGATGGATGCCCAGGGAGGTGAGGCGAATGGCTAAAAGGAAGGAAGAGGAAGCTCCTAAGGGTGCGCCAGCCTGGCAGTCCACATTTGCCGACCTGATGAACCTGCTTCTGTGTTTCTTCGTTTTGCTTTTTTCAATGTCGACTATTGATGCGCAGAAGTTTGAACAGATAGCTTCTTCGTTTTCCAATACATTCAGTATATTTTCAGCAGGTGGTTCGTCTTTTGAAGAGGGACTGCTTATAAGTAATGGCGTCAGTCAGCTTAATAATCTGGACAAGTATATTAATAATACAGGTGCAGCGGCAGAGCAGACAGCCCATCAGAATGATCTTGAGAGAGATGAGAGTAGTGCTGATGCAACAGCACAGGAACTCATGGAACAATTGGAAGAAGAGAGACTTCAGGCCAGCGAAGATCTTGCTGAAAAGTTCGATGAAGCAATTGAAGAGAATGGAATGGACAAGGATGTGGATATTGAGTTTACGTCTCAGTATGTGCAGCTTACGTTAAAGGGTTCCGTACTGTTCGATTCGGGATCGGCAACAATTAAGGAAGAAGCATTACCACTAATATCCAAGATAGCAATGATGCTTCAGAGATATGCACAGAGCACAATAGAGATAGAAGGACATACTGACAATGTTCCAATCAGTACAAGTCGCTTTGAGAGCAATGACGTACTCAGCTCATACAGAGCACTTGCAATGTTTAACTATCTTGTTGAGAATACATCGCTTGACCCTGCGCAGATTAAGCATTCAGGAAGAGGCGAGTATATTCCGGTAGCTGATAATTCAACACCGGAAGGAAGAGCTAAGAACAGACGTATAGAGATTAAGATATACAATAATCTTAGTTCTGATTGATTTATTTGGGAGACACTAACATGAAAAAGAACATGATTTCAATTTTGATTCTTGCACTTCTTATCGTCAATGTTGCATTAACAGCAGTGATGATGTTCTCTGTGATGGGAACAATGAAGAAGACGGCGAGGCTGATTGATGGAATATCATCGGCTCTTTCACTCGAGATAGCTGGCCCTGATTCAGCAGAAGCTGAAGGAGATGATGCTGTTGCGATGGAAGATATCAGCGTATATAAGATTGAGGATCAGATGACAATTTCTCTTGCAAAGGGTGCTGATGGAGATCCACATTACTGCCTTGTATCTGTATCACTTTCACTTAATATGAAGGATCCAGACTACGAGAAGTATCAGCCAACACTTGCTGAGAAGGAAGATTTGATTAAGAGCACGATCTTTGAAGTAATCCAGGCACATCCAATTGAGGAAGCAGCGAGCAATCCGGATATGCTCAGACAGGAGATTCTTGAGAGACTTCAGGGAATGTTCAACTCCAAGTTTATTTATAACGTCGTATTTAGAGATATAATGTTCTCTTAAGACAATTTTTGACCAGACAGGAGGTGAGCCTGCTTGGGTGAGGTATTATCTCAAAATGAGATAGACAGTTTGCTGGCTGCCTTAAGTACCGGTGAACTGGATGCTGATGAGATACAGAAAAAGGACGAAAGGCAGGTTCGAAATTATGATTTTGCCCGTCCTGCCAAGTTCTCCAAGGAGCACTTACGAACACTTGAAATAATATATGAGCATTACGGACGATTATTATCAACTAATCTACCGCTTTATTTGCGTAAGAATGTACAGATTTCCGTAGCGAGTTCTGAGACAGTTGTTTTCTCAGAATTCTCCAATGCTCTTTCTAATCCGGTTATTCTTGGAATAACTAATTTCAGACCACTTCAAGGACAGATTATCATTGAACTGGCTCCGAATCTGGGGTTTGCAATGATTGATCGAATGCTCGGTGGCCAGGGTGTTCCTATAGATAAGGAGAGAGAATTCTCAGATATAGAGCTTACAATTATCGAGAAGATATTAATTGTTGCTATGCAACTTATGCGTGATCCGTGGAAGAACGTAGTTGATATAGATCCATTTTTGGAACGAATAGAGACCAATCCGCAGTTTGCGCAGATTATAGCACCTAATGACATGATTGCCATTGTGACGCTTAATGTTAAGATAGGTGATGTAGAAGGCTTTATGAATATCTGTCTTCCGTTCGTTACAGTTGAGAATGTAATGGACAAGCTGAATACCAAGTTCTGGTATTCTACTATGAAGGAATCTAGTGGCGAAGATTTCTCTCAATATGTTGAGACGATGATTCGAAGAGTAGACGTTCCGGTGAAGGCAGTTCTTGGTAATAGCAGAATAACAGTCAATGATTTTGTTAACCTTCAGTGTGGTGACATCATCAGGCTGGATACCAGGGTAGATGATGAACTTAAGATCTACGTTGGTAATATAAAGAAATTTATGGCTGTACCTGGAAAGCAGGATGATAATTATGCTTTCAGAGTTACATCGGTCATAAGAGAGGAGGAATAGGAGCATGGATGGTGGTATTTTATCTCAGGATGAGATAAATGCTTTGCTAAACGGTATGTCCAGTGATCCAGAGCCAGCTGCAGGTGCAGCGCCGGCAACTTCAGCAGATGTCGATTTCGAACTGAATGACATGGAAAAGGACGCCATTGGCGAGGTTGCTAATATTAGCATGGGAACATCCGCAACAACTCTTTTTTCCCTTGTTAATCGTAAGGTTAATATTACAACTCCAGTTGTTTCACTTAGCAACTGGGCTGAATTACAGGCGGATAAGCAGAAGCCATGTGTATTTATTCAGATTAAGTACACAAGCGGTTTAGATGGTTCCAACATTCTTATCCTTAAGGAGCAGGATGTTAAGGTAATTACCGATCTTATGATGGGCGGTGATGGAACCAATACTGATGGAGAGTTAGGAGAACTTCATCTGAGTGCCATTTCAGAGGCAATGAATCAGATGATGGGATCTTCCGCAACTTCTTTGTCACAGATGTTAGGAAAGATGATTGACATATCGCCACCAGTTGCAGATCTTATTGATATGCAGCGTGAACAGGTTGAAGGCGGAGATGTCGCAGACTTTTTAGCAGGTACATTCGTTAAGATTGCATTCCGTATGCAGATTGATGAATTGGTTGATAGTACAATTCTTCAGTTGTATCCGGTTGATTTTGCAAAGGAGATAGTTCAGACGTTCATGGGCGGTGAGCTGAACCTTGAGGGTCAGGAGGAAAAACCAGCAGAACCTCAGGTTGAGGCTTATGAACCACCTAAGGTTGAGCCAGCACCGGCACCCGCACCAGCAGCCCCAGAGGCGATGCCTGGTATGCAGCAGGCACCAATGATGGGAATGCCGGCAATGGATCCTAATATGGCAATGCAGGGCATGAATATGATGCCTAATTATGGAATGCCAATGATGGGAATGCCGATGATGGGAATGCCTAATCCGGCAATGAATTATCAGCCAGCGCAGTTCGAGAATTTCCAGAATAATCTTGGAGCGTTGGCAAGTAATGAGAATATTGATCTCATTCTTGATGTACCGTTGGAAGTAACGGTTGAACTAGGAAGGACTAAGAAGTCCATATCCGATATTCTGGATTTCGCACCGGGAACAATCATTGAGTTAGACAACATTGCCGGTGAACCAATAGATGTTCTGGTTAACGGTAAGTTTGTTGCCAAGGGCGAAGTCGTTGTTATTGAAGAAAGTTTTGGTATTCGAGTAACTGAGATTATAAAGTAAAGTTAGGAGTGTAAATTATGGCAAAGAATATTTTAATCTGTGACGATGCGGCATTCATGCGTATGATGATCAAGGATATCCTTAGCAAGAATGGTTATAATGTAGTGGGTGAAGCAGAGAATGGTGCAAAGGGCGTTGAGAAGTACAACGAACTTAAGCCAGATCTTGTACTTATGGACATCACAATGCCTGAGATGGATGGTATTCAGGCACTTAAGGCAATCAAGTCAGCTGACGGAGATGCAAAGGTTATTATGTGTTCAGCTATGGGTCAGCAGGCAATGGTTATTGAGTCGATTCAGAACGGCGCAAAGGACTTTATCGTTAAGCCATTCCAGGCAGACAGAGTTCTTGAGGCTGTTAAGAAGGTAGTTGGTTAATAATGCTTCTTACAAGTACGGGAAGTGGTAACTCTATTATAGAGTTCATCACTGTATTACTGATTTTTGTCTTTGTTCTTGTTGTGACTTTTTTTGTTACAAAGTGGATTGGACAGTATCAGAAGACGCAGACAGTTGGAGATAATATCGAGGTACTTGAGACTGCGAGGATTTCTCCATCGGTATGTGTTGAGATTATTAAGCTTGGGAAGAGATATATTGCTGTAGCGGTTGCGAAGGAATCAGTGACAATGCTCTGTGAATTGGAAGCTGATGATATTGATATTCGTCCTGTATCGCAGCAGGCATCTGTCGATTTTGCAAGCATATTAAGTAAGGTCAAGGGCGGAGCAATTCGTGATGACCAGATTTTTAATGAAGAAGATAAGCATGAAGAATAAGAGGGTATTACGCGCTCTGTTCGGAATATCTAGAACACTATGCCTACTATTTATGGTGGGCATATTGTGTATCTGTCCGAAGGAGAACGTATCGGCTACCGTTATAGCTGATGGTAATATGGACAGTAATCTTACTGGAACGTCGGATGAAAGGACCAATATTACTAATCCAGGAAGTGCTGATAGCGGTGATGAACTTAAAGAACTGAATATAGCCAATACAGTTACGGTTACATACGACAATGGTAACGGTACTATCAATGGTGCGTTGCGTATTCTTATAACGCTTACGCTCATTGCAATAGCGCCTATTCTTATTATATGCTTAACCAGTTTCACGAGAATTATCATTGTTTTGCATTTCACAAGAAATGCGCTTAATACGCAGACAGCTCCTCCGAACCAGGTTGTTATCGGATTGGCGCTGTTTCTGACTTTCTTTATAATGTCGCCGATTATAACTAAGGTTAGAACTGAAGCAATTGAACCTTTTGATAAGGGAATAATCGACCAGAGCGAGGCGTTAGAGATTGCAATGGATCCTATAAGAGAGTTTATGTACGGACAGACCCAGACCAAGGATGTCCAGCTCTTTATGGAGATTTCTAATACAGAGTGGACTGGCAATATAGACGATATTCCGAATTCAGTGCTGATTCCGAGCTTTATGATAAGTGAGCTTAGAACAGCATTTATTATCGGTTTTATGATATATATACCTTTTATTATTATAGATATGGTGGTTGCATCTACTCTAATGAGTATGGGTATGATGATGTTGCCGCCAACTACTATTTCAATGCCGTTTAAGATTCTGCTGTTTGTGCTTGCAGACGGATGGAATCTGGTAATTGTTAACCTTGTGAGGACATTTTACTGATGACAATCAACGATGTTGTGGCTATTATGAGCAATGGACTATATACAATAGTGATTACTGCAGCTCCGGTGCTGTTGGTATCGCTTGTTGTAGGTCTGATTGTTAGTATTTTTCAGACAATTACATCTATTCAGGAGCAGACGCTTACATTTGTTCCTAAAGTATTAGCAATCTTTCTCACGCTGATATTGCTGGGCCATTGGATGTTGAATAAGATGGTGGAGTACACAGTTAATCTGTGGGGCGATTTTACCATGTATATAAAGTGATATGATCGATTATTCTATTAATTCCGCGGATCTTGAATATTTCCTGTGTATTCTCGTCAGAGTTACTATGTTTGTATTTGTTGCTCCATTTTTTAGCCAGAGTGGTGTACCGAGACAGTACAAGATAGTACTTAGTTTCTTCCTGTCAGGTCTTCTGTATGGTGTTATCGGTGAGCATCCGGTTCTTTCCTATCAGACTGTATATGGATATGCAGTGATTGTGATGAGGGAAGCGCTTACAGGTCTGTTGATTGGATATTCAACATCAATCTGTAATACGATAGTTGACTTTGCAGGTAAGATTATGGACATGGAATCAGGTCTGTCCATGGCTAATCTTATGGATCCGACAACAGGGCAAAGCGGCAGTATATCCGGAGTTTTATATCAGTATTCAATTATGCTGATGCTCTTTATTTCAGGTCTCCATAGATATTTGCTTAAGGCGCTTGCGGAGACTTTTGTACTTATTCCAGTTAACGGAGCAATTTTTGATTCTGATAAGCTTCTTGCGGCTTTAATCAGATTTCTTACTGATTATATAACGATTGGATTCAGAATATGTCTTCCAGTCTTTGCGGTGATGCTCCTGCTTAATGCGATACTGGGTATTATGACAAAGGTATCTCCACAGCTCAATATGTTTGCAGTAGGTATGCAGCTTAAGGTTTTGGTAGGATTATGTGTGATATTTTTTACAGTGGGTATGCTTCCGAGCGTTTCCAATTTCATTTCTACCGAGATGAAACAGATGATTACGATATTTGTCAATACGATGACATAGAAGTGCGATATCAGCGCCCTATGAAGATGAATCTGCAGTTCTTCGCAGATGATGGTCAGGGCGGTGAGAAGACCGAGCCGGCAACGCAGAAGAAGTTAGCTGATGCGCGTAAGGACGGTAAGGTTGCAAAGTCCAAAGAAATCGCCAATGGGTTAGGTCTACTAGCCCTTTTTCTGCTGTTAAAGCTTTGGGTTGGACATATGGGAACGTCATTTCTCAAGGACTTTGACGCTGTGTATAACAAGATCCCGGAGGTGTGTAAGCTCATATATTCACCTGTTCCGGATGCAAGTATGGCAATACTGTTTAGAAGTGCAATGCTTGATATAGTTATTATGCTTCTGCCAGTCTTTCTTGTAGGAATGATAGTTTCATTTCTTAGTGACCTTGTTCAGGTGGGATGGAAGCCGACAGCGAAGCCACTGGAGCCGAAGCTCAATAAGCTTAATCCAATAAGTGGATTTAAGAAGATTATATCAGCACAGTCTCTGGTTGAACTTATTAAGTCAATTGCCAAGATTGGGCTTATAACATATATAGCATATTCGTACTTAAAGGACAGAATTAACTTCATATTCTGGCTGTATGATTTATCGCTAATGCAGGCAATAGGGCTTATTAGTGAGACAGTAATCGATCTTGGAATACGAATATCTGCAGTATATATGATCATCGCATTTGCCGATTTTGCATATCAGAAATATAAGTTCAACAAGGATATGCGAATGACCAAGCAGGAAGTTAAGGAAGAGTATAAGAATCAGGAAGGTAATCCTGAGATTAAGGGTAAGATCAGGCAGAGGATGCGTGAGGCAAGTCAGCGAAGAATGATGCAGTCAGTGCCACAGGCGGATGTCGTTATCACTAACCCTACGCATTATGCAGTGGCGATTCAGTATGATCCTGATGTTGCGCCAGCGCCTATAGTACTGGCAAAGGGTGCTGATGTTCTTGCACAGCGAATCAAGGATATTGCAAGAGACAATTCGGTTGAGATAGTTGAGGATAAGCCATTAGCACGAATGCTGTATGCAAATGTTGATGTGGGGGCGCAGGTCCCACCTGAGTTGTATCAGGCAGTTGCGGAGGTTCTTGCTTTTGTATATCACGCACAGGGAAGAGTCTGATACATAGAGAATATACTAATTAGAAGGAAGGAGAAAGCAAAATGAGAAAAGCTGATGCCGGCGTTGCATTATATGTTGTGGCTGCATTTGTTATGTTCATTATTACTATACCTTCCTGGGCACTTGATGTGCTTTTGGCGATTAATATTGCCATAGCATTTACGATTATGTTCACAGTAATGTTTTCCAAGGAAGTTCTGGATATGTCGTTCTTCCCGACTATGTTACTGTTCACAACCATCTTTAGAATTGCACTTAATGTATCATCTACCAAGCTGATTCTTACAACAGGTGACCCTGGTAACGTTGTTGCTACGTTCGGTGAATACGTTGGTGGCGGTGATCTGATTGTAGGTACGATTGTTTTCATTATCCTTGTATTGATTCAGTTTATGGTTATCAATAAGGGTTCTGAGCGAGTAGCTGAAGTAACAGCGAGATTTACACTTGATGCCATGCCTGGTAAGCAGATGGCTATCGATGCTGACCTTAATACCGGTGCAATTACTGATGCAGAAGCCAAGAAGAGAAGAGATAAGATTCAGGAAGAGTCAAGCTTCTTCGGTTCCATGGATGGTGCGGTTAAGTACGTTAAGGGAGATGCAACAGCGGGTCTTATTATTACAGCTGTTAATATTATTGGTGGAATTGCAATGGGTATGATGCGTCAGAATATGGACATTTCCACTGCATTACAGAAGTACACCATATTGACAATCGGTGATGGTCTGGTATCACAGATACCATCGCTTCTTATATCGTTGTCAACAGGTATTCTTGTAACAAAGGGAAGCAAGGATGCAGACTTTGGTACTGTTCTTATTAGTCAGCTTTTTGGTGTGCCTAAGGCGCTGTACCTTGTAGGTGCGATTATCGCTTTTCTAGGATTTGTAACGCCACTTAATCCACTTATCTTTGTTACACTCGGTGTTGTATTTATTGTTGTTGGCCGAGTTATGGCAGGTACAATTGAGACTGCAAAGATAGAGGAGGAGACCAGTGAGGAAGAGGTTGCCGCAGAAGAGATACGACAACCAGAGAACGTCAATTCGCTCCTTCAGGTCGATCCTATCGAGCTTGAATTTGGTTATGGAATAATTCCTCTTGCGGATGTTAATCAGGGAGGAGATCTCTTAGATCGAGTTGTTATGATTCGTCGTCAGATAGCTCTTGAACTTGGTACTGTTGTTCCAATAATCAGACTTCGTGATAATATTCAGCTTAATCCTAATCAGTATATTATTAAGATAAAGGGTATACAGGTTAGTGAAGGTGAGATACTGTTCGATCACTACATGGCTATGAATCCGGGATATGTTGAGGAAGAGATAACGGGAATTCCAACGTTTGAGCCTTCCTTCCATCTGCCGGCAATATGGATTAGTGAGAGTCAGAGAGAGCGAGCAGAAAGTATGGGATATACAGTAGTAGATCCGCGTTCAATCATTGCTACACATCTTACTCAGGTTATAAGAGAACATATTGATGAGCTTCTTAGCAGACAGGATACACAGAATCTTATCAATAATCTTAAGGAACCACATCCTACACTGGTGGAGGAACTTGTTCCTAAGCTGCTTGGCGTAGGTGAGATACAGAAGGTATTGCAGAATCTCTTAAGAGAGGGAATTTCAATACGAGATCTGCTTTCAATATTTGAAACGCTTGCAGATTATGCAACAACGACTAGAGACACAGATATTCTTACAGAGTATGTCAGACAGGCGCTCAAAAGAGCAATATCAAGCAAGTTCTTTCCTAATAATGAGACAACGAGTGTAGTGACTCTTGATCCGGCTCTTGAGCAGAAGATTATGGGTTCTGTTAAGCAGACTGAACAGGGTGCATATCTTAATCTCGATCCTGATACAACGAAGGCAATTGTAAAATCAGTTGAGACTGAGGCTAAGAAGCTTGAAGATATGGGAAGACCGGTAATTGTCATTACATCGCCAATTGTGCGTATATACTTTAAGCGGTTGACAGAGGACTACTATAAAGACCTTATCGTTGTATCGTATAACGAAGTGGAGTCAAGCGTTGAACTCCAGTCGGTTGGAATGATTTCTATAGAATAATTATTCAATGAGGGAATAAGATGATAATCAAAAAGTTCCAGGGGAAAACTGAACAGGAAGCAACTGAAGCAGCAAGAAAAGAACTTGGTGCTGCCGTTGTTATAATGAATGTTCGCAGTGTTAAGAAGAAGGGATTTCTGGGAATATTCAGCTCACCACAGGTTGAAGTTACTGTTGCTATGGAAGAGGAGTCTGAGAAGCCGAAGGCACCTACTATGACAGCACTTGAACAGCTGGCAGCTAAGCAGAAGGAGATTAACGACAGAAGAGCAGTTGCATCTGCTAACACTATGCCAGGAAGTAATATTACTCTTACTGCTGGAGATGACGGAGAGGTTATGGTTGACTCGAAGCCTGTTAACATTAGAAAGCAGCCAGATATAATTGTCGAGGACAAGCAGGATAATAGACAGGATGCGCTTGAAGAGAAGCTTGATTCACTCGAGAATCTTCTTAAGAAGAAGCTTGAGACGACTGAGAAGACTTCAGGTGATGATAAGAGTGAACTTCCAGATGAGGAATCTAATGAGCAGCTTAAGTTCACCAAGCTCCTTTATAATATGATGATTGATAATGAGGTTCATGAGAAGTACGCTAATGCAATCATTGAGGAGGCTGAGAAGACTAACAAGCCTAATATGCCTTTTGATTACATGTTAACTAATATATATCAGAAGATGATACTAAAGTTCGGTAACCCTGGTGTCATTAGTCCGGCCAGTAAAGGACCTAAGGTTGTCTATTTTATCGGACCAACAGGTGTTGGTAAGACAACAACTATTGCCAAGATTGCATCCAAGTTATGTGTCGAAGACAAGAAAAAGGTTGCGCTTCTAACAGCTGATACATATAGAATAGCAGCGGCTGAACAGCTTAGGACATATGCCAATATTCTCGAGGTTCCGTTCAGAATAATCTATTCAGCGGCCGAGATAGAGCAGGCCTATGAGGAATTCAATAACTATGACTATATCCTTGTTGATACGGCGGGACACTCTCATCACAATGAGGAACAGAAGAATAATACCAATATCATGATTCATGCAGTGGACGATATGGCGGAGTGTGAAGTATATCTGGTATTAAGTGCAACTACAAAGTATAGAGACTTAATTAGCATTGCAGATACCTATAAAGAAATGAGCGATTATAAGATTATCTTCACAAAGCTCGATGAGACAACAGCATTGGGTAATCTACTTAATCTGAGATTATATACTGGATATGAACTGTCATATGTGACATACGGACAGAATGTACCAGATGACATTGATAAGTTCAATCCGCAGACTACAGTAAAGGCTATTCTTGGAGGACACTAGTAGTTACATTAGGACATTACCAGATTATCAGGGAAGGTTTTTGGAATGGATCAGGCAGAACAGTTACGTAATATTATCAAAGCGAATAACAGAGATACAAGACCGCTTGCCAGAGTAATTACAGTTACAAGTGGTAAAGGCGGAGTAGGTAAGTCTAATACTGCAATCAATCTGGCAATTCAGTTCAGAAAGATGGGGCAGAGAGTAATAATTCTCGATGCAGACTTCGGACTCGCTAATATCGAGATTATGTTCGGTACAGTTCCAAAGCATAATCTGTGTGACTTAATATATCAGGGAAAGAATATTAAAGAGATAATTACATGGGGGCCAGGAGAGGTAGGATTCATATCTGGAGGTTCTGGAATAGCAGGGCTGTCTAATCTTAGCCGTGATTATCTGGTGTATATTATTCAGAATCTGGCAGAGCTTGATGCAATAGCAGATATAATTATTATTGATACAGGCGCAGGTATTTCAGATGCAGTGCTTGAGTTCCTTGTGGCAAGTGGTGAGATTTTACTTGTTACAACACCGGAGCCTACATCGATTACAGATTCATATTCACTGCTTAAAGCGCTGAACAGACATCCACGATTCTCTGCAGAGGCATCAAAGATTAAAGTTATAGCCAATAAAGTTATGAAGCCAGAAGAAGGTAATGCTCTGTTTAACAAGCTTAATGTCGTTGTTCAGAGATATCTAAAGCTTCCACTTGTGTATCTTGGCGCTATTCCTCAGGATGATAAGCTGTCTCAGGCAGTTATGCAGCAGACACCGGTCTCACTTGCAAATCCAACTGCAAGATCGGCAAAGTCATATGAGGCAATTGCAGCAGCACTTATGAATAAGGAAATTAGCGGAGATGTTAAGAAGAGGGGAATGGCAGCATTTTTCTCACATATTGTAACGGGTAAGAAGCTTAACTAGAAGGGGGAGAGAATGATCGAAAAGTATATCAAGCCGGGACAGAAAGTAGATCTTAAAGCGGTAAGACGTTCTATGCAGTCTGCAGATGGCAAATCAGAGAAAATGTATAATAGTAAGATATTTGATGTGGTATCTGAAGACCAGATTGAGATACTTATGCCAATTGAACAGACTAAGCTCATTCTGCTTCCTGTCGATGGAGAGTATCAGCTGTTCTTCTATACAGAGAGTGGTCTGTATGAGTGTGTAGGAAGAATAATTGATCGATATAAGAGCAACAATGTATACATACTGCTTGTTGAACTTGAGACTAATCTAAGAAAGTATCAGAGAAGAGAATTCTATAGGTATAGCTGTGCTCTTGATATGGACGCACGTACCCTTTTTGAAGAAGAGATAGACAAGGAAGGGAAGGAATATAAGCTTGTTCCCGGATTGCCACTTAAGAGAAGCATAATTGCTGACATCAGTGGTGGTGGTCTTAGATTTGTATCAGATTATAAGTATGAAAAAGACAGTTATATATACTGTAAATATCATCTGTTTGTTAAGGGTGCTCCTAAGGATTATGAGATTGTCGGTAAAATTCTTGATGTAAAAGAACTTGAGGCAAGGCCAGGTGAGTATGAGCACAGGGTGCAATACGTTAACCTTGATGTGGATGAAAGGGAAGAGATTATTCAGTTTATATTCGAAGAAGAGAGGAAGAATCGCCGCAAAAATAGTGGACTATAGAATTATATAACATAAATAAATGAAAGAAGGCGTGTCAAATTGAAAAAAATTCTAATAGTTGATGACTCTGCACTTATGAGAAGGGTATTTAGTGATATAATTAGTGCAGATAGTAGATTCACCGTTGCTGGAGAGGCCAGAAATGGTCTTGAAGCATTAGAATTACTCGAGAAAAATACATATGACGCAGTAGTACTTGATGTAAATATGCCAAAGATGGATGGTCTGGATCTCCTTAAGGAACTTAAGGAACGTGGAATCAAGGCCAGAATAATGATGGCAAGTACGACAACCATGGATGGTGCGCAGGTAACAATGGAAGCTCTTGAACTTGGAGCACTTGACTTCCTGCACAAGCCAGAGTGGTCGTTTAAGTGTAAGGAAGATACGTTCAGCATGCAGTTCCTCAATACGCTTGAGGCAGTATGCAAGGCAAGTCTTGATGCATCAGGTGTTACACATTGTCATAAGACACTGAAGGCCCATACATCCAAGGTTGAGGAATTGGTTCGTAAGGATGTTGGAAAGTTGCAGGGGGAGCGAATAGTTGCCCTGGCAGTTTCAACAGGTGGACCAAAGTCATTGCAGAGTGTTATACCATTTTTACCAGCGGATCTGGATGCTCCGGTAGTAATGGTACAGCATATGCCAGTTGGATTTACTGCTTCGCTTGCGGGTCGTCTTGACGATATGAGCCGAATGGTTGTTACGGAGGCCCAGGAAGGCGATACTCTTGAGAAGGGACATGTATATGTTGCCATGGGTGGAAAGCATATGAATATTATTCGTGCTGGTGCCCATTACAAGGTTCATTATACTGACGAGCCTACAAGAGAGGGAGTTAAGCCCTGCGCCAATTATATGTTTGAGTCGTTGGCAGACAGTAATTATGACGAAGTTGTATGTGTTGTGATGACAGGTATGGGAGCAGACGGCACGGAAGGAATCAAGAACCTTAAGCAGAAGAAGAAAGTCTTCTGTATAACACAGGAAAGTAGCAGCTGTGTTGTATATGGTATGCCTAAGGCAGCTGACAGAGCGGGACTCAGCAATGTCAGTGTTCCACTTAACAACATAGCACAGGAAATAATATTACACGTGGGGGTAAATAAAAATGGACGTTAGCCAATATCTAGAGATTTTTATTGACGAGACCAAGGAACACTTGCAGAATCTTAATACTCAGATTCTCGAACTTGAGCAGCAGCCAGATAACATGGATACCGTTAACGAGATTTTCCGAGCTGCCCATTCACTTAAGGGAATGGCAGGTACCATGGGCTACAAGAGAATGCAGAATCTTACTCATGATATGGAGAATGTTTTCTCTAAAGTACGTGAGGGTGGTCTTAAGGTTACTGCAGCACACATTGATACAATATTCCAGTGTCTCGATGCGTTGGAGGAATATCTCGAGAATATTCAGACAACAGCAGATGAAGGAACTAATGAGAATAAGAGCATAATAGAGGCTCTTAACGGATTCCTTAATGGCGCAGCACCTGCTGAAGAGAAGAAGGAAGAGCCACAGGCAGCACCTGCCGAGGCAGAGGCACCAGCCGGTTCTGATGATAACAACAAGTGGAAGGACATTAAGTTCACTGAAGAGCAGATTCATGTGATGGCTGAAGCCAAGAAGGCTGGTAAAAACGTTATTGGTCTTACAGTTTTCGTTCAGGAATCATGTATACTTAAGGCAGCCAGAGCTTTCCTTGTATATAAGACTCTTGAGGAGATGGGCGAGATTATTATCTCTTCTCCATCAGCTCAGGATATCGAGGATGAGAAGTTCGACTTTGATTTCAGCATGATTGTTGTAACAGAATCATCTATTGAGGCAGTAATTAACGGAGCAAAGAGCGTATCTGAGATTGGAGACGCATTCGGAGGAATGGTTGATATTCCTGAAGATACAATTGAGGAAAGCGTAGTTGAGACAGCAGTTGCTACTCCTGACAGTGCACCAGCGCAGACTCCTGCAGCACCTGCAGCAGATCAGGCTAATAAGCCAGTTGAGAAGAAGAAGCCAGTAGTCAACAGAACAGTACGTGTAGATATTGAGAAGCTCGACGATCTTATGAATCTTGTATCTGAGCTTATCATTGCAAAGAATTCACTTGTTGCAGCTGCAACAAGCGACAATGCCGCAACTAATACTAATGTTGGTGAGCATATTGAATACCTTGAGAATGTTACAACTAATCTTCATGAGTCAGTTATGAAGGTTCGAATGGTACCAATCGAGAGCGTTGTTAATAAGTTCCCACGTATGATTAGAGATCTTCAGAAGAAGCTTGATAAGAAGATGGAACTCTATATGTCAGGTGAGGAGACAGAGCTTGATAGAACAGTGGTAGATGAGATTGGCGATCCTCTTATGCACCTTCTTCGTAATTCCGCTGATCATGGTATTGAGTCAGATGTTAATCTTCGTAAGGAGAGAGGAAAGCCAGAAGCAGGTTCTATCTTCCTTGATGCTTACCAGGATGGTAATAACGTAGTAATTGAAGTTAAGGATGATGGTAACGGAATTGATGTCGAGGCTGTTAAGCGTAAGGCTCTTGCGAGAGGTACTATCACAGAAGAGCAGGCAGCTCAGATGTCTGATAAGGAGATTATTAATCTTCTGTTCCTTCCAAGCTTCTCGACAGCTAAGACTGTATCTGATATCTCAGGAAGAGGTGTTGGTCTTGACGTTGTTAAGTCTAAGATTGAGTCACTTTCAGGTGAGGTTGAAGTTAATTCGACACTTGGAGTAGGAAGTACATGGACAATCAGACTTCCACTTACACTTGCAATTATTCAGACTCTCATGGTTGTAATTGGTGATGAGAAGTATGCGATTCCTCTTGGTAATATTCAGACTATTGAGAGTATCAAGCCTGAGGAAATTGAGACTGTTCAGCAGAAGGAAGTTATTAATCTTAGAGGCAATATTATTCCTATCATCCGTCTTAATGAAGTGCTTGGATGCGAGTCTTCAAGACAGGCAGGCGAGGATGAGGTTGTAGTTATTGTAAAGAAGGGTGATAAGATGGCAGGTCTTGTAATTGATGAATTAACAGGACAGCAGGAAATCGTTATTAAGTCACTTGGTAAGTACATTAACAGAAGCAAGATCATAAGCGGTGCGACTATTCTTGGAAATGGTGAGGTTGCTCTTATTATTGATCCTAATGCATTAATCTAATAGAAGGGAAGGATATTAGCCATGGAAGATATTAAGGTATATTCAGAGCCAGTACAGTATATTAAGATTGAGTTAGGATCAGAGCTGTATGGTATTGATATTAGTTATGTGGATAATATAGTTAGACCACAGCATGTAACTCGAGTTCCTAATGTTGCACCATATATCAAGGGTGTAATTAACATCAGAGGTGAGATTGTTCCAATCATGAGCCTCAGACTTAAGATGGGTCTCGAAGAGATAGAAGAAGATAAGAAGACTCGATTCATCATAATCAAGCTTGAACAGTACGGTAAGATTGGTCTTATTGTTGATGCTGTTAAAGAGGTTGTTACTCTTGAAGAGGAGAACATTGAGAGGATGAAGTACGATTCAACAGACGATACAGTTCATTTCGTTATGGGTGTAGGTAAGGTTGAGTCAGGTCTTGTATCACTTCTTGATCTCAATATGGTTACAATGGAAAAGACAAATAAGGAGGAATAATCGGTGAGTGAACTGTCACTTGAGAGTATTTCTACACAATATTTCGATGTTTTAAAAGAATTAGGAAACATAGGGGCGGGTAATGCAACAACCGCCCTTGCTTCCTTGTTACAGTGTAAGGTTGATATGAAGGTACCTCGCGTAAGAATGCTTGAGTTCAAGGACGTGGGCGCCGAACTTGGTGGTGAAGAGCAGGAGATGGCAGGCGCTTATCTTGCTGTTGAAGGTGATATTACTGGAAGTATCCTTTTTCTTGTAAAGAAGGATATTGCACTTCATCTTGTTAAGAAGCTTATGGGTGATATGGCCGGAGACGAACTTGGTGAGATGGAGAGGTCTGCATTCAAGGAGATTTCGAACATTATTACAGGCTCTTATCTCAACGCATTATCATCACTTACTAATCTGTGCATATATCCATCAATTCCGGATCTGGCAATTGATATGGCGGGAGCTATTCTTAGTGTTCCTGCAATTGAATTTGGAATAATTGGAGACAGAATTCTTTTGATTGAGTCTCAGATTTCAGATGATATTGATATTGATGGATTCTTTATTATGATTCCTGATATGGAATCATACGAAAAGATTCTCAAGGCATTGGGAATATTAACAGAGTAATATTGTGGAGCAATAACAATGGAAATAAAAGTTGGCATGGCAGATATGAATATCTGTGTTGCGCCTGATAGCATTATTACCTTGGGATTGGGTTCTTGTGTTGGTGTGGTCTTATGGGATCAGTCCACCAAGATAAGCGGTATGGTTCATGTAATGCTACCAGATAGTACTACAATATCCAACAACTCAAACGTTGCAAAGTTTGCGGATACTGGTGTAGTAGCACTATTGGAGCAGGTAGTTGCAAAGGGCGCAAAGAAAGAAAGGCTCGTAGCGAAGATTGCAGGCGGAGCTCAGATGTTCTCGGTCAATACTAATTCTCCAACTCTACGCGTGGGTGAGAGAAATGTTGCGGCTGTGAAGAAGAAGCTTAAGGAACTTGGAATAAGGCTTGTAGCTGAGGATACGGGTAAGGACTATGGACGAACAGTAGTGTTCTATCCAGAGACAGGTGAATATGTAATTAGAGCGATAGGTAAGGAACCAACAAGTATATAAGGTACCTTGCCTTATTGTGCTGATATGATAAGATAGGTGGATTTGATGAGTACCAGGTTGAAGTTGATGCCTGTTCTGATAATGTTAATTGCAGGGGCAGCGACAAGTATAATTACATTTCTTCTACATTATGATACGCACAAGGCAATGTGGATTCTGCTTGGTGTACTTATTTTTTTCTATATTCTGGGTATTATCCTTCAGAAGATTGTGTATCATTTTGAGAAGCAGATTGCTGAAGAAGAGGCCAGAATTGCCGAAGAAGAGGGTAAGGTTGTAGAGAAAGAGAATTCGGCTGGTACAGAAGATGGTGAACTGCCAGAGGGTTCGCATGACGGTGATGCTTCAGAGCAGAGCCAGACTGAAGAATAGAACGAGTTGTGGGGCCGGAGGCCTTATAGGGATTAATCCTAATATGCTAAGGATGGCGAGGGTTACAAGATGGATGAGTCAGCAAGAGCAATACTGTGGAAAGACTACGCGAGATTGCGTTCAACTGAATTAAGAGAGAAGCTTATACTCGAATATGCACCACTTGTTAAGGTTGTTGCAGGAAGGCTTAGTATGTATCTTGGCTATAATGTTGAGTATGATGATCTGGTAAGCTACGGTATCTTTGGATTGATTGATGCCATTGATAAGTATGATCCGACTAAGCAGAATAAGTTTGAGACATACGCATCGCTTAGAATCCGAGGCGAGATTCTTGATCAGATTCGAAAGATGGACTGGATTCCAAGAACGGTAAGACAGAAGCAGAAGCAGTTAGATGCTGCAATGAAAGAATTTGAAGCTGATCATGGAAGACAGGCAACAGATGAAGAGCTTGCAACATCTCTTGGTATTAGCACAGATGAGTATTATGAATGGCAGTCACAGCTTAAGGTGACTAATGTAATATCACTTAATGAGTTCATGGAATCAGGGAGCGATGTTCCTAATAGTGGAAGTTCGTCGTCGCATTTCATGCAGCCTGAGAGTGCTTTCGAAGAGCAGGAGCTTAAGGAAGTGTTGGTTGAGGCACTCGACCTTCTGACAGAAAAAGAGCGCAGAGTTATTGAGTTATACTATTATGAAGAACTCACTCTGAAGGAAATAGCAGCTGTTCTTGAAGTATCAGAGTCAAGAGTATCTCAGCTTCATACTAAGGCTCTTGGTAAGATGAAGACAAAGATGGGAAGATATATGGGATTATTGGGGGAATAATAATTTGGATGCAGGATTTCAGCTAATATGTGAATCAAATTGTACAAAGCTTAAGCTCACTCCTGCTTCTGACGGGGGAGCCGGACTTGAGATAGGAGATATCATTGATTATCTCAATTACAACAAAATAGATTTTCAGATTCCCGAACTAAATAAGGCAATAGTTGGGTTAAGTGAAGAGAAGACAGTCGTTCTCTCCGATAAAGCAACACTTCCTGTAAGAGAGGCCCTTATTACTGAGATTAGGGATGAGAATATGGTTTGTATTGGCCGCTTTATGCCTCCATCAGACAAGGGTGAACTGATGACACCTGATGAGATTCTGAATGACTTGAAGCATAGAGGGGTTATTTTTGGTATTCAGAATGATGTAATTGCTGATTTCTGCAGCAATCGAAAGTATATGAAGGAATATACTCTTGCTCAGGGACTTGAACCAGTGCAGGGTCAGGATGCTTACATAGAGTATATGTTTAATACAGATCTTAAGGCTAAGCCTACACTGCTTGAAGACGGAAGTGTTGACTTCTTCAATCTTAATATCATTAATCATGTTGAGGAGGGGGAACTGTTAGCACGCCTTCATAGGGAGGTGCCAGGTGTATATGGAGCTGATGTATATGGTGCCAAGATTAAGCCGAGAGATATTCGCCGTATGGTTCTTAAGTTTGGAAGGAATATTATTCTTTCTGATGACAAGAATGAGATATATTCCAAGTGTGCAGGCCATGTAAGTCTTGTTGAAGGCAGAGTATTTGTTAGTAACCTTATGCAGGTTGAGAATGTGGATCCGGCTACTGGTAATATCGAGTATGAAGGTAATGTTCAGGTCAATGGTAATGTAATGACCAACTTCTCAATTCATGCGAAGGGCAACGTTGAGGTACGAGGTGTTGTTGAGGGCGCTGAGATAGTTGCCGGAGGTAATATTACTATTGCGCGTGGAATGAACGGTATGAGCAGGGGTAAGCTTAAGGCTGGTGGCAATATAATTGCTCAGTTCATTGAGAATGCAGAAGCAGAGGCTGGAGGCTATGTTCAGGCCGGCTCAATTATGCATAGTAAGATATTTGCAGGAACTGAAGTGCATGTAGATGGCAAGAAGGGATTCATATCTGGCGGAAAAGTGGCAGCAACTACGCTTATTGACACCAAGATACTTGGATCCAACATGGGTACGGACACTATTGTGGAGATAGGAATCAGTCCAACTATCAAGCGTAGACATAAGGAACTTGAGGAGCTGATTAGTAACAATAATAAGACCATTAACAGAGCAATACCAATCCTTGAGGCAACAAGGGATAAGTTTCTTCAGGGCAAGGAGCTTACTGAGGAACAGATAGATAATGTAAGGGGTCTTACTAAGTTGGTTAAGGAGAAGAAGCACGAACAGCATGCTTTCATAGAGGAGCTTAATGATATATCTGAACTTCTGGGTGAAGAACAGAGATCAGCTGTAGTTGTTCGTGATGTGGTATATCCAGGTACCAAGATAGTAATATCAGATGTTTCCAAGATTATAAAGGATCCTGTAAAGTATTGTAGATTCGTCAAGGAACGAGGAGACGTCAAGGTAGTTGGTATGAATTAATCCTGAGATGGAGGGTGTATGGCCTTTGGTATTGTAGAACTGAATAGTGCTATGACAGGTGTTCATGATTATAATGCTATGAAGAACAATGAGGCTGCTAAGGCTACACTTGATCAGGGCAATTTTCAGAATCAGATTGACAGAGAAGTCGACGTAAAGCTTAATAATGTTCACGAGAGTGAAGATGCCAATAATCGTCAGAAGAAGTTTGATGCCAGAGACAAGGGCAGTAACGAGTATAGCGGTAATGGCGGCGATGGTAGAAAGAGGAAGCCAGAGCAGAAGAGTGACGGAAAGGTGACTCCTAAGTATTCTGGTTTTGATATTAAGATTTAAGGGTATGGGTATGACAACAGCAGAGATAATTATATTAATAGTAGGAGCAATTCTTTTTACAGCAAGTTTTTTTATTCCAGATAAGGGAGAAGGTACTTCTGATTCCAGGGTCTCATCAGGAGGTGGAATGGAAGAAAAGGTTGTGAAGGAACTTGTTGAGAAGGAAATAGAGAAGTACAGGATTACGCTTGAAGAGGCTACAGAAGAGAGTATAGCGGACAAAAAGGATATGATGGAGCGCTATATGGATCGACTTACTAATGAGAAGATGATGGCGGTCAATGAGTATTCGGACACAGTACTTAAGCAGATTAAGAAGGACCACGAAGAAGCAGTATTTCTATATGATATGATTGACAGCAAGCATACTCAGGTTAAGAATACCGCTGCAGAGATCAATCAGATTGAAAAAAGTGTTAAGAATCTTAAAGATACAGTCGAGGTTGAAGCATCTGCCATAGCTGAGAAGAACAATGTAGTGGCAAAAGAAGTGCAGCCTGTTAAGGAAGTTACTGAAAGCATTCCATCAACTTCGGAAGTGGCTGATGAAATGTTATTTGAGCCACTTGATATTGATAAGGTTGAGATTTCTGAAGAGCAGAAGAAGGCAACAAAGGCAGCAGCCAGAAAGAAGACAGCCAGAAAGCCTGCAGAGAAGAAGACTGTAGATATTGTTGAGACAGAACCGATTGCCAGTAGTGGCGTTGAACTTTTGTTTGACTCAGATAACAATGGAGCCAATAATAATGACAGGATTCTTGCTCTTCATAAGGAAGGCAAGTCAAATATGGCAATTGCCAAGGAACTTGGCCTTGGAATTGGAGAGGTTAAGCTTGTTATTGATCTCTTTGAAGGAATCTAGATATAACTGGAGAATGAATTGTGAAGCTTAGATATTATTTGCGTGGAATAGGCATTGGAATTGTTGTTGCAACAGCTATCTGCCTATGTGCAAGCGTTGGACAAAACAAATCAAATATGACAGATGCTGAAGTGATGGCAAGGGCAGAAGAACTTGGGATGACCAAGGGAGGCGTAATCGGAGATCTTGCAGCTGCAGAGGAGTCAGAGGCTATTGAGACTGTGGTCGAAGAGAGTAGTAGTGAGGAGAACGTCGTAACGGAAGTGACGGGAGAGACATCTGAGGAACTGACGACTTCAGAAGAAGAGACTTCGGTTGAAGAAGTGTCGGAGACTGTAGTTGAAGAGGCTAAAGAAGAGAAGACTGAAGCTGAGAGCGAAGAGAAGCCTTCTGTAGAGGAACAGGCAGAGGAAGAATCAAGCGCCCAGACTACTCAGGATGATAGTGCATCTGAACAGTATGTAATCTTGGTAGTAGAGAAGGGCAATGGCTCAGATACCGTAGCAAGAAAGCTGGCCAATGCCGGACTCGTTAAGGATGCAAATGCTTATGACAAGTACCTGTGTGCTAACGGCTATGATAGAAGAATAGCTGCTGGTTCCCATGAGATTCCAAGGAATGCCAGCGAAGAGCAGATTGCAAAGATAATATGCAATATCAGATAGTATTAAGTATTGTTATATATGTATCTTAAAATAAAAAAGGATTCCGCTTCATTATGAAGAGGAATCCTTTTAGCATATCAGATTATAACTAGATGAACTTGCTTATTACGGCAATAACATCTTCTGCCTCAAAAGGCTTCTGAAGGAAATCAGAGGCTCCTGACTTGAGTGCTTCCATTACCTTATTCTTCTGACCAGCAGCACTTACCATTACAACCTTGGCATCAGGACACTTTGCCTTAATCTGTGGAAGAGCCTCAAGACCATCCATAACAGGCATTGTGATATCAAGTGTAACAAGATCAGGCTGAACCTTGTCTAAGAGCATAAGTGCTTCCTTACCGTTACCTGCATCAGCAACAACCTCGTGTCCAGCATCTGTAAGTGTATTCGTAAGAATCTTACGAAGAATTCGTGAATCATCAACAATCATTATCTTAGCCATTATTCATTCTCCTATATCTATACTGTGTAGTCCTTGTCAAGCTGTACTAAAAGATCAATTGTCTTACCATATATAACGATTGGAAGACAAAGCATTGAATCACTCTTGAGCGATCCAGTTGTGCGCTGCGCAAATGGTGCAAGCATATCGATGTCAACGCTCTTGTTACTCATCTCTGTAGCGAGAAGACCGTTAACACAGTTAATCAGCTCACAGATTGCATCGAGTACATCATCCTCTTCGGCAATATTCTCGCTTCCGGCAAATCCGATAGCAGCTTCCTTCATAGCTTCATTGATATCGCCAGAAAGAGCAGTCATGATACGGTGCTCACCGGCAAGTTCCTGAAGACAAAGAGCTTCAAATGGATATTCGCTTACTACAGAAGGCTTCTTGATATATACATGGTAATCAATAAGTCTTGCCATTGTACGAAGCATTACACCACTAAGCTTCTGAATCATCTCAGGCTGTTCATAGATGAATATTGGTATTATACGATCAATATCACAACTCTTGAGGTCTTCCATATTCATAAGAGTGAAGTTGTTAGCCTTCTGATACTCTTCGAGTGCTTCGGTTACCTCAGCCATTGTCATATACTTCTCATCAACGATTGACTGCATAAATGCAAGGAAACCATTACCCTGTAATACGAGCAGTCTGCTGACCTGTTCATCAGTTAAATACCCCTTTTCAACTGCAATATCACCAAAGCGCTTATCGTATATAGCCTGTAACTGGTTGACTTCCTCAACCTGCTCAATACTCATCAGCCTCTCTGATACTGCAATAACACCAAGACGAACTCGCTTCTGTTCCTGGCTAGAAAAAATCTCCCCAAGGTTTTTCTCTGTAAGCTTGCCTGTATCTACCAGATAATTGGCAAATATTCGATCAAACATATTAGATACTCCTTTTCATAATTGTAGTTTACAAAGACCATTATAGTTGTTTTGCTGATTAAATTCAATAAAATACCAACATTTTTATGCACTTTTTGGGATAAAGGTACCGTTTTTCACGGTTTGTATGAATGCGCCGAGGTCTTCTTATTAAAAATAATCAGATTTATGGCAAAAATTAATGCAGAAACTGCTTGAAATAAGCATTTCTTCGTGGTATACTTTCAAAAGTTGTGACTATAAATCACGTACATGGCGTCCGACCGGGTGGTCATGAGGTTCATGACTTGGGATGGACTGAAGTGCTCGCTTCTTTGTCCATGTACGGAAGCTTAACCAAATGGAGGTAAGAAAATGAGCGTTATTTCAATGAAGCAGTTACTTGAAGCAGGTGTTCACTTTGGACATCAGACAAGAAGATGGAACCCTAAGATGGCTCCATACATCTTCACAGAGCGTAATGGTATCCACATCATCGATCTTCAGAAGACAGTTGGTCTTGTAGACGATGCTTACAAGGCAGTATTTGATATTGCTAATGAAGGTGGTACAGTTCTTTTCGTTGGTACTAAGAAGCAGGCTCAGGA
>JAZUGT010000046.1:0-2248 GCA_045641365.1 Lachnospiraceae bacterium
ATGAAGAATAAGAAGGCTGGATATATTGTTACTGGTCAGTGGGCTAAGAAGGCATATCAGGAAGCTAAGATTTATGGTGAGGCTGTAGAGCTTGCATCATCTGCTGATAAGACTTTCTCATATATTCCAGATTGTTCAGATCTTCCAATTACAGATGACATGGATTATGTATATATCTGTGAGAATAACACAATCTATGGTACAAAGTATAAGACACTTCCTAATACAAAGGGCAAGGTTCTTGTATCAGATGTATCTTCATGTTTCTTATCTGAGCCAGTTGATGTTACAAAGTATGGTGTAATCTATGGTGGAGTTCAGAAGAACATTGGACCTGCTGGTTGTGTAATTGCAATTATTCGTGAGGATCTTATTCCAGACGAGTGCCTGCCTGGCACACCAACAATGCTTAAGTGGAAGACACAGGCAGATAACGATTCTCTCTATAATACACCACCATGTTATACAATCTACATCTGTGGTAAGGTATTCAAGTGGCTCAAGAAGATGGGCGGACTTGAGAAGATGAAGGAGATTAATGAGAAGAAGGCAAAGATTCTTTATGATTTCCTTGATGAGAGCAAGTTATTTAAGGGCACAGTTGTTAAGGAAGACCGTTCACTTATGAATGTTCCATTTGTTACAGGTGATGCTGACTTAGATGCTAAGTTTGTTGCAGAAGCTAAGGCTGCTGGTTTTGAGAATCTTAAGGGACACAGAAGCGTTGGTGGTATGAGAGCAAGTATCTATAATGCTATGCCAATTGAAGGTGTAGAGAAGCTTGTTGAGTTTATGAAGAAGTTTGAAGCAGAGAATGCTTAATTGATAATTAGATTGGAGATATAGATAAAGATGTATAAGTATCATTGCCTTAATCCTATCGCACAGATTGGACTTGATAATTTTGATAACAGATA
Organism: Lachnospiraceae bacterium; assembly: GCA_045641365.1. GTDB lineage: Bacteria > Bacillota > Clostridia > Lachnospirales > Lachnospiraceae > Colinaster. Next base: position 918 of record JAZUGT010000046.1, read on the forward strand.
TATGAAGACAGACGACGTGAGTGAAGCAGATGGAATTCTTGTAAGAAGTGCAGCTATGCATGATATGGATCTGCCTGAGAAGCTTCTGTGCGTTGCAAGAGCTGGCGCCGGTGTTAATAATATTCCGCTTGAGAAGTGTGCTGAGAAGGGTATTGTTGTTTTCAATACTCCAGGTGCCAATGCAAACGGTGTTAAGGAACTTGTTTTTGCAGGTATGCTTCTTGCATCACGTGATATTACTGGTGGTATTGACTGGGTAAAGAATAATAAGGATGATGCAGATATTGCAAAGACTGCAGAGAAGGCTAAGAAGAACTTCGCTGGTACTGAGATTATGGGAAAGAAGCTCGGTATTATTGGTCTTGGTGCAATCGGTATCAGAGTAGCTAATGCTGCAAGACATATGGGTATGGAAGTATATGGTTATGATCCATATATCTCAGTTGATGCTGCATGGAGCCTTAGTCGTGATATTAAGCATGTTACAAATATTGATGATATTTATGCAGAATGTGATTTTATAACAATTCATGTTCCACTTATGGATTCAACTAAGAATACAATCAATGCCGAAGCTATTGATAAGATGAAGCAGGGCGTTATTATTCTTAACTTTGGGAGAGATCTTCTTTGCGATGAGAAGGCAATTCTTGAAGGAATTAAGGCAGGTAAGGTAAGAAAGTATGTTTCTGATTTTGCTAATCCTACAACAGCCGGACAGGAAGGCTGTATTGTGATTCCTCATCTTGGAGCTTCTACAGAAGAGTCTGAAGATAACTGTGCAATTATGGCAGTTAAGGAGATGAAGGATTATCTTGAGAATGGTAATATCAAGAACTCGGTTAACTTCCCGGCAATTGATATGGGAGTATGTGATACAACAGGAAGAGTACTTGTATTCCACAAGAACATGGCCAATATGATTGCTCAGTTCACAACAGTATTTGGTAAGCATGGTGTCAACATTGCTAATATGAGTAATAAGTCGCGTGGAGAATTTGCTGTTACAATGCTTGATGTTGATAGTGAACTTTCAGATGATGTAATTAATGAGCTTGCAGGAAGCCTTGGAGTATACAGGGTAAGAGTTGTTAAGTAATTCGCTGAATATATACTTTGATTGTAAGAGCCGATTTATATCGGCTCTTTTGCATATACTTATGTATTTTTAATTGGAGATTATGATGTATAAAGGAAAAATGACGGAAGGTGCTCCGTGGAAGCATATTCTTTTCTTTGCGTTACCAGTGCTTTTAGGGTCACTGCTTCAGCAGTTGTATAATACAGTAGATACGATTATCGTCGGAAATTTTGCAAGCGAAGAGGCATTG
>JAZUGT010000047.1:0-15816 GCA_045641365.1 Lachnospiraceae bacterium
TTAGTTAAGATTATTCATGTATTCGGTTTTCAAAGCACAGTTTGTGTTTTATAATAATATTGTTTTCCGATTGCAGAATTCTAAGGCTCCGTGGTCAAGAGGTTAAGACATCGCCCTTTCACGGCGGTAACACGGGTTCAATTCCCGTCGGAGTCACTTAGCTTTATGCTAATATTCCTCGATAGCTCAGCGGTAGAGCATTCGGCTGTTAACCGAAGGGTCGTTGGTTCGAACCCAACTCGGGGAGTTTTGTTTTTTAATATGGTGACTTAGCCAAGTGGTAAGGCCCCGGTCTGCAACACCGTCATCGCCGGTTCAAATCCGGCAGTCACCTCTACATGAAGAGCTTCAAGTACTGGATTACGGTATTTGAAGCTTTTTTCTTGCGCAGGTTGTTGAAATTTTAGTTAATACGTATTAGAATGTAAGTGGGAAAACCCACATACCCACGGAGGTGATAGCATGTCAGTAGCAATAAAATCATATGACGCAAAAATAGATTCGAAAAAAAGAATAACATTAAGAAATGCATTATTTGAGTATTTTCATGTTCAGGAATATGATGACGGAAAAATAGTTCTTGAACCAAGGGAACTCACAGTACCTTTTAGTGTATCATCGAATACTTTGAATATGATGGATCAAAGTGTGGCTAATTTTAAGGCTGGAAATGTATCTAAGGCAATAGATTTGTCTGAGTTCGAGGAGGTTTGATGTTCGAGATACATATGGGTGTTCCTGAGATGGAAGAATTCTGGTCTGAATTAATAGAAAAGAACCATAATGGAACTGCAACTAAAGAGGAAGTTAAATTATATAAAAAACTAGGAAAAACCTTTTCATTAATAGCAATCGATCCAAGATATCCAAGTTTAGAAACTCATGAAATAGCTGCTTTGTCAAAGAGATATGGTGTGAAAGTTTGGCAATCCTATGTAGAGAATAATACTCCGGCGGCAGGAAGAGTATTCTGGGTATATGGACCGAATCAGAGTGATATTACAATTATTGGTGTTGAACCGCATCCTAATGATAGCAAGTCTAATGCGTATTTAAAAATAACGCTTTCATCAATGGGAGAAAAATGTAATAGAGAAACGTAAAAGAATTAATATTACCTTCACTTACTGTATTAGCCAGCGGATATCGTTTACTTAAGATTTTTAGACTATTCAGAACATTTAAAGTCTTCAGGGTGTTTAAGGCATTTAGATATTCCAAGAATATAACAATGATTTTGAATGTGTTTAGAAAACAGAAAGATAGCTTGTTAGTTGTGTGTGGATTTGCAATAGCATATATTCTGATATCAGCCTTGGTAATCTTTAATGCTGAGCCAGAAACATTTGCAACAATGTATGATGCAATTTATTGGGCAACAATATCACTTACGACTGTAGGATATGGTGATGTATATGCTACAAGTGAAGTTGGAAAATTTATTACAATGATATCAGCAGTTCTAGGTATAGCGATTGTAGCTTTGCCAGCAGGTATAATAATAACTGGATATCAAGATGAATTAGAAGAAGCGAAGGGAAATAATGTATAACAGACATATCTACACATTTTGCGGATTGCATGATATTCTAAAATTGTAATGAATGAAATGGAGGTGAATCGTATGATGTTTCCGTTTATGACATTAGACAATGAGACAGAAGTAGTTCATTCAGAGTTACAGGCAGATGGACGAGTAAAAGTATATATAGAGACACCTGATGAAAAAGATGGTTTTCATTATGCAGTATGTTGGCTTCCAGAGTATAAGTGGGAAGATATAAGAGGATATGTTGATTCAGAGCTTGATCGATATAAGAAGTTTGTTGTCAAAAATGCTCATTTGATTATGGAGTTTGCATCCGAAGGCTTGTTAGTAAAAAACAGGAACATATCAAATAGATGATGTTCCTGTTTTAAGGTATAGGTAAGTAACTAGGTATGTACTAGATTGCCTGATGTTAAAAGCGCCTATTTATAATGCATTTTCGGGTTAAACTCAATTCAAATCCGGCAGTCACCTCTATGTGAAGAGCTTCAAGTACTGGATTACAGTATTTGAAGCATTTTCTTTTTTGCAGAGGAATGATATGCAGGTATGAACTTAAGTATGTGACAATGCGATACAAGTCAGTTATAGGTAAATGTAAGGTTGAGCTTTTTGATGGAGCAGATATTTGATAGAAGCGCAATTTGATAAAAGAAGTTTTTTGTTAAAAGGCTCTTTCCAATGGTGCAATTATTGCACTTTTGCTTGACATATAGGTGCAATTATTGCACTATATATTTACAGAGAGGTGCAATATGGATTCGATAAAAAAATTACGAATAGAAAAGAAATTAACACAGCAACAGGTAGCGGATATAGTTGGAATATCGATAAGATCATATAAAACTTATGAAAATGACAATTCCAAGATAAATACTATAAAGTACAAATATATATATGATACACTTAAGAACATAAATCCTATCGATGAAGAACATGGCATATTAACCATTGAAGATATTAAAGATAAATGTGAGAGCATTTTTGAAAAATATCCTGTTAAGTATTGTGTGCTCTTTGGGTCATATGCTAAAGGGATAGCAAAAGAAGGAAGCGATGTTGATCTTTTAATCTCTACCGAAATTAAAGGTTTGAAATATTATGATATGGTAGAAAAAATAAGAGAATCATTACATAAAAGAGTTGATATATTGGATGTAACACAATTGAAGGATAACTTAGAGCTTACCAATGAAATATTAAAGGATGGAATACGCATATATGGATAATACCAAAAATGATATTTATTATATTGATAGGATTAGAAAAGACTTGCAGTTTATAACTATTCATATGAAAGAAGTTGATATAGAGGAACTTAATAAGAACGAGATTCTATTAGATTCTATGCTTTTCAGAATGATTCAAATATCGGAGAATTCAAAAAATTTGTCAGATGAATACAAAGAGAAAAACAGCAATATTCCTTGGAATGCAATGTACGGGTTGAGAAATAGAATAGTTCATGATTATGGAAATGTTGATTTAAATATTGTATATGAAACTCTAAAAAATGATATACCGGATTTATTAGAGATGATATAAGATTCAAATCAGGCAGTCACCTCTACGTGAAGAGCTTCAAGTACTGGATTACAGTATTTGAGGCTTTTTGGTTCGTTTTTGGTCGTTTGGGAGCTGCAACGCTTCTGCAACGCATCACAGTTTATTATAAGTTTATCAAATAAAGCAAAGTAAGTCACAGACCTAGGGAGGATATCTTTGCTAACAGATAATGAATAATATATAGTTTAAAAGAACAGATTTATGAGAGGGAATTAATTATGAATGCATGTAAGAGTTTTTCAAAAAAATATCCAGCAATATTGGCAGTTTTATCATTTTTCTTTATGTGGGGACTTCTGAAGCTTATGAACTTTATGCCAGAAGGTCCATTGAACTTCGGAATCAGTGAATGCATTATGGCAGTGGCTGTATTCGCTGTAACATTCCTGTTTATGGGCAAGGAAAAGGTGAGTTTTAGTACTAAGGGATTTAGATATGCTTTCGGAATGCTTCGAGGATATTACATCTTTATGGTGGTCATAACTCTGTTGGGTATATTGACTCACTTTTTGGAGAGAGTGGTTTTAAAATCAGGTAGCCCATATCAGCTGATTCCATTTATCAATATAGCGCTCGTAGGGCTGTTTGTTGGAATTGTGGAAGAATTTGTGTTCAGAGGTCTTATGTTCGGAGGACTTCTTCAGAAGTTTGGCAACAGTAAGAAGAGCATTATTATTTCAGCATTTATATCTGGATTCACATTTGGCGCATTGCACGTTCTTGGTTCTGTGTTAGGAGGAGAAGTTACAGATGTCGGATCGGCTGCAGCAGCAGGATTAAAGATTTTCCAGTGTGCTATCTTTGGAATTATACTTTGCTTAATATACTATAAGACAAGAAATCTATATGTTGTTGCTGTATTACACAGTCTGGATGATTTCCTGTTGTTTGTTACAGTAGGTGCCAAAAGTACAGGAGCAGCAGATTATGTTTCAATTGACAGTGGTAAGATGGGCCTGGCAATTGGTGCTTACGTTGTATTTATACTGATTCTTGTTCCATGTCTTATAAGAAGCATTAGGAATATTACGCCTGGAGAGGCGATACCATTTGACAAGGATTTTCTCCCAAGAGAAGTTGATTTTGAGAAGAAATCAAAAAATAAATAGAAGATTTATAATTTTGGTATATAATATTTTATATAGGTGGTACTTGATTCAAACAGGAGCATTATATTAATGTTCCTGTTTTGTGATGTGGGTAGGGCATATGCTCAAATATAACTTCATTAAGGAGGAAGAATTTTGAAGGTTAGGAAGACTAAAATCACCACAAAAATAGTAATTCTCGTTTCGATGCTGTTTGTGTTAACGGATGTACTTCTGGGAATTACAGTATATAAGAAAGAAAGCGCAGTCCTTACTGAGCAGATATGCAGTAATGCAATGGCTGTAGCAGATTGTGTCAGTGCAACAATTGAAGACCAGAACCAGGCTGATATGCTGGCCTCAATCGAAGTAGGTGGTGAGGATACGGAAGAGTATTCTATTATAAATAAAACCTTAACGACCTTCTTTAATAATAGTGGTTGTGATTATGTATATACACTTAAGAAGACTGACGATGGAGTAATCGAATTTCTGGTTGATTCTGACCCTGAAGATCCATCTGATATTGGCGAAGAATTGGAATGTGAAGATGCAATGCTCAAAGCTTTTTCAGGTGAGACATCAATGGGTGAGCCATTTGAAGATGAATGGGGATATTATATGTCAGCATTTAGCCCTGTTCAGTCATCTGATGGAGTGGTTATTGCGATTGTCGGAGTAGATGTTAATTTTGAGTGGGTCAATGCACAGCTTGTAAATTTCAGAAACATCATTATTGTAATATGTATTGCTGCTTTCCTGATATCAATGATTGCGGTTACATTCCTTATTGGAATGCTAAGTAGACAGTTCATAAAGTTAAATAACAAGATTATTGATCTAGGAGATGGAGGCGGCGATCTTACAAAAAAATTAGAGATTCATTCCGGAGATGAGATGGAAGTCATTGCGGGAAATGTGAACAAGTTCATTGAACTGATTAGAGAGTTGATTGCTGAGACATCAGGCGATTCTGTTGCTATGAAAGATTCGGCGGAATATATGCGTGGAAGCCTTAGTGAAGCATCTAATGACATTAATGATATTCTGAACACAATGGAGGACATTAATTCCTCAACAGGGGAGATTAGTACATCAGTCTCACTTATATGCGATACAATCAGCTCTTCTCGTGATGGAATTGAGGATATTGCTAAGCGAGCTGACAAGAATGCAGTTGATTCTAAGGCGATTGTAGACAAGGCTACTGCCATATATAATGACGCACTGTCCTCACGAGAGGTGGTTGAAGAGAAGAGCGAGGCAATACGCAGATCTTTGGATAATAGGATTGAAAAAAGTAAAAAAGTTGAGGCAATTAACGAACTTACAGACAATATAATTGAGATATCAAGCCAGACCAATCTGCTTGCACTTAATGCATCTATCGAAGCTGCTAGAGCGGGAGAAGCAGGAAAAGGCTTTAGTGTAGTCGCTCAGGAGATTAAGAAGCTTGCTGAAGATACCAATACTATGGCGGAAGCGATAAAGGGTATTGGCTGTGAAGTTACTGATATTGTCTATGAGCTTGCTGATGAATCGACAAAGTTGTTAGAGTTTATGGGCGATACTACTTCCAGTAATCTCGATAGTATTCTGAGTACAAGCGAGAACTATAAGAAAGATATGGAAAGTCTGATATTAATAATGGAGGGATTCAGAGATGATAGCAGGTCTGTCTATGATGCTATGACAAGAATAGACGAATCTGCCCAGAGCATTGGAGACTCTGTAGGAGATAATGCCCGCGGAATCACCGAAATTACACAACTAGTGGGACAGATAGCTAATGATATGGAGGCTATTAAGATAGAGTCTGACAAGAATTACGAGATATCCGGACAGATTTGCGGCAATATGGACAGATTTGTCATAGAATAGCATATTTGGTAAAATATAGTTATTAAGAAGATGGGGAGAGATGTAATGCTCAGGTTTTATTATCTAATATTAGTTTTTATTCCACTTATTCTATACTATATTCTTAAGGCAGAATTCTATTGTGCACATGAAGATTCATATGATGAGAGGAAAAGATACAATCTTGCAATTAGAATTGTTAACGATGTCAAGAGATTTGGTAGGATTCGAACAGTATCTTTTGGTGGAGAGAATTTGCCTAAGGATGGTGGATTTATAATGTATGCCAACCATCAGGGTAAGTATGATGCTCTTGGAGTTTTGTCATGTATAGACGAGCCCTGTTCGCTTGTAATGGATGCTGAGAGAAGCAGAATGATGTTGGCTAATCAGGTTATAAAGCTTGTTCATGGTGTTAGACTTGAGCGTCACGACTTTAAGCAGCAGATTAGCGAGCTTAATAGAATGACTACAGAGGCTAGAGAAGGCAGAAGGTTCTTATATTTTCCAGAAGGAAAGTATGAGCACAATGGTAACAAGCTTCAGGAGTTCCGCCCAGGAGCGTTTAAGATTGCCAAGAACGCGAAGTGTCCAATAGTCCCGGTAGCTATATATGACTCGCATATACCATTTGATTTCAATTCGATTCGTATGGTAACAACTCAGGTATATTTCATGAAGCCAATCCCATATGATGAGTATCGTGATATGAGTACTCAGGAGATATGTGTACTGGTTAAGGAACTTATAGAAGATAAGCTTCTTGAGTTGGAGCAGAATAGAATTGAGAATAATTACAATGCGTGGTTCTATAAGGGAGCCAAGGCAGAATAACGATAATATTGTGAGGACATTCCTATGATAGAAGAATTGGCAGGTATACTAAGGGACAGTAATAATATAGTATTCTTTGGTGGTGCAGGGGTTAGTACTGAGTCGAATATTCCTGACTTTAGAAGTTCTAATGGTCTGTGGAATGAGAAGCTTAAGGTTAATTTTACACCTGAGCAGTTAGTGTCACACACATTTTACATGAGATATCCAGAAGAGTTCTTCGAGTTCTATAAGGATAAATTAATCTATCCCGAAGCGAAGCCTAACAAGGCGCATATAGCACTGGCTAAGCTTGAAAAGATGGGGAAGTTAAGAGCTGTTGTAACACAGAATATTGATGGTCTGCATCAGGCGGCCGGATCAAAGGTCGTGTATGAATTGCATGGATCCGTTCTACGTAATTATTGTGAAGAATGTGGAAGCTTCTATGATGAGAAGTATATCCTTGGTGCCAAGGGTGTTCCGCATTGTGAGAAGTGTGGTGGAAGAGTTAAGCCAGATGTAGTTCTGTATGAGGAAGGCCTTGACCAGGATGTTATTAATGGTGCGGTTAAGGCAATCTCGGAGGCGGATACGCTTATAATTGGTGGTACATCGTTAGTTGTATATCCAGCAGCAGGCCTGATTCAGTATTTTAGAGGTAACAAGCTGGTTCTGATTAATAAGAGTGAGACTTCAGCTGATAGAAGTGCAGATCTTGTCATACATGATTCGATAGGTGAAGTACTCGATAAAGCACTTAATATGATGTAGATTTTTAGCAGTGTTCCACTATATATTGGGGCATGAGAATTGAATATATAAAAGTATGGATTTTTTGGCATTTTTGCTTGATTTTATGGGCTTTTTATGCTATTATCCTTACTTGTGATATATAATTCCTTGGCAGGAGCAATACCTGCCCAGAGACCAAAAGGAGGTAAAAAGCATGAACAAATACGAGTTAGCCGTTGTTGTCAATGCAAATATCGAAGATGAAGAGAGAGCAGCAGTTGTTGATAAGTGCAAGGCTCTTATCGAGAGATTCGGTGGACAGGTTACTAACGTCGATGAATGGGGTAAGAAGAGATTAGCTTACGAGATTCAGAAGATGAAAGAGGCTTTCTACTACTTCATCCAGTTCGACGCAGAAGCAACAGCTCCAGCTGAGATTGAGCAGAGAATGCGTATTATGGACAACGTTCTCAGATATTTATGCGTTAGACAGGACGAGGCATAATAGGAGAAAACGTATGAACAAAGTTATTCTGATGGGTAGACTTACCCGTGATCCTGAAGTTAGATATTCACAGTCTGATACATCTATGGCGATTGCAAGATTTAGTATTGCAGTTGACAGAAGACGTACTCAGAATAACGAAGGTCAGACTGCAGATTTTATTAATTGTGTAGCTTTTGGAAGACTTGGAGAGTTTTCAGAGAAGTATCTTAAGAAGGGTACTAAGATTGCACTTACAGGTCGTATCCAGACAGGAAGTTATACTAACAAGGATGGTCAGAAGGTATATACAACAGATATTGTTGCCGAGGATATCGAGTTCGCTGAGAGCAAGAATTCTCAGGCAGGTGGCAATGGAGGATTTGCTCCAGAGCAGTCTGCTGCTACTTCTGGACCGGTAGATGGTGGCTTTATGAATATTCCAGATGGAATTGATGAGGAGTTACCATTCAACTAAGTGAGTGAATAAGATAGGAGGCATGTAACATGGCTTTTGATAAGGCAAATCGCGGCGACGCTCCTCGTAAGAGACCAGGCGGAATGCGTAGAAGAAAGAAAGTTTGTGTATTCTGTGGTAAGGATAACACAATTGATTACAAGGACACAGCAAAGCTTAAGAGATACGTATCAGAGAGAGGAAAGATTCTTCCACGTCGTATCACTGGCAATTGCGCAAAGCACCAGAGAGCACTGACAGTAGCTATCAAGAGAGCTCGTCACGTATCACTGATGCCATATACAGTAGAATAATTCAGCTGTTTAGAACCCCATTCGTTATCGAGTGGGGTTTCATTGTATAGAGGAATAAGTATATGAATACTATGTCTAAGAGCGGATATGGCATAGCAATCGATATAGGAACCACCAATATTGTAATGGCTCTTGTTGATACCGGCAGCAGAGAGATTATTAATGAATTGTCGCAGTTCAATGTCAACAAGTCTTTTGGCAAGGATGTGATGAGTAGAATTACAATGGCTGAGCGTGGACACTTAGAGGAGATGTCAGCCTCACTCAGATTACAGTTGAGGGAGATGATCGGCAGTATTGCAGCGGGTCATTCAATTGAAGAGATTGTTATTGCATGCAATACAACGATGACACATATCCTGTTGTGCGAAGATTGCCATAATCTTGGGGTGTTTCCATTCAGTCCGGTACACACTGGGATGACTACTATATTGGCTAATGAACTGAATATATACGATAAGAATGTTAACGTCACGATACTGCCTGGAATATCAGCCTATGTGGGGGCAGATATAGTGGCAGGTGTCAGACATCTTGAGATTGACAGTCTAAAGGGGCGAGCGCTTCTGGTGGATATGGGAACTAATGGTGAGATATTTTATCACGATGGATCCACAGGCTGTAATCTGGTTACATCTGCGGCAGCAGGCCCTGCATTTGAGATGGCAGGACCACATAAGGCGAGTACACTGTTGAGTAATCTCTATGGACTTAAAAAAGACGGGATAATTGATAATACTGGCCTTTTATCAGATGAGTATTTTGAGACGGGCTATGGAGAGTTTACGCAGAAGCGTATAAGGCTTCTGCAGTCTGCCAAGAGTGCTATTCGTGCCGCAATAGAGATGACCCTTCTTAAGGGCGGAATAACTTATGCTGATCTGGATGTATTATATATAGCGGGTGTCTTCGGAGAGAATCTCGATATAGACGCTGCAATAGGGATTGGACTAATATCCGAAGAATGCAGGGATCGGATAGAGATAGTGGGCAACACGTCTCTAAAGGGCGCTGTTGATTATCTTGTGAGCTCGGATGACCATAGGATTGAGACAGATGTAAAAGCGGTCACTTTTTACCTTGCTGATGAGCCCGATTTCCAACAACTATATCTTGAACATATGTACCTGTAATGTGGCAGATGTAGTGATGGTTACGGTTAGGGTAAAGTGGTATAATAGAGGGTGGTTTTTTAGTATTAATTCATAGCGAAATGCTATTATCTGGAGGACTATCTTGAAGAACAGAGTACATATAAAAGGCACACTTAGAACATATTTACAGGCATCGATGTATCTGGGGATTCTGCTTGTTTTTGTTACTATTGCAGTGTGGATGATTGAAAAGCATGCTGGAATGCTGATGACAGGCTTTACGGCGCTGTATCTTGTAATAATTGGAGTGTTGATGTTACGTAATAAGCCAATTATTATGAATGAGCTGATTAGCTTTGCCACGGAATATGGTCAGATACAGAGAAAACTGTTAAGGGAACTGGAGCTTCCATATATGCTCTTAGACGATGGCGGTCACGTGATGTGGATGAACAGGGCGGCAGAAGTGCTTTCTCACAAGGGGAAGGGATATTCCAAGGTTATTACGGATCTATTCCCTGAGATGACAAGAGACAAGCTTCCTGGTGAACTCGATGAGACTGAGTGCACATTCACATATGAGGAGCGCGAGTTCTTAGCAAAGTGTCGTAAGGTGTCATTAAGAGAGATGGCAGAGAATAGTGATATAATCTCGGCAGAAGACTATGATGGATATCTGATTGCTGTATATCTATTCGATGAGACGGCGCTTAAGCTTGCACTTAGAGAGAATGATGATCAGTCGCTTGCGGTTGCACTTCTGTATATGGATAATTATGATGAGGCCCTGGAAAGTGTCGAGGAAGTCCGTCGTTCACTTCTTACTGCGCTTATTGATAGAAAGATCAATAAGTATATTGCTTCTTTGGATGGAATTGCCAAGAAGATTGAGAAGGATAAGTTTTTAATTGTTCTTCGAAAGAAGGCAGTGGCTGAGTTAAGAGAGAATAAGTTTGATATTCTTGAAGAGGTCAAGACAGTCAATATCGGTAATGAGATGGCTGTTACAATATCAATAGGTGTTGGTCTTGATGGACTTACATACTCGCAGAATTATGAGTTCGCAAGAACAGCGATAGATCTGGCTCTAGGTAGAGGCGGTGACCAGGCTGTTGTTAAGACAGCAGAGCAGATTCTTTACTTTGGTGGAAAGAGTCAGCAGATTGAGAAGAATACACGAGTTAAGGCCAGAGTAAAGGCTCATGCGCTGGGTGAGATTATAGCATCCAAGGACAGAGTGATTATTATGGGTCACAGATATCCTGATGTCGATAGTTTTGGCGCGGCAGTTGGTATCTACAGAATAGCAAAGTCACTTGATCGAAAAGCACACATTGTTCTCAATGATGTGACATCTTCTGTTCAGCCAATGAGAGACCTTTTCATTGGTCAGGAAGACTATGACGAGGATATGATTGTAACAAGTGACCAGGCAATGGATCTTGCAGGTAACGGTGCTGTTCTGGTCGTTGTTGATGTTAACAAGCCAAGTATTACAGAATGTCCTGATCTTCTTAGGATGTGTAAGTCGATTGTTGTACTTGATCATCACAGGCAGGGTACAGAGACAATCGAGAATGCTACACTGTCATATATTGAGGCATATGCATCTTCTACATGTGAGATGGTTACGGAGATTCTTCAGTACATAACCGATGGTATAAAGGTTAAGTCTGATGAAGCTGATTGCCTCTATTCAGGAATGATGATTGATACTAATAACTTCATGACTAAGACAGGTGTTCGTACCTTCGAGGCGGCCGCTTACTTAAGAAGAGCCGGAGCAGATGTAACACGTGTCAGAAAGCTCTTTAGAGATGATGTCAATGAATATAAGGCTAAGGCGGATGCAGTCCGTAGGGCAGAGGTATTCAATGGCTGTTATGCGATGAGTATATGTACTGCCGGGGATGAGGTAATGAGTCCTACAGTCGTGGGTGCTCAGGCAGCCAACGAACTTCTTGGTATTAAGGGAATTAAGGCCAGCTTTGTATTCACAGATTATCAGGATATGATACATATTAGTGCCAGATCAATAGATGAAGTTAATGTACAGGTGATTATGGAAAGACTGGGAGGTGGCGGTCATATGAATGTTGCTGCCGCACAGCTTGCCGATATCACCGTTGAAGATGCGATAGTTAAGCTTAAAGAACTTCTGGCACAGATGATTGAAGAAGGAGAATTGGAATAATGAAGGTAATTCTATTACAGGACGTTAAGTCGGTTGGAAAAAAAGGTGACATCGTAGATGTCAATGATGGATATGCACGTAACTGTATTCTTCCTAAAAAGCTTGGCGTTGAGGCCAACAACAAGAATCTCAACGATCTGAAGCTTCAGAAGTCGAATGAGGAGAAGGTTGCTGCCAAGCAGCTTGCAGATGCGCAGGCATTTGCTGAGGAACTCAAGACTAAGGAGATTATAGTTCATATCAAGGCTGGAGAAGGCGGAAGGACATTTGGTTCGGTTTCTTCTAAGGAGATAGCTGCTGCATTCAAAGAGCAGTGTGGTGTTGAGATTGAGAAGAAGAAGATACAGCTTGAAGAAAGTATCAAGAGCTTTGGAGTATATGATGTTAAGATTAAGCTTCATCCTAAGGTGATGGGCAATCTTAAGGTTAAGGTTCAGGAGAAGAAGTAGTAATGGCAGAAGAGTCTATATTAAGACGAACACTACCTAATAGCATAGAGGCAGAGCAGGCTGTTATCGGTTCAATGCTTATAGATCAGGAGGCTATCACTATAGCCAGTGAGATTATTAATCCTGACGACTTCTATAATAAGCAGTATGGAATAATATATGAGGCGATGCTGGAGCTCAACAATCAGAGCAAGCAGGTGGATATAATTACACTTCAGAATCAGCTTAGAGAGAAGGAAGTACCGGAAGAGATCTGCAGTCTTGACTATATGAAGGACGTAATTGCTGCAGTTCCTACATCAGCGAATATAAGATATTACGCTGGAATTGTTGCCGAGAAGTCAACTCTTCGCAGACTTATCAGACTGACTGGTGAGATTGAGAATAACTGTTACGAAGGCAAGGAAAGTCTTGAGTATATTCTTGATGATACAGAGAAGAGAGTCTTTGAGATTGTTCAGAAGCGTAATTTCGAGGACTTTATGCCTATAGATCAGGTTGTTCTTGATGCGGTCAAGAGAATAGAGGCTGCATATCGTGCAGGCGGCTCTGTGACGGGAATTCCTACAGGATTCATTGACCTGGATTATATGACATCAGGTTTGCATGGATCAGAGCTTATACTTATAGCAGCAAGACCTGCGATGGGTAAGACGGCGTTCGTACTTAATCTTGCACAGCATATGGCTTTCAAGGAGAATAAGTCTGTTGCGATTTTTTCACTCGAGATGGGCAAGGAACAGCTGATTAATCGTCTGTTTGCTCTCGAAGGTAATATTGAAGCAACGCATCTGCGTAACGGAAGACTTGATGATTCAGAGTGGGATAAGCTTGCTGAAGCGGCGAGTGTTATTGGTGATTCACGACTTATTATTGACGATACAGCGGGAATTACTGTACAGCAGTTGAGATCGAAGTGCAGGAAGTACAAGCTGGAAAAAGGATTGGACGTTATTATTATCGACTACCTTCAGCTTATGAGCGGAAGTGGGCGAACAGAATCAAGACAGCAGGAGATATCAGAGATATCAAGGTCTCTTAAGCTTCTTGCTAGAGAGCTTGACGTACCAGTTATCGCGCTTTCACAGTTGTCACGTGCGGTAGAGCAGAGACCTGATAAGAGACCGATGATGTCGGATCTTCGTGAGTCTGGTGCGATTGAGCAGGATGCGGATATAATAATGTTCATCTATCGAGATGATTATTACAATCAGGATACAGAAAAGAAGAATATTTCGGAGATTATCATAGGTAAGCAGAGAAGTGGTCCGGTAGGTACTGTTGAACTTGCCTGGTTGCCAGAATATACAAGGTTCGGTAATCTTGAGAAGAAGAGAAGAGATGAGCAGTAATGCTACATATTATAAAAAGCCAGGTACTTATGTACCTGGCTTTTTATTAACCTATAAGTCTGAAACTAATAATTAGCCCTCAGAAATAGCACTTACAGGACACTGACCTGCACATGAACCACAATCGATACATGTATCAGGATTGATCTCGAACTTGCCATCACCAGCAGAGATAGCGCCTACAGGACACTGACCTTCGCATGAACCACAGCTGATGCATGAATCACCAATACAAAATGCCATAATAATATCCTCCTTTATATTTAGACCGAGGTCTATAGTTACCTTGTTAGTACATTGTAATACATTTTAGAGCGTATCACAAGTTAAAAAACTATGAAGTGCTTTCAGATCTTCTTCTCTTAAGTCCTTCTAGTATTACCTTCTTCTTTTCAAGTGCAACACTCTTCTCAAGAGGTGGAACATCCTTCAGTACGTAATCAATACCAAGATTCTCATACTTTGGCTTGGCCAGATCATGGTATGGGAGTACATCGAGTGCCTTAAGTGACTTAAGGCCACCTATGAAGTATCCCAGTTCCTCCAGATACTTGTCATCATCTGTAAGACCAGGTACAACAACATGGCGAACCCAGATATCAACATTCATATCCGATAACAGATTAGCGAAGGCGAGTATTCCCTCGTTAGTATGACCTGTTATAAGCTTGTGGTGCTCAGGATCTATATGCTTGATATCGAGCATAACAAGATCGGTTACTGCCAGAAGCTTCTTTAATTTTTCGTTATACTCTGTATTCTCTGGACGATATGTAATGCCAGATGTGTCTATGCATGTATGAATATCCTTCTCCTTGGCAAGAGTGAATAATTCAAGTACAAAGTCAATCTGTAAAAGTGGCTCTCCGCCTGTAACAGTCAGACCGCCGCCATTATAGAAGCCTTTGTTCCTCTCATACTGCTCGATTATGTATGAACTCTCATACTCTTCGCCAGCATCATATACCCAGGTATCAGGATTGTGACAATACTGACATCTCATAGGGCATCCCTGCATAAAAACAACATATCTAACGCCAGGGCCATCTACGGTTCCAAAGCTTTGTAAAGAATGAATACGTCCCTTCATAATAACCTCATTGAATCAATTTGATAAAAAGGACCGGTACAATGTACCGGTCCATCATTTTTGTTAAAACTCGTAAAACGATTAGATTGACTGATGGAATGTACGAGAGATAACGTCAGCCTGCTGCTCTGGAGTAAGCTTAACAAAGTTTACAGCGTATCCTGAAACACGGATTGTAAGCTGTGGATAGTTCTCTGGATGAGCCTGAGCGTCAAGAAGAGTATCTCTGTTAAGAACGTTAACATTAAGGTGATGACCACCCTTTGTTGCATATCCATCTAATAATGAAACCAGGTTATCTACCTGTGCTGCTGCTACTGCCATTTTTATTTCCTCCTGTTAATTATTGATAATCATCAATTCCCTGATGAAGAGTGGGAACGCTACATGCAAGTGGAGTACGAGAACAATCTGTACATCCCATTGTCTGAACATCCTTAACCTCATCAACATCTTCGCCAGCGAATACATTGACATGTCCTACACCCTTGCTCATACCTGAATCAAGCTGTGCAATAAGGTCTTCAATCATCTCTGATTCGTTCATATTAGGTCCCCTTTCTATTATTCAGGGGGCTCAAGAAGAGCCCCTGATAAAATCATTAGTAATTACTTGTTGAGATCGATCTCGATGTCACCAGCAAATACCTGATCATCCTTACCAAGTGCGCCAGGGATGATTGTGAATGTATTAGAAATACCATCCTGTGCGAACTCGAATGGAAGCTTAGATACTGAAGAAAGTGATGCTACAGCACCATGAGTATCACG
>JAZUGT010000048.1:0-58692 GCA_045641365.1 Lachnospiraceae bacterium
GAACGACATGGCTACGATCCGACTTTATCAGGATGCTATTAATAATTCCTGGGATAGAGATATTAGATTAAAGCAGACAACAGTTGGACCTCATAGAGATGATATATCGTTCATTGTTAAAAGTAATGACAATGATAATAAAGAGATAGATATTAGAAAATACGGATCACAGGGCCAGCAGAGAACAGCAGCTTTATCTTTAAAACTATCAGAAATTGAAATAGTAAAAAAGATAACAAATGATACACCTATATTATTACTAGATGATGTTCTTTCAGAACTTGATAGTAATAGACAGAATTATCTGCTTAATACAATAGGTGATATACAGACAATCATTACATGTACCGGTCTTGATGAATTTGTTAATAACAGATTTGAGATTAATAAAGTATTTAAAGTAAGTAAAGGAACAATAGAAGAATCAAATAATTAGATTTTTTTCTAAAGGAATGGAGTAAAGATGAGTAATACAGAAAATCGCGAATATGGAGCAGATCAAATTCAGATTTTAGAGGGTCTTGAAGCAGTAAGAAAAAGACCTGGTATGTATATTGGTAGTACTTCAGCAAGAGGTTTACACCATCTTGTATATGAGATAGTTGATAATTCTGTTGATGAAGCACTTGCAGGTTTTTGTAAGGAAATAGAAGTAACAGTCAATAAGGATAATTCTATTACAGTTATTGATGATGGTAGAGGAATTCCTGTTGATATTAATACTAAGACAGGTAAGCCAGCGGTTGAAGTTGTATTTACAATTCTTCATGCCGGAGGAAAGTTCGGCGGTGGAGGATATAAAGTATCCGGCGGATTACACGGTGTAGGTGCATCTGTTGTTAATGCTTTATCTAACTGGCTTGAAGTTCAGATATATAGAGATGGTCATATCTATAAGCAGAGATATGAACGTGGAAAGGTAATGAATGAACTTGAGATAGTTGGTGATTGTCCTATTGAGAAGACAGGTACAAGAGTCGACTTTATGCCAGATGATACAATTTTTGAAGAAACTGTATTTGAATATGACATTCTTAAGACAAGATTAAGAGAGACTGCTTTCCTTACAAAAGGACTTAAGATTACACTTATTGATGCCAGAGAAGAAGATGAAAATGGCAAAAAGAGAACAAAAACATTCCATTATGAAGGCGGAATTAAGGAATTTGTTGTATATCTTAATAACAGTAAGACAGCTCTTTACAGTGATATTATGTACTTTGAAGGTACAAAGAATAATGTATATGTAGAGGTTGCTTTCCAGCATAATGATTCGTATACAGAGAATGTAGCCACTTTCGTTAATAATATTACAACACCTGAAGGTGGAACTCATCTTGTTGGTTTTAGAAATGCATTAACAAAGACATTTAATGATTATGCAAGAACTAATAAAATTCTTAAGGACAATGATCAGAATCTTAGTGGTGAAGATATAAGGGAAGGTCTTACAGCAATTATATCTATAAAAGTTGAAGAGCCACAGTTTGAAGGACAGACAAAGCAGAAGCTTGGAAATAGTGAAGCAAGAGGAGCTGTTGAAAGTATTGTAACAGAACAGCTTACATATTATCTTCACCAGAATCCATCTGTTGCAAGAACTATATGTGAGAAGTCGATTCTTGCTCAGAGAGCAAGAGATGCTGCAAGAAAAGCTAGAGATCTTACAAGGAGAAAGACAGCGCTTGATGGTCTTGCACTTCCTGGAAAGCTTGCTGACTGTTCAGACAGAGATCCAAAGAATTGTGAGATTTTCATAGTCGAGGGAGATTCAGCTGGCGGTAGTGCAAAGTCAGCAAGAAGTCGTGCAACACAGGCTATTCTTCCACTTAGAGGAAAGATACTTAATGTAGAAAAGGCCAGACTTGATAAGATTCTTGGTAATGCTGAGATTAGATCAATGATTACAGCATTCGGAACTGGTATTTCTGATGATTTTGATATAACAAAGCTTAAATATCATAAGATTATTATTATGACAGATGCCGATGTTGACGGCGCACATATTGCAACACTTATGCTTACATTCTTATATAGATTTATGCCTGAGCTTATTAAGCAAGGATATGTATATCTTGCTCAGCCACCTCTATATAAGTTAGAGAAGAATAGAAAAGTATGGTATGCATATTCTGATGAAGAACTTGCCAAGATAATTGAAGAAGTAGGAAGAGATCAGAATAATAAAATTCAGAGATATAAGGGTCTTGGTGAGATGGATGCAGATCAGCTCTGGGAGACAACAATGGATCCAAAGAGCAGAATACTTTTAAGAGTAAGTATGGATAATGATTCTGAATCTGAACTCGATCTTACATTTACAACTTTAATGGGAGATAAGGTTGAGCCAAGAAGACAATTTATTGAAGAAAACGCAAAGTACGTTAAGAATCTTGATATTTAATTATTGATGTATATTAATATACAGAAATGAGGATTAGTATGCACGATCAGATTTTTGATCAAATTAAACATGTAGATCTTAAGAAGACAATGGAGAATTCTTATATCGATTATGCTATGAGCGTTATTGCATCAAGAGCATTACCAGATGTAAGAGATGGACTTAAGCCAGTTCAGAGAAGAGTATTATACTCAATGATAGAGCTCAACAATAGTCCTGACAAGCCACATAGAAAGTGTGCACGTATTGTCGGTGATACAATGGGTAAATATCATCCACATGGTGATAGTTCAATCTATGGTTCACTTGTTAATATGGCTCAGGAGTGGAATTTTAGATATCCTCTTGTAGATGGTCATGGAAATTTTGGTTCTGTAGATGGTGATGGAGCCGCTGCTATGCGATATACAGAGGCAAGACTTTCTAAGATTTCAATGGAACTTCTTGCTGATATTAATAAGGATACAGTAGATTTTGTACCTAACTTTGATGAGACCGAGAAGGAACCAACAGTTCTTCCAAGCAGATATCCTAATCTCTTAGTTAATGGAACTACAGGTATTGCAGTTGGAATGGCAACTAATATTCCTCCTCACAATCTTAGAGAGGTTGTTAATGCTGTTGCCAAAATTATAGATAATAGAGTTGAAGAAGACAGAGATACTGATATTGAAGAGATTCTTCCACTTGTTAAAGCACCAGATTTTCCTACTGGTGGAATAATTCTTGGAACTCGAGCTGTTGAAGAAGCATATAGAACAGGTAGAGCCAAGATTAAAGTCAGAGCTGTATGTAATATAGAGACTATGGAGAATGGAAAGTCACAGATTATTGTATATGAACTTCCTTACATGGTTAATAAAGCAAGACTTATTGAGAAAATTGCTGAACTTCACAAGGATAAGAAGATAGAAGGAATTACTGATCTTCGTGACGAATCAGATAGAGAAGGAATGAGAATTGTAATAGAGCTTAGAAGAGATGTTAATGCTAATGTTCTTCTTAATAAGCTTTATAAGCATACTCAGCTTCAGGATACATTTGGTGTTATTATGCTTGCACTTGCTAATAATCAGCCAAAGGTAATGAGCCTTCTTGAGATGCTTACATATTACATTAAGCATCAGGAAGAAGTACTTACACGTAGAACCAGATATGATCTTAATAAAGCAGAAGAAAGAGATGATATATTACAGGGATTACTTATTGCTCTTGATAATATTGATGAAGTTATTCAGATAATGAGAAGCAGTAAGACTACCCAGGAAGCTAAAGAAAGATTAATTTCAAGATTTGGACTCACAGATGTTCAGGCTCAGGCTATTGCAGATATGAGACTTAGAGCACTTACAGGATTAGAGTCTGAGAAGATAGAGGCTGAACATCAGGAATTAATCAAAAAAATTGCAGAATTAAAAGCAATTCTCGCAGATAGAAAGATTCTTCTTGGTGTAATTAAGACTGAGATGTTAGAGATGGCTGAAAAGTATGGCGATGACAGACGTACTAAGATAGGATTCGACGATGATGATATCTCTATAGAAGATATGATACCAGATGAGAATGTCGTAATTGCCAAGACTAACCTTGGATATATCAAGAGAATGACAATGGATAATTTCCGTGCACAGAACAGAGGTGGCAAGGGAATTAAGGGAATGTCTACAATCCAGGATGATTATATTGAAGATCTTCTTATGACTAACACTCATAATGAGATAATGTTCTTTACTAATCTTGGAAGAGTATACAGGCTTAAGGTTTATGAGATTCCTGAGGCTGGAAGAACTGCAAGAGGAACAGCAATAATCAATCTTCTGCAGCTTAATCCAGGTGAATCAATTTCAGCTATGATTCCACTTACAAGTGTTGAAGATGATAAGAATCTCTTCTTTGCTACTAAGAATGGTATCGTAAAAAAGACTGCAATTAAGGAATTTGCCAACATTCGAAAGAATGGACTTATTGCAATGAACATCTCTGAAGATGATGAGCTTATTGATGTTAAAACAACAGATAAGGATAATAAGATTTTCCTTGTTACAAAGGAAGCAATGTGTATCCAGTTCCTTGAGACAGATGTAAGACTTACCGGAAGAAACACTATGGGTGTTAAGTCTATGGAGTTATCTAAGGGCGATGAGATTGTTGCAATGCAGATTGATACTCAGGGTGACTCACTTTTGATGGTTACTGAGTATGGTATAGGTAAGAGAACTCCTCTTGACCAGTTCAGACTTCAGAAGAGAGGCGGAAAGGGTCTTAAGTGTTATAAGCTTACAGAGAAGACTGGTAAGATTGTAGGTGTCAAGGCTGTTAATGATGAACATGAGATAATGATGATTACTAATGAAGGAATCATTATTCAGATCAGAATGGATGATATCAGAGAACTTAGCCGACTTACAACAGGTGTTAAGCTTATGGAACTTGATGATAATGTCAAGATTGCCAAGATAGCAAAGGTAAGAGATAAAGTTCAGAACGATGATGGTGTTGAAGTTGATATCGAATCAGATGTAGCAGAAGAAATATCAGAAGACACAAGTGAAGAAGTAACAGAATAATTATTATATAATTTCCACTAGGTCGCCTAGAGATAGGCGACTTTTGTGGCGTCTATTGGAAAAGTTAAAAAAGGGTATTTTTTAATGAATTGGAAAGAATTATTATGTGATGAAAGAATTAGGACTGGAAAAAGTAAGAATTCTACTTCATCAGATCTTAGAACAGAATTTGAAAAAGATTATCACAGAATAATTGGAAGTGCATCGTTTAGAAGACTTCAGGATAAGACACAGGTATTTCCACTTGATAAGAGCGATTTCATTAGAACCAGGCTTACACATTCTCTTGAAGTAAGTTCTTTTGCAAAGTCACTTGGTCAGAATGTTGGACAGAAGATAATTGACCTGGGAATTGATCCTGAATTTGGAATTAAGGAAAAGGAAGATATCTGCACTATTCTTCAGTGTGCAGGGCTAATTCATGATATAGGTAATCCGCCATTTGGTCACTTTGGTGAGAGCGCAATACAGGACTGGTGCAGAGACAATCTTGATAAGATATATTATAAGTCTGAAAAGATAACTAATATTCTTAATGAGCAGCAGCTGAATGATTTCTATAATTTCGAAGGAAATACTCAGGCACTTAGAGTTGTGTCGAAGTTACATTTTCTAGTAGACGAGTATGGAATGAATCTGACAAAGGCACTTCTTGGAACAATAATTAAGTATCCTGTGTCATCACTTGAAACGGATAAAAAGTCAGGTGATATAAGAACAAAAAAAATGGGATACTTTTATGCTGACAAGGATACCTTTGAAGATATCATAAATTCACTTGGAACAAATGGAAGAAGACATCCATTAACATTTCTTCTTGAAGCAGCTGATGATATTGCATACAAGACTGCAGATATAGAAGATGGTCTTAAGAAGGGATGTTATACTTACGCGACACTCCTTTCAGAACTTAAGAATGATTCAGAATATGATATAGCAGATTCAGCATATCATAAGTTAATTGACAGTCTTGAATATAGATATGATAAGGCAATCAGACTTGGTTATGAGCAGCCGGATGTGTACGCTGTTCAGAACTGGGCAGTTAGTGTGCAGGGTCATTCAATTTATTCTGTGAGTGATAATTTTATAGCACATTATGATGAAATCATGTCTGGAAATTATAAAACTGATCTATTCAACGGTACGGATATAGATGGCCTTCTGGATAAGCTTGGTGAAATCGCATTTAAATATGCTTTTACATCAAGACCTATATATAAGCTTGAGATAGCAGCAGATACAATTTTTAATTTTCTGCTTGATAGATTTATGAATTCAGTAATCTATTATGATACAGATACTAAGTTAAGTACTGTAGGTAATAAAGTTGTGAGTCTGATATCAGAAGATTACAAGAGAATATATAAGATATATTCTGTCGATAAGAGTGAGCAGGAAAAGCTTTATCTTAGATTAATGCTGGTTACAGATTATATCTGTGGAATGACAGACAGCTTCGCTAAGAACCTGTACCAGGAATTAACAGGAACAATATAAAGATGAGGTTAACATAAAATGGAAACGTATAATATTTTAAAAGATCTTGCAATTATAGTAATTGCAGCAAAAATCTGTGGTCTTGTTGCCAGAAAGTTAAAGGCTCCGCAGGTAGTAGGAGAGATTATTGCAGGTCTTCTAATTGGTCCGTGTGTTCTTGGAATTGTAAATCAGACAGATTTCATTGCCCAGATGGCAGAAATTGGTGTAATTCTTCTTATGTTCTCAGCTGGACTAGAGACCGATCTTTCAGATCTTCTTAAGACAGGACCAAAGGCATTTCTTATAGCATGTGCTGGTGTATTTGTACCACTTATTGGTGGAACATTATTATATATGGGATTCTATGGAGTAGCACCATGGGGTTCAGAGAAGTTCTACACAGCAGTATTTATCGGAGTAATAATGACTGCAACAAGTGTTAGTATTACAGTTCAGGCACTTAAGGAACTTGGAAGATTAAAAGGTACTGTAGGTACAACTGTACTTTCTGCAGCGATTATCGATGATGTAATAGGAATCATTGTACTTACATTTGTTATTGGATTTAAGAATCCAGACAGTAAGCCAATTAATGTTGTAATTAGCACAGTATTATTCTTTGCATTTGCATTTGTTGTAGGCTATATTTCTTACAAGATTTTCAAGTGGGTAGACGGAAAGTATCCTCATACAAGAAGAATTCCGATAGCAGGTCTTGCATACTGTCTTGCATTTTCATATATAGCAGAACAGTTTTTTGGAATTGCAGATATTACAGGAGCATATGTAGCAGGTATTATTCTCTGCTCTATTAAGGATTCAGAATATATTGCTGAGAAGATGGATATCAATTCATATATGCTTTTTGGTCCACTGTTCTTTGCAAGTATTGGTCTTAAGACCAATATCAGCGGACTCAATCTTGATATTCTGTTATTCTCTCTTGGCTTTGTTGCTGTCGCACTGTTATGTAAGATAATCGGATGCGGACTTGTTGCAAAGATGTGTAAGTTTAATAATAGTGATTCACTTAAGATTGGAATTGGTATGATGACGCGAGGTGAGGTTGCCCTGATTGTTTCGCAAAAGGGTCTTTCTGTTGGAATGATGAGTGATATCTATTTTACATCCGTTATTTTATTAATTATCGTTTCATCAATTGCAACACCAATCATTCTTAAGTTCCTTTACGCAAAGGATGATATGAGTAATAATCGTGATCATCAGGCATTCCTATACAAGTCACAACCGGAAGAATAGGATATTACATGGAAATTGAAGAAGTATCTAGAAAGAATATTAAAAGAAGAAAAAGAAAACGTCGTGGAAGTATGATTCTTATTGTGCTGCTTCTACTTATGTTATCAACAGTAAGTGCTGCTACTTTTTATATTTCAAATCTGTATAACGAAGAAAAGGCTAAGCTATCAGAGGTCAATGAAAAGCTTAGGGTAAGTGAGCAAAACTATATAGATCTTAAGCAGAGTCTTGATGAGGGCGGTTTTATCACAATAGATGAAGCAGATAAGAGAGCAGAGGCTGCTGCAGAGGATATGTCAGATGAATATCGAAAGATGATCAGAGGATATATGGAAGGCGGAGATGGAACTCTCACTATGCTTGAGAATATTTACTCTGATATGATAGTCGTTCCAGATATAGGCAGATATAGATTTTTTGATATCGAGAATGATCTTGCAAAAAGTGAATTAGACTTTGATGCTTTTATTTATCCTGAAGAAGATAAGGAGACAAGCGAACGCAAGGGCAATGTGCGTTATGACGATGGAGTAACTCAGACAAAGTTCGGTGTTGATGTTTCCAAGTTTCAGGGTGCTGTTGACTGGGAGAAGGTAAAGTCGGACGGTATCGATTTTGCATATATCAGACTGGGATACAGAGGATATGAATCAGGCAAGATTGTAATTGATGATAAATATGAAGATAATATAAGTGGATGCAACGAAGTAGGAATGGATTGCGGAGTGTACTTCTTTACAGAAGCTAAAAATGCAGAAGAAGGAAGAGAAGAAGCGGAATTCGTTCTGGAGAATCTTGGTGACTATCATGTTGAGTTGCCTATTGTAATAGATATCGAGCAGTCGGCCAATGTTGCAAAGTCAAGAACTAAGAATGTTATTGCAGCTGATAGAACAAAAGCAATAATTGCTTTTTGTGAGAGAGTTAAGGAAGCTGGATATGAGCCGATGATCTACGGTAATCTGAAGTCATTTATGATAATGCTTAATATAAATGAATTGGAAGACTACGATAAGTGGTTTGCATATTATTCAGATCCACTCAGATTTCCATATAAGATAAAAATATGGCAGTTCAGATCTGATGGTCATGTCAACGGAATAAAAGGTGACGCTGATATAAATATTATGTTTTATTGATTTGTATGAAAGGTAAGAAGATGAAGAAAATAGTTCTTACAGGAGGCGGAACGGCAGGACATGTTACGCCGAATATTGCTTTGTTACCAGGCTTAATTGAAGAAGGATATGAGATTCATTATATTGGATCATATGAAGGAATAGAGAAAAAGCTAATTTCGGATTTTGATATTAAATATTATGGAATTGCTACTGGAAAGTTTAGAAGATACTTTGATCTTAAGAATTTTTCAGATCCATTCAGAGTATTAAAGGGATATAGAGAAGCAAGGAAGATAATGAAAAATATCAAGCCGGATGTAGTCTTCTCAAAAGGTGGATTTGTGGCTGTTCCTGTAGTAAAGGCAGCAGGCAGCCTTCGTATTCCATGTGTAATTCATGAATCAGATATGACGCCTGGACTTGCTAACAGATTATGTATTTCAACAGCAAGTAAGATATGTTGCAATTTCCCAGAGACAGTAGCATCAATGCCATCTGATAAGGCCGTGCTTACAGGATCACCTATTCGTAAGGAGCTCTCTGAAGGAAGTGCAGAAGCAGGACGTAACAAGTGTGGATTCAACGATAGCAAGCCAGTGCTAATGGTTATTGGCGGCTCACAGGGAGCCATGAGTGTGAATCAGACTGTAAGAGAGTCACTTCCAAGACTTCTTGAAAGATTCCAGGTTGTACACCTTTGTGGTAAGGACAAGGTTGATAATCTTATGCTCAATGTCGAAGGTTATAAGCAGTTTGAATATATAAAGGATGAGCTTAAGGATATCTTCGCAATGGCTGATATAGTAATATCACGTGCTGGTGCCAATGCGATATGTGAGATACTTGAGTTAAATAAGCCTAATGTTCTTATTCCGCTTTCATCGGGAAGTAGAGGAGACCAGATTCTTAATGCCAATTCTTTTGAAGAGCAGGGATATTCTGTTGTGATAAGAGAAGAAGCACTTGATCCTTCTAATCTGATAGAGCAGGTGTTCAATACCTATGATAATAGGGAGCAATATATTGAAGCGATGAAGAAGAGCGCTCAGATTAATTCGATAGGAAAAATACTAGAGATTATCAAAGAAGCGACAAAGTAGTATTTTTCAATTGTGAAATGCAAAGGGGAAAGTCTATGAATAATAATTACGAAGAAATACCAGTATATTATAAAAGACCGGGACAGGAAAGTTCAGTGAATCAGAATTCATACAGTTCTGTAACGCAGCCACAGAGTACGACTCCTGTAAGAAGAGTAGCCAGAGTACAGAAGCCAAGAACAGAAAGAGTAAGTGTATATGGACTTACTACAATGATTTTTGCAATTGTATCTGCGATATGTCTCTATAAGAACCCAAGGGGAATATCATTTCCTGTATTTGCAATAGCGATGTCGGTTTACATAATACTATGTCTTAAGAAGATGGAAGCTGCCATCAGGTCTACAGATTATCTATACTTTGCGGCAATTGTGTTATTTGGAATATCGGTATTTCTTACTGAAGATAAGCAGATGACAGGGCTTGCAAAGCTAATGATGTTCTTACTTGTGATGATTACATGTCTGCAGAGTCTGTATGATGAAAGTGAATGGCAGATGGTAAAGTATTTTCATGCAATAATGGATTTTGTTGCAGGATTTTTTGAGAATCTCGGATCTCCATTTAATGACTTTAGCTTTTTCATGCAGAATCTTAAGAAGCCTCAGCTCGATGAAGAGGGTAATCCTATTCCAAAGGAGAAGAGTAATGCTATATATATTCTTATTGGAATAGTAGTTTCGGTTCCATTGGTTGCATTTATTCTCTATCTTCTTTGTGAGGCAGACGCAGTCTTCAAGGAAGTTGTCGAGGAGATACTTGATGTAATTAAGTTCAAGGATATTATTGGAGTAACAATTACAGTACTGGTTGTATATGTAATTGCATACACAGCAGTAAGATTTCTTGAAATGAAGAGTATCAAGATTACAGATAATGATACAAGAGTTCATGAACCAGTTCTGGCAATAACAGTAACTTCGATTATATCTGTAATATATATCTTATTTAGTGGAGTTCAGATAGTATATCTTTTCATGGGCCAGCTTCAGCTTCCAGAAAGTTATACATATGCAGAATACGCAAGAGAGGGATTCTATGAATTATTAACCGTATGCGTTCTCAACTTTGTAATAGTTCTTGTATGTATACATCTTTTCAGAGAACATAACATACTTAAGGCAATACTTACAGTTATATGCATCTGCACATACGTTATGATTGCATCAAGTTCATTCCGTCTCTACATGTATATCTCTACATATGATTTAACAAGAATGAGATTATATGCAATTGTTGCACTGTTCACACTTGCTGTTCTTATGATAGGGGTGATGATGTATATCTACAACGATCTGTTTGAACTGTTCAAGTATGGATTTGGTGTAATTACAATAGTATCACTGATTCTTGTATACTCACATCCAACAATGTTAGTTGCAGAGTATAACATTAGTCAGATGGAAAAATCAGAAGATTATGTCCTTGATATGTATTATCTGACAGAAGAGCTGACGACGGACGCCCTTCCTGTTATCATGAATCATTACGCAGAACTTAATGCGTATTCAAAGGATAGATATAATACTGATTATCTTGATAACATGAAATATGATTATTTCGAAAAGAATAGAGCAGAAGAAGATTATGATAGCCCGATGTATAAGATGAGCTTTAGATCATTTAATCTGTCAAAATATCTTGCCAAGAGGTATTATGACGCTAATACAGCGATATAATAATATGTCACTTGATTATGAAAGATGGCAGAAGGCCAAAGATAAGATAATAGGCGAAGAGAGAGCAAGGCAGCAGATAGGAACACTCTCTGAGAAGACAATACATGCGGTTGTTAAGAATTACTATGAGCCGGACGAGGATAGACAGGAGATTCCTATAGAGGGAAAATGTGCGGATATTTATATTGCTCCACAGGGCGGAATTGATAGCATATCCTTGGACGGAACAAGAGGAAATATTATTGAGATTCAGACAAGGCAATGGGAAAAGCTTAAGCCGAAGCTGGAAGTATTTCTTAAGGATTATGATGTAACAGTGGTACTTCCAATACCTGACCACAAGCAGATAATCTGGATTGACCCTGATACAGGTGAATTAAGTAAGCCGGGGGTTAACAGAAGATATTCTAATGATTATACTGGCTTTCCAGAGATATACAGGATAAGACAATTTCTAACGAATCCACATTTGCATATAAGACTGCTGTATATGGATATGATAGAGTATAAGCTGCTAAGTGGAAGATCAGCCGACAGAAAGAAGTATGGTGCTGTAAGATATGACAGAATGCCAACTAATCTGACTAAAGAATATGTTTTAGAAAGACCAGAAGACTATATGATGTTTGTTCCTGAAGGTCTTGATAAAGAATTTGGTTCTGCTGATTTCGCTAAAAAGGCAGGAATTAATACAAGGCTAACAGGATATGTAGTTGGACTCCTTTTTCAGCTTGGAATACTTGAAAGAGTAGGAAAGGGTAAAAGAGGAGCGTATATTTACAGAGTGAAAGAGCAATATTAATGAGAATTTCAAAAGAACATATGGACACAATGATGAAGCAGATTACGCTCGACTGTAATCTGACAGAGGCGCATAAGGTGAAGGATGACCTGTATATTGCGCCAACTGCAGTGCTTCCAGGAAGCAGAGTCATCAATAAGCTGGATCCGTTTTTCAGAGTAATTGTATATATGGGTACGGCCTATGTGATGGCTGACGAAGAGACAATCCCTGGCTGGGAGGAGATATTAAGTGACTATCCAGCTGAATGGTTCTTCAATTATGGAAGGTTGCGTAAGATAGATACAATTCTGGGTGAGTACGACAGAGAGATAGTTGATACGCACATTTATTATCTCCCAGATGAAGATGCAGCGAAGATGAGTATTCCTGAGGAATACATGTGGTATAGTGAATCTGATATTAAGAAGATGAAAGAGAATAACAGATTTCATAATGCCTTATGCTATTCTGCAACACAGCCGGATGTTATTGCAGTAGGTGCACCGGATACTGGAATGAAAGAATATAAAGAACTTCAGGGTATGGTTGACATAACACAAAGGTCAATTAAAGCAATGGCTGGAGCAAGTAATGATGGTAAGTATGTAAGGCAGATAGGTATAGATGTCTTACCGGAGTATAGAGGAGAAGGACTGGCATGTAAGCTGGTTACATGTCTTAAGCAGCAGATTCTTGAAGACGGACTATTGCCATTCTACGGAACGGGAGAGGCACATGCAGTCTCAAGAAGTGTTGGTGTAAAATCCGGATTCTTACCAGCTTTTGCGGAGATATTTGTTGCAAAGAAAGAAGAAGGAATCAGAAAAATCTATAATTAACTAGTGTGAGTCACTAAGAAAAGAGGTAACATGGAACAGGTAATTAACAGCTTATTAGAGACAGATGCTTACAAATTTTCAATGGGACAGGCTATATATCATCAGTTTAGTGATTATAAGACAACCTGGACATTTAAGTGCAGAAATAAGGATGTTCACTTTACAGCAGAGATGGTTGAAGAGGTACGCAGGCAGATTAAGTCATACTGTGATCTGAGATTCTCTGAGGAGGAGTTGGAGTATCTGCATAACATTAAGTGGATTAAGGGCTCATATGTTGATTTCCTTAGACTATGGAAGCCAAGATATGAAGACTTTACTATCGGTACAGATGCTGAGTGTGGACTCAGTATAGAGACAAGAGGAACATGGCTTAATACTTCAATGTATGAGATTCCTACTCTTGCAATTGTTAATGAAGTATTCTTTAGAATGCAGTATGACTATGATGAACTTCTCGAGAGCTTTAAGGAAAGACTCGAAGACAAGATTAAGGGAATCCAGAGCGGAAAGTATGAACTTGGTGCATTCTCTGAGTTTGGTATAAGAAGAAGACTTTCTGCAGAGGCACAGGATCTTGCAGTAAAGTCTCTTAAGGAGGCAGATCTTCCTGGATGTGTATTCGTAGGAACATCTAATGTATATCTTGCTAAGAAGCATGGTATTACGGCTGTTGGAACAATGGCACATGAGTGGATTATGTGTGTAGGTCAGGGTAATCATAAGCACAACCCTGCATATTCTAACTGGTATGCTCTTGATGCATGGGTTAAGGAATATGGTGTCCTCAACGGAACAGCTCTTACAGATGCTATTACAACAGACTGTTTCCTTGAAGACTTCCAGGTTACATACGCAACTCTTTTCAGTGGTGTAAGACATGATAGTGGAGATCCATATAAGTGGGGAGAGAAGATGATTGAGCATTATGAATCATTGGGAATTGATCCACATATGAAGACACTTCTTTTCAGTGACAGCCTTGATTTTGAGAGAGCAACAGCAATTAACAGATACTTTAAGGGTAAGGTTAAGACAGCATTTGGAATCGGAACTTTTATTGCTAATGATACTAAGGTTCCACCACTTAATATCGTTATGAAGACGACGGCCTGCAATGGTATGGATGTTGCCAAGATATCAGATGTTGAAGGTAAGGGAATCTGTAAGAGTCCAGAGTACGCTCATTATCTTGAGAGATGTATTAACTGGAGAATGACACACGAGACAGGTAATAACTCACTAAGAGTATAATTATGTTAACCAATAAGGATGGGGTATGAAAGTAGTTGAATTAGATCGTAATACGCTTGGGTATGATATTGATACAAGTGTATTTAAGGATTTTGGGGAATTCGTAGAGTACGAATCAGATGAGGCTGCCAATAATAGAGAGCATGTTAAGGATGCAGATGTAGTAATCTTCAATAAAGCAGTGATGAATGAAGAGATGCTTAAGGATGCACCTAATGTAAAGCTGTTATGTATTACAGCAACAGGATATGATAATATTGACCTTGAATATTGTAGAAAGCGAGGAATCGCAGCATGTAATGTTAAGGCATATTCTACTCCTGCAGTTGCACAGCATACATTTGCGCTTGCATTATATGTTCTTGAGAAGATTAGTTATTATGATGACTTTGTGAAGTCTGGAGGATATAGTTCTCAGTCAGGCTTCTGCAATTTTGATGAAAAATACAATGAGCTTGAGGGAAAGACCTGGGGAATCATTGGAATGGGTAATATTGGAAAGGCAGTTGCCAGAATTGCTACAGCTTTTGGATGTAATGTAATTCATTATTCTGCATCAGGTTCCAAGTCAGACGCCCCTTATGAACAGGTTACATTTGATGAGCTGTTGTCAAGATCCGATGTGCTTTCCATACATTCGCCACTATCTGACAAGACACGTGGAATAATGAACATGGACGCATTTAAGAAGATGAAGAAATCGGCAATTCTTGTTAATGTTGCAAGAGGTCCGATAGTTAACGAAGCAGACCTGGCGGACGCACTTGACCAGGGAATCATTGCTGGAGCAGGACTTGATGTATTATCAAAGGAGCCGATGTCAGCGGATAATCCATTAGGTAGAATCAAGGATAGCAGAAAGTTAATCATCACACCACATATGGCATGGGCAAGTGTAGAAGCAAGGCAGAGATGTTGTGATGAAGTGTATCGTAATATAGAGGCGTTTATCAAAGGCGAGAGTCGTAACAGAGTAGATTAGGAGGTTTGTTTTATGAGCGAAATTAAGGACATTAACCTGGCTCCATCAGGTGAAAGAAAAATTGAATGGGTAAAAAGAAACTGTGATCTTCTTCGCACATTAGAGGAAGAATTCAGCAAGACAAAGCCTTTTGCAGGAAAGAAGGTTGCATTATCTGTTCATCTCGAAGCTAAGACAGCATATCTCTGTAAGGTACTTGCTGCAGGTGGTGCGGAGATGTATATTACAGGATCGAATCCACTTTCAACACAGGATGATGTTGCAGCTGCACTTGTGAAAGCCGGACTCAATGTATATGCATGGCATGGAGTAACAGAAGAAGAATACAATAAGCATATTAGAAGCGTTCTTTGTGTGGGACCAAATATCATTATCGATGATGGTGGCGATCTTGTTCATATGATGCATACAGAATTCACAGATCTTATTCCAGAGGTAATAGGTGGATGTGAAGAGACAACTACAGGTATTATTCGTCTCGAAGCAATGAATAAAAAGGGTGAGCTTAAGTTCCCTATGGTTAGGGTTAACAATGCAGATTGTAAGCATCTTTTTGATAACAGATATGGAACAGGACAGTCTGTATGGGACGGAATTAATAGAACAACAAATCTTATTGTAGCTGGAAAGTATGTAGTAGTAGCTGGATATGGATGGTGTGGTAAGGGCGTTGCCATGAGAGCTAAGGGCCTTGGTGCAAGAGTAATTGTAACAGAGGTTAATCCTGTAAAGGCAATCGAAGCAGTAATGGATGGTTTTGATGTAATGCCAATGCGAGAGGCTGCAAAGCTTGGAGACTTCTTTGTAACTGTTACTGGATGTGATAAGGTAATAGACAAGGACGATTTCGAAGTAATGAAGGATGGAGCAATTCTTACTAATGCAGGTCACTTTGATTGTGAGGTTGACATGGCAGGACTTAGAGAGATAGCTGTTGAGACTAAGGAAATGCGTAATAATATTCAGGGCTATAAGCTTCCATCAGGTCAGTGGATCTGCGTAATTGCAGAGGGAAGACTTGTTAATCTTGCAGCAGGTGATGGTCATCCAGCGGAGATTATGGATATGAGCTTTGCAATTCAGGCACTTTCAGCAAAGTACCTTGTTGAACATCAGGGAGAACTTACAGATAAGTTAATTGATGTTCCTGTAGATGTTGATATGGATGTTGCTTACAGAAAGCTTAAGTTCCTTGGAAAAGAAATTGATAAGCTTACACCAGAGCAGGAAGCATATCTTAACGCTTCATTATAAAAGACATAACAAAAAGGGGTTTTCTTCCTTAGGAAGAAAACCCTTTTAAACTTTAATAACGAAAAATACTCCGAACATACTGGAAAAATGACAACTGTTAATCAGTAATCAATTACTTATTCATCATCACCATCTTCTTCTTCAGCTATAACTGCTGATAAAACAGAGCTAACAGCCGAAACTACGATAACGCCAACAATAATAACTAACAATCCGCCTGCAAGAATAAAAAATGAACCGTCCATAATATATCTCCATTCATAAAAATGTATTCAAAACAAATGATTACTACTATCTGTAATTAAAAATATGTTATCATAGTCTAGTATTAAACTCAAGGAGAAAGCGATGGAGTCAGGCAAAATAGCATCAAAAAAGCAAAGAGATCCCTTAGCAGATATTATCAGAGGCTTTGCGATATTACTGGTTGTATGGGGACACTGCATTCAGGAAGGCAATGGAGCAGACTATAGTCTCAATGCTTTATACTTTGATGATAAGCTTTATCAGTTAATCTATAGTTTTCATATGCCATTATTTGCAATAATAGCAGGATTCTATGCATATCCATCCATTGCCCGTGCCATTGATAGAAAGGCGCAGTTAGAATTATTACGTAAGCGCATTATAGTTTACATAATTCCGATTGTAGTATGGACCCTTTTCGAATATATAAGGGAATGTGCAGTTAATATCCATTATGGATACAGGCAGATTACACCAGGAATGATTATTCCGGAATTCGCTTACAAGCTTATAACTAACCATTGGTTTCTGTGGTCCATGATTATCTGCTTTGCAATTGTATGGATAATGCATTTCATACTTAAGGATAATCTAATCATATATCTGATTGGTTTTATTGCACTTTTCTTTATTCCGGATGGTCTTAATATGCATGCATATAAGTTCCTTATGCCATTTTATATTATTGCTTTCTATTATCATATGGCCCTTGCAGAAGGATCTGATTGCGGTGGCAGCAGAATATCGGTAAAAGAAATTGCAACTAAGATTAATTCATTTTTCGTAAGTAAGACGGTAATTGCATCAATCATAACAGGTATAGGATTCGTAGGTCTGTTCTTATTATATGACAAGAGAGCATTCATATATGTAAGTGGATACAGGATTACCAAGAATGTCTGGTATCATATGCTTATTATTGATATATACAGATTTGTGATTGGATTAGTCGGAAGCTTATTTATGATATGTCTGTGGAAGACAGTTACTAATCTGGTTAAGAAGTATAATTTCCCAGTTCTTCAGGCATTTGGAAGATGTAGTCTTGGAGTATATCTGTTAAGTGGTTATATTACAATTCTTGGAATGAGAAGAATTACTGATACGCTTCAGTATAGTGTGGGAAGAAATATCGCAGAGACTATAGTTGTTGCGATTGTGTCACTATTAATAACAATGGGTATAGCGAAGATTCCTGTATTAAAGAAGATAGTAGGAAAGTAGCCTGACAATAAAGCCATGCAGAAGATAGATCCAGAGAGTATTCTTACCTATATATGATACCAGTGGAATCTTTTTACGTGGCACCGCGGTTAACATAACAACAATCCAAGATGAGGCGATTACATTAAGCCAGGTTCTAATCAATGGATTAATGCCAGACTTGGCAAAGCACATAGAACCGTATAATGCAATTTTAGATACACCTACATATCTAATATAGAGACAGCCAGCAATAATCACTGCTACTGAT
Organism: Lachnospiraceae bacterium; assembly: GCA_045641365.1. GTDB lineage: Bacteria > Bacillota > Clostridia > Lachnospirales > Lachnospiraceae > Colinaster. The sequence goes on from JAZUGT010000048.1 coordinate 18,447, forward strand.
ATAAAAATCAGTGGCAGTTTTTTTGATTTCTTAAGAATATCTATTCTGTTAGAAAGCTTATATGAGGACATATAGACTCCGGCAATGAAGAATGGCAGAAATACAAGAATTCTCGATAACGAAAGATTGTATCCTATTCTGGAACTATATCCTGAGATAGCGCTAATAATTAACGATATAAGAAAAAGAAGCGATCTGATATATGCAGACTTAACATTAATAACTGGCAGTAGCATATAATAAGCAAAAATTGCCATAAGATACCACATAATCCAATATGGTCGCGCGAACTGAATAGACAGATTCTTGGATCCATGAAGAATATAATAATCAAATAATGTATAGAGAATCTGGAAGATCACATAAGGAAGCACAATGGATCTTAATATCTTGACAGGCTTAAACCTGGCAAAGTATCCAGTGACAAAGATAAAAGCGGGCATATGAAAGGAATAGATTATCTTATAGATTATGTTAACCGAATCGCGATTAGACAGTTCCATAAGATGGCCACAGATAACAAGAATAATAAGAAAACACTTAATGTTATCCATGCGGTAGTCTCTGGAATTAGTAATCGTATTAAGTTGATGGTTTTTAATAATCTTATTACTCATTACTGTTATTCCTGCTTTTCTGTAAAATAAATCTCTCCCGCTAATTCATCAATAGTGTAATCAAGGTTGAAGATGTCAGCAAAGTCAGATACCCGAATTCCGACTACATACGTACCACTTACTGGTGATGTCCAGTCACCACACTTAACATATGGAATCTCAAGATCCTTACCATCCCTGAATACCTTAAAGGAATCAACGTATCCATCGTCACCGGTGGTCGCCATAATCTTCCATTTTGAATCGAGATATTCCCAGTTAATTACACCTTTTTTGTACAGAACTTCATAATCGAAGGTTAGCATTCCAAGAATCTCTTCCATATTCTGTGGAGCATACTTCTCATCGAGCAGTCCGGCGTTAAGACAGATTACGTAATCACCAAGTGCATAGCAGTAGCCAGAATAATACATAGACTGCGTATTATTATACAGTCCGTTGACTCCTGCATCTTCATAGGCTGTCTCGGACAGATTGACGGAATTGATATAGATATTCTTAAGGGTTCCTACGTGTCCCAGCTCCAGAATATCCTTAGGAGCAGTTTCATCCTGATAAGCTCCTTCCTTAAGGTTGCTCGCATGCATGAAGCATAGATAATCATAAGCTGTCTGATAATCCAGACTGCCATCAATAGCAAACCCACATATTTTCTCCGACTTATGTACGCCATCATTCTCAGGAAGATTGATTTCGATGCTTACTCTGGTTACAGGATTATCCTTCATCCACTTGGCAGTATTGTAGTTAAGCTCCTCGCTGTAGCATTCGTTAGCCTTCCCAATTGCTCTTGCAATGGAATCGAAGTCTGCGAACGAATCAGCATATATTCTTGATTTCTCATATCGAAGCCCAGTATCTTCCAGTATGGAGATGACCTCATCATTATATAGAGCCTTAACTTCATCGGCATAATTGACCTGGACATACTTGCCATATATCTCAAAAAAAACATGCCTTCTTGTATTGTCGGCAGTAAACTCAAAGTTACGCTGCTTAGATCTGAAGGTGTAGACCTCCGTTGTAGCTTCGGCGTCTTTAACGGGCTCAACTCTGATAAGCTCGTAGCGCTCGCTGGGAACAACCTCTCTAACTATCTTCTTAACCTTGGATTTTTTATACAGGGCTCCCTTAGGTGATCCGCACCCGGCCAACAGCAGCGTAAAAATGAGTATAACTATAATTGCCATTCTTTTTTTCATATAAGAATAATCCTCCGAACTGTCAGGGACCGATACTACTGTCTGTTGTAGTAAGCAATTCCATCGTTAGGCTTAAAGTAGGTTCTGATAAATCCTCTTGTTGATACAACAACAAACTCGTTAGTGCTTTCTAGATAGTACACATAATCTCCGTCATCAGCTTCAGTTTTTTGAAGTACTTTGGGAGATGTAATAACGTTGGAGGCTGCAGCTTCGTATTCCTCAGGAGATGAGAATCCCATTTCAACGCCATGCTTATAGTAGTGCTCATCCAAAAGCTGCTTATTCTTGAATCGGAATGCAGGCTCTGGAACGACTGCCGGCATAGGTTCAGACTCTTCCTCAATAAGCTGTGGAGCCTGCTCATCATCTGTGATCTCATCCACAATCTGTTCTGGAGAAGCTGTCTCAGAGACGTCTTCAGCAGTTGATATCTCTGCCTCGGTAACTTCTATAGAATCTAACTTGATCTCTGGTGTAGGTTCGTATTGAACCTCCGATTCTGTCTGTGAATATGCAGATACGATATCGGAAGAGGAATCAGGTTCGTAGCCTATTGTACTACCAATTGCAATAACGGCAGCAATGAGTGCAATGCCTATTGCAAGTGCACCAAAAAGGTACAGCCTGCCCATATTTGGAGTATTATTGCTTTCATAAGGGGTGGAATAGGTCTGATGATTATAAGACTGTCTACTTTCGTCTGAAGTTCTTTTATTAGCATCGCGGCAGGACTTGCATCTCTTTGGAATGTGAAGATTCCTGCTCTTATAAAAGTCAATTTCTGATTGTGTAATCTCAAATTCTTTACCGCACTGTTTGCATATCTTTTTCATAAGCGCTCCCCATAGTAAATGAGAAAATAATCTATATAGAATAATATACTTTTATATAAGACGAAGGTAAAGAGTGCAAGTAATAATTATTAGAAAATGAGGAGGTAACTACCAAAAGTCAGACTATATAAGCGTAGTAGTTTTTTCTGCTACGCTGTTTTTTATAGCCGAGGGACTAAGCTTGGATTGAACATATTTTAGCCAGCTAGGATTCCACATGGCAATGCTGGCAATAACAGTCTATGTGCATAAAAACCCTCTGCCAAGTGACAGAGGGCTCATCGTAGTAATACTATACATCATAATTCCATTTTACATATGCTCGGCTTTATATCTTTCAGCAGCAGCGTCGAATTCGGCTTCGGATATTGAAAGACTGTCTATAGCTGTAGTCCTGTCGATTTTACTATGTGCATAAAGATTCATTATGGTAGATATCGTACCCTTGCTTATTCCCGCGTCAAGACCTTCATTAAATCCCGCATCATGGCCTTCTTCATATATGTCATTCTTGTATGTTAGTGTAAGCATATAATCCCGTCTCCATTCTTCATGTAGCCTGGCTTCCATGACTTCGCCATCAAGGAGCTTAGTGATATCATCAGTAGGTTGCCCTGTTTGAATGTATTCTAACATATTTTGTGTACATTGTGGTAGATTTGACAGATCACCTGTGGTATTAAAAAATAATCTATGTACACCATCATTGAATTCTGGAACATCTATCTCGTTGCAGATCATATTGAAGGTATATAGTCCTTTACCAAGCCCAAATGGGTCAAAGGTACAGATGAAAATGATAAACGTCTCAGGTAGATTTCTATACGCTACTCCGCTCTTAAGTGATTCAGAATCAAGAATTGCCTGGTAATACCTGCTTCTTTTAGGAAGCTCCCTTTGCTTCTCAGGGTTAGCTGACTTATGCTGAAGCTCAGCATTGAATACTCTTTTATCATCCTCTTCAGCTAGAAGATCAAGTCTTACAAATTTGCCATCTCCATACTGTTTATAGTATTTTTCAATATCAATATTGGTTACATTGATATCATCATTAAGTAGTGACTGTAAGATAAGTTTACAGTTACTCTTTTTAGAGCAAATCTTTCCAAACATATAATGATCACGCATTGTTAGTTCTTCAAATTTCTTCATAGAGTTTCTCCATTTGGAGCGTAGATGCACACATACATAGCGACGCTCCAGCGCTTAGTATGCCTATACTATTAAAAAAGTTTCATTGATACTCTCCAGAAACGGAAAGATATGATAAGTAAGAGCGGCTGCTCTTGCGAATGTGTAGATACCATACCATATGCGTGTACGTTTTGCAAGTAAGATATATGGATAATTTGGACGTTTTTGGATTATGACAGGGGAGATTATACATATCAAAACAAAGTTAAAGCGGCATGGGGAATAAAGAAATGGTAGATTCCATATGTCAATGCTGGCGAAGGTGCATATTTTAAGATGCCTTCGTAAAACAATTAGCAAATGTAACATATTGAATCTGTTAATACATCATATTTATATAGTATAATTTATAGGATTAATATTGCATTATGAGATGTGTATATATGAGTGGGAGGAAGTAGTGATGAGAAATGTAAGAGTAAGAATGTTGGCGAGCATTATTGCATTGACGCTAGTTATTCCACAGGTAACAGCTTATGCATCAGCTAATGATGTAGTCAGGCCTTTAACTGAAGAGGAGATAGTGACAGAACAGTATACTTCTGATACAGAGGCAGAGACTGATTCTGGTAGTGATATAGAAGAGTCTTACGAAGCAACAGAAGAATCGTCAGTTGAGGAGAGCGAGATATCTGTGGAAGAATCAGCCGATTCGGAGAATGAAGATAATCTGACAGCTGAGAGTACAATTGAAGATGTTGACATTTCTGAGAAGTATGAAGTTGATACTCCTGTTGTAAGTGTAAGTGGTAATAATTCAATTGGTGAAGCACTAGCTGCTGCTATTGAAGCATACGACGCGGGCGAAGCAGATGCCGGTGAAGATACACTCGATCCAGGTTACAGTGTAAGTAAAGTAACTATGGAAGGTGATACTGTAAAAGTTGAATATCATGCAACAGATGATGCCACGCTCATAGTAGGTATATATGATGAAACAACAAAGTTAATGGTATCTTCAGGTACAACTAATATTGATTCTGAGTCTAAGGAGGTATCCTTTGCAATATCCGCACTTCCAGATAGTTACATTATTAGAGCATATATAGTAGAGTCAGATACACTTCGTCCATTGTCAAAAGAGTATGAGAATGATGATTATACCGCAGCATGGCAGGATTTCCATAGCAAGACAACTGATGATTTTGCCGTAGATAAGGTATACAATCTCGATGATGATAAGACAGATAACTTCATTGTTGCTAATGACGATAATACTATTATTCATGAGACAGAAACAGTTAACAGAGTGCTAAGTGCTGATAACGAGTCAGATACTTATGTGATTGAAGACATTGATGATACAGTAAGGGGTCTGGCTGCTGGTCAGATAGTGACAATCCTGTACGGAGATGATGACATATCTGTAACAAAGATAAAGTCAATTGATATTACCGAAGATACAGCTACCATTGCTGGTGAGGATATTGATTTTGAGGATGCCTTTGATTATATCAGAATTAATATTGAAGAGTATGCTGTAGATACACCTGAAGAGGGTGAATTAGATCCTGTAGGATGGGAAGATGAAAATTCACTAGAGATTAAAATTGGAAAAATCCCGGGTACTGAACTTAGTGTTACTGGAAATATGAAGGTAAAAACAAATATAACCTGGGAAGTAGGCCCTGCTGTCGCCCTCATACCAATAAGACTTAACAAGTTAGACGTTGAGTTTGAGACAGAGGCATCGCTTAATGTAACTGGCGAACTTGCATCTAAGTCTATCGATGTTCCCTTAACACCAACACCAATTGGAATAAATACAAAGCTAATTACGGTCGAGTTTGTCCCAAGGCTGGTATTCTCGGGAAAAGTCGAAGTAACTGGAACATTCGCAATAACAGGAAAGAATGGTTTTATATATCAAAGAGGTGCCGAGAAGGAATTCCAGTTAATTAATGAGATTGATTTTAAGGTCGAAGCTAAGATATCGGCAGAAGTATCGGTCGAATTAGTAATAGGTCCTGAGATAGAAGTAGATGAAGTACTGGATCTGAAACTGACAGCTGCATTAGGTGCAAAGATTAGTGCAACTGTCCCATTAGCAGGGGACAGAAAGTGTCGATGCGCAATATGTGTTGATGGGGAAATAAGCGTATATGCAAAGGTTGCTGTACAGCTCGTAATTAATAAAAAGCCATTAGATAATCTGAATAAGGAATATACCCTCACCTTATGGAGTAAAGATTTCTATTATTCTCTTGATCTGAATCCGGGCTTTGGATGGGGAGACTGTCCTAATACAGATGGTATAGATGTGACAGTACACGTCGAGAACAGAGATGGTACTCCAGCAGTTGCTGCATATATTGGCGACAAAAAAATACAAACTGATTCAAAGGGTAATGCCATAATAAATATGCCGGTTGGCAATGCGTTCATCTACGCATTTAATAATACTTATAAAGCCTATGGTTCTACATTTTACAGGGTAAGCAAGGATGATACCTTTGCCCGTATAACTCTAGGCACTCCAGCTGCATATGGCAAGGTGGATGATGCCATAAAGGGTGATAATATATCTACGTTGTCTGATACTAATATTACTCTAATAAACGATTCCGGTGAGCTATTTATGCTGGGAGAAGGAGACAGTGGTGAGCTTGGCAATGGAAAATATGAGGATTCTGATACTATTGCCACAAAGGTAGATATTCCTGGAAAAATCAAATATGTAACAGGTAATGGCAATACGATTGCTGCTATTAATAATAAGTCCGAGTTATATGCATGGGGCAACAATGGTGGAGGTGTACTCACGGAGGATCCTAAGAATGTCCTTAAGTTAGCGACACCTAAAAAGATATCTCTTAGTAATGTTACAGACGTGTCAATGGGTAGTTATCATGCAGCAGCGGTTGCTGGTGGTCAGGTATACACCTGGGGATATAATGGTGACGGACAGCTTGGTATCGGTACAGAGAAAAAAGAATCTCTTGTTCCGGTGGCAGTTGATGGTATGTATGATATCAAGAAGGTATTCTGTGGTAACTCGGTTACTATGGCATTGACAGATGAGGATGACCTTTATATTTGGGGGTGGTCAGGAAAAGGTCAGTGCGGTCTATCGGGTGGTATACGTGAAAAACCATTAGCACCAATATTAAGAGGTGTTGATGAAATGGGAACGTGTTATGACACCATATGGGCATTAAAGGATGGTGATCTATATACCTGGGGAGGTTATGATTACGCTGCAAATGGTACAACAGAAGATACCACTACTCCTGTAAAGATTGACTTTGGCGGTAAAAAGGTTAGTAAGTGTATGGGCTGGGGAGCCATTATGACAGATGGAAGTGCCTACGTGTGGGGAAGTGATGTTAGTAGTGCATTTGGCAGTGGAGATACAGGTCTTACACCCGTTAAGGTTGAATGTGATAAAAAAATAAAAATGCTCACAAGAGCAGGAGAAATACTAACTACAGATGGATATGTAATATGTAAAAAAGATAAGATTACTAAAGATTACGGAGCCTCTTACATATTCCATTTATCTGCCAGTTCAGCTGTAACCTCTGATGGACTTGTGTGGGTTAATAGAGATAAAGTTATATTCAAACATATGCCAGACGGTGATGATAGCATGAGTCCTAGTGGTGTATCAGAGGATACGGAATCTGATTTATCAGTCTCTGAGACTTCTGACGCGCCAGTGTTTGGTGATGACCTGGCTGAACTAAAGCCAAATATGATATATAACTTCTACTATTTTAGAGATTCAGAGTTAGACAATAGACTTGATAGCGATAATCTATGCTATGTTGGACAGTTAGCAACTGATGCTGATGGAGCGCTTAATATTGATGATACTATTAAAGATGCATATTCAGAGTGCACATTAGTAACAGTTAGTGCGGCCTATAATAAAAAAGCCTCAAAAACAGGTATGTGGGTTGAGGATATAGATGAGGAATTCACATATACCGGTAAGAATATCTGTCCGGAAGTAAGAGTATATGATGGAGAGAAGCTGCTTACGAAAAATGTCGACTATAAAGTGACATATGCAAGGAATAAGTTAGCAAATGATGGAACAAATGAAGCAACCGCACCAACTGTAATAATAACAGGTAAAGGCAATTACAGTTCTACAGAGAAGACAACCTTTGCAATAAAGAAGAAGGATATCTCGGATGAAGATGTAATTATCTCTGATATACCAGTGGTAGCAGAGAGTGGAACAGCTTATAAGCCATCTCCAACTGTGAAGTATAATGGAATGACTCTGAAAAAGGGAGAAGATTACAGGATTACCTATCATAAAGACCGATATGATAGTCAGACCGTTATACCAAAGGCTGCAGGCACATATTATGCAAAAATTACAGCAACAGAAAAGAATTATACATTCATTGCAATAAAGCAATTTGAAATAAGTGCAAAGAATACAATTCCAGTAAGTAAGCTAACGATAAAGAAAATTGCACCAAGGCCATATGATGATACACCTTATGAGCCAGATATTATTGTAATGTATAAGGATAGAAGGCTGAATAAGGGTGTTGATTATGAGGTCGAATACCTGGGCGATCACACAAGTGTTGGAACTGCTAAGCTTAGAGTAACCGGAGTAGGTGAAAAATATGTTGGCAGCAGAATTATAAACTATTCAATTACAGGTACAGCTCTTAGTAAATCAAAAATGAGCGGATTGGTTGCAACATACAGATATGATGGCGAAAAGAAGCTTCAGACGGGGCTTGTTTTACGGGATAGAATTAGTGATGAAGTAATTCAGGGTATCTTAAAGGCTGATTATGAACTTCTGTCAGATACTGCTAAGAAGGATTATGGCTATACTATCGAATATGTTAATAATGTTAATGCAGGTAAGGCAAGCGTTGTGCTTACAGGTGTCAACGGATATGTAGGTAAGGTGATAAAGAAATATACCATATCTCCATATAATATCAATCCAGGAAGTGATACAGGAGACGATTTCACTATCTCATTATCGGAAGATACGCTAAGCTATTGTAAGTCCAAGGTAAAGCCGGCGCCTATAGTGAAGTATAAGGGAGTAACTCTTACAAAGGGTGTTGACTATACAGTTACTTATGAGAAGAACGCAGCTGTATATGAGGGAACTGATCCGACAAAGCTTCCTACTGTAATAATTCAGGGTAAAGGTAATTTTACGGGAAAAGATAAGACTTGTAAGTTCAAGATAAGGCAGAGGGATATCGATGATGGAAGTGTTATTATCGACGCTCGGGATGTCGCATTTATCAATAGTAAGAATAAGTGGAAAGCAATAGTTAATGTTATTGATGTGGACGGAAAGGTCCTTAAGAACGGCGTAGACTACAATAAAGTCACTTTTTCTTATGAAGACGGAAGTGCAATTGGAGCTAAAGATATACCTGTCGTTGGAACAAAGATTAAAGTATCTGTGACCGGAATTAGAAATTACACTGGAACAGTATATGGCGAATACGCTATTGTAAAAAGCGATATCTCTAAGTTAACTGTAAAAGTAAAGGCAAAGACATATACAGGCAGTGAAATCAAGATTGATAAGAGTGATATTACATTCAAGTCCGGTTCAAAGACAGTTGAAGGAGTCACTTACGAGATTGATGATGACACATATGCTAATAATGTTAATAAAGGAAATGCCACTGTAATAATCAGAGGAACGGATGAGTATGGTGGATATAAGAAGATAAGCTACCAGATTAAATCCAAGGGATTTCTATGGTGGTGGAGGTAGAAAGAACCGGTAAAGTGGTAAATGCTGCTTTACCGGTTCCTTGTATAACAAGCGTTAACATATTGTAAAATACCTAAAATCGACGCGAAATATAGTTATATTGCACAATTTGAAAACACAGTATATGGTAGAATTGTGAAAAGATGCAAACAAATGCAATAAAACGTATGTCAACCGGTTGACATACGTTTTATTGCTATGCTACTATATGCTTGTACAAAAAACATGCATGTAATCTATTAACCCATATAATATTTGGAGGACAAAAATGAAAAAAAGAACAATAGCACTTTTAATGGCAACAATAATGACTATAGCGCTCGTGGGATGTGGCACAACCAATGCAAGTGCACCAGCAGATGTAGCAGAGAATACTAGCAAGGAGAGCGTTGATACAGCTGGAGTATCATTTACAATTCTTAATTCAAAGACAGAGATTCAGACACAGTTTGAAGAAATGGCAGAGAAGTATAGTGAAGAAACAGGAGTAAATGTTGAAGTATATAATGCTGATACAGAAACAACAGTAGCTTCACAGCTTTCTACAAAGTATGCAAGTAAAGATCCATACACACTTGCAATGGTAGATCCTAAGGATATTTATAATCTTGCAGATGAATACGCATTAGATCTTGCTGGTGAGGACTGGACATCACATACAACTCTTGCGATTGATGTTAATGGTAAGACAGTAGGTTTCCCTGTATGTGTTGAGGCAAGAGGAGTTATCTACAACGCAGAGGCTATTGAAAATATTACAGGCGAGCCATTTGATCCTAAGAGCGTTGCAACGCTTGATGATTTCAAAATACTTTTAGATAAGCTCGTGGCTGGTGGTATGGAACATCCAGTTGGTATTATGAGCGAGTTCTGGTCACTTGGTGCTCATTATTTTGCGGAAGTATATGAGCAGCAGGCTGATCCAGATGTGTTTGTAAATAATCTTCTTGCAGGTGGAGAAGATTTAATGGCTAATGAAAAGTTCAACTCAATTATGGACACATTCGACACACTTATTGAATACAACTACGCTAGAGGTTCAGCAGCAAATGCAGATAGAGAAGAATCTGAAATGAAGCTTGCAGAAGGCGAAATCGCTTTCATGTTTGGTGGAAATTGGGATTGGTCAGTAATAAATCAGTATGATTACACAGAAAAGATGGGAATTATGCCACTTCCACAGAATGTAACAGATGGAACAAATGAAAAGCTCGTAGGTGGTGGATCTAAGTATTTCTTTATTGACTCTTCAGAGTCTACAACAGATGCTCAGCGTCAGGCTGCTAAGGATTTCCTTAACTGGCTTGTATCAAGCCCAGAAGGAAATGAGTTTATAACTGCACAGTGTGCGCTTGTTCCAGCATTTGACAACATTGATGCATCAGCTCTTGATCCACTTTCATTATCAGTTAAGGCATATGCGGATATAGATGGTCTGATCCCTACTTACAATTATCTTCCAGATGATCACATGACAGTTGTTGGTCAGGAATTTATGCAGAAGTATCTTGATGAAAAGATGACAAGAGATCAGCTTGCGACATCAGTTGTAGAGTATTTTGAAGGAGCAACACCTATACCTCACTAATTATAAATATTATTAACTGGGGCCTCTTGTGGGGCTCCAGTATATATAAAGAAGAGATTATAAAGTAGCAAAAAGTTACAGTTAAAAAGGGAATGAGCAGAAAATGAGGACAAGTACATTATCTTATAAGGTAAAACAATTTATATTATTCGCAGGTGTCTCTACAGTTATATTTGTGTCAGTGGTACTTGTGCCATTTATATACGGAATATACCTGACGTTTACTAGTTGGGATGGAATATCAAGAAGCAAACCGATAGTTGGCTTGAAAAACTATATTGAGGCATTTAATGATACTGCCTATTGGCAGTCAATGGGTAGAACCTTTATATATTCATTATTCGCAGTTATTTTTGTTAATCTGGTTGCCTTTATTCTTGCATATCTTGTGACAAGTGGAATTAAAGGTCAGAATTTTTTTAGGGCAGGTTTTTTTATACCCAATCTTATTGGCGGTATTGTATTAGGATACGTTTGGAAGTTTGTCTTTAACAAAGCATTTACTGCTATAGGTGACATTCTTTCAATAGAATTTATGAAAAACTCATGGCTTGCAACAGAGGCAGGAGCGCTTGTATGTCTTATTCTTGTGTCAGTATGGCAGTATGCAGGATATATGATGCTTATATATGTAGCAGGATTTATGAGTGTTTCGGAGGATGTTATTGAAGCTGCAAAAATTGATGGCTGTACAAATACACAGTCAATTATACATATATCAATTCCATTAATGGTTTCTTCATTTGTTCAGTGTCTGTTTTTAACGGTGACAAGATGCTTCATGGTATACGATGTTAATGCGTCTTTGACAAACGGAGATCCATATGGAAGCTCGGTTCTTGGTGCGATGCACGTATACAACCAGGCATTTATTAATAAGAATTATGGAGTAGGTCAAGCTGAGGCACTAATTTTATTTGTTGTATGTGCTGTAATAGGAGGCCTTCAGGTATACATTGGTAAGAAAGGTGAGGTGCAGGCATAATGAATGATAATAGTAAAGCATCCGTATCACGTAAAGTTAAAGAAGTGTTAAAAGTACTCTTACTAGTAGCACTGCTTTTAGCATTTGTATTTCCATTCTTTATGATTATTATCAATGTATTCAAGGTTAAGTCGGATATTACCGGAGCACCTCTTGCAATTATTGGTAAGCATGGATTTACACTTGAAAACTTTCCAAAAGCAATGAAGAAGATGAACTTCACAAAGGTATTTTTTAACTCTGTCATTATTACAACATCTTCTACGATACTTACAATTATATTGTCATCAATGACTGCTTATGTAATTGTTCGTAATAAGTGGAAAGCAAACAAAATATTATTTGTGGCTATGATTGCGTCAATGGTCATTCCTTTCCAGGTACTTATGATTCCGTTAGTATCGTTGTACGGAGGAATATTTGGTATCTTGAATAATCGCTTGACATTAATTATCATGCACGTTGGGTTTTCATTGTCTATGGCTACATTTATGTTCCATGGCGCTATTCATACAAATATACCAATCTCTCTTGAAGAAGCGGCTACTATTGATGGATGTACAAAGTGGCAGACTTATTGGAGAATAGTGTTCCCTATGTTAAAGCCAACAATTGCGACAGTTGCGATTATTGATGCAATGGCATTCTGGAATGACTACCTTCTTCCAAGTCTTGTTCTTGGTAGAAAAGAACTCTTCACTATACCGATTGCAGCAAAGGTTTTCTATGGAACATATGCAACAGATACGGGACTTGTTATGGCATCGTTATTACTTGCAATGCTTCCAATACTTATTCTATATATATTCCTTCAGAAGTATATTGTTGAGGGAGTTACAGCAGGAGCTGTTAAATAAAAGTGTTGAAAGGTAATTGAGATCACAAATGAAAAAACTTGTAAATAAATGTATGCTTATTACCTATGCTGACTCAATGGGTAATAACCTAAAGGAACTAAAAGAAATTACAGACAAATATTTTAAAAATGAAGTAGCTGGAATTCATATATTACCATTCTTTCCATCATCAGGAGATAGAGGATTTGCTCCTATGAACTATCATCTTGTGGATGAGACTTTTGGAGATTGGAGTGACGTAGAGGCTCTTTCAGAAGAATACTATTTAATGTTTGATTATATGATTAATCATATTTCAGCAAAAAGTGAATACTATCTTGATTTCCTTAAGAATAAAGATGACTCGAAATATAAAGATTTATTTATCAGATATAAAGATTTCTGGGAAAATGGAGAGCCAACAGATGAAGAAGTTGATATAATTTATAAGAGAAAGCCCAGAGCGCCATATGTTGATGCACACTTTTTTGATGGAACTACAGAAAAGGTTTGGTGTACCTTTGATGAGGAGCAGATTGATATCAACTGTAAGACAGAAACAGCAAAAAGATTCATTAGAGAAAATCTTGAATGCCTTTGTGAGCATGGTGCTTCTCTTGTAAGACTTGATGCATTTGCTTACGCAACTAAGAAAGCAGGAACAAGCTGTTTCTTCATTGAGCCAGACGTATGGGAATTTATCGGCGAGTGCGACGATATAGTGAAAAAGTATGATGCTGTCTTACTACCAGAGATTCATGAGCATTATTCAATGCAGAAAAGAATAGCTGATCAAGACTACTATGTATATGATTTTGCTCTTCCAATGCTTTTGCTAAATGCCTTATATTATGGAAAGACAGAGTACTTAAAGAATTGGCTCAAAATATGTCCTAGAAAACAATTCACGACGTTAGATACGCATGATGGAATTGGAGTTGTAGATGTAAAAGATCTATTACCTGACGAAGAAATCGAGAGAACAAAGGAAGATATCTTTAAGTATGGTGCAAATGTAAAGAAAGTATACAATACAGCGGCATATAATAATCTTGATATATATCAGGTTAATTGCACATATTATTCGGCTCTGGGCGATGACGACAAGGCATATATTCTTGCAAGGGCTGTTCAATTCTTCGCTCCAGGAATACCACAAGTGTATTATGTTGGTCTTCTTGCCGGAAAGAACGATTTGAAACTTTTAGAGGAGACAAAAGTCGGAAGAAATATCAACCGACATTATTATACCAAGGAAGAGATTGAATCAGAGGTGCAAAGACCTGTCGTTCAAGAGTTATTAAAGATAATGAAGTTTAGAAATGAGCATCCTGCTTTTGATGGCGATATTAAGGATGGATTTATCTTGGAAGAGTGTGAAGATGATAAGCTTGTAATTACAAGAAGAAACGGTAGTCATTTTGCAAGACTTTCAGCTGACTTTAAGACAAAGGAATTTGAAATTACACATTCATAGATTTAGTAATATGGAGAAAGCCAAAATGGATAGGATAATTAAAATTGAGAAAGATTATCTTTATTTTCCAATAGATACTGAAAGGGAATATAAATATCTAAATATATTCCAGGGAGAAAAGCAGGTTTTTGAATTCAGAGTATGTGAGGGTACACGGGACGAAAACACATTTTATGCAAAGCTTGATGTTGCGTCGTTTATTGGGAAAGAACTTATAATATGTGGTGATTTTTCCGAAGAATTCTTCAAAGATATTACAGTAAGTGAACCCGATGAAGTAAATGAACTGCGTCCTCGGGTTCATTTTACTGCGGATAGAGGCTGGATAAACGACCCTAACGGTCTTGTGTATGATGGAAAAAACTATCACCTATATTTTCAGCATAATCCCTTTGATATCAAATGGAATAATATGAGCTGGGGACATGCAGTAAGTAAAGATTTACTTAACTGGGAGGAATTAGGAGATGTTCTGTATCCTGATGAAGATGGAACCATTTTTTCAGGATGTGGAATAAATGACAACGGAAGATTGTTGTTTTATTATTCAGCAGCAGGTGGGGATACGCCCTGGAGTCAGGGGAAGGGATTTGTACAGAAGATTGCTATAAGTGATGATGGTGGCAGAACTCTTAAAGTGCAAAAAGAACCAGTCATAGGAGAAATAGGCAAAGATTCAAGAGATCCTAAGATATTCTGGCATGAAGAAACAAAGGCATATATTATGGTCCTCTATCTGGAAGATAATGATTTTGCAATTTTCAGATCTGAGAATCTGAGGGATTTTACTATGACCCAGAAGCTGACTATTAAAGAAGCTTGGGAATGTCCGAATCTTCTTAATATTCCAGTATATGATGGAGATGTGATAGTCGAATATAAGTGGGTATTTACCTGTGCAGATGGATTTTACTACTGGGGCGATTTTGATGGACATGCATTTACGAGTGATTATATAAAGCAGGATTCCTATCTGAATGATTCTTTTTATGCAGCACAGACTTACGAAGGAACTAAAGACAGAATTGTAAATGTTTTGTGGATGAGGATACCGAATGGGGGCGAACGATACACGGGACTTATGGGTATTCCCAGGGAGTTAACAGCAGTCCAGAAGGACGGTAAATATATGTTAGTTCAGAGTCCGGTACGAGAATTCCTGAGTAGACTGAAAAGAACCAATGCTATAAATGATAACGACGTGTATATGGTCGATATCGATCTATCGGAATGTGATATACATAAATGCGATATCGAAGCGAATGGAAGCTGCATTATAGTAAATGTGAATTCGATTTCAATAGATGGAAGAGTTTATAGTATTGATGAAAATATACATAAAATCAGGCTTATAGTTGATTATGGCATTGTTGAAGTGGGTATAAATTGTGATATAATTGTTGGTGCATTTAGAGCAAATAGCATAAGCAGCAGCTTTTTGTGTAAGGCTCCAGGAGGCGCGCTCATAGAGCAATATGTATTTGAATAGACTTTTATAAGGCAAGGAAGACGATGGCAACTTTAAAAGATGTGGCGAAGGAAACGGGACTAACGGTTACAACCGTTTCGAGAGTATTAAATAATCGAGGATATATTAGTGAAGAAACCAGAAAAAAGGTTACTGAGGCTATGAAAAAGCTGAATTATAGTCCTAACGAGGTTGCAAGATCATTATCTAAAAAGGCAACTAATACGATAGGGGTTATAGTTCCACATATTAGACATCCATATTTTAGTGAAATGATTAGCCATATAGAGAATGTTGCAAGTAAGCGAGGATACAAGATTATTCTCTGTAATAGTCAGGATAAGGATAATAAAGAACGCGAATATATAGAAATGTGCAAAAGTAACCGTGTGGCTGGAATAATTCTTTGTAGTGGTGGTGTATCGGTTGAAGAATTTGATGAAATCAGTATTCCAATTATTACATTTGAAAGATTTATTGAAACAGGCACTGCAACGGTAGTATGTGATAATTTGCAAGGGGGTAGAATTGCTACACAGCATCTGATTGACTGTGGATGTAAAAAGCTGTTGCACGTAAGTGGTGTAAATGAGACCGCCATGCCAGCCGATGATAGAGCCAACGGATTCATAGAAGTATGTGAGAAAAATGGCATAGAACATAAAGAAATTGCTACTATGCAGTATCAATATAATAATCTTGAATATCATGAGCTACTTGAGAAAGCGATTTGTGAGAATCAGGATGTGGATGGAATATTTGCAAGCAGCGATCTTATTGCAGCGCAGGTAATTCAGGTTTGTGCAAAGTATGGAAAAAAAATCCCTCAGGATATCAAGCTTGTTGGATTTGATGACGTTAATATTTCATACTTAACTACGCCTACAATAACAACAATTCACCAGCCAACTTATGAAATGGCTGAGCTTTCAGTAGATATGCTTATTGCAGCAGCTGAAGGCAAAACAGTAGCAAGAAGGACTATTCTTCCGGTTACACTTGTTAAGAGAGAGAGTACCGAAGCTTAGATTTCCTGATGGAACACTATTTATAAAGGAAAGAGAATGAATATAAATAAAAAATATGATGTAGTAGCATTAGGTGAATTACTAATTGATTTTACTGAATATGGAAAAAGCGATAGAGGAAATAAGCTTTTTGAAGCCAATCCAGGTGGAGCACCCTGCAATGTCTTAGCAATGCTTCAGAAGCTAGGGAAGAAGACAGCCTTTATTGGTAAGGTTGGAAATGATCAGTTTGGAAGGATTTTATGCGAAACAATTAATTCGATTGGAATTGATTCGTCTAATCTGATTTTTGATGATGAGATACCTACAACTCTTGCATTTGTAGGAAAGACACCGGATGGAGACAGGGAATTCTCTTTCTATAGAAAGCCTGGAGCAGATATGATGCTTAAAGCTGATGAAGTGAATGAAGACTTACTGAAGGAAGCTAAGATTTTCCATTTCGGAACATTATCAATGACAGATGAAGTTGTAAGAGAAGCAACCATAAGTGCAATTAATAAAGCAAAGCAGAATGGTGCTATTATTTCACTAGATCCGAATCTGCGAGAGCCTTTGTGGAAGTCTCTTGATGAGGCTAAGGCACAGATGAAGTCAGCACTCTCGTATTGTGATATATTGAAGATTTCTGATAATGAGATTGAGTTTCTGACGGGCGAAACAGATTTTGATGAAGGGGTAAAAAAGATTCGTGAGGAATATGACATTTCACTAATCTGTGTAACAATGGGAAAAGATGGCAGTATTGTTTTCTATAAGGATAAAAAGGTTGTGGCAGCAGGCTTTGAACAGAAGAACGTCATTGACACAACCGGAGCAGGCGATACGTTCTGTGGAAGCGTATTAAGCTATATTTGTGACAATGGACTTGAGGATTTGACTAAAGAGCAGCTTAGCGAAATGATTACTTTTGCAAATGCGGCTGCATCAGTAGTTACGACCAGAGCGGGAGCTATTCTATCAATGCCATCATTAGATGAAGTAAATAGAATAATGGATAACCGGTGAAGTGGCAATTGCCACTTCACTTTTTTATGGAATCGTTTCTCATTTTTATGGTAAAAATAAATGAAAATGAAATGGCAAAATATACCAAATAGACAAAATGCGTATAAAATCAAAAAAAGCACTTTACAAATCAAAATGATTCGATTATATTTCGTATATCACATTTATACATGCGCTGATGAGTCCGAGCATCTCGCATGGTCTTGTAATGAATCTGGAATCATTACACATCTAATTTAATCAATTTTTTCAAATTATATCCAATTACTTGAAGAGAATTATTGAAAGGGTGAGGGCTTATTAAAGGTCTGCTTATTGTTAGCATAATTGCTGCAATTACTGATCTGCGATATAGAAGGATTCCCAATCTCCTAGTTGTATCAGGATTAATCTGTGGAATAGTTTATTCAATTCTGCTAAGTGGACTATCAGGTCTTTTAAGATGTCTATTATATTGTCTGTTTGCTTTCGCAGTAATGTACCCATTGTATTTAATCAGAGTCATAGGAGCAGGGGATGTAAAGCTATACGCACTGATACCATTATTTTACAGGGGTGAGATAGTGGTTGCAATTTATATTAGTGTTCTTGGTGTAGGGGCGATTCTTGGTATTTTCAAGCTTCTTGTCAATTCAGACATCAGACATCGATTCCTTGTTCTAGTGAATTATCTGAGAATATGCGTTGGACATAGATGCATATTCGAATATCAGGAATCTCCCCAGAAGAATAACAGCATACCGATGGCATTGCCAATGGCGATTGTTGTTGCACTCAGTATAGTTGCTGATGGTTTGGGAATATATAAGTTATAGGATGGGAGAAGATATGAATCATACGCTGATTATTTATGACGAGCAGTTGAAGTATGCGAGAGGGCTTGCAACATATATTAATTGTAAGGATGGATTTCCTTTTGTTGCAAAGTGTATATGCGACAAATCGGAGATGGAAGAGTTTATGAGAAAGTCAGACATAGATATCGCTCTGGTTGGAAAGGAGTCAATTCCAGATGTTGAGGAGTTGATAGATTCGAGAAAAGTACTACTTCTTAATGATGAGAATATTGATTTATATGATGATTATAGAAGTATATACAGGTATCAGAGTTGTGATCAGATTATGCGTGAGATACTGCAGTACGTATCTAAGCAGGATGGAATAGGTAGCCTGGTTACTCGGAAGACATCATTAAAAATACTAGGCTTTTATTCTCCGGTGAGGAGATGTTTCCAGACATCGCTTGCACTTACTATGGGAAGACTTCTTAGTCGAAGCTGCAGATCACTATATATAAGCTTGGAAGGTTTCTCTGGCCTGGAGGCAATTCTACATACCTCCTTTACGGGAGATATGGCGGATGTAATCTATGCAGTTAATAACAGGCAGCAGGAGCTGGTAAGTATGATAGGTGGAATGGCATTTCAGAGCAGTTCATTGGATATACTTCCACCGATGAAGAGCCAGAGAGATCTTGTAAGCATATCACCGGAAGAATGGAAGTATTTTTTCACAATGCTGGAGATAAGTACTGACTATGAATATGTACTTGTTGACCTATCGGAAAGTGTTTCGGATATTCATGAGATTATGCGAATGTGTGATCAGATATATGTAACCTCTGATTTAGATGAGATAGCAAAGAGTAAGATTAACAGATTTAATGAAAGTCTTATAAAAGAAGGATATGAAGACATTGCACAGAAAATAATAATGGCCAACATAGTAAGGGAAAATGAAAGAAATATTGGAATAGAAGACTTAATCAGATGTAGTACAGGAGAATATGCCAAGAAGCTGGTAAGGAGTCTGGTGTGAAGACAGAGCATAGCAGAGAAGAAAAAATAATATCAAATATAAGAGATACTCTTCTTGCAAAGCTTGAATATCTTGACGCAGTTTCCGACGAGGATCTCAATCGAATGATTGGTGAGGAGATTAAGTCGTATAGTGATAAAGAGTTTATTCCTATAAAAGAAAGATTAAGCTATGGAAGAAAGATCTTTCATTCGATGAGAAAGCTCGATATTCTGCAGGATTTTATAGAAGATGAGGACATCACAGAGATTATGGTTAACGGTCCAGACTCAATATTCATCGAGAAGGCAGGCGGTCTGTATCTAAGTGAGCAGAAGTTTGAGTCAGAGGAATCATTGAGGAATGTCATCCAGCAGATAGTTGCCAAGTGTAACCGAGTTGTTAATGAAGCTTCACCTATTGTTGATGCAAGGCTTGAGGATGGATCCAGAGTGAATGTGGTTCTTAACCCAGTTGCCATTAATGGCCCAATACTCACGATAAGAAGATTTCCAAAGCGTCCATATATGATGGATGATCTTGTTTCGATTGGTTCAGTATCTAAAGAGGTGAAAGATTTCTTAGAGTGTCTTGTTTTTTCAAGGTATAACATAATCGTCTCGGGCGGAACTGGAAGTGGCAAGACCACCTTTCTTAACGCGATGTCCTCATTCATAAGTAGCGACGAGCGAATAATCACCATCGAAGATAGTGCTGAACTTCAGATACAGGGAATAGACAATCTTGTCAGGCTTGAGACCAAGAATGCAAATGTTGAAGGAAGTCTTCCTATAACAATCAGAGACCTGATTAAGACTAGCTTAAGAATGAGACCCACAAGAATTATTGTTGGAGAAGTTCGAGGCGGAGAAGCAATGGATATGATCTGCTCTGCGATGAACTGCGGCCACGATGGAAGTATGTCTACAGTTCATGCAAATAGTGCAGTGGATACTATAGGACGACTTGAGACTATGATTATGATGGCAGCAGATCTTCCGGTTCATGCTATCAGAAAGCAGATTAGTAGTGGTGTCGATATTATTGTTCAATTAGGCCGATTAAGAGACAGGACCCGAAAGGTATTGGAGATACAGGAAGTAGTTGGCTTTGATGGAAGTGATGTAATAATGAACTGCCTGTACAGATTCGAGGAAGATACATCATCAACCAAGGATAAAGTAGTAGGAGAATTACGGAAGATAGGAGAGCTGATTAATGTTGCAAAGCTTGAAAACGCGGGAATTAGTATCAAAGAGTAGGACGGAATCCTATAGTACATACAATATGAAGCCACTGGAATTACTAATGTATTCGCTGGAAGGAGTCCTAATCATAGCAGTATTTGGGTATTTCTTCTATAGATCAGTAGCAATTACTCTGATTGCCATGCCATTGGTATATTTTTTTATCAAGAAGAAAAAGAATGAATTGTGTGAAGAGAGAAAGTGGAATCTGACTCTTCAGTTTAAAGAGACATTAAATGTTGTAAATGCATCACTTCAGGCGGGGTACTCCATGGAAAATGCTTTTGTTGCAGCACATTCAGAAATGACTGCATTTTATAGTGCCAATTCAGATATTGTTAAGGAACTCGAGATAATCAAAAACGGACTAAATAATGGAAAGCAGATAACGAGTCTGTTATTTGATTTCTCGAAAAAATGTCAGATTTCAGATATACGTGATTTTGCAGAAGTATATCTTATTGGAAAGAAGACAGGAGGAAATATATGCGAGATAACAAGCACATTCATTAACGTAATTGAGGATAAGGTAAGTATAAGACAGGAGATTGACACAATGATTAGTGCCAAAAAGTATGAGCAGAAGGTAATGAATGTAATTCCATTTTTTATTATTTTCTATGTGGAGATTACCTCAAAGGGATTCTTCGACTGTTTATACCATAATGTTCCTGGAATAATCGTTATGACATTTGCACTTTGTATATATATTTTGTCTGTCTATCTGGCAAATAAAATAATAGATATAAGTATATAGGCAGGAAAGGAACTAATGAAGGAGATTATAAAAAAGCTGGCAGAGAGATTGCTGGAGCATTACGAGGCTTCATGCCATAAAAAGGGCAAGAAACCTTACATGGCTGAATATGAAAGAAATCTCTCGTTGCTCAATCCAGGTATAAGTACCAACAGATTAATAAGAGAATATTATCAGGAAAAAATAGTAATGGTAATTGAGCTTATAGGGTGTGGTCTGTTGATTGTAATCGCTATTACAATCTCAAGTCTGACGTCTAATCCAATTGATGAGAATCTTAGAATTGAAAGAAAGGATTACGGAAAGGGTAGTTATGAAATTGATTTAGCAGCTAGGACGGAGTCTTTTGATTATGGAAAAATACATCTAACTATAGACGAACGCCATTATACAGAAGAAGAAGTCAATTCCATATTTGATCTGATTGCAGAAAAAATGAGGACACTGGTCTTACAGGATAATGAATCGCTTGAGTATGTATATACCGACCTGTATCTGCCGACAGAAGTAGAAGGCTATCCTGTCAGCATTAGGTGGGAAAGTGGAGATTATATGCTGGTCGACGAGACTGGCCATATTAAAAGGACAGATATTAGCGATAATGGTGAATCAGTAGAAATAAAAATGATACTTACATACAATCAGATTTCCAGAGAATACATTATTCCGATAGTTGTATATCCTAAGGAGTTAACTGAATACGAACAAAAGAGGATAGATCTTGAACAGATGATAGAAGGTAACAATGAGATAACACTTTCAGATGAATATCTGCAGCTACCAAAGCAGATGGGAGAAGACTTTATTATATGGAAAGAGGAAAGCAGTCCGACTGTAATGCTCATCATTCTTTTACTATTCTTCTCATTAATAGGAATCTGGAAGGGTCTTGATAAGGATCTGACAAATAAAAAGGAGATGAGAGACAGGGAATTGCTGTTAGAGTATTCAGAATTCGTAAGTAAGCTACAACTTCTGTTAAGTTCAGGAATGACCTTACGGGGAGCATTTGAACGAATAGGAGAAGAATATAGCAAAGAATTAAGAGAAGGAGGAAGTAAAAAATATGCATATGAGGAATTACTTTTGTGCAACAAGAAAATGCAGGACGGGCTAAGTGAATCAAAATGCTATGAGTTTTTTGGAAAGAGATGTAATCTCGTCAATTATAAGAAGCTTTCGTCAATGCTTATGCAAAATCTGAAAAAAGGAAACAGTGGACTTGTAAAGGCATTATCCATGGAGATGAAGGTTGCATTCGAAGAGAGAAAAGCTCAGGCATTGCGATTAGGAGAGGAAGCACAGACTAAGCTGATATTTCCGATGATTCTGATGCTTAGTGTAGTAATGATAATTATCATGATACCAGCTTATATGTCGTTTGGTGGAATGTAGAAAGGAATTAAATTATGAATAATTATAAAAGATTACTCCTTGAAGAAGATGGAATGGGTACTGTTGAAGTAATACTTATTATCGTAGTGCTTATAAGTCTTGTTATTATCTTCAAGTCACAGTTAACATCTCTGGTTAATACAATCTTTGCCAAGATTACAAGTCAGGCAAATTCAATCTAATGAAAAAAACAGAATATGGATACATGACGGTATATATGTCTCTGACGCTGGGAGTATTAATCATGGTAATGATGACTATGCTGCAAGGTATCAGGATACAGACAATACGTTATGGAACAGAATATGCGATGGATCTTGGAATGAAAAGTATCTTTGCAGAATATCACAGGCAAATGTTGAAGCGGTATGGGTTGCTCTATATCGACTCTTCATATGGTGGAGAGAGTGCATCAGATGATTATACTAAAGGCCACCTTCTTAATTATATGAATTCAAATTTTAAAAAGAAAAGCGGAAAAGATATTCTTGGCATTCATGCTGACAATGCCCGCATTGGTAATGTTTCTTATGCTTCTGATGATAATGGGATTATTACAAGATATCAGATAGACAGATATATGAAAGCCAAAACAGGATTAGGGATGATTGATTCTGAGGAAGAGGAAGATATGTCGGATCTTATAGGTGACTACGATGATTACATGGGTCAATGGGATGTCGCTGAGACTGATATAGATATGATTATCGAGGGCATAAATGAAAATCTCGAAGAAGGCGAAGAATATGTAAGTATTAGTAATCCGGCTGATTCAGTGGAGGTTCTCAACAGGAGCAATGCTCTATTCTATGCGGTTGGTGATATTAATAAGCTTGATTCAAATACTGTTGTCCTTAGTGATTACATTAGTCACAGAGGTTGTGGGAACGGTGCCGGATTATGGGAGAGTCAGAATGCGCCAGATGGAATTGTAGAGAGACAGCTATATAATGCATACATTTTTGATAAGTGTGGGTATTATGACAATCTTCATGATGAATCAGCGCTTTCGTATCAGATAGAATATCTGCTTCAGGGAGAAGACGATGATATTAAGAATATGGAAGGAGTTGCTGAAGACATCTTTAAGATACGATATGTAACTAATATTACATATTTATTTACTGATTCTGCTAAGCAGGCGGAAGCGGAAGAACTGGCTTTAATTGCAACTTCAATTATAGGAAATCCCGAACTAACAGAGCTTGTTAAGCTTACGATTCTATTTGCATGGGCCTATGCGGAGAGCGCTAAGGACCTGCGAATTCTATATGATGGAAATCAGCTTGGAATAGTTAAGGATGCCTCATCCTGGAATACACCGCTTATCCAACTCACATCTTTCAGGGAGCATTTGAATGAATACTCAGCTCCTGCCGGGTCCCTTAGTTATAAGAAATTCTTATATACATTTATTAATGTTCAAAATATCGATAAGACGACAGAAAGACTGATGGATCTTATGGAAATGGATATGAGAATAACTCCTGGAAATTCCAGTTTTAAAATTGATAATCAGATCTATCAATTATATGCAGAAGTCAATGTATCCAGCAAATACGGATATGGTTGCCAGATTAATAGAAAGTACTCTTATGAATAAAAAGGAAAGGAGGTATGGAGATGTCTTCTTGCGGGTCAGGCAAAGCAAATAAAAACAAATCTTCTCGTTGGGTCAATCCAATAATATCCCCAGTACAAAACCCATTTATTTCACACATATCATCTATTTTTTCATTCTGCAAGAAGGCGTCCCCATGCCTCCTTTCAAAAGAAGCGGCGGGAAGCCTGACTGTAGAAGCAGCACTTATATTACCACTATTCATGTTTTTCATCGCCAATGTATTATCACTTTTCATTATGTTTGAAGAGTATTCGATTAATATAGCGAAGTTGCATGATTCAGCATGTAATATGGCTATGTTGGCTCATCTTGAGCCAGAAGGTACTGGCCAGGAGATGATAGAACTGGATAAGAGTCAGCCGATACACTCAGTATTCAAAGTGTTGGGCTTTCCGTCTACTCACGTTGTTGCATCAGCAAAAGCAAGAAAGTGGACAGGATATGATGTGACAAATGGACAAAGTGAAAAGGTTGAAGAGGAGTATGTCTATATTACGGAATCCGGATATGCATATCATAGGTCAAGAACGTGTAGTCATCTGAAAGTTACTGTTAGTACCGTCTCAGCATCTGAAATTGGAAAGTATAGAAACAGCAGTGGTGGAAAGTATTATCCGTGTGAAAGGTGTGGAAATGGAATTAGTTCAGGGGTTGTATTTATAACAAATCAGGGTAACAAGTACCACAATAGTGTTACCTGTAGTGGATTAAAGAGAACAATTAAAACGGTAAAATTATCCGAAGTAGGAGGAAGGGGGCCTTGTAGTGCATGTGGATAGCGTAGTTATGTTAACCTCTAGTAGTGAGATATTAATACTTATATTTGCAGCAGTATATGACATAAAGGAGAGGACAATTCCTATATGGTTAATTATAGCTGGATTGCTAATAGGACTGGTTGAAGCGATTGCTATGTTAATAACAAATCAAAAAGATATCATTTCATTATTAATTATGCTTATACCAGGAGTATTAATAGTAGCAATCGGAGCGTTAGGTAATAAGTCGATTGGAAAGGGAGATGGATACATTATGCTTATTATGGGAGAGTTGTTGTCCATACAATGCTTTGAAATAGCAATATTAATGGCTGTAATGCTATGCTTCCTTTTTTGTGTTGTTTTGTATGTTTTAAAGAAAGTTAATAGAACCAGCCAGATTCCATTTGTCCCATTTTTGATGATTGGTTCAGTCATTGGAATTACAATTGTGTAATTATATGTTGGTCTATGACAGATTGTGGTGAGAGTATGAATGAAATAAAAAAGAGGGATAAGCTGGATGGTTACATGACTGTTGAAGCGGGGATAATAGTTCCAATTGCATTTTTTATTATTGTTGTGACTTTATATTTTATTTTCTATTTATACAACCATTGTGTAGTTACACAGAGTTGTTATATAGCAGCCTTACGAGGGAGTAACCTGCAAAACAAATCATCGTCTGTAGTTGAAGAATATGTCAATAAGCAACTGGACACGCTTTTAGAAAATCAGATTTATCAGTATCAGATAAAATACACATCGAAAGTGAACCCATTTCAGATCGAGATTAAGGGAGAATCGTATATTACGAACAGAATAAAGGACTTTAAACTCTATGAAAAAGATAAGTTGAAGTCCGAAAAGAAAGTTAAAGTGATAAGAATAGATCCTGTAGATTTTATTAGGAATTGTGAAAGGTTATAAGAATGGAGATCATTCGTGAATTAGGAAAGAGCTATCTAATTATAGAAGACAGAACAGGAAATGAGGATGTCTATCAAAGGAAGATGATTACGGATAATCATATTAAAAACATACCAGAATGCAGAATAAGCTTAAATAATAACACAGGTGTGTTGCGATATGACATTACCAATATGCGATCTATTAAAAGAATATACAGTGAAAAGAGAATGTCATTCGAAGACTTGTGTGAACTGGTTTCGCAGATTGCGGATGTATTCGCATATATGTCATCATATTTAATGGATGAAACAAGATTCATTATGAACCCGGAGTATCTCTACAGAGATATGGAGACAGAGACATTAAAGCTAATATATGTTCCATTTGACGTAGATAAAGCTGTTTCGTCAGGTTTTTCAGAGCTAAGTGATTTCTTTCTGGATAAGATAGACCATAAGAATGAGCATGCGGTGAATATAGCATATCAGTTTTACAAAATGTCAAAGGAACCTTTGTTTTCCTTAATAGGATTTTGCTCATTAATTGAAAAAGAACAATTATCATGCAGCTTGCAGGAAGATGAATCTGAAAGGGCAATTGATCAAAATGTTTCGCCAATAGTATTTGAAGACGATTACATGAGCGAGATTAATGAATCGGAAGATGCAGGGAATAGTAGCATAACAAGAGTAAGCTGGATTTCTTCACTTATTGCTGCAATAGTAGGAATCCTATTATATGCAGCATACATTATATTGAAGGGGGTAACTATATATGCCAGTTATCTGATTCTTCTGTCAATTCTTGCAGGAATAATATGCGTTGGATTAAGTGTTCGTAACATTGTATTAATTGTCTTAACAAGGAAAGAAGATAGCATTGAGATTCCAAGAGAACCTGTAACAATTGATGATTATTGGGGAAAAGGAGAGGCAGAATCTCCTAAAAGTATAAATACGAGTACAGAAGCATTTGAAGATGAAGAGACCACATTCTTTGATATAGAAGTAAAAAAGACCATTCACTATATTAGATGGACAGAAGAGAGTATTGATTATAATAAGGAAATTGCAAGCTATCCATTTGTTATAGGTAAGAAGAGAGAAGAAGTTGACTGTTATATCAGCGATTCATCAATTAGTCGGCAACATGCAAGCATAGATGAACGATTTGGTAAGCTGTATCTTAAGGACCTCAATTCGACAAATGGTGTATTTGTTAATGGCAGCAGAATAAAGCCTGACGAAGAGGTTGAAATTGCAGAAAATGACGAAATTTACTTTGGAAAAGTGCCTGTAACTGTAGTATAATTAAGGTGTTATCGAGATATTTTTATGGAGGTACCACGTGAAGATTAATATATATTACGGTGGAAGAGGACTCATGGATGATCCTACACTGTATGTGATCAATAAGATGCAGAAGGTGCTCGAAGAGCTTAATGTCAGAGTAGAGAGATATATGTTATGTGAACTTAAGAATTCTATAACAACTCTTCCTCAGACGCTTAAGGAAGCAGATGGTATTATACTTGCAACCACTGTAGAATGGTATGGTATTGGCGGATATATGCAGCAGTTTCTTGATGCATGCTGGCTGTATGCTGACAAGGAGAAGATTAGTCAGATATATATGTCTCCAATAGTTATGTCAACCACATACGGAGAGAGAGAGGGTAAGCTTAATCTTTCAACCGCTTGGGAGATTCTTGGTGGACGTCCTTGTAGTGGTATCTGCGGATATATTGCTGATGCGGCTTCCCTTGAGATGAGTGACGAGTATACAACACTTATTGAGAAGAAGGCAGAGAATATATACAGGACTATTAATCAGAAGCCTACCTGCTTCCCTGCCAGCAATCAGGCTGTTAAGCAGATGGTATCTGTGTCGAAGAATATTGATCTTACTCCTCAGGAGTCTGAGCAGTTATCGCAGTATGCTGCAGATGATACATATGTACAGCAGCAGAAGGAAGATATTCTCGAGCTTGCCAATATGTTCCGTGGAATGATGAATAAGGAACCAAGTAATACAGATTCATATATTGAGCAGCTTAGAGATCACTTCAGTCCAATTCCGGGATTTAAAGCGGTATACAGACTTACAATAGACAATAAGCCATTAGTTATAAGGGTGAATGTTAATAATCTTGAATTTGATCATTCTTCAACTGAGAAGGTTGATGTTGAGTGTTCGCTTTCAGCCGAGACTATGAACGAGATTCTCGCAGGACATAAGACTTTCCAGCGATCATTTATGGGTGGAGAGATCAAGATGAAGGGCGAGTTTGCTATTTTAAGAAGTCTGGATGAGTTATTTACTTTTATGTAATTAAGAAGGATACAGGAGAATAGACAGGATGAGAGACAGTAATTGTATTTTCTGCAAGTTGGCTAATGGTGAGATTCCAACTAATTCAATATATGAGGATGACAACTATAAGGTGATTCTTGATATGGGCCCGGCTACAAGAGGTCATGCGCTTATTTTACCTAAGGATCATTATAAGAATCTCTATGAGATGCCAGAGGAAAGCGTTGCAGGAGCGTTTAAGTTAGCCAAGAAGATGGCAGTTGAGATGACACAGAAGCTTGGAGCAGACGGATTTAATATTGTTCAGAATAACAATGAGGTTGCTGGTCAGACAGTATTTCATTTTCATGTTCATCTTATTCCTCGTTATGAAGGAGATGGACAGAGTATTAACTGGAAGCCATTAGAGCCAACAAGCGAGGAACTTATAGCGGTTAAGGAACTTTTTGATTAAGTATATATTAGCAATTCTATAACGTAGCGACTTAGTATTGATGTGGGAGAATCTATAGAAAGGATAAAGTATGTTTGAAGTCGGTGAATACGTAGTATATGGGAACAAGGGAGTATGTCAGATTAAAAGCGTTGGTCCTGTGAATATGCCAGGCGTATCTTCGGATAGGCTGTTCTATACCATGTCACAGGTTTATCTCAAGGGAAGTACGATATTCACACCTGTAGATAATGATAAGCATCCGCTACGAAAAGTGATGACTGAGTCGGAGGCAAAAGAACTTATTAACGAACTTAAGACCATTGAGCCTGAATGGATAAGGGATGATAAGGAAAGGGAGAGACTTTATACCGAAGCACTCAGGCAGGCAGACAGCAGGGCATTATGTAAGATGTTAATATCCCTGTGTCATAGAAAGGAAGAAAGAATTGCAGATGGCAAGAAGGCCACAAGTACTGACGAGAGATATTACCATGCTGCGGAGGATATACTTTTCGGGGAATTGGGAATATCGCTTGGAATTAAGAAGGAAGAAGTTAAGGATTACATAGCTAGTCTATAATATGACGGGGATGACGAAGGTCATCCTCTTTGATTTTTTTAGTAAAAACTCTATATATTGTATTTTGTCATCAGAATCCCCCTTTTTCTTGTATTTTACATGGTGCTATGATACACTTATTTAGATAGTGGATAACTGTATGTTATAGCAAAATGAAGAATCGTGAGGTGGCTAACTTGGATAAGTACGAATACAAGTTACGTAGTGACGAGATAATGTCGCTTATTAAGAAGAGAGAGTTCCAGAAGGCAGTAGAGATTGCTGATACAATCGACTGGACAAGGGTCAGAAGTGCTACAACACTTTGTACAATAAGCGATTTATATAAGATTAACAGAAGATATAATGAGGCGAAGATTCTGTTAGAGCAGGCATATACAAGATGTCCTAACGGAAAGTCCATCGTATATTCACTTTGTGAGCTCTGTATTAAGATGGATGAAGTAGTTCCAGCGATGGAATACTATAAGAAGTTTGTGCAGATGGCACCTACAGAGAATGGCAAGTTCGTACTCCTGTATAAGCTCTATGAAGCGCAGGATGCCAGTCTTGAGGAGAGAATAGAGTGTCTTGAAGAGCTTAAGAAGAGAGAGAGAACAGAGAAGTGGTGCTACGAGTTAGCATACCTTTATCATAGAATCGGACTAATTACAAAGTGTGTTGAAGAGTGCGATGATCTTATTCTGTGGTTCAGAGAAGGTAAGTATATTAAGAAGGCTATGGAGCTTAAGATGCTGTACCAGGCACTGACAGAGGAGCAGGAGCAGTTGTATCGCAATATGCTTAGTCCAAAGGAGCAGCAGGAGTATCTTGAGCGTACAGCAGTTCATGATGCTGCAGAGGAAGAAGTTGCTCAACAGAATGAAGAGATATATGTTAAGCCAATGGATCTTGGACAGTATAGTACAATCAATATCCAGCAGGCATTAGCAGACAGTATAAAGGGTACATTTTCTGAGGAGGCTGATGCACAGTATGATCAGCTTCAGGCCAATAATAATGTTGAAGTTGCTACTACAGCAGGAGAGGTATCTGAAGAAGCAGAAGTAGTACAGGAAGAGCAGCCAGGAAGCGTTACAGAGGCTATAATGGCGCCAATGATGCAGGATACAGGTGAGATGACAGAGCTGTTCTTTGAGAACGGAGAGTCTGCGCTTGTAGAAGATGCAGAGAATTCTGAAGTTACGGAAGAATCTGATTCTGAAAATGAGACGAAAGAAGACACTTCTGACAGTTTGGAGTATGCATCTACAGCAAAGGAAGATAACAATGTAGAGGACATTACTGTTATTTTCCCTAATATTCCAGCTACAGAGGAGACACTTGTATATACTCCAAAGAACGAAAATGGTCCACAGATAGTTCCTATCGAACCTTCAGAGACTGCTACAGAGGAGACTGCGCCTTCAGGTGAGTTAACAGAAGTATTATTCGAGGAGCCAGTTGCAGAAGAAGTAGTAGAGGAACCTGTAGAAGAGGCTATTCCAAAGCCTGATGTTAGCAATGCATCCAAGGAAGAGCTGATGGAGCTTATCGACAGGAAGGTAGCGGAAGCTCTTGACAGAGCACTCAATGGTGGGGATGCTGTGGCAAGAACAGGAGCGGATAATCTGAGCAATGTTGCTCCACCACGCTCTATGCAGAAGATGCTTAGCCAGGAATATGACGGACAGATAAGTCTGGTTGTACCTGAAGAAGAGCAGATAGAAAAGCAGATTACAGGTCAGATAGACATTGAAGAGTTCCTTTCAAGCTGGGAGGATACCAAGAAGAAGAAGCAGGAGAAGCATCAGGAAGAGATTAAGAGACGTGTCTTAGAGCAGACAGGTAATCTTTTTACTGACTTTGAAGCATCTGCAAGAGATGGAATATTAGAGAAGCTTGAAAGTGAGAATGGTATAGAGAAGGCTCCTATCGATGCTGATCAGGAGTATAGAGAATATCTCAAGAAGGTAATGGAGGAGCAGGGAGAGGCTCCTGAACAGGTAGAGGAAGCTACAGATGTAGCAGAGGAAGCAGAAGTTGCTGAGGCTCCTATAAGCGAAGCATCGCAGGATACAGTTGAGGAGGTATCAGAAGAGAATTCTGATGATTATCCACCTGTAGAAGAGATAGCTGAGATAACAGAGGAACCAGTTGAGATAGCTGAGTCTACTGAAGAAGCTACAGATGTAGCAGAAGAGGTTGCGCAGGCTGAAGTTACAGCCGATTCTTCAGAGACGTCTGAAGAACCAGCACAGGAAGTTACTGAGGTGAATGAGCAGGCTTCTGATGAGAGTCAGGATGAAGCTGCTTCAGAGGATGGTTCTTCGAGCAGAGAGATGACAGAAGAGGAAAGCGCACTTTTCTCACAGTTTGTACAGACTAAGAAGGCTAAGAAGGAACTTGCCAGTCAGTTAGATATGATTAGTCTTGCAGCTTATACGGGCAATGTGTTTGTAACAGGTGATACTCAGGATGAGGCACTTGAGCTTGCAAGAAACGTTATGCAGTATGCAAGAACTACAGATGCCAACTTCTCGGGTAAGGTTGGTAAGGTATCAGGCTCATCTCTTAATGAGAAGGCTGTGGATGTAATGATAGAGAAGCTTGCCAATGGTGGATTAATCATTGAAAAAGCTGGTGATATGAGACCAGATACAGTTGAAAAGCTGCTTAAGTCTCTTAATCAGGAAAAGTTTGGTGTTTTTGTTGTTATGCAGGATACCAAGAATGTTAGAGGAAAGTTCATGTCTCAGTTTGAAGAGATGAAGCAGATTTTTAACATTCATATTCAGATTGAAGAATTGAGTGACGATGCACTTGTTGCATATGGAAGGAAGTATGCAGACCATCTTGAATATTCCATTGACGAGATGGGTATTCTGGCATTGCATACACGTATTGATGAGCTTCAGACATCTGATCATGTAGTTACAGTGGCAGATGTAAGAGATATTGTTGATGAAGCAATAGAGAAAGCTACTAAGTTCAGCTTTAAGCATGTCACAGATGTTATGTTTGGTAAGAGATATGATGATGATGACATGATTATTCTTAAAGAAAGAGATTTTTTAAGTTAGTATCAGGAGGTTACAGTAGTGGCAGCAGCTAAGAAGAAAGAAGAAGTATTTATTTCGGAGGCAGATCAGTTTCTTTTTGCAGAAGGTACACATTACGATATATACAAGAAACTCGGTGCACATTTATCAACACAGGATGGAAAGAACGGCGTGTTCTTTGGAGTGTGGGCTCCAAATGCCGCTCAGGTCCATGTAATTGGTACATTTAATGGATGGGATGAAGAGTCACATCCTCTCAAGAAGCTTGGTGAAGGTGGAATACATGCAGGATTTTATCCTGGAATTAAGGCTGGAGAGATGTATAAGTTCCTTATTACAACTCCAGAGGGTAAGAAGTTATACAAGGCAGATCCTTTTGCAAATCATGCTGAGTTAAGACCTGGAACTGCTTCAATTATCGCGGATATGTCTTCTATAAAGTGGTCTGATGGCACTTGGATGAAGAACAGAGAGACTAAGGATATGAACAAGGAGCCAATGGCAGTATATGAGTGCCAGATTGGTTCATGGATGAAGCATCCTGATGGTACAGAAGAAGGGTACTATAACTACAGAGAGTTTGCAGACAGAATGGTTGAGTATCTCCAGGAGATGAGATATACACATGTTGAGCTTATGGGTATTGCAGAGCATCCTTTTGATGGTTCATGGGGATATCAGGTAACTGGTTATTATGCTCCTACATCAAGATATGGAACACCAGAAGACTTTGCATATCTTGTTAACACTCTTCACAAGAATGGTATTGGTGTTATCCTTGACTGGGTACCAGCACACTTCCCAAGAGATGCGCATGGTCTTGCAGATTTTGATGGAACATGTCTCTTCGAGCATCCTGATAAGAGAAGAGGAGAGCATCCTGACTGGGGTACAAAGATATTTAACTATGGCAAGACAGAAGTGAAGAACTTCCTTATCGCCAACGCTTTATTCTGGATTAAAGAGTTCCATATTGATGGACTTAGAGTTGATGCCGTAGCATCAATGTTATATCTTGATTATGGTCGTAAGGATGGCGAGTGGTTACCTAACATTCATGGTGGCAATGAGAATCTTGAGGCAATAGAGTTCTTCAAGCATCTCAATTCATTAATCCATGGTTCACATCCAGGAGTTATGACTATAGCTGAGGAGTCTACAGCATGGCCAAAGATTACAGCAACTGTCGAGGATGGAGGACTTGGATTTGATTTCAAGTGGAACATGGGATGGATGCATGATTTCTGCGAATACATGAAGTTAGATCCTTACTTCCGTAAGAACAACCATCATGCACTTACATTCGCTATGAGTTATAACAGCTCAGAGAATTATATCCTTCCTCTTTCACATGATGAGGTAGTACATCTCAAGTGTTCTATGGTTAATAAGATGCCAGGATACCATGTAGATAAGTATGCGAACTTAAGAGTTGGATATACATTTATGTTTGGTCATTGTGGCAAGAAGCTTCTGTTCATGGGACAGGACTTTGGTCAGGAGAGAGAGTGGAGCGAAGCAAGAGAGCTTGACTGGTTCTTATTAGGAGAGCCGCTTAACAAGGGAATGCATGATTACGTTCGCGAGCTTCTGAACATCTATCGTGACAATAAGTGTATGTACGAGATAGATAATGACTGGGGTGGCTTCGAGTGGGTTAACTGCGATGATGCTGACAGAAGTACATACAGCTTTATCCGTAAGACCAGTGATGGTAAGAAGAAGCTGTTATTCGTGCTTAATATGACACCTATCTGCAGAGAAGGTTATACAGTAGGTGTACCTACAAGCAAGAAGGCAAAGTTAATTCTTAATAGTGATGATACAAGATTCGGTGGAAATGGCGGTGAGATTGCCAAGACAATCACACCTGTTAAGCAGGAATGTGATAATAGAGAATATATGATTCAGTTTGACCTTGCACCATTTTCAGCAGTTGTTTTTGAGATTTAGTCTTAAGAGAAGTGCATAAATAACCGAAATATAGAGTGAACACATCTATGTGTTCACTCTTTTTTTATCGATATTCAGATTAAGGAGACATACAATTGAAGATAGGATTGGATATGAATACAAAAAGTGTACAGGAGTACACTCATATCCCTGAAGCAACTGGATACTCTAAGACAGAGAGAACAGGCTTTACACGATTAGACATAGCAGGCATGTACACGGATGACAATGCTTATGGAGTTCATGGAAGAACGACAGAAGATGTTATGATGGAAGCTGGAGCATTAGACTTGGCAACAGCAAGAGATTACATGACAGTTATGTCTAATACTATGTCAGGGGAAGATTATAAGAAGATGCAGGATGGAGACTTCGACCCATCTGATATGGATGCAGAAGATGCAGCGACAATTCTTGATCACATTAAGGCTGTTATGGCGCAGTCTGGACAGATAATAGTTGGATATAATGATGACATCTCTTCATCAGCTCTTGAAGAAGTAACAGGAAGTACTGTTTCGGCTAATTCACTTCATACTATGATGAAGAATGCTGATATACCTGTCACTGATGAGAATGAAAAGGCAATCAGAGAAGCCATAGCACTTATGGAAGGTATAGAGTCGTTAACTGATGGAAGCGTCAAGTATATGATTGATAACGAGATGGATCCAACGGTAAAAAATATCTACCTTGCAAAATACAGCTCTTTTGGCGACGGAAGCAATCAGCCAAAAGGCTATTATGCCCAGGATACGAATGGTTATTATGCTAAAAAGGCAGACAATGTTGATTGGGATTCACTTAAGGATCAGGTTGAAGATGGAATAGAGCAGATGAACCTTCCGGAGATTACGAAGGAAGAGGCACTGGAATCTGCAAAGTGGCTTATTGAGAAGGGCATTCCTGTAACAGAGGACAGAATTATTGCATACAGGGATATTAGAGCTATCGAGTGGCCTGTATCAGACTATGAGGTAGCCAAGGCAGGTACATTTGCGATAGCAGAAGGAAAGAATGCAAAGGAAGCAAACCTTAGCCCAAATTATGTCAACCGATATGAGAAGGCATATGAATTAAAGAAAAAGGTTCTAAGCGAGACAATAAATAGAGAAGAAGGAAGACTTCGCTTATCGCTTGATGCTAATCTTAAGCTTCTTAGAAGAGATTATTCAATTGATACAGATTCGATTTCCAAGATTGTGGAATCGCTTAAGGAGGAAGAAAGAAGCCTCATGAAAGCATTCTTAGGGGATGGAACAGTTGAAGAGCTTGATGTAAAGGCTCAGCTGTTCACAGAGACAGAAGATGTGCTTAATGATATTCCAACTCTTCCAGCTGCAACGATTGGAAAATTGAATGCATCTGAGGCAATTAGCCTTAGAACAGTTCACACAGTTGGTACACAGATCAGGTCGTCGTTTGATAATGCTGAAGAGAAGTACGAGCAGCTTATGACTTCTCCAAGAAGGGACATGGGCGATTCTATTAAGAAGGCATTCAGAAATGTTGATGACATATTAAGTGATCTTGATATAGAGCCAACAGAGGAAAGCAGAAGAGCCGTAAGAATACTTGGCTATAATAGCATGGAGATTAATAAGGAAGAGATTAATCGTGTTATGAAGCTTGATGATAAGGTTCAGACAGCAGTCAGATCTCTTACACCAGGTAAGACGTTGGAGCTTATCAGACAGGGAATTAATCCTCTGGAAATGACTCTCGATGAGATAGTCGAGAAGACCGGCGAGATAGAATCCAATCCGAAATCTGAGGCTGAGAAGTATTCCAAGTTCTTATATAAGCTTCAGAACTCAGGACAGATAACTGAGACAGAGCGAGAGTCCTACATTGGAATCTATAGAATGCTTAATCGACTTGAGAAGACAGATTATTCATCAATTGGCGGAATAATAGAGACTGGAATGGACCTGACATTTGGTAATCTCTTAACTGCCATGAGAAGTAATAAGTACAGTCTCGATGTTAAGATAGATGACAGCTTTGGAGTTCTTCAGGATACAGTTAAGTCTGGTATATCAATAACAGATCAGATAATGAGTGCATTTGCCTCAGAGGTTGGTAACGAGGAGAACGACAGGCTGGAAGAGAAGTATGCCGCTGAACAGATGGAAGACATCAGGCAGGCATCCAAGGCATCAGATGAAGTAATAAGAGAATTATTGGACAACGGTGCCAAGGTATCAGTCAATAACACACAGGCTATGGAGGAATTCGTAGCAGATATCAACGGATTATATCGTAATCTGAGAACCTTTGACAGAAAAAATGGAAGAACTGACAATACTGCCGATTCTAAGGATAACAGGCATACCCTTGGCGAACTGTCAGATAGTCTGATTGAATCGATGACAGACAAGGAGAGCGTATCTGAGGCATATGAAGAGATGCTTGATGATATGTCAGATAAGCTCAGTGATGCAATAGAGACAGTCGACAATATTATCGATATTAAGAGTATCATGTTAATGCATAAGCAGTTGTCACTCGCAGGCGAGCTGTCACAGGAAGAGAATTATTATATACCAGTAGAGGTAGATGACTCGGTAATAGGCATTAATCTTAAAGTGATGCATAGCGATGAGACGGGATCCGTTACAATCAGGATGGATAACGAGAAGTATGGCGAAGTTAATGTAAGAGCACATGTTACAGGCAACAAGGTTGAGACATTAATACTCGCAGAGAACTCTGATTCAGGGGAAGTCACCTCACTTGGAGACAGAATCAGGGATGAGTTGATTTCTAATAGCTTTGAGGAAGTAGAAATCAGAAGGATTAGTTCAAATTCGCATTTTTCCAATAAGAAAATGGATGAAAATGCCGATAATAATAATGAAGCAGTTAGCACAGAGAGATTGTATGATGTTGCAAAAAGCATTATTACAAGCATTAAGTTAACATAACAACTGCTTCTGACAACAGGAGGAAAACAATATGAGCATGAAGATTAACTACAACGTGTCAGCCATGATTGCCAACAATTCACTTAAGCTTAATGACAACAGACTGACAACATCTCTTGAGAGATTATCCTCAGGCTATAAGATTAATAGCGCAAGAGATGACGCTGCAGGTCTGGCAATTTCCAGACGAATGAATGCTCAGCTTAAGGGATTGGAAGCGGCTTCCCAAGATGCACAGGATGGCATATCTGTAGTTGAGATTGCAGATGGAGCGCTTGCTGAAGTACATGATATACTGCAGAGAATGAACGAGTTATCAATCAAGGCAGCTAATGGAACTCTTTCTGATGGTGATAGAGAAGCGATTCAGGCCGAAGTTGCACAGTTAGCAGAAGAGATTGATCGAATTGGAGAGACAACAGAGTACAACAGCCAGAAGCTGTTTACAGGCAATTTTGATCTTAAGGGATATACAGATTACACCAATGTCAAGATTGACCAGTACTCAGATACACTTATGCATGGCAATTATAAGATAAATATATCTGAGCTTACATTTGATGAGAATGGTAAGGTAACTGGAGTTGACGACGGAATAACAACAGATCCAACTAACTGTATCATCACAGCTACAAGACCAGATGGAAAGCTTGAGGAGTTCAGAGTGTCAGGAGACACATATCATCTTAAGCTGTCTGGCGATGATGGCGATGAAATTGTGCTTGATATCTATAACATGCAGATTGATACAACTGCGGAAACTAAGGCTACTATTACAAAGGATGCAGATGGCAATATAACATCTATGGTTCCAGCAGCAGCATTTCAGGATATTACTCTTGAGATGAAAGGTTATGGACCAATGACTTTCCAGGTTGGCGCTAACGAAGATCAGACAATAAGTGTTCGTATTGGAAAGCTTTCAATGGAGACACTTGGATTTAAGAATCAGGATTCTGATGAGACCAAGGATATGACGCTTAAGATGACAACTAAGGAAGAAGCGCTTGAGGGAATCGATAAGATTGCGTCCGCAATTTCTCAGGTATCAAAGATGAGAAGTGAGATGGGTGCTTACCAGAACAGACTTGAGCATACAGAGACTAATCTTGGTACATCGGAAGAGAATATGACAGCTGCATACTCACGAATCATGGATACAGATATGGCAGAGGAGATGTCAAACTACTCTAATCTTCAGATTATTGGACAGGCCGCTACGGCTATTCTTGCGCAGGCTAATGAGAGACCATCTCAGATGCTTCAGCTTTTACAGTAACAGACGAGGAATAGAGTATGAAAAGAGAGAAGAAACAGGAGTATACTCTGCGAATTGCCCAGGCGAATAAGACCGAGCTTATCGTGATTCTGTATGAAATGACTCTTACATATCTTGGCGATGCAGTTGAATGCCTGGAGGTGTCGGACGAGGATGGCTTTGTAACAGAGCTTGAGCACGCCAGAGCATGTATAGATGAGCTTATTGGAAATCTTCATTTTGAATACGAACCAGCAAGACAGCTTAAGCAATTATACTTATATATGAAGAAGTGCATCAGAGAG
Source organism: Lachnospiraceae bacterium (assembly GCA_045641365.1). Taxonomy (GTDB): domain Bacteria; phylum Bacillota; class Clostridia; order Lachnospirales; family Lachnospiraceae; genus Colinaster. The sequence continues at coordinate 57,708 of JAZUGT010000048.1, forward strand.
TCGGTAATATCGCGTAAAAATGAAGGACTTGACGATGTGATCAGACACCTGACCAGATTGAAAGAGTCATACGAATCAATAAAGGATACTGATACGTCAGGTCCAGTGATGTCGCATACACAGACTGTTCTGGCTGGGATGACATATAGTAAGGACAAGGTATTAAACAGCCTGACACAGGAATGTCCGGGACGTGGATTTTTAGTGTAATAATAAGGCAGGAAAAGCGTAAAAACATATGCGCTTTTCTTGCTTTTACTATGTAAATGTATTATCATTAATCGGTAATCACGGAATGTGGCTCAGCTTGGTAGAGCGCACCGTTCGGGACGGTGAGGTCGCGTGTTCGAATCACGTCATTCCGATTTTCATACCAAATTTGTGGCAGCTAAATTAATCATTTAGCTGTCTTTTTTTACAAAGCTTGTGCAATATTCATAAAATCGCATGTTAAAAATTGTATAATTTGTCAAGATGCGCAGTTGCACCTTTAAATCTAAGTGATAGAATACAAGTGTAGAGATAAGAGAGTAGAAGAAAGAAGAGTTAAAGGAGATTAACTTATGAAGATTAAGACATTACAGGACGTAGAAGCATTTAAGGCAGCAATTGCAAAGTGTACAGGAGATGTATATCTTAAGAGTGTATATGGTGATGTATACAACTTAAAGTCAGCACTTACACAGTATGTTGCAATCGCAGAGCTTATTCGTGATCAGAATGGCGAGTTAGAGCTTTTTGCAAGCAACAGAGAAGATGAAGCAATACTTATTGATTTCATTGTTGAGTTAAATGACTAATACTGATGAATATTGATATATTATAAAAAGGCTTCTGAGTAGAATCCAATGTCATTAAGTTAACATTGACAAGGTGAAGCTTCTAAAGAAATTTAGCAGGAAAGTGAATTGCTTTCCTGCTTTTTCTATATTTGTAACACGCAAAAAAGACAGATTCGCATCTGCCCCAAATTAGTATTCACTTT
>JAZUGT010000049.1:0-11507 GCA_045641365.1 Lachnospiraceae bacterium
GTGACAAAAGGACCGTCCCCAAGACAGAGGGACACTCCTCGTGACAAAAGGACCGTCCCCAAAGTAGAGGTAGCATGAAACTATATCTAGACAACATGAATCTGTATCAGATAGCGAACAGTGGGCAGTGCTTCAGGTGGAAAGAGATAGGACAGGATACTTTCCTGATTCCACCCATTGCAAGAAACGGGGCAGGAGCGGAGCCATTAACCATTAGTGGGAGAGATGGTGTATTCGAATTGTCGTGCGATGAGGATGACTGGAATGACGGCTGGAGTCATTACTTTGATGCCTATACTGATTATGAATCCATTGGAAGAAAAATTAAGGAATCTGATGATGATTATCTGATAGAGGCCTATGAATTTGGTTCGGGAATCAGGATACTTAACCAGAATCTATGGGAGACAATAGTTTCCTTTATAATATCTCAGAATAATAATATTAAGCGCATATCAGGAACAATCGAGAAGATAGCTGCACTTGCAGGGCTTAAGGGGGCGAGGTTTCCGCAGGCTGATGAACTTGATATAGCTGCCTTCGATGATACTTCGCTTGGCCTGGGATATCGGGTTCCTTATCTTAAGGACATATATGCGTATGGAGTTGAGCATCCCGAGTGGCTTGCCGGGCTGCGTGAGATGGATTACCCAGAGGCATATGAGAATCTGATTAAGAGAAATGGCATTGGTCCCAAGGTTGCCAACTGCATATGTCTTTTCGGTCTTCATCATGTAGAAGCGTTTCCAATCGATACGCATGTGAAGCAGATTCTTGAGAAACACTATCCGGATGGATTTCCTTTTGACAGATATGAGGGTGTAGCAGGAATCGTGCAGCAGTACATGTTCTATCATAAGATTAATCATCGAACTGACTGATATGGTAATGGGAGGAAGTAATATGAAAAAATATGTAAGACTAACACTATGGATGCTTGTGGGTATGATGATACTGCCAGGCTGCTCAAAGGAGAGCGCAGGTGGTAATGATTCTGCAGGTTCATCATATGAAGATGTTCTGATAGATGAAGCCGCTTCGGATACATCGGAGAATGAAGTAAAGGAAACTGGCAGTCAATCAGAAGAGAAAGCAGCCGACAAAGAAGAATATAATCTGTCTGACACACCATTAGCATATCCATCTGTTAATGGCCATCTTGGTGTTAAGAATGGAACACTATGTGATGCAGATGGCAGACCTGTAATGCTGCAGGGCGTAAGTACACATGGACTGTCATGGTTCCCACAGTATGTCAATGAGATGCTGTTTCGCGAGTTGCACGATGTATGGAATGTTAATGTTGTAAGGCTTGCCATGTATACAGCTGAGGATGGTGGATACTGTACAGGTGGCAACAAGGAAGAATTATGTGTGCTTATCAAGCAGGGAATTCAGTATGCAAAAGCAGCAGATATATATGCAATAATCGACTGGCATACGCTTAAGGATAATAATCCACTTGATAATGTTGATGAGTCGATTAAGTTCTGGGACAGATTTTCCAAGGAATATGCAGAGTATGACAATGTGATATATGAGATCTGCAATGAACCTAATAGTGGTACAGACTGGAAACAGATTAAGGAGTATGCAGAACAGGTAATTCCGGTAATTGTCTCCAATGATCCAGATGCTCTGATACTTATTGGTACACCAGACTGGTGTCAGAAGGTTGATGATGTGGCAGCCAATCCAATTGATACTTATGATAATGTGATGTATACGCTCCACTTCTATGCGGCTACACATAAGTCTGATATACAGAAGCATCTTAAAAAAGCGATTGACAAGGGTGTACCTGTATTTGTCAGTGAGTTTGGTATCACAGATGCCAGTGGTAATGGAAGTGTTGATATCGCATCAGCTGACGAGTGGATGGAAATCCTTACGGATAATAATATAAGTCATGTGTGCTGGAACCTTGCCAACAAGAATGAGTCATCTTCGTTAATTAATGCCGACTGCACTAAGACATCAGGATTTTTATATGAGGAATTGTCGCAGGAGGGCAGATGGCTATGGGATACATATGGAGGCAGTATAGATAATGCGACAACATCGACATCGTATGCGCTTCCGGCACAGGATGAGCAGGATGCGTCCAAGGCAGATGATGCAGCTGATTATGACTCAGATGCAGAGACAGACATGGATATGACTAAGTCTGGCAACCTCGAATATGGGTATGAAGAGGTAAACTCGTGGGAGTCTAACGGTGAGACATATCATCAGATAAGTGTAACTGTAAAGAACACATCTGACAGTGCAGTGGAGAACTGGGAGATAGAGATACCTTTTAAGGCCAAGAGTATTGAAGACTGCTGGGGTGGTAAAATGACAGTATCTTCATCAGGAATAACAATAAAAAATGTCGATTACAATGGCAATCTGCAGGCAGGTGCCACTATAAGCGACATTGGTATGATTGTTAAGAATTAACAACTTATATATCAAGAATATCAAGCGGGTGTGCGACAATGTATCGTGCTCCCGCTTCTTTTAGCTCAGTTTCATCGCCATAGCCGTAAAGAACTCCGCAGGAATCAATTCCACATGCGCACGCACCGGTTATATCGAAGTGTCTGTCACCAATCATCAGCACTTCGTTAAGATCAGAGATGCGTAAAGAATCCAGGACATATTGTATTACAGCAGTCTTGGTATTGCGCCTCTCATCCATTGTAGCGGCGCCAATGAAGTTAAAGTAGTCATACAGGCCAAAGGCCTTAAGTATCTTAACAGAAAACTCTTCAGGCTTGGATGTTGCAAGGCACAGTATGCAGCCATTATCCTTTAGCGACTTAAGTACATCAGGGATACCTTCATAGACTTCATTTTCAAGAAGTCCTGTAGTTCCATAGTATTCTCTGTAATATCTGATGGCCTCACAGGCCTGTTCTTCTGTAAAACCAAAGAAATCTCTGAAGGAATCTAACAGGGGAGGCCCGATGAACTTATATAGTGATGTACGGTCACTTACCTCTATTCCAAAGTGGCGGAGTGCATGAATTACACCTCCGGTGATTCCGATTCCCGGATCTGTTAATGTACCGTCAAGATCAAATAAGTAATATTTATACATAATAAACTCCTGGTTAATGATTGGCGGTCGTCAGGCGCATTATGCTGACACAATGGACCTGTCTCATTGCCATAATAAAAGAAAAGTGAAGTCATATGACTTCACTTTCATAACTATTCGAGCTGAGCGATTGCTCTGTCAAGTACATCATACAACTGTTCAGGCTGTATAGGCTTAACAAGATAATCGAAAGCATGTACATCTGAAGACTGCTTCTCAAATGCAGCAGAAGATGTAAGATAGATGATTATTCCTGAATCACCACGTTCTCTAAGTGCTGAAGCAACCTCTGTACCACGCATTCCCGGAAGAATGATATCAAGAATGTAGATGTCAAATGAAGCTCCTGCTGAAACAGCTGCCATAAGATCATTACCAGTTGAAAAAGGAACGCCTTCAATTGTAATTCCCTTCTTAGCTGTATAGAACTTAAGCCATTCATCAATAAGACCCTGCTGAATCCAGCTGTCATCACAGTATGTAATCTTAATCATAATTATATTCTCCTTATAGTTAAAACATATTGTCCTTAAATACGAATGATACTACGCTATCACATCCAATTATATGATAGAAACAGCTTAAAATCAAGCCATACAGGGAGGTCTGTGACGGTAATCACAGATATGTGAATACTTTCATGGATTACAATTCTGAGTTAACTCAGATTGCATCATTTTTATATAAAAATCGTATGTATTATGATACAATGTAAACAAGGGGATTGAATTTGAAAGGAGGCCTTTATATGAAGCTGATGTTCATTGGTGCAGACCACGAGGTTACTGGCAGTTGTCATTATGTCAATGCCTGTGGAAAGCATATTCTTGTAGATTATGGTATGGAGCAGGGACAGAATATTTTTGAGAACGTTGATATTCCTGTCGAGGCTCCACTTATTGATTATGTATTACTGACGCATGCGCATGTTGATCATTCGGGAATGCTTCCTCTACTGTATGCAAGGGGATTCAGAGGGCAGATACTTATGACAGAGGCAAGTGCCGATCTGTGCAGTATAATGCTCAGAGACTGTGCGCATATTCAGATGCAGGAGGCTGAATGGCATAACAGAAAGGCTAAGAGAAGCTCTGGCCTTGAAGTAGCCGAGCCGGTATATACAATGGAAGATGCAGATGGTGCAATCAGATGTATTGTTCCATGTCTGTATGACAGGGAGGTAGAGCTCTGTGAGGGAATTCGTATAAGATTTTCTGACATAGGTCATCTTCTTGGATCAGCCAGTATAGAGATGTGGATTGATGAAGGCGGAGAGCAGCGCAAGATAGTATTCTCCGGAGATATTGGTAATAAGGATCAGCCACTTATTAAGGATCCAAAGCATACAGCAGAAGCTGACTATGTTGTCATGGAATCCACATATGGTGACAGGATACATTCTGCAACAAGACCAGACTATGTTGCAGAGCTTGCGGATATCATTCAGACAACATTCAACAGAGGCGGTAATGTTGTGATTCCTTCATTTGCTGTTGGAAGAACGCAGGAGATGCTTTACTTTATCAGGAAGATTAAGGATGACAGACTGATTAAGGGATTTGAAGATTTTCCAGTGTATGTGGATAGTCCGCTGGCCGTTGAGGCTACTGAGATATTCCATAAGAATGAGGTAGAGTGCTTTGACGAGGATGCAATGGAGCTTGTGAAGAAGGGCATTAATCCGATTACATTCCCTGGCCTAAACCTGAGCATTACAAGTGATGAATCGAAGGCAATCAACTTTGATATGACACCTAAGGTTATTCTCTCAGCTTCAGGTATGTGTGAGGCAGGAAGAATAAGACATCATCTTAAGCACAATCTGTGGAGACCGGAGTGTACGATACTGTTCGTAGGTTATCAGGCTGTTGGTACACTCGGACGAGCTCTTATTGAGGGTACTGATGAGGTTAAGCTTTTTGGTGAGACAATCGAGGTCAGAGCTGATATCAGACAGTTAGCCGGCATTTCAGGCCATGCTGACAGGGATGGACTTCTTGAATGGATAAGCGGATTTGAGAAGAAGCCTAAGAAGGTATTCGTAGTTCATGGTGAGGATACGGTTACTGAGACATTTGCTCAGACACTTATTGACGAGTGTGATATTGATGCATATGCTCCATACAGTGGAACAAGATTTGATCTTATATCAGGAACATTTGATTATGAGGCTGTTCCAGTTCGTATAGCACCTAAGAAGAAGTCAGTCTCTGATGTATTTAGCAGGCTTATGGCAGCTGGACAGCGACTTATCGGTGTCATCAAGAAGAATGAAGGATGTGCCAATAAGGATCTTGCAAAGTTCGCAGATCAGATTAACTCACTTTGTGATAAGTGGGACAGATAGATTATATAGAATAGGGGATATAAGATGAGTTACGCAGACAGAGTATTTGTAGATATGTGCAGGGACATTCTTGAGAATGGCACCAGTACAGAGGGAGAGAAGGTAAGACCACACTGGCCTGATGGTACACCTGCCTATACTATTAAGAAGTTTGGAGTAGTTAACAGATATGACTTACGAGAGGAATTTCCTCTTATGACACTTAGAAAGACTGCTCTTAAGTCAGCAACAGACGAGATGTTATGGATATGGCAGCAGAAGTCTAATAATATTAATGATCTTCACTCTCATATATGGGATGAATGGGCAGATGAAGATGGTTCCATTGGTAAGGCCTATGGATATCAGATGAGTGTAAAGCATCAGTATAAGGAAGGGATGATGGATCAGGTAGACAGAGTAATCTATGATCTTAAGAATAACCCTTTCAGCCGACGCATAATGACTAATATCTATGTGCACCAGGATCTTCATGAGATGAATCTGTATCCATGTGCATACAGCATGACATTTAATGTTACACAACGTCCGGGCGAAGACAGACTGACACTTAATGGTATTCTTAATCAGCGCTCACAGGATGTTCTGGCAGCTAACAACTGGAATGTTGTTCAGTACTCAGTACTTATGCATATGTTAGCACAGGTATGTGACATGAACGTGGGTGAGTTTGTGCATGTTATAGCTGATGCGCATATATATGACAGACATATTCCAATTATCAGGGAGCTGATTGAGCGCGAGCAGTTCGAAGCACCTAAGTTTACGCTGAATCCGGATGTACATGATTTTTACGAATTCACAAGAAATGATGTATCAGTGGAGAATTATGTAACGGGTGAGCAGATTACAGATATTGAGATAGCAATATAATTATCAGATTGGAGATAAGATATGAATGCAATAGTTGCAGTTGATACTAACTGGGCAATTGGAAATAAGGGCCAGTTGCTTATAAGCATTCCGGCGGATCACAAGATGTTTCGTCAGGAGACAACAGGTAAGGTGGTTGTGCTTGGACGCAAGACAATTGAGACATTTCCTAATGGATTGCCGCTTCCTAACAGGGTTAATATTATTCTGTCTACGAATCCCGACTATACAGTCAAGGATGCGACGGTGGTGCATAGTATTGAAGAACTGCTTGAGGAGCTTAAGCAGTACAATACTGAAGATGTATATATTATCGGTGGAGATTCTATATACAGACAGATGCTTCCATATTGTGATACAGTTCATGTGACCAAGATTGACAGGGCATATGAGGCAGATGCTTACTTCCCTAATCTTGACAAGATGGATGACTGGCATATTGTGGCTGAGAGCGATGAACAGGTGTACTTTGATACAACTTACGCTTTTCTTAAGTACAAGAAGGAGTAGAAGATGACTAGGCAGGAGAAGAAAGATTACGTTGTCAGGGAAGATGGCGAAGAGTTCGTACTTGGCGACGAGCAGGAAAAAGTTAAATATCTGGTTATGCAGGAGTTCGTCAGACTTCGTAAGGAGAGGGGAATCACTCAGGACGAGTTGTCAAAGAGAACGGGCATTGCAAGACCTAATATTGCAAGAATGGAGAATGGGTCGTATAATCCTACTATTGAGATGCTGTGCAGAATGGCAGCAGGGATTGGTATGAAGGTAGAGATTAACTGGCTTGAACAGTAGAGAGAAGAGGAGATTTATGAAAAAGAGAGTAGTTACACTGATTATTACTACAATGGTATTGGCAATGAATGTGGCATTAGCTGGCTGTGGCGATGAGTATTATGATGACTCATACTATGGTGGTGAGGATGGATACTATAGTGAAGACGGAAGCTACGAAGACGGATACTATGACGAGAATGATGGTTATGGTGATTATTCTGCTGATGGCGATTATCAGCAGACATATGGAGGCGGAAGCAGCTTTGGAGGCTCATATCCACTTGGCTCAGCGGGCGAGCTTGGAGGCACGACAATTGTAGTCAGCATGTTTCTTGATGATGCGGCTTCCAGCTGGTCTGGGGCTGACGCTATTAAGTTCAACACACTTAAGTATCTTGGTATTGCTTCCGATTATATAGTAAATAGTGCAGCAGAATATGGAGTAAATGCCAACTTTATATACGACTGGCAGACTAATGAGGACCTGTACTTCGAGGGAAGCATTAGTACAGACGTTGCTGCTGAGTCTGACGATCTCGATTATCAGGCATGGCAGTGTGTAGAGTATACAGTTGATTCAGAATCGCTCAAGTCAAAGTATGGTGCAGATAATGTTATCTATATGCTGTTCTTTAATGTGCCTGAATCTAATAGTGTAACTTCATTTACACGTAACTGGTATGAGGGCATGGAGTATCCATATGAGATGTGTTACATTCTCTGTGCACTTGAGGGAGAGGAAGAGAATCCATCTGCATATGCACATGAGATGCTTCATACTTTTGGAGCACCTGATCTGTATCGGGTTGATGATGATGGAAGCAATTATGGAATTACACAGGAATTCGTTGATGAGTTAAATAACAGTAACAATAATGATATAATGTTCACCAATTATAACTGTCAGACTGGTAGATCTGAGTTCGATTATATTTCTAACGAATTTACAGAGATGGATGCATACTATGTGGGACTTACAGATAGTTCTTCAGTTGTTAATGAATGGGGATTCAATCCTAGTCAGCATTAAGGACAGACTGGCAGCTAATCGGCAGATAACCGCATAATTGTTTTGCGAGTGTACGGATTATTGTACAGCATGCATGATATTCTTAGGGAAGCAGGTTTTATACCTGTTTCCCTTTTTTGATTTCTGGGGATTATATAAAGTATATGGGGAAGTAGGAAGGAGACTGATTATTATGAGACTTATACACTGCGCAGATATTCATCTGGATAGTCCGATGACCTCTCGCCTGAGTGCGGACAAGGCAGCTCAGAGGCGTATGGAACTACTGGAGACATTCTGCAGAATGATCGATTATGCAGGCAACAATGGAGTAAGTGCCGTTCTGATTGCCGGGGATATGTTTGATGGAGATATTGTTAGTACAACAACAAGGGCTGTTGTCAATAGGGCAATAGGCAGTCATAAGGATATAGATTTCTATATTCTGTGTGGCAACCATGACAGGAGTAATTTCTGGACAGATATGGAGAGTGTACCTGATAATGTACATTTTTTTGATGAAGAATGGACCAGATACCCAATTGGTGAAGGAATAAGCCTGTATGGTCTTCAGTATGGTGGCAGACATGGTGACATATATGATTCTCTTACTATGAATGAATCAGATATTAATATTGTGATGCTTCACGGGCAGGTGGCAGATGACAGCTCTGCAGCTGGAACAGATATTGTTAATGTGCGGAAGCTTAGGAACAGAGGCATTGATTATCTTGCACTGGGACATATACATTCATATCGTCGGGAGGAGTTGGATAACAGGGGGATATACTGCTATTCAGGATGTCTGGAGGCACGCGGATATGATGAAGCAGGCGTACATGGATTTGTTCTTCTTGATATAGATACTGCTTCAGGAAGAATAGAATCCAGATTAGTTCCTTTTGCCAAGAGAGAACTCTATGAACTGGATGTAGATATCACGGGAACGATTAATGTGACGGATGTGATTGCCTGTATTGAGGAGCAGTTAGAGGTGAAGCATGTTAAGACGCAGGATATTGTGCGAATTGTTTTAAAGGGGCAGATTTCTGTTGATTCTAAGGTGGATACAGATTATATAAGGCATCTTTTTGAGTCTGAATTCTATTCTTTTGATATCAGGGATGTGTCATCGCATGCGGTTGACATCGAAGATTATATCTATGACGAATCACTCAAGGGGGAGTTCGTGAGACTTGTTATGGCAGCTGAAGATATATGTGAAGCTGACAAGGGTGAAGTTATTATGAAGGGGCTGATGGCAATAAGAGGGGAGGCTGAGTCTATATGATTATCAGGAAGATATACATAGAGAACTTTGGTAAGCTTAGCAGATTTGAGTATGAACTGACGGATGGTGTCAACAGGATTGTCTCTGAGAATGGCTGGGGCAAGAGTACGATGGCGGCATTCATCAGAGTAATGTTCTATGGATTTGATGGAGAGAAGAAGCGTGATGCATCAGCTAATGAGCGCAAGAAGTATGCACCGTGGCAGGGTGGAACCTATGGCGGATGTATATACTTCTGCCAGGGTGGTCGTGAGTATATGATTCGCAGAACTTTCGGAAGTAAGAAGTCAGAGGATACATTTGAGTGCAGAGATGCAACTACCAATCTTGTATGTACTGCTTTTAGTGATAACATTGGCGAAGAGATATTTGAGGTTAATAGTGAGTCGTTTGGCAGAACTGTGTTTATTGGGCAGAACAGTGTAATAACAGGTGCAACAGATGGGATTAATGCCAAGATATCCAATCTCGCAGGTAATGCAGGTGATATTGACAGCTATGAGAAAGCAATGCTCCTTCTTAAGAAGGCAATTAATCAGAGAAGCCCGTCAAGAGCAACTGGTTCAATTAAGAAGCTTAAGGATGAGATTGTTCTGATTAAGGCACAACTGCGTGATGAAAGTGCAAGTATGGCAGAGGCAGGGGAGCTTAGGGACAAGGCTTCAAGGAAGCAGAAGGAACTGGCAGAGCTGGTGAACAGAAGGGCGAAAGCCGATGAAGATATGAAAAGCATTGAGCAGGATGACAGTGTAAGACAGGTAAGGCAGGAGTATGCTGTCATTATGAAGGAGTGCGCTGTGGCCGCAGACAATATGGAACGTGTCAGGCGTTCATTCTCAGGCACAGTTCCAGATAAGAGAAGTATTGGTGAACTGATTACCAGATCAGCAAGGCTTGATGAGATGAAGGAAGAGATTGATCAGAGGCGGTCTAAGATTGATGAGGCTGGATCAGATTGTAAGAAGCCTTCAGTTTTGCCGAGGGTATTAATGTATATTCTGGCAATTGCAGCTGCTCTTGCACTTATCTATGTTACATATAAGAATCCAGCCAGGGCGCCTTATCTTGCAATATGTCTTTTGACCGAAGCCTGTTGCTTTGCAGCAGATATTGTCTTATGTCATCGCAGACGCAGGAGGGGAGAGATCAACAGGCAGAATGCAAGGGAAGAACTCAGAAAGATAGAGAGGTCAGCTGGACGATTGCAGGATGAACTTTATAGGGCGGTAAAGAGACTTGGAGTATCTATGCACAGGGATCTGACGGGTCAGCTATACAGTCTTCAGGAGAGCACCGATGAGTATTATTTTATGCAACGAGAGTATGAAAGACGTCTGAAGGAGAGGCAGGAATTTGAGAAGAAGCATCAGGATATACTTGCAAAAGCATCATCAGGTACATCTGAAGGAATCAGCCTTGGCAGCACAAGAGAATTATTAAACCAGCTCACTGACAGCATAGACAGAGTCAAGGACGAGATAAGGGATATTGATAAGCTGGTGGACAACAACGAAAGAAAGCTTGAGATGCTGCAAAGCAGCCACAGCGAACTTGAGGTGTTAGAGCAGACATATGATGACGAACTTAAGGATTACGGTTATCTTGAGAAGGCGTCAGAATATCTTACAAGGGCCAAAGAGAGTCTTACATCCAGATACATTAATCCGTTATCCAGGGGATTTGACAGATATATGTCTATGTTAGAAGAGAGTGAAGAATATTCATATCACATAGATGCGGGGATCAATGTCTACAGGGAAGAGTATAATGGGTGGAGAGAACTTGATTCACTCTCAGCGGGATATCAGGACCTTGTCTCATTCTGTCTCAGGCTGGCTATGATAGGTGCAATGTATGATGAGGAACACCCTATGCTGATACTTGATGATCCCTTTGTTAATCTGGATGACAGAAAGTTTCATATGGCGATGGATATGCTTGAAGAACTTGCTGGGGAGTATCAGGTTTTATATTTTTCGTGCAGATCATACGCCGGATAACCATATTACATTGTTCACATTTGCGGGACAATATGATAGAATTACATAGTCATTTATTTACTATAAAGGAGATAGGTATGAAGCCGGTAAAAGAAGGAAAAGTAAGAGAAATATACGATAATGGT
>JAZUGT010000050.1:0-8977 GCA_045641365.1 Lachnospiraceae bacterium
AAGAGATATCAGGATAGCAAGAAGGGCAATGGACCTGAAGGTAAGTCTGAAGGTAAGCCTGAAGGCAAGAGTGAAAAGAAGAAAAAGAAACTGTTTTAAGTAATAGAGCCTGTGTGGTAATTGCCACACGGGCTCTATTATATAGATGATATAAAAAGCAACGGGGTTATCGTTCATACTATCGATTATGCAGGCAAAGTATGATAAAATATAAATAACTATGGATACAATTATCACAAAGGTTGATGAACAGAATATAGATGATGCTACAATGAGAAGCGCCGGGAAGATAATTATGGCTGGTGGACTGGTAGCCTTTCCTACAGAGACTGTATATGGTCTTGGAGGCGATGCGCTTAACATGGAGTCGAGTGCGAAGATATATGCTGCCAAGGGAAGACCCAGTGACAATCCGTTAATAGTGCATATTGCAGACTGGGATAAGCTTGAGATGATTGTAAGTAAGATTCCTGAGTCAGCAAGGATACTGGCAGAGAGATTCTGGCCTGGTCCGCTTACAATGATTATGAATAAGTCTGATGCAGTCCCTTACGAGACTACGGGTGGACTTGATACAGTAGCAGTACGTATGCCGGTACACAAGACAGCTCTGGAGCTAATAAGGAATTCTGGTGGCTATATTGCTGCACCAAGTGCCAATCTGTCTGGAAGACCAAGCCCAACCTCAGCACGATATGTCATTGAGGATATGGATGGGCGAATTGATATGATTATAGATGGCGGTGATGTTGAGATAGGTCTTGAATCAACCATCGTTGATCTGACAGGTGACACACCTATGATACTCAGACCTGGATATGTTACTCCGGATATGTTAAGGGAAGCACTGGGTGAGATAGATCTTGATCCCACACTTTTATCTGGTGATACGAGCATAAGACCGAAGGCACCCGGTATGAAGTACAGGCATTACGCACCGAAGGGAAGTCTTGCGATTGTAAGAGGCAGTCAGGATGATGTCGTTGAGTATATCAATAAGAAACTGACTAAGGTTAATGACAAGAGTGTCAGAACTGGAGTAATCTGTACAGATGAGACTATGAGGCGATACGAAGCAAGTAGCGTCAAGAGTGTTGGTGAACGAGCGGATGAAGACGCCATAGCGCATACACTCTTCAGGATACTTAGAGAGTTTGATGACGAAGAAGTTGATGTCATATACTCGGAATCTTTTGAAGGTGGATGTCTGGGACAGGCAATAATGAACCGTCTGCTTAAGGCAGCGGGTCATCAGGTTATAGACGTATAATAACAGCAAAGGAGAAGGAATATGAAGATAGCTATTGGAAGCGATCACGGCGGATTCGATATGAAGGAGCTTGTTAAGGCTCATCTGGAAGCCAAGGGTGTAGAGGTTGTAGATAAGGGATGCTATGACAAGTCATCCTGCGATTATCCTGTATTTGGCAGGGCTGTTGCAGAGGCTGTTGCAGCAGGTGAGACAGATATGGGTATAGTAATCTGTACTACAGGTATTGGTATCTCAATGACCGCTAATAAGGTTAAGGGAGTTAGATGTGCACTTTGTAGCGAGCCACTGTCTGCAAGAATGACACGTCTCCACAATGATGCCAATGTACTTGCAATGGGTGCAGCGATGATTGGCGCCAATATGGCATATGAGATTGTGGATACATTCATCGGAACTGACTTCTCAGGAGAGGACAGACACCAGAGAAGAATTGATCTTATTGAGAATGCATAGATTAGGCTGACACACAGGTCAGTTGCAATTATTTTTACGAAGATATGGAGGGAATACAAATGGCAAAAGTAGTAGTAATGGATCATCCACTGATTCAGCATAAGATTGGTTATATCAGAAGAGAGAGCACAGGTACTAAGGATTTCAGACAGACAGTATCTGAGATAGCAATGCTCATCTGCTATGAGGCAACAAGAGGACTTTCACTTTCGGATGTCACAATTAAGACTCCAATCTGTGAGACAACAGTCAAGGAGCTTAAGGGCAAGAAGATGGCTATAATCCCTATTCTTAGAGCAGGTCTTGGAATGGTTGATGGTGTGCTTGATCTTATACCGGCAGCGAAGGTAGGTCATATCGGACTCTACAGAGACCCTGAGACACATCTTCCTGTTGAGTATTACTGTAAGCTTCCAGAGGATTGCGGAGAGAGAGAAGTCTTTGTTGTTGACCCAATGCTTGCAACTGGTGGATCAGCTGCAGCAGCTATTCAGATGCTTAAGGATAAGGGATGTAAGAATATCCACTTTATGTGTATTATTGCAGCACCAGAAGGTGTGGAGGCTCTTAAGAGTGCACATCCTGATGTAGATATCTATATCGGCGCACTTGATGAGAAGCTCAATGAGCATGCATATATTGTTCCAGGTCTTGGTGACGCTGGTGACAGAATCTTTGGAACCAAGTAAGGGTGTTATTGAAAAATGAGGAACCTGGGCATTGTACAGGCCCAGGTGAATCTGTGGAATGGAGAATAACATGAAAAGAGATGATTATATTCGCTGGGACGAATATTTCATGGGTATATCCAAGCTTGCGGGAATGAGATCCAAGGATCCTAATACACAGGTTGGAGCGTGTATTGTAGGAGAGGACCATAAGATTCTATCCATGGGATATAATGGATTTCCTAATGGTTGCTCTGATGAGGAATTTCCGTGGGACCGAGATGGGGATATGCTTAATACTAAGTATGCATATGTTACACACAGCGAACTCAATGCGATTCTTAACTATCGTGGAGGAAGCCTGCAGGGGTCGGTTCTGTATGTTTCACTTTTTCCTTGTAACGAGTGCGCCAAGGCGATTATTCAGTGCGGAATACGCAAGGTAATATATGATAGCGATAAGTATAATGGAACACCAGGCAATATAGCGGCCAAGAAGATGTTTGATGCGGCTGGAGTTGCTTATGAGAAGTACGTTCATTCGGGTAGGACACTTTCGATTGACGTATAGATGGTAAGGTTATGAACAGACACTGGAGAAGAGCTCTGGCTGCGATTATTGCTGTGATCATATATGTGACAGCAATACCGGCGGTGCCTGCATATGCGGAGACAACCAAGGAGAAACTACAGAAGGCTGAGCAGGAGCATAAGCAGACAACAGACAAGCTCAAGGAGACAAAACAGAATATTGACAGTCTGAACGATACAAGAGATGATCTCCAGGATAAGCTCGATGAACTTAATGATAATCTGACTGAGGTGAGTGATAATCTTGCCAAGCTCGAGGAACAGATATCAGCCAAGGAAGAGGAGATTGAGCAGACTACCAGAGATCTTGATGATGCAATTGCAACGCAGGAGAGCCAGTACAATGCGATGAAGTCGAGAATTCGCTTTATGTATGAGAAGAAGGATGCGACATATGCGCAGATTCTCTTCACAAGTGCGAACTTCGCTGATTTTGTTAATAAGAACAGTTATATCGAGCAGCTTTCAGAATATGACAGGAAGATGCTTGAGTCCTATAAGGATATCTGTAGCACCATAGCAGATCAGAAGAGGAAGCTCGAGGCCGAGAAGGAAGAACTTGATGAATATCACAAGGAGGTCAAGAGCGAGCAGGAGAAGGTGGCTGGATATGTGGAAGAGACCTCGACTACGATAGGAAAGTACTCTAGTCAGATTAAGGCTGCAGAGGCTACGGCTGATGCATATGCTGCCAAGTCTGCTGAGGAAGAGGCTAATATTGCAGCTCTTAAGAAGAAGCTTGCTGAAGAGATTGCAATGTCCAAGCTGGCGGCAAGGTCGAGCTGGAGAGATATCTCAGAGGTCAGCTTTGACGAGGGCGACAGAAAGCTGTTGGCCAATCTTATATACTGTGAGGCAGGTAACCAGCCATATGCAGGTCAGCTCGCAGTAGGGGCTGTTGTAATTAACCGTGTATTAAGTTCGGTGTATCCGAATACTGTTGTTGGAGTTATCTATCAGGGCAAGCAGTTTTCTCCGGTAGGTGATGGCCATCTTGCACTTGCGCTTGCACAAAACAGTGCATCAGAAGCATGCTACAGGGCAGCTGATGAGGCAATGTCCGGACAGACTAATGTTGGCACATGTGTATACTTTAGAACTCCGATTGAAGGTCTGAGCGGAATACAGATTGGTAATCATATCTTCTATTAGTGAGATAAGAATAAAGAAGTGCTGTGAATCAACTGAAATCAGCTGATTCACAGGACTTTTGTAATTGAACATAACTTGCAGGTATTGCCTGGTATATAGACAATATGTCGATTAGTCGTTGATGTGTTCTAGCAGGACGTCAGTATATTTTGAAAATACACCCTGCTGGATGGTTGTGATTAATGAGCCCAGCTGCTTAACTGACATAAAGAACTGCTCTTCGGTGATGTAGTCCTTCTCGCGGGCCTCGCAGAGCTCATCGATGTCAAGAACATTCATGTGTCCGTTGGAATCAACAGTAACGTCTGCAAGAAGATCTATAATTGTAAGAGTGTTGAGAGCTTCGTTCCAGGAATAGGTAACAATATCACAGTACCAGTAATAAAGTGAACCATCCTCCTTGAGAAACTGGCTCACCTTGATTCCGTCTTCAAAGAAATAGCAGGAATAACCATGATGGAAGTCCTTGCGTGGCTTAAGTGTTGTCCACTTGGTAACCATTATGTTGTCATCCATATAAAGAATCTCGTCATCCTTAAGTGCAACGCATTCGTTAGGAATTAGTCTCTTTCTGAAAAGTTCAGGGTACATATTGAAAACCTCCATTACGCAGCAATTGTCAAAAAACTTATAAAATTATCAGTCTTTTGTACTATATTACTCGCATGTATGGCTATCGTCAATGAGATTTTTTGATTAATTTTATGCGTGATTGCGTACTGGAAATAACCGCTATTTGGGTTGGTATAATTCTTTACACAAGGGGGCATTTCTAGTATAATTATAGATAATTATGAACGAAAGGAACGGCATGTGAGAGGACCTAATAATATCGCTAGAATTCTAACATATTTTTCTCAATTTACCATTAACATGCTGGTTCCTATTTTTTTATGCTGTTTCGGCGGATATGCTCTTGACAAGAAGCTTGGGACTAACTGCTTTTTTGTTATTCTATTTTTTGTAGGAGCGGCAGCTGGGGCGCGTAATATCTATATTTTAGCTAAGAAGACATACGATAAGAAGGAAGACGAAGAAGATCGTTGATGAAGACTTTTCTTTCGAAGATTAATGAGACATTGTTATGTCTGATTATTGGGATAATTGTAATTGGAGTGTTGTGTCAGGCTGCCGGTATTTTTCTGGTAAGTGACAGGGCACAATATTCAATAGGTCTGTGGATCGGGATAGCAGTTTCGATATTCTGTGCATGGCATATGTGGTGGTCGTTAGACAGGAACCTTACGATTCATGCTGATGATGAGAAGGGGGCCAATGCATATTCTGTAAGAAGCAGTATGGTACGCTATATCATTCAGATTATTGTACTGGCTGTTATATGTCTGACCGACTTCGCAGATCCAATAGCCACGTTTTTAGGACTCTTGAGTCTTAAGCTTGGAGCATATATTGCTCCATATATAAGTAATTTTTTTAAAAATAAATAAGGAGGTGAACGTATGAATCAAGGAATTCTGTTATCCGGCGGTATTGAAGAATCGTTTATGATTAAAGGCATTTTTTCTTACAGCTTTTTCGGTCATGAAGTCTGGATAACAACGAGTCATGTCTGCTTATTAATCTGTCTGATCACACTTATGATATTCCTGTATATCGCTGGACGAGTAATGAAGCATGCTGACGAGATTCCGAGTGGGTTCCAGAATGTTGTGGAGCTTATGGTTGAGTCATTAGATGGTATGGTTGAGTCGACTATGGGCAAGTACGGTAAGAATTTCCGCAACTACATTGGTACAATCTTCATATTTATTTTGTTCTGCAATATATCAGGATTATTGGGGTTACGACCACCTACAGCAGACTACGGTACCACATTACCGCTTGGACTTGCGACATTTACTCTGATATTTGTGAACAAGATAAGATATCAGAAGGTTTCGGGCTTTATTAAGGGTCTTATGGATCCATGGCCTTTCTGGATGCCTATCAACATTATTGGTGACTGCGCGGTGCCAATTTCATTGTCGCTACGTCTATTTGCCAATATTTTGTCAGGTACCGTTATGATGGCTCTGGTATATGGCTTGCTTAGCAAGATTGCCATTATATGGCCGGCAGCACTTCATGTCTACTTCGACCTGTTCTCAGGTGCGATTCAGACATATGTATTCTGTATGTTAACTATGACATACATAGCTGATGCTATGAATACAGACTGATAACAGTCACAATATAACTTTTATTTTTTAGGATGGAGGAATTTATTATGGAATTCAACAGAGAATTTATTATGGGATGTTCAGCAATCGGTGCAGGTCTTGCAGTTATCGCTGGTATTGGACCTGGTGTAGGTCAGGGAATCGCAGCTGGACATGCAGCAAGTGCGGTAGGACGTAATCCTGGAGCAAAGGGTGATATCACAGGTACTATGTTACTTGGTCAGGCCGTTGCCGAGACAACAGGTCTTTATGGTCTTCTTATTGCGATGATTCTTATCTTCGTTAAGCCACTTGCATAGTAAGCCTTCGACAGAATATACATTAAGAGAAAGGAGGCAGAACGTTGAATCTAGATACAGGGGTAAGTTTTGTACTTGCTACAGCTTCTGAGATGACACCAAGATTATTTAATCTTGACTTTCAGCTTCTCGCTGATGCAACATTAACACTTATTGCTGTTATTGCATTATTCTTCTTTGCATCATACTTCTTCTTCAATCCTGCAAGAGAGTTCTTACAGAAGAGACAGGAGAGAATCAAGAATGATATTGACAGTGCCAAGGAGAGCAAGAGCGAGGCAGAGGCATTAAAGGCAGAGTACGAGCAGAAGTTAAAAGAGATCAACAAAGAAGCCGAGACAATCTTAAGCGAAGCAAGAAAGAAAGCTATAGACAATGAGCAGAGCATTGTGGCAAAGGCCAAGGATGAGGCAAGAGGTATTGTTGAAAGAGCTAATTCAGAAGCAGAACTTGAGAAGAAGCGCGTTGCTGATGACGTTAAGAAAGAGATGATTTCAGTTGCATCGGTTATTGCGCAGAAGGTTATTGGTGAGAATATGGATGATTCTATTCAGGATCGTCTGGTTGAGGATACACTGAAGGAGATAGGTGACGGCACATGGCTAAGCTAATATCCAAAACATATGGTGATGCCTTACTTGAGATTGCTGTTGAAGAGAGCAGAGTAGATCTGTTTGAGGAAGAGACAGCAGGAATCGTGACCGTACTTAATGACAATCCGGAGCTTGGAAAGTTAATCAACAATCCAAGAATATCTATGGAGAATAAGCTTGAAGTACTGACTAATGTCTTCAAGGGAAGAATCAGCGATGAGATGCTGGGATTCCTTGTGACAATAGTATCCAAGGGCAGATTTACTGAGATTGATGAGATACTTCAGTACTTTACAGATGAGGTCAAGAAGCTTAAGGGCATCGGTGTTGCTTATGTTACAACGCCAACTGAACTGTCAGAAAGTCAGTGCAAGGCAGTTGAACAGAAGCTTTTAGACACTACTGACTTTACTACAATGGAGATGCATTACAGCGTAGACAATAGTCTTGTTGGAGGAATGCAGATTCGAATTGGAGACAGAGTAATTGACAGTAGCGTACAGACTAAGATTATGAAGCTACAGCAGGAACTGATGAAGATTCAGTTAAGCTAGCAGTTAATGTAGAAAGGAACAGATCCATGAATTTAAGACCAGAAGAGATTAGTTCAGTCATCAAGGATCAGATCAAGCGTTACGCTAACGAGATGGAAGTATCAGATGTTGGTACTGTAATCCAGGTTGCGGACGGTATTGCACGTGTGCATGGACTCGAGAAGGCTATGCAGGGAGAGTTGCTTGAGTTCCCAGGTGAAGTATTCGGAATGGTACTTAACCTTGAGGAAGACAATGTCGGTGTTGTTCTTCTTGGTAATCAGAAGAACATTAACGAGGGCGACATTGTTAAGACTACAGGTCGAGTTGTTGAGGTACCTGTAGGAGATGCAATGCTTGGACGTGTAGTTAATGCGCTTGGTCAGCCAATAGACGGCAAGGGGCCGATCCAGACTGACAAGTATCGTCAGATAGAGAGAGTAGCATCAGGTGTTATCACACGTAAGTCAGTAGATACACCTTTACAGACAGGTATCAAGGCTATCGATTCCATGGTTCCAATTGGAAGAGGTCAGAGAGAGCTTATTATCGGAGACAGACAGACTGGTAAGACAGCAATCGCGCTTGATACAATAATCAACCAGAAGGGTCAGAATGTTAAGTGTATATATGTTGCAATCGGACAGAAGGCATCTACAGTTGCTAACATTGTAAAGACACTTGAAGAGTATGGTGCTATGGCATATACAACTGTTGTTGCATCTACAGCAAGTGAGCTTGCACCACTTCAGTATATTGCACCATATGCAGGATGTGCTATTGGTGAGGAATGGATGGAGAACGGAGAGGATGTTCTCGTAATTTACGATGACTTAAGTAAGCATGCAACTGCATACCGTACACTCTCACTTCTTCTTAAGAGACCACCAGGACGTGAGGCTTATCCAGGAGATGTATTCTATCTTCACAGCAGACTCCTTGAGCGTGCTGCAAGAATGTCAGATGAGTACGGCGGAGGATCACTTACAGCGCTTCCAATTATTGAGACACAGGCTGGAGACGTTTCAGCGTATATTCCAACTAACGTTATGTCAATTACAGATGGACAGATATATCTTGAGACAGAGATGTTCAATTCAGGTTTCAGACCTGCTGTTAACGCTGGTCTGTCAGTTTCACGAGTAGGTGGTGCTGCACAGATTAAGGCTATGAAGAAGATCTCTGCACCAATCAGAGTTGAGCTTGCACAGTATAGAGAGCTTGCAGCATTTGCT
>JAZUGT010000051.1:0-11445 GCA_045641365.1 Lachnospiraceae bacterium
TTTTATTGTTGAAGCTATAGCTTACAGTATAATCAGATGCGGCAATTTTAACCTTATTATACTTAATTGTAACTGCTGGCTTAAGCTCCTTGCCCTTATAAGTCTGTGCCTTAATTGGTGTAATTACTGCATTCGAAATATCAGCTTTGGTAATATGGAAGTTCTTAACAACGCTTCCGCTTATGTTAGCTGCATTAGCCCCCTTAAGTGTTACTGAAAGTGGACTTCCAATTACATCATCACATGCCGACTTAATATTGTTCCTAGCATATACTGCTTTGATTGACTTAGGATTAATCAGCACATTTCCATCAGCAGTTCTGCGTTCAACTGTAATTTCTGATGTAACTGCCTTACCTGAATTGTATACACCGTCTGATACTGAGATCAGTGTATCCTCATCATCAATGGCCCATCCCGTAATCTTATACTTATATACAAGCTTTCCAGCATAATTGCCCTTAAACTTAAGTGTTACAGATGCCGGCTTATTTGGCTTGGTTACGTTGGTATTATCAGCATACTTAACTGTATAATCCTTACCTTCAACAAGTGTATAAGGAGTACCATTCTTATCTGTTACAGCCATTACAGGCTTAATTGCATAACCTGTAAATTCATATGAATTATCTGCAGGATCCGCCTCATCCATAGTGACTCCAAGATTCTCCTTAACCTCTGGAACAGCAACATTTCGCGCATTAATCTTGAACTTAAGAGTCTTAGTTCCATAATATGAACCAATTCCGCTTACTCTTACTGTAGCAGTTCCAGCTCTGTCACATCTAATATATTCAACTGTATAATCAATATCCTTATTAAATGTAGTATCATCAGGATCGCTTATACTTACTACTGATGGTTCAGGGTTAATTGCTGATCCCTGATATATAACACCCTTTTGCATGTTATATTCTGCATCAAGCTTAATTGCAGCCAACTTAGTAATATCCTTCTCGGCTATAGTATATTCTGCAGACTTCGTGCCTTTGTAATTACCCTTACCTGTAATTGTAACTACTGCTTCTGCACTTGCCACAGTGTTATTAGAGTATGAAACAGTATAATCATTACCTGCTTTAAGAGTCTTCTGGATACCACCATTGTCAATTGTTACTACAGGAGTTGTCTTAACTTCACTGCCACCATTATACTTAGCAGATGGCGCAACAATGCTTACGTTTGAATTATCTGTAATATCAATAGGTGTTATCGCAAAGTAAAGCTTAGCCTTCCCAGCATATCTGCCCTTACCTTTTATAGTTACAACAGGAAGCTTGGATAGCTGAGTCTTACCCACACTGTTATTGATATTATTAGCGTATGTAACCGTAAAGTCAGTTCCTTCTGTCAACTCAATAAGTCCACCCTGACCGTCAGTAAAATATGCAAGAACATGTGGTGTTAACTTGCTTCCAGTATACTCAACTGAGTCATTATCAAGCTTAGCAAAAAGCTTATTAGATACAACTACATCCCACATATCTTCAGCCATATTCGCAAAGCTTGGCTTTGTAATCGTATACTTAAGTTCTTTGCTTCCAGTATATCCATTAATTCCAATTACAGTTATCGTAGCCTGACCAGGCTTATCATCATTGGAATATATAGTCATATAATGCTCACCTGGAGTAAGAGTCTCCTTATCATCAGTTACAGTTAATACAGGACGTGTAACACTTCCATTCCACTGTATAGCAGCTGCATCAAGTGTCATACTGACCTTCTTAGAATTAAGTGATCCACCCTGTATAGTAAATGGTACTTCTTTTCTTCCAGAATAAAGTCTGCTGCTTACCTTCGAAGTTACATAGATATATGATATACCTGCACTCCTTCGGTCCTCACTGTATGTAATATCATATTCTGACTCAGGTACTGTCTTACCATTAATTGTAATATCAATTGATGAATATTCTACATCATCTCCAGTATAAGCAGCTACTCCTGCCTTAGTCTGACCAGGGAAAAATACCTGAACAACCGCCTTTGAAAGATCCTGTACCTGTTCGGTCTTTACTGTGATTGTTGCATCAGCTACAAAAGTACCAGCATCAACATCAAAGTAATATGTTCCTGGTGTAGCATCAGCAAGCAATTCAGGCACTACTGCATCACCATCACCAACCTTATAGCTTACTTCGTCAATAATATATCCCGCATTCTGACTTACGTATATTCTGTAGATCTCAAAAGGATTGACATCTGCAGCAAGCGATGTCGCAGGTGTACCCTCTCCTACCCAGATCTTGTACTTGGCGTTTTTTGCCGCAACAGTAGTTCTAAGCTTATTCTGTTTAACCTTCCATACAGCATACAGATCAACTACAGCTCCGTCACTGTCAGCAAGATTATTAACCTTCTGTCTATCCTTATAGCTGCTTCCGGTTCCATTAGGAAGTGTATTCCATCCGTCAAAAGTATACTCTGCACACTTAAATTCATTAGTCTGGATAGCAACTTCCTCTCCAACAACCATGCTCTGGGCTGACATACTGCCTGTTCTTCCTGTTGCAAATTCTGGATAATTAGCATTAAATACTATCTTATACTGATAAGGAATCCACTTTGCATATAAGGTCAGCTTCTCATTACGCTCTATAGTAGATGATATAGGATTCTTAAAATCAGAATCTGTAAACCATCCTCCAAATCTGTAGCCAGCCTTAGTTGGGGAATCAAAAGCGATTACCTGGCCACTTTCATATGAAGAAGGGTTTGAAGACGAGTTAGTACCACCATTAAGCTTATAGGTAATACCATATGTTGCTGGTGCAATATACTTAATCGTTACCTTCAGGTGATTCTGCATTGATGGAGTTCCAAGATTATACTTGTATGTATATTCTTTGGCAGTTCCCTCAAGGAGCAGTTCTCTTGTCTCTGCATTAAAGTTAAGACCCTCTGAAGTTTCGTAAACACTCGCATAATCAAAGCCATCTGGCACACTTATCTTACGCTGGTATACAGTACGTGACTGTGGATACTCTGACATAAAGCTTTCAGAATAGCTCATATATGGCGCAAGCTTTGCTCCTAAAAGCCCGTTATCTTCCAGACGGGTAGCACTAGTAGAATTACCACCATCATATAGCTCATACCAGTAAGCTTCCTCACCCATCAAGTGATTCCTGGCAACCTTAAAATAGCGAGGTCTTACACTACCCAGCCTAAGATTGGAAATCTCATTCCAGCAACAGTCAAGATCAGTAAGCTTAGTACACATAGATACATCCAGACTTGTCAGCTTATTACCAGCCACATTAAGGTCTGTCAGCTCAGTATTATTGGTAAGATCCAATTCTGTAAGTGCATTTTCACCTGAATAAGAGACTATTGTAGTTCCATTAGTTCCAGCAATATTTCCAACATTAAGTTTTTTAAGTGCTGTAAGTGCAGATACGTCCACTGAATTAAGCTTATTTGCTGTAAGTGTAAGACTGGTAAGTCCAATATTACCATCAAGGTTGATATCTGAAAGCTTGGTCCTGCTAACAGTAAGTGATGTAAGTAATGGATTATTGGATACATCCAGGGAAGTAAGCTCAGGTGCAGAGTTTATAGTCAATGTAGTCAGAATAGGATTGTTAGCTACAACCATCTCAGTTGCTGAGCCTGTTAATTTCACCTTATTTAGGTTGCTGGCATTACTTATATTAACAAAACAGTTAGTGGAAAGATCAACATCGACCAAGGCCTTACAATCCTCAAGTCCGATTAATCCCCTACCATTGCCATTATTAACATAACACTCACCATAGAGCTTCTCTAATGCTGTACAGCCACTCAGATTAAGCGTATTAAGATGAGTATTTGTAATACTTAATTCCTTAAGGTTCTTAAGATCATGAACATCAATCACTTCACGAGATGTAGAACCTGTAGCCTTAAAAAGAGTAACAGCCATGATTTTCTCAAGATTCTTATACTTGGAAAAATCAAAAGACTCCATTGCAGTCGTTGAAAAATTAACATCCGTAAGTGTATCACTACATGCTTCGATACCAATGATCTCAGATAAGTATTGTAACTGCGAAACATCCAGCTTACTAATGGATGAACAGCCTGTAGCATTGATTGTACTGAGATTCTTGTTATTCTTTACTTCAACTGATGTTAACTTGGAAAGACCACTAATATTAAGTGACTTAAAGTTATCACTAACCCAGTATTTTGGATCTGATGACGTAGTTCCTTGTAATAAAAGCGTTTCAAGATCAGTCAAAGCTGAAAGATCAAGTGATTCCAGGTTGTAATACCTAATCGAAATAGACTTAAGCTTTGTATTCTTACTTAAGTCAATATATTCCAGGTTCTTTGCGTCACTGATATAAAGGCTTTCAAGGTTAGCGAATGCTTCAATACCCGAAAAATCCTTAATATTCGCATAAGTAGTACTGCTAATATTCATGCTCTTTACTTCAAGAGCCCTGCTTTCTGTCAGAGAATTTGACAAACCCAGATTATTTTTCAGGTACTGTCTGAAAAGTTCATCCTTGAAGACTTCATCCGAAGTAAGATCAATCGGGAATGTAATCTCTGACAGGCCTACTTCTTCCATAGAATCATCTGTCGAAACCTCATAATATGTCTCAACTTCCTGTTCTTCAGTGGATGCCATTGATTCATCAGTAACCTCTTCAGTGATTGATTCCTCCTCATCCTCTGTCTCAGTCACTTCCTGTGACGTCTCTGTCTCGTATTCAGAACTAACCATCTCATTATCGATGTCAGTCTCTATAGCAACAGTATCTACAGTATCATTAGCAGCCTTTGTCTCAAGCATCATTGCCGGAGTGGATGTCACGATTAATGCTGCAGAGATCACTGAAGCTATCACTCTGGATACACCTCTAAAATGTCTCATATATGCCCTCCTCATATAATAAAACAATACATACATAGAATATCAATTCATGTATCATCATAATCAATTAATAATATCATAATCTCCGGGTAATTATTACGCAATATTATTGCCTGTGTATAACTGGTAATATCTGCCCTTCATATCCATTAGTTCTCCATGGGTTCCTCGCTCAATTATTCGACCCTGTTCAAGAACCATGATGCAGTCAGCATTACGAACAGTTGAAAGCCTGTGAGCAATAACAAATGTAGTTCTGCCCTTCATAAGCTTATCCATACCATCCTGAACAATTCTCTCAGTACGCGTATCAATACTTGATGTAGCCTCATCAAGAATAAGTACAGCCGGATTACCAATTGCTGCTCTTGCTATAGCCAGAAGCTGTCTCTGGCCCTGGCTTAGGTTCGCTCCATCGCCAGCTAACATCGTATTATATCCATCAGGAAGTCTTCTGATGAAGCCGTCTGCATTGGCCAACTTTGCCGCAGCTACAACCTCTTCATCAGTTGCATCAAGCTTACCATATCTGATATTATCAGCAACTGTACCTGTAAAAAGATGCGTATCCTGAAGTACTATTCCAAGACTGTGCCTAAGATCAGCCTTCTTAATCTTATTAATGTTGATTCCGTCATATCTAATCTTACCATCCTGAATATCATAGAATCTGTTAATAAGATTGGTTATCGTAGTCTTGCCCGCACCTGTTGATCCAACAAAGGCAATCTTTTGTCCAGGGTCTGCATACATCTCAATATCATGAAGTACCATCTTATCGTCGGAATATCCAAAATCGACCTCATCAAATATGACGCCGCCTTCCCACTTTTTATAATCGACCTTACCGTCCGCCTGATGAGTATGCTTCCACATCCAGTTCCCAGTACGTTCATCAGTCTCAATTATTTTTCCGTCTTCTTCCCTGACATTAACTAATACAACATAGCCATCATCTACCTCAGGCTCTTCATCCAGCAGTTTAAATATTCTGTCAGCACCGGCAAGTGCCATAACGATTGAACTAATCTGCATACTAACCTGATTGATTGGCATATTAAAGCTCTTATTGAATGTTAAGAAGCTTGCAAGTCGGCCAAGTGTCAGACCGGTCCAGCCATTAAGTGCAAGCACACCACCTATGCCCGCGCATAGAACATAACTGATATTACCAAGCTGCATATTAATAGGTCCTAGAATATTGGCAAACTTATTTGCGTTATATGCTGAGTTAAAAAGTTCTTCGTTAAGATTATCAAATTCCTCTTCGCATATCTGTTCATGATTAAAAACCTTGACAACCTTCATACCATTCATCATCTCTTCGATGTATCCGTTGGTTGCACCAAGATTCTTCTGCTGCGCCATAAAGAACTTACCAGACAGTCCACCGGCCTTCTTGGCAGCAAACATCATTATTATTACCATTACAATCGTAATTCCTGTAAGAGGAAGACTCATTGCACACATACTTACAAAGACACCCACAATGGTTAGAAGGCTCTCTGTAATCTGAGTCAGAGTCTGTCCAACTATCTGTCTTAAAGTCTCTATATCATTAGTATATACACTCATGATATCGCCATGGCTGTGTGTATCAAAATACTTAATAGGCAGACTTTCCATATGTGTAAATATGTCATCTCTCAGATTACGCTGAACACCCTGTGTAACGCGAACCATAATCCTCTTCTGAACAAACACAGAGATACAGCCTATAGCATAGAAGCATGCAACTCTAAGAATTGCATTTCGCAAAGGTGTGAAATCAGGTGTATCCGATTCAAGAAGGAATGGTGTTATATAATCATCAATAAGACGCTGCAAAAACAATGTACCCTGAATGCTCGCAAGAACAGATACAATAATTAGTGCAAAAACAACAATATAATGAATACCAAAATCTTTAAAAATATACTTAAGAAGGCGGGCAAATACTTTGCCTGGATTCTCAACTGTTGGCTTCATTCCACGTACAGCTCTATGTGGTCCTGGCATAATTACTCACTCTCCCTTCCATTATTCTCATCAAAATCACCGCCACCTGAGATCTGCGACTCATATACTTCACGATAAATCTCATTGCCGGCAAGCAGTTCTTCATGAGTACCAAATCCATTAATCTGACCTTCATCCATTACAATAATTCGATCTGCATCCATTACTGAACTGATTCGCTGAGCAATAATTAACTTTGTTGTTCCAGGAATCTCGTCTCGGAACGCCTTACGAATCTTAGCATCTGTTGCCGTATCAACTGCGCTTGTGCTGTCATCCAATATAAGAATCTTAGGATCCTTAAGCAATGCTCTTGCAATACAGAGTCTCTGCTTCTGACCACCCGAAACATTACTTCCACCCTGTTCAATGTGTGTCTCATATCCTTCCGGGAATCTGTCAATAAACTCATCAGCGCATGCCAGTCTGGCTGCTTTCTCGCACTCTTCCTTAGTAGCTTCAGTCTTAC
The DNA here is from genome assembly GCA_045641365.1 of Lachnospiraceae bacterium. Classification (GTDB taxonomy): domain Bacteria; phylum Bacillota; class Clostridia; order Lachnospirales; family Lachnospiraceae; genus Colinaster. The sequence continues at coordinate 7,335 of JAZUGT010000051.1, forward strand.
CCCATCTGAGATTATCATAGATAGAACCTGAGAAAAGTGTATTAGCCTGAAGAACAACTGAGACCTTATCACGAAGTGTAACAAGATCAAATTCTCTTACATCAATGCCACCAACCTTAACGGAACCTTCGCTTACATCATATAGTCTGCTAATCAGATTAACGAGTGATGTCTTGGCACTACCAGTTGAACCAATAATTCCAATTGTCTCACCGCTCTTAATGCTTATATTAACATTCTTAAGAACAAATTCACTGGCATCCTTACTATATGCAAAGTTGACATTTTCAAAGTCAATGCTTCCATCCTTAACTTCCATAACAGGATTCACTGGATTAGTTATTGTGCTCTCCTCTGTCAGAACCTCATAGACACGTGTAAGTGATGCTGATCCCATGGAAACCATAATGAATATCATTGATACCATCATAAGACTTACAAGAATATTCATACAGTATGCAAGAAGACTCATAAGTTCACCTGTTGTAAGTGAATTGCTCACAATCATCTTCGCACCAATCCAGCTTATAAGAAGAATGCAGGAATAAACGACGCTTGTCATCGCAGGTGCAGTAAATGTAGTTGCACCCTCCGCCTTGTAGAAGATTCTATATAAGGCATCTGAAGCTCTCTTAAACTTCTTAACCTCTTCCTCTTCTCTTACATATGCCTTAACAACTCTAATTGCAGATACATTCTCCTGTACCGAAGCATTAAGATCATCATACTTGGGAAATGCCTTCTTAAAGTAAGACGTTGCACGTCTGATTATAAGAAACATAAGTATACCAAGGATAAATACAGCCGCAAGGTATACAGATGCAATCTGCGGACTAATTATAAAGGCCATAACAAGGGCTATAATGAGGCTCGCCGGTGCTCGCATCATCATTCTCAGAGTCATCTGATATCCCATCTGAATTGTTGAAACGTCTGTTGTTAGTCTTGTAATAAGTCCTGCAGTACTAAACTTATCAATATTGGCAAAGTTAAACTTAAGAATGTTATCAAACATTGCCTTTCTGAGATTCTTTCCCATTCCGGTACTTGCCTTTGCCGCTGTCATTCCACCTATTACTCCGGCTAACAGACCAATTATTGCAAGAACGATCATAATCCCGCCAGTCCTTACAATAGCTGTCATATTACCAGCATTAACTCCGTTATCGATAATTGATGCCATCTGATACGGGATGAGCATCTCCATTAGCGCCTCTAATATCATAAATACAGGAGTTAAAATTGATACAATCTTATATTCTTTAACCTCTGCAAGAATTCTCTTAATCATAAAAAATACCCATTAAATCAAAGTGTTATTCAAAAAATCAAAACCAAATTTCCAAACGATAAAACAGAGGCAATGATAGATATACCATCATTGCCCCCCATAAATATCAAACTAATTAAAAACTAGCACTGAGCTACAAGCTTCTCAAGAGCTGCAAGAGCCTCATCTGGAAGCTTATCATAGCCTTCCTTCTTCTCAGCGAATCCCTTAACTGCATCTACACGGTTCTGCATAGCTGCCTTAAGAGCTGCCTTGTACTCTGCATTGTTCATGTCAGGTGTGAAGTCTGCTGTCTTACCAGACCAGTCATACATGATCTCGATATCATCGAAGTTGCCCCACTTCTCAAACTTAGCCTTTCCTTCAACGATTGTCTCAAGAATTCCAAGTGTGTCAGCTGGCTTACACTTTGTACCCATGAAATCACCTGTGTTAACGATGTAGCAGTCTACATTCTTCTCTTCAACGAGCTTCTTGAACTTCTCATAGTCGTTAACAAGTGGATATGTTCTGAATGGGTTAGCGTAAGGAACGATACGAAGAGCATTCATATCTGTACCTGCAGCAACTCGCTCAGCTGTAGATGTCTTTGTTGCAAGTGTAGCACCCATAACTGATGCTAAAGCTGCACCCTTAAGCTTAACTACTGGTGGAATTGAAGGATCCTTCATAATCCAGAAGATAGCATTAACAGGAGCATCAATCTTATCTACACGGTTAGGGCTCCAAAGCTTAGACTTAATAGCACGACCGTTACCATTACGGATATCCTCTGTTACGAGCTGAATCTTACCATTCTCGTCCATTGTTGCTGAACAGTTCTGAACTGTAAGAAGATACTCATTATCAGGACATCCTGTAGGATAATCTGCTGTCTTATCGAAGTATGTTGGCTCAAGAGCGATTGATGAACATGTATCTGTGTTGATGATGAAAGCGTCATCATGAAGAACCTTGATACCACCAAATGCATCATACTTGCCAGCATGCTTAGCATGTGTAAGTGTTGACTTACCTGATCCAGAAAGACCATATACAGAAGCAACGAACTTCTTACCACCCTCTAAAGAGTACTCCTTCTGTCCACCGTGGCATGAAGCATAACCATTACGGTTAGCAAGTGCCCAAGCCATTGTAAGTGTACCCTTCTTGTGCTCACCAAAGTACTTCATACCAAGGATTGCTGCACAGTTCTGGTTTGTATCAAAATAGCAAAGTGTAAGTGGATCGCTTAAGCAGCTGTAATCCACGTCAGGAGCTTCTTCTGGTGCCCACTGTGGATCTGAGAAGATATAGATATCTGGCTCGTTACCATCAGCGATTGGCTTAGACTCCTTATACATCTTAACGTACTCATCTGACATATACTGGAAGTTAAGCATCCAGTTGTAAAGAAGGTTCTCTTCTCCTTCTGGAATAAGAAGATGAGCCTTAGCCATGAACTCCTTATCAAGACCTACATAACATGTAGCATGATACATTGTCTTCCAACGTGTCTTATAAACAGCGTCCATAACAACCTTATCAAGCTTAACCTCGTCAACACCTGGCTCACCCTTGATACGACGAGCTGCAGCGTAACGACCAGTAACAGCACCGTCATTGAAAAGAAGAACCTTAGCGTCCTTATCAAGACCGAATGTGTCACCATCCTTAACAGGCATATCTGTAACGATTGTTCCTGGTGAATTCTTAGCTAACTCATAAGCTTCCTTAAGAGTATCTACCTTTACTACATTGTTGCCGTAGAATGCGCCTTCAATGATAGATCTGGTTCTTGAGAAACCAACCTTACCAGCGCCAATCTCAGCTATTGGATAATAAGCTTTTGTTGACATATAGTCACCCTCCTTTATTCTTACGCCCGTCCCGTAATGGGCAGGCAATTCTGCACATCGCATTAATTATCGCAAATTAGCACTTTCTTGTCAATGAATTCACGTAAATTTTACATTACTACGCTATCTGTTATACATTGACTCTTAAGCCATTCAAATTCTTCGTCTGTCAATCGGCCTTCCAGTTTTTCCAGTACTTCCCTGTTATATGCACACAGCCACTCTGATTCGCATCGATCAAGTATTGCATAATCAATCAGGTCAGGATCAACCGGAACCCAGGTCAGATTCTCAAACTCTAAGAATCTTCCATCCGGTGTATTCTCCCGCTCCTTAACCACCAAAGTATTCTCGGTTCTTATGCCATATCTGCCTTCAACATACACTCCGGGCTCATTAGTCACTGTCATGCCAGGCTCCAGAACAGTCTCCGTTCCATCCTTTATATATCTGTATCTTATAGCCTGAGGTCCTTCATGAACATTAAGGCAGTATCCCACGCCATGACCCGTTCCGCACTTATAATCAATCCCCTCTCTCCATAACTCACCACGTGCAAGTATATCAAGATTACGTCCTGTACATCCATGCATCCATACTGCATTCATAAGTCGAAGCCAGCCCTTAAGAACAAGCGTATAGCTATGAATCTCATCCGCTGATACTTCTCCCAGGGCTACAGTTCTTGTCACATCTGTAGTTGCACCAGGATACTGTCCACCGCAGTCTGTAAGTATCATTCCCTGATTCCTGCATACTGAATACTTCTCAGACGTCGCCTCATAATGCATCATAGCTGCATTACTGCCATAAGCTGCTATTGTTGGAAATGAAAGTTCAAAGCAGTCCTTATTAGCAAGCCTTATCTCATCACACATCTTAGCTGCTTCAACTTCGTCGAATTCCTCTCCTTTTGCCGCCTTATTCTTAAGCCAGTACAGATACTTAGTCATCGCCACGCTCTCATCTAAGAAGTACTTAC
>JAZUGT010000052.1:0-14153 GCA_045641365.1 Lachnospiraceae bacterium
AAAGTGAATACTAATTTGGGGCAGATGCGAATCTGTCTTTTTTGCGTGTTACAAATATAGAAAAAGCAGGAAAGCAATTCACTTTCCTGCTAAATTTCTTTAGAAGCTTCACCTTGTCAATGTTAACTTAATGACATTGGACTTATGTCTGGTTCTTTTTATTAAAAGATAAAGTCTAAAGATCCTTCTCAATAAACAAGTTATCTCTGATAGAAGAAAGAATCCATTCTCTTGAATCCCATCTCCTTATACTTAAGAATCTGCTCTGTACTACCAATGAACAGTACACCCGCATCAGCCAATGAGTCATAATACTTTCTAAAGATCTCATCCTTAGCATCCTCCGTAAAGTATATAAGAACATTACGGCAAACAATCAGATGCTGTCCCTTAAGGAAATCATCCTTAAGCAGGTTATGATGCTTAAATGTAACCTGATTCTTAATCTTATCAGATATCTGAAAAAACGGACCATTCTGTGTAAAGAACTGCTTCTTATACTTGTCCGGAACATTAGCGATACTCTTATCACTGTAAAGACCAATCTTAGCCTTACCTATAACTTCATCACTAATGTCAGTAGCTGTGATATGAATCTGATTAAGAGGAATAAACTCGCTTAATGCCATAACAAGCGAATATGGTTCATCACCTGTAGAACATGCAGCACTCCAAATCTTAAGATTCGTACCAAACTTCTCAATCAGTGCAGGAATCACCTTCTTAGTAAGTATCTGCCACTGCTCAGGATTTGTATAGAACTCTGAGACATTGATTGTCATATACTCAACAAACTCGCTAAGCTTATTCTTATCTGCCTTAAGTGCAGCAACAAAATCATCGTAACCCTTGAACTTCTCCTTCGTGATGAGAGCATCAATTCTACGCTTCATCTGCGCTTCCTTATAAAATGTAAGATCAATCTTGGTAAGCTTGAGAATCTCGCCCATAAAGGCATTATAATCACTAATCATACCATTCACCCCTTGAATCTACAATTTCTCAATTCTAGCAGATATATTATTCAGCTGACTCCTCGTTAGCGATTACTTCGTCGATATCAACGCTTACTACATCAGCGTCCTCTTCTGGAGCTGCCTCTTCTTCCTTAACTTCTGGCTCAAGAGTAGCCTTGATACTTAAGCTGATCTTCTTATCATCAAGATTGAAATCAACAATCTTAGCTGTTACTTCATCGCCAACCTTAAGTACATCAGATGGCTTCTCAATGTGATCCTTAGAGATCTGAGAAACATGTAAGAGTGCATCAACACCCTTCTCAAGCTCAACAAAAGCACCAAAATCTGTCATACGAGCAACCTTACCTGTTACAAGATTGCCAACAGCAAACTTTGTCTCAGCATCCTTCCAAGGATTCTCATCATCAAACTTCATAGAAAGAGCAATCTTATTGCCCTGGATATCCTTGATGAATGCGCGAACTGTATCGCCAGACTTAAATACCTTCTTAGGATTCTCAACACGACCCCAGCTCATCTCTGAGATGTGAAGAAGACCGTCTGCTCCACCAAGATCAACGAATGCACCGAAATCTGTTACATTCTTAACTGTTCCCTCAATTACATCACCAACGTTAATCTTCTCAAAAAGTTCCTTCTGAAGCTTGTCTCTCTCAGCAGTAAGAAGCATACGTCTGTTACCGATATATCTTCTTCTCTTTGGAGTGTACTCTGTAACAACGAACTCAATCTCCTGACCAGCGTACTTGCTAAGATCCTTCTCGTATGTATCAGATACAAGACTTGCTGGAATAAAGATACGAACTTCGTCTACAACTACACAAATACCACCATCAAGTACCTGTGTAACCTTAGCCTTAAGTACTTCCTGGTTATTGAAAGCTTCTTCAATTCTCTTGTTGCCCTTCTCAGCAGCAAGTCTCTTGTATGTAAGGATAACCTGACCCTCACCATCATTAACCTTAAGTACCTTGACTTCCATCTTGTCCCCAGGATTAACAACAGTAGTAAGATCCAGGTTAGACTCGTTGGTATACTCGCTTCTAGTTAAGATACCATCTGCCTTGCATCCGATATTGAGAATAATCTCATCAGACTTTACAGAAAATACTGTACCTTCTACTACCTCTCCTGTATGGATTGTTTTGAATGATTCATTCAACATTTGTTCAAAACTCATTTCTGACATAATTTTGAACCTCCTCGATAATATTATTTGGGGTAGATGCCCCGGCTGTAATACCCACCAGTCGAACAGATTTAGGTAGTTCTAAATGCAAGTCATCTAGTGTCTGTATAAAATGTGTATCTTCACACCTCTGCGCGCATATGTCATATAACTTACGCGAGTTCGAACTGTTAGATCCACCGATTACTATCATGCAGTCTGCAGCGTCGGCCAACTTGGCTGCCGCCTGTTGTCTCTCTGCCGTAGCATTGCATATAGTATTCACAACATTAATATAATAACCTTTTTTTGAGATATTATCAACTATTTCTTTAAATTTATTTGAATTGAATGTTGTTTGACATACGATACATATTTCTTCATCTTTCGGAAATGGAATTTCATTCACTTCATCCATATCTTCAATGACATATGGTGGCTCGTTGCACCATCCAATAATGCCCTCTACTTCCGGATGAATCCGGTTGCCAACGATGATAATATGCTTGCCTTCAGCGCTCATCTCATCGACCGTCCTGTGTATCCTTTTAACGAACGGACATGTCGCATCCACAATGCAAAAACCGCCTTCTTTAAGCGAATTCTCTACATCACGGGATACCCCATGACTTCTAAGAATCATCACACAATCCTTATTGCCCTCTTCGTTCTTCACTTCTTCCTGTGGTTCATATACACTGACGCCTCTTAAAGCAAGTTCCTTAACAACCTCTTCGTTGTGTATAAGCGGCCCGTATGTAAATATCTTCTTTCCATCATTCTGCTCTATCTGTTCATTAACCGTTTCCATTGCACGGTTAACGCCAAAGCAGAATCCGGCATAATCAGCCAGTCGTACTTCCATAACTAACACCCTGTTTCTGGAATGAGTCCAATAATAGTATCCACAACCTCATCAATTGTCATAAATGAGCTGTCAACCAGAGTTGCATCTTCTGCCTGAGTAAGAGGACTAATCTCACGGTTCATATCCCTCTCATCGCGTTCAATTATGTCCGCCTCTATCCTGTCAATATCAGGGGTCTCTCCCTTAAGGACAAGTTCATCGTAGCGCCTCTTGGCTCTGACGCTGCTACTTGCAGTAAGAAATACCTTAACCTCTGCATTAGGAAGGACTACAGTTCCAATATCTCTTCCATCCATAACTACATCCTTATCAGCTGCAAGCTTCTGCTGAAGTTCAACGAGCTTACGTCTGACATTGCCATTAACAGATGTGGAAGATGCCATATTACCTACCTCTTCTGTCCTTATAAAGCCATTAACATTCTCCCCACCAAGAAGTACAACCTGTTCTCCTCCCTGGTACTCGATTGTTATATCAGCATCCTTACACAATGTATCAATCCTGTCAGTCTCATCGGGTTTTACCCCAAGTCTGATAAAATATAATGCCATAGCTCGGTACATTGCTCCTGTATCAACATATATATATCCAAGCTTCTTGGCTATCTGCTTAGCTATTGTACTCTTGCCTGCTCCTGCAGGTCCATCTATTGCAATATTCATTACATCCTCCTATTCAAGGCTGTCTCCAGCCAGATGACCAGTACTCCAGGCAATCTGAAGATTATATCCGCCTGTAAGCGCATCCACATCAATAAGTTCTCCAACAATATAAAGATTCTCTACAAGACGTGACATCATTGTCGATGGATCAATCTCCTTAACAGATATACCGCCCTGTGTGATTATAGCCTCATTAAAGTCCCTGGTACCTGTCACATGAATTACCAGTCCCTTAAGACAATTCAGAAGCCTCTCGCGTTCCTCCCTTGATATACTGTTGATAACTCTTTCAGCTCCAATCTGTGTAATCTCACATATAACCGGTACCATGCTCGATGGTACAAGCTGCGTCAGAACATTTTTAAAGCTCTTGTTGCTGTTATTCTCGAATTCCCTTAACAGTCGCTTATCAAGCTGTTCATAGGATAACGCCGGCTTAAGATCGATTAGAAGAACGCACCTCTCACCGTAATTCTTAAGAGCATAATAGCTGCTTGCACTAAGTATTAACGGACCACTGATTCCGAAATGCGTAAACAGCATCTCTCCAAATCCATCGAATATAGTCTTGCACTTTTTACCCGAAATCAGATTGTCATACTCCTTCTGTTCGTATAATCTGACGCTTACATTCTTAAGTGCCAGTCCCTGCAGCTGCTTATACCACTGTTCTTCACAGGTAAGTGGAACAAGCGCCGGTCGGCACTCCTTAACAGAATGCCCAAGCGATTTAAGCCACTGGTGTCCGTCTCCGCTCGATCCCGTTGACGAGTATGAAAGTCCTCCAGTTGCAATTATTATTTTATCGGCTGAAGCCTGCCTGCCATTCTTAAGCCTAATTCCTGTTGCCACACCATCAGATACAATAACAGACGCAACTTCACTTGAAAGATTCACCTGTACGCCCTTGTCATCAAGCGCCTTACCGAGAGCCCTGATAACATCGGATGAATGATCCGATACCGGAAATACTCTTCCGCCTCTCTCCGTCTTCAGTCTGCAGCCATACTTCTCAAGCAGTGCCATGAGCATATTATTATCATATGAGTAATATGCACTGTACAGGAACTTCCTGTTACTGATTACATTGGCGAAGAACCCATCTGCATCACAGTCATTGGTAACATTGCAACGTCCCTTGCCTGTTATATATATCTTCTTTCCAAGCTTTTCATTTTTCTCATATAGCGCAACGTCATAGCCCCTGTCCGCAGCTGCAATTGCGGCCATAATTCCAGACGCGCCACCACCTATTACTATGCATTTCTTCATAAGACACTAATCCTTCTTAATCAGATCCAGGTCCTTGGTAAGCGAATAATCTAACATCGGCTCATCATCAATAAAGTTAATCTCATCATTAAGATATACCTGATAGTTGCTCCACGTAGACTCAAGTGTCTCGAGATTATTCTTAACTTCATCCGGTGCCTTAAGACATAATGCAACGACAAGTGCATTAATTACACTTAACGGTGCCACGAGCGAATCAACAATTGATACCATATCACTCTTGGCATAGAGATTGCAGGAACTGTACATGCACATAGGCGAATATGAATTGTCCGTAACAGATATAACTCTTGCATTTCTGTCCTTGGCAAATTCCATGGTCTTAAGTGTTCGCATTGAATATCGTGGGAAGCTGATTCCAATAAGGCAGTCGTCCTGAGAGATCCTTATCATCTGCTCAAAAGTCTCGCTGACGCTCGTTGTTCTAAGCAGTACAACATTGCCTCTGACCATATTAAGATAAAAGCTCAGAAAATCAGCGAGTGGTTCACAGCTTCTAAGTCCGACAATATAGACAGTCTTCGCTGACAGAATCCAGTCAACCGCCGTCTCAAATGCTTCGGGATCCAGTTCCTCCATAGTCTCCTGAATCTTCTCAACATCACCCGAAAGAACCGAATTGATTATCTCAGACTGTGTACTGTGGCCATACTTGGCGCCAACCTTCTGCACCTTATTAAGCTTATTCTTCACCCACTCAGCGAGGCAGCTCTGGAACTCCGGGAACCCCTTATATCCAAGGCTTGCCGCGAATCTTACAACTGTAGATTCGCTGACGCCCAGCTCCTCACCAATCTTGGCAGCAGTCATGAATACCGCCTCATCATAGTGTTCTTTTATATAATTCGCTATGGCCTTATGGCCCTTACTCATCTTAGGAAAATGTTCATCAATTATTCCTATAACATCACTATTGTTCATATGCCATCCTACTTAAATGAATTGTATGTATTCTTCAGAAGTTCAACCGTCTGAGCATCATCAAGGTCATAATCCCCTGTAATACACATGCAGGCAGCACCATGGATAAATATCCACATCTTAGTGAAGAGATCACCAGGATTGGCGCATCCACTCTGCTTAGCCTTTGTCATCTGCGTTGCAACAATCCCATTGCTGCCATTAAGTATCTCATACATGCTTATATTGTATGTGTTGTTTGTAAGAAAGAGCATTTTGAAAAGTTCCGGTTCCCTCTTGGCAAAGCTGATATATCCCATTCCAAGATCCACAAATGGTTCAGCATTGTCCTCAGGACACTTGTCATAGAAGAAGGAGAAAAAATCGACCGCTTTTACAAATATCTCTCTCCACAGATCCTCCATATTTGCATACAATCTAAAAATCGGCTGTGTCGAACACCCTGCCTTTGCAGCCAGCTTTCTGGCTGTTACATTTTCTATGCCTTCCTGCTTTGCAAGTAAAAAAGCTGTATCAATAAGAAAACTCTTGGTAATTGTCTCTTTTCTGGCCATATCGCATCTCTCCTACAATTGTACATTGTTATTATTTCCAAACACCATTAGTATAACACAAGTTATTTATTCAGACAACAATGATTGATAGAGCTGTAGCGACTGTCCTCGACGAAAGGCGGGGCCAACAGTCTCATTGACAGTTGATAAAAAAAGGACGTTTCAAATTTGAAACGTCCTCAAAATCACTGCCAGATTGCATACAGATATACTACATATCCGTTGTTCTCTTCAGAGGTAATAATATTATCCTTTTCATAGAATGAAGTAACTACCTGTCCAGGGCGATATAATACATAGCCGCTTTCTTCAGTCCATTCAGCATCTGTTGACCATCCAATGAACTTAGAACCTTCCTTCTCATAGTAGTTAGTTGCCAGCTTCACTTTGGTTCCATTTTTTGCCAAAACAGGCCTCATGACAATCTTCTCTGCATTTGTTGCACCATTATCCATATACATTAACTTGCATTTCGCAGGTGCCCATACAGCATCAAGCTTTACTACTGCGCCAGCTTCATTTGATAGGTTCTTTACATTGGCCTTATTCTTCAGAATCTCATATCTTTCATTTGATTCATTATAATAATTCCAGCCCATGAATGTCATTCCAGTCTTCTTATACACATTAGCAGGAAGCTTACGAGCCTTATCATATGTGACATCAATAGCATTCATTACAGTGCCTGCTGGATCACTCTCTGCATCTGCAAAAGAAATTCTATATGCAACTGGCTTCCATTTAGCGTAAATTGTCTGCTTTTTAGGCGATGTGCAGAGGTCCTCTGTGAGTTCTTCACTCTCATAGATTACAGTTGCCTGCTCCTCATCATCTGAATCATAATTAACAACTTTGACAGGCTTTGTATATCTCTGATCAAGATAGTAGCCTTCAAAAGCATATCCTACCTTGCTCATTGCTGGAAGAATCATCATTCCATCTGTTACATTCATCACAACAGAACATTTATCCTTTGTTGCTATATCTCCAAAGGCTGCTCCCTTTGTACCAGTAACAGTGAGCTTATAATCAACAGGCTTCCATACAGGATAAAGAGTAATCTCCTTTGCTCCACTCTTAGGCAGTATTATGCTTGTTGCTGACTTATTGGCATACTTTACATTAGCAGTATCTACTGTTCCTGCAAGTCTCTCATTATCTGTCCATCCAGCAAATGTATAATACTTCTTCGAATAAGTATTGCCAGGGAGTTTCTTTTTCTCTCCATACTTCACAGTAACATCAGCCATTGGATTGGAAGTTGCATCAGCTCCTGTTCCTGCAAGCTTGATTGTATACTGAAGTTCATCTTCATTAGTCCATTGTGCATACAGTGTCACATCGGCACCATCCGTACCACTCAGATTCTTAACTGATGTTCTGTTAAGATATGTTACTCCACTACCATCAGCTGCAGTATTCCATCCAACGAATACACATCCATCACGACTAAAACTGTTGGCAGGAAGCTTATACGCCCTTGCATAATCGCATACAATTGTATCCATTGTATTATCTTCTGATTCATCCTCAAAGTTCTTATCAAATACCACATTATACTTATTGGTTGTCCACTTCGCATAGACTGTCAGATTCTTCTTAGTATCAGCTGCTTCAAAAGACGTAATCTTAGTATCAGCCTTGTAATTCTTATTAGTATACCAGCCCTCGAGAGTATATCCTGCGATTACAGGTACCTGCAGAGCTATCTCTCCATCAAGAACTGTGTAATTCTTTCTAAGTTCTGCAACATTTACGTTTTTCGTATTCTTATATGTAATCTTGTAGCTAACCGGCTTCCATACTGCATATAAGGTAACTGTTGCATTATTAACGGAGCTTAGCTTACTTACAGTCTGCTGATTCTTAAGTATTGCCTCAGCACCACTCTCATCCATTCCATCTGTGGTTGTACTCCATCCGTAGAAGTAATAGCCATCATTTCTTGCATACTTATTCTTATTGAGCTTAACCTTCTTGTCATATGCAAGATTCCGGATTGGATTCACAACCGCTCCATTTAATACCGATGCATCTGCATTAGGATTGAATTCGATACTATACCTTACTGGTGTCCACTTACCATAGACAGTCGTATCCTTAAGGCTTAATCCTTCTGTAGATGTTACTGGCTTTGTGCACCTGCTATCTGAATACCAAGCAAACTCATATCCTTCGATTGCCTCCGGCATACCAAATACAAGTGATTCCTCTGCAGTAAAGTTATCATATGCCTTGCCCTGTGGAATCCCTAAAGGATTATTGACACTTGCAAATGCATATGTAATCTTATACTTCTTTGCTGTCCATACGGGATACAATACAATTCTTGTCTCTTCTGCTTCACCATCCCAGATGTTCACCTGCTTAATACCAGTCTTATATTCATTAACAATCTGATATTTCCGACTTAATTCGTCAAATGATAACGTAGCCCATGCTTCAAGATCATATCCTTCAAGCTTAATATTGTTAGGAAGACTTATCTCTTCATCATAATGCACAGTAATTGGATTAATACTTCCTATAGCAGTTCCTCTTCCTGTAAGGCGGTCATCCAGATTGAATTCCAACGTATATGTCTTTGCTTCCCATTGAGCATACAGTGTGATATCCTGCTCACCGATAACGCCTGACTCATCGATTCTTTCGCCGCCTTCAGGCTTGGTGTACCATCCCTTCAGTTCATATCCCGGATTCTTCTCAACTCGTGGGAATGAATAGTTGTCACCTTCTGCAACTGTCTTAATGATTCGTGAATCTTCCAACGCCTCGCCATTATCCGCTACAAAAGTTCCACCATTAGGAAGATATGTAACCATCACCTTTGAAGACCTGAACTTTACAAATCTCCAATGCTTAATCGTATCATCCGAATCCCTATAGCAAACTCTGAAAATATCACCTGAAAGAGCTAATTCATCAATCATTTCCTGGGAAAGAACATTGCCAGCTCCACCTTCTGCTTCACCAGATGCAATCGGACTTCCCATCACAGTCAGAGAATGCAGTTCCCACTTGGCCATATCTACAGGAACCGAAAGACTTCCAACAGTATCATAACTCATTGAATCCGGCAGATTATACTTAACATGCAGATCATACGGACCACCTACCTGAATCTGAACTCGATTATAGGATTTAAACTTCCTCTCAAATTCACCGGTGAATTCTGCATATAAGCCACTCGTATCCCGGTACACCGTTGCTTCCTGAGTCACTCCGAATCCCTGCCCCGTCTGGAAAGAATATGTACCACCTTCTTCCACATACTCTGGAGACAGATATATTCGCACACTATCCCCTACAATCATGGCACCCTGTATAGGATTAGGTCTATATGTCTTAGCAATTACATTTGCCTTATCCATTCCCTCAAGGAGAATATAAAACTTCTGCATTTTTCCCCAGCATGCATCGTCTGGATTATTCTTCTTTACGGTATAATAGATATATTCTGGATGATAGGGATCTCTTTCCACAATACATCCCGCGTCAGATTCATCATATGACGTCACAGGCTTTGTGCACTCACTGTCGCTATAGAATGTAGGTATTGTTTCTTCAGTGTAATTTCTGCCCTTATATACATACACAGACAGATAATTACCACAGTTGTCTGGCATTAGATATCCAAGGTTTGAGTTGTCTCTTGCCGTTGTTCCGTCAACAAAACGAACATCATCAACAATAACCTTATCTGTGTTCTGACTAATCAGATACATCACATGCTTTACTACATAACGTTTGCCGCTCTTTGAAGTAAATACAGCGTTGACATAGCCATCTTTCTTAATATCTTTTTCATTAATTGTATGATCAATAAAAGGGATTGCCATTCTGCTGATTCCAACGTAACTAAGTGGCAGTCTTGAGCTAAATAATCTAAATTCTTCCCCTGTTATTCCATAGCGTGGATCCACGCCATTTTTCTCAATCGAAGTAAACTTATCACTGGATGCAAGTACTTCCCCACCTTCATCCCAGACAAGCTGCGATAAGACAAGTTCACCATCAACGCCATTAATTGCAACTGATTTATAGATTTCAACATCATTATCCTTTTCAGGCATATAAGTCTCGCACTCTTCATAATCAAAGAAAAACTCATTGACATCCTCTAATGATTCATTAGTAAAATCTATCTCCTTAGACAGGCTGTATCTATAGGTTACGGACTTGTCAGGTGCATCAATACCCAGCCTGACAGTTACTGTATGCTTACCAGCTGTAACTACGCTTTCTGGAATAAAGCCAAGATGAAACATAACTCTTGTGATATCACCAGAACTGCTAACATTACTATAAAACCAGTCTTTCCTGCCAAGTGTCGCATATTCAACACCATCTATACTAACAACCGCATTTTTAATTGACTGCTCGATTTCATACCCACCGCTATGATACTTACGTTCAAAACCAATTACGCCAATAATAGGATAACCTGCATCATGCTTCTTCATCTCATCTTCCGATGGTGAGTCTACACCCTCCTCCGGGCGATATGGGCTCACATTCCAAAGCAGTGAATTATCCGCATCTATCTCTTCATCACTAACTGGTGTAGGAGTAATCGTAACCTCAAAGTCTTTCTCAACAGTCTCTGCACATCCGTTAAGCTTATATGTCAGATGGAAAGTCGTCTCTCCCCCTGCATTAATATTAAAGTATGTACTATAATTACTTTTATTAAGATCATTAGCTACAGTTATGCTGTCAGAATCATCATGAGTAACTGTTATTTTTTCAAATGGATTAGTAACAATATACATATTAACCGTCTTGCACAGACCTTCAGATATTGTTACATTTTCACCTTCGCCATATAAGGTATGTGATTTATTATTAACATCAGTATATGTGTATCTGACGATGGCACCTATAAAATATACATAAGGGTGGTCTTCTATACCAGCAAAGTTAATATAAAACCTTGCTACCGGTTCATAATTCTTTGACTTATCAACTGTCAGGTATACTCCACCATACTCATCAGTTGAATCATCACCTACAATGCCTACAATATAAGTACCATTGTTATCGATAGTGATTGGTGTCTCTCTATATTCTTCCTGAGTAATCATATGGTCATTACTAAAAAGGTAATATCTGTATTCATCTTTAAAGTCATAGATATGTGAACAAGCCAGTGAAAGCACATGGTCGTCCCATGTATCTTCTTCACTCTCCTTCCATCTTATGGACCAGTCAGCCATATCCACACTGTAAGTAGCAGGTTCTGCTACCGCTTCCATATCCTCTTTCTCTTCACCGACTGTGACCACCTTCTCTACCTTTGATTCCGGCTCAGCCACTGCTTCTGTAGTTGTCTCTGTCTCAGCCATCTCACTGGCAGCAATCACTTCTGTCGCTTCGTCAAAAGAAGCATCATTCTGCGCTGCAAAAACGCTCATATCAAATGATGTAGACAGAATAACAGCTGCAAGCATACAGCTTAACAGGCGCCTCAAACTATAGTTCATCCTTGTGTCCTCCTCACTTAGTCTTGTATCTCAAACACGGGTATATCTCGTGTCTTATATGCCAATCTGTTAGTCGATTCCTCCAGCATGGCAAGCTGCTTAGGAATCTCATCAATACGCAATTCAATAAGCTCTCTGTCCGAATCACTGCAGTCTGCAGTCATACTCTCCAGAATATGAACATAATTCTCATAAAGCGCCACATCATAGCGCCTAAGCTCAATCAGCTTATCTCCATTCTGAATCACTGCAGCAACATCCCCGTCCATTGCCGCTGCATACATAAGCGTATTATATGCAGTATCACTGTAGCCGTTGTATGAAAGCACACGATTCGCCATCATAACAGCCTTATCCTTATCAGATGCATTCGTCATCATCTCTTCAAGGACTTCAGTATTATCTGGCAGTAATGCAAGCGAAGCTTCCTTGTTGCCTCTGCTTCCCATACACTCCGCAGCACCAATGTAGAGAGTTAATGGCAGCAATAATATAAGCAGCCCCGTTACCATTCTCCTTACAGTCACCACGGAACGAGTACTCTCACGCTCATTTCCAAAGTCAAGCATAAGAACAGCTATCATCACCATCGTAAAGAACTGGCAGTGCCAGTCTACCAACGATGCAAGAACTATTATTGCAAGCATTTCTTTGTAGTCTCTGTGCTGATGTCCTCTAATCAGCTGATATGCAACAAAAGCTATAATAATTACAAGGACAACAATCCCCGAATCAAGGCCTGCCTGCAGAAAGTCATTATGAACAAACCTGGTAGAATATACACCTGTCTGCTCGCTTCCCTGAATATAATAATATCCTGAATATCCCAGGCCAAACGGATGCCTGAGAATCATCTGAATAGCATCTATGTAATACAGAAGTCTTCCCCAAAATGTACTGTTATACCTGAACACAGTAAAAAGTCTTCCGACATTCTGTGTCGCCCCCGGAATCAACATCGAGACACCGGAAATCAATATTAAGACTCCCAGCCCGGCAAGCACCGGCTTTCTAAGTTCTGTACTTACCACCGATTTATAGATACCGTAAATAATTCCAAGAATAAGAATGCTCCTGCATCCTGTCAAAAGAATTCCTACAGCCAAAAGGCCAATTATCGCCGTCTTCTGCCAACTTTTCATGTTCTCTATAGGAACAGTCAGCTTTACAGGCAACAGATCATCTGACTGCCTGCTTCTTCGCGAAGTCCCTCCTCTTGAAGAAACTGAAGACTTATTCCTTCCTGCTTTACCCGTAATACTATGCATTACTATAACAATTCCTAACAGTAAAAACAGCGCATATGTATTGGAATACTGGAATGTTCCTCCCAGTCTGCCAGCCTGCCAGAATAGTTGTCTGAGACCCGTAAATGGATATGCAAGACACGCAATCAATACCGTAACTGCTCCCCATATCGGAACTGCATCTAATAATCTCTTCTTCTGCTCTTCCTCCAGGTCCTTGCAAAGATACATCCACAAAGCCAGATCAGTATAATAGATTATTCCCGTCATATTATGAATAATATCAATAGCCCAGAACGAGATAATAATCTGGATAAATATCAATACCGTAGGAACAAGTACTGCCAATCTGTAATCTGATCGTATCTCCTTCTTCTTCGAACGAATACCAACAAGAACAGCAATATCTAATAACACCCCAAGAAAAAACAGACTCCAGTTATAGAATCCACCGTATAGAAATATTGTCAAAACCAGAATTAATACTAAATAGTCAAACACATGTATTCCCTCAATCTTATAAATCAATTATGTATTATAGCATATATCTGTCACTATATAACACGTTTCACGCATTTTCCTCGTTTCAATAATAAAAAGGCGAAGATGTAACATCTTCGCCTTTGATATGCATATAAATACAATATTAATTATACTGGATATGCGTTGTTAGCTGTATCTGCCTTAGCAAGATCAACCTGCTCCTGCTGAGCCTGACGATACTTGAAGAACTCTGTAGCAACCTGTGGGAAAAGTGCGTAGCTAAGTACGTCTTCTTCCTGCTGCTTCCACTGCTTCATCTCTGCCTCAATACCAGCAAGCTCTGGCTCTGTATGATCAGTTGCCTCTGCAGAACGAGCTGTTGAACGAGTCTCGCGTGGAATAACCTTATCAATAACTGCCTGATCCATTGGCTTAACAGTCTGACCATAGTTACCACGTAAGAGATCCTTGAACTCGCCTGTAGCCATCTTGTA
>JAZUGT010000053.1:0-49165 GCA_045641365.1 Lachnospiraceae bacterium
AGGGAACTCTCTTGTCTGTTTGTCGTACTTATAAAACCTGCACATATGAAATCATTACTATAACATAAAAAGAAAAGAGAAGTTAATATCGAAAAAACGATACTAACTTCTCTTCATCATTCTTAACTTAATGCCATTGGGCAATTACCACACAGGCTCTATTACTTAAAACAGTTTCTTTTTCTTCTTTTCACTCTTGCCTTCAGGCTTACCTTCAGACTTACCTTCAGGTCCATTGCCCTTCTTGCTATCCTGATATCTCTTTGCTGCATTAAGCGAATCATCATATGCCTCATCGAACTTCTTAAGCAGTTCCTTCGCCTCATGACTAAGCTTATCCGGTACCTGTACAACAAGTGTTACATAATGATCTCCTCTAAGATCCTTATTCCTGAGTGATGGTACACCCTTACCCTTAAGTCTGATTCTTGTGTCTGTCTGTGTACCTGGCTTGACCTCATAGATAACCTTGCCATCTACTGTATCAATAACAATCTCACCACCAAGTGCAGCAACTGCAAACGATACAGGTACAGTAGAGAATATGTTAGTCTCCTGTCTCTGGAAGATAGGATGACGACCAACAATAACTTCTACAAGCACATCTCCTCTTGGGCCGCCGTTTACTCCCGGCTCACCCTGACCAGCCATTCTCTTGCACTGACCATTATCAATACCTGCAGGAATATCTACAGCAAATCGCTTCTTCATAGGGATATAGCCCGTACCACGACAGTCTGGACACTTATCCTTAATTATCTTACCCTTTCCCTGACAGTCTGGACATGTCTGAACATTACGAACTGTACCAAAGAATGACTGCTGCGTGAATACAACCTGACCCTTTCCGCCACACTTCGTACAGGTTACAGGACTTGTACCTGCCTTAGCACCTGATCCATGACAGGTCTTACACTCTTCCTTAACAGTGAGTTCTATCTCCTTCTCACAGCCAAAAACGGCTTCCTCAAAGGTTATTCTGACACTTGTTCGTACATTGCTGCCCTTCATCGGACCATTGCTGGCTGCTCCACTGCTTCTGCGTCCACCGCCAAACAACTCACCGAATATGTCACCAAATATATCAGTAAAGTCGGCACCACCGAAGTCAAAGCCTCCGAATCCGCCGCCACCAGTTCCTCCATCAAATGCCGCATGACCAAACTGATCATACTGTCTTCTCTTCTCCGGGTCACTAAGTACAGCGTATGCCTCACTTGCTTCCTTGAACTTCTTCTCAGCCTCGGCATCTCCAGGATTCATATCAGGATGATACTTCTTTGCAAGAGCTCTGTATGCTTTCTTCAGTGCGGCATCATCAGCACTCTTCTCGACACCCAGCACTTCATAATAATCTCTTTTCTGTTCTGCCATAACTTCTATCCTTTTGCATAACTAGGAGCGGGGGACTTCTGTCCCCTGCTCCCAGATTAATCTCTACTAAGATTGGTTACTAATTATACCTCTCTGAAGTCTCCATCAATGATATCATCATCTGCTGTAGAATCTGCTGCCTGTGAAGCATCAGCCTGGCCTGCGAATCCACTCATATCAGGGCCTGCCTGGCCAGCTGCTCCCTGAGCCTGCTCATACATCTTGGCAAATACACTCTGTGCGCCTGTCATAAGCTTCTCCTGTGCTGCCTTCATCTCTGCAACCTGATCTGGAGTCATCTCAGCATCCTTTGTCTTCTCAAGAATATCCTTAAGAGCCTGAAGATCAGCCTCAACAGAAGCCTTCTCAGAAGCATCTACCTTATCTCCAACTTCGTTGAGAGCCTTCTCTGTCTGGAATACGAATGAATCAGCCTCGTTACGAGCATCAATCGCTTCCTTTCTAGCCTTATCCTGTGCCTCGTACTCAGCAGCTTCCTTAACTGCCTTATCGATCTCATCATCTGACATAGATGAGCCGGCTGTAATTGTAATATGCTGCTCCTTGCCTGTTCCAAGGTCCTTAGCAGAAACGTTAACAATACCGTTAGCATCGATATCGAATGTAACCTCAATCTGTGGAACACCTCTCATTGCTGGTGGGATTCCATCAAGACGGAACTGACCAAGTGACTTATTATCCTTAGCGAACTGTCTCTCACCCTGTACTACGTTGATATCTACTGCTGTCTGATTATCAGCTGCTGTAGAGAAGATCTGGCTCTTCTTTGTAGGGATTGTTGTATTACGCTCAATAAGTCTTGTAGCAACACCACCCATTGTCTCAATTGAAAGTGAAAGTGGAGTTACATCGAGAAGAAGAATCTCACCTGCGCCGGCCTCACCTGCAAGCTTTCCACCCTGGATAGAAGCACCAAGTGCTACACACTCATCTGGGTTAAGGCTCTTAGATGGCTCCTTGCCTGTAAGCTGCTTTACCTTCTCCTGTACTGCTGGAATTCTTGTAGAACCACCAACAAGAAGTACCTGACCTAAGTCTGCATTAGTAAGACCTGCATCCTTCATAGCATTCTGAACAGGGATTGCAGTTCTCTCAACAAGATCACTTGTAAGTTCATCGAACTTAGCACGTGAAAGGTTCATATCAAAGTGCTTTGGACCCTCTGCTGTAGCTGTGATGAATGGAAGATTGATGTTAGTTGTTGTTGCACTTGAAAGTTCCTTCTTAGCCTTCTCAGCTGCTTCCTTAAGTCTCTGAAGTGCCATCTTGTCACTCGAAAGGTCTACGCCCTCTGCTGCCTTGAACTCAGCAAGCATCCAGTCAATGATCTTCTGATCGAAGTCATCACCACCAAGTCTTGTATCACCATTAGTTGAAAGAACTTCGATGACACCATCACCAATCTCGATGATTGATACATCGAATGTACCACCACCAAGGTCATATACCATAATCTTCTGCTCTTTTTCATTATCAAGTCCGTATGCAAGAGCTGCTGCTGTAGGCTCGTAAATAATTCTCTTAACATCAAGTCCTGCTATCTTACCAGCATCCTTGGTAGCCTGTCTCTGTGCATCGTTGAAGTATGCAGGAACAGTAATTACTGCCTCAGATACCTTCTCACCAAGATAGCTCTCTGCATCAGCCTTAAGCTTCTGAAGAATCATAGCTGAGATCTGCTGTGGAGAATACTTCTTGTCGTCAATTGTACGACCATTCTCTGTACCCATATCTCTCTTGATTGATGCAATTGTCTTCTCAGCATTAGTTACTGCCTGACGCTTTGCTGGCTCACCAACAAGTCTCTCACCATTCTTAGTAAATGCAACTACTGATGGAGTTGTTCTTGCTCCCTCTGTATTTGCGATAACTGTAGGCTTTCCACCTTCCATAACAGCTACACAGCTGTTAGTTGTTCCTAAATCGATACCAATAATCTTGCCCATATCTATTTCCTCCTTATATGAATCATTCTATTAACAGGTCACTCCTCTTAACCTATTGTGCAACAGCAACCATGCTGTGTCTTACTACATTATCTCTGTATGTATAACCCTTCTGAAGTTCCTGGGCTACCATTCCCTCTTCGAATTCATCTGACTCCACCTGCATTACAGCATTGTGATAATCTGGATTGAACTCCTGACCAAGAGCTTCGATAGGCTTAACGCCAAGCTTGTCAAGCTCGTCCATCAGCTGCTTGTATATAAGATTCATTCCTTCATATACCGGATCAGTCTTACTCTCTTCGGCTACAGAACTAAGGCCTCTCTCGAAGTTATCAACAACTGGAAGAAGCTTCTCAATAACACTCTTGGCTCCCATCTCAAACATTGTTGCCTTTTCCTTCTCGGTCCTCTTACGGAAATTCTCAAACTCTGCCATCTGTCGCATTACTCTGTCTTCGAGTTCTGCATTCTTGGCTGCAAGTGCATCGGCCTTCTTATCAGCCTTGCCCTTCTTGTTCTTCTTATTCTTACCTTCATCAGCAGAAGCTTCTTCTGTAGGCTCAGTCTCGGCCACCTTTTCCTCAGTTCCTGCTGTCGTATCTGTCACAGTCTCTTCAGTCTCATTGACCACTTCATGGAGATTCTTCTCTTCCATGATTAGATACTCCTTTCTACTTCTTGTATATAGAATCTAACTGGTGCATAACACCCTTAAGATTATCTACCACTTTCTCGTAATCCATTCTCTTTGGTCCGATAATTCCTATCGTTCCCTTCATTCCATCACCCAGATTGTACGTAGCAGTAACAATACTACAATCCTTCATGGTCTCTACTGGCGATTCCTCTCCGATGTATACCTGGATTCCTCCAGCCTGTTCATCAGCTAATGTCCTTACAACCAGTTCGTTGAGCTCTCTCTTCTCTTCGAAGGAACCAACTATCTCACTTGCCATCTTGCCGTCGCTAAGCTCAGGATACTTAAAGATATTATTAGCACCTGATGTATATATCTCCAGGTCATCCTCCGCATGAATAGCATTGGCAACAGCATCAATAACCTCACTCACAATATCTGAGTGGATTCCAGCCTGCTGCTTAAGTGATGTAATCATTCCAAGATTAATCTCTTCAATAGCCAGACCATTGAGATGCGTATTGAGAAGAATATTGAGCTTAAGTACTGTCTCTTCCGTAATCTCCTCTGTAATGTCTACAAGTGAATTCTTGATTACATTACCCTCTACAACTACAACCGTAAGTAACTGAGTTGCATTCACTCTCGACAGCTGGATAAGCTTAAGCTTATTCCTGTGAAGGCTTGGCGCCGATACCATTGTCGCGTAATTAGTGTTAGTTGCAAGGAGCTTCGCAGTCTGCTTAAGAAGCTGATCAAGTCTCTCTTCCTTCTCAAGAAGTTCTTCCTTAATCTCCTCAACCTCCCTCATCTTCTCTTCCATCATGGTATCTACATATAATCTGTAACCAGCATCTGAAGGAATTCTTCCGGCTGAGGTATGAGGCTGAACAATGTATCCCATCTCCTCAAGATCTGCCATCTCATTACGAATCGTTGCTGAGCTGAGGTTCAGATCAGTATACTTGGATATTGTTCTACTTCCAACAGGCTCGCCTGTCTCGAGATAATTACGAACAACAGCCTGCAGAATCTTCATCTTACGTTCGCTTAATTCCATCTGACCCTCCTAACCCCTTTGTGTTAGCACTCACCGAAATTGAGTGCTAACATCTTCTGATACATAAGATATCACTGTACATAGGCGATGTCAACCTGATAATTATTAAGAAAATATAAAAAAAGACCATCACCTAAAATGGTGATGGCCTGTCATCTCATATAAAGCTGCTTCAGTAATTAGATTGTGAAGTCGCCTGTGATATTACCGTTAAATACGTAGTATACCTTTCCTTCGTATGGCTTAACATACATCTCAACTGACTTAAGCTCTGAAGCCTTCTTGTCATAGTCATATACCCATACATCATTAGCAATCTTCTCAAGCTGCTCTGTTGTATACTTCTTATCAGCGAACTCAACTGTGATAGCACACTTTGTAGCTGTCTTCTTTGTTGTTGTAGCTGCCTTAGGAGCTGCTGCCTTCTTTGCTGCAGTCTTTGTTGTCTTCTTAGCTGCTGTAGCCTTAGCTGCGTCTGTTGCCTTCTTAGCTGTAGCCTTAGCTGTTGTAGCTGTCTTCTTAGCTGCTGCCTTAGCTGTTGTAGCTGTCTTCTTAGCTGCTGTCTTAGCTGTTGTAGCTGCCTTCTTAGCTGTTGTCTTAGCAGCCTCAACCTTAGTCTCTGCTACTGGTGCTTCCTTCTTGATATCTTCCTTAAGATCTGTCTTAAGATCTACTGCCTTAACTGTTGCTGTCTTAACTGGTGCTGCAGTCTTCTTAACTGTAGCTGTTACCTTCTCGTTTGCCATAATTTTCTCCCTTCTAATTCCTCAAAACTATATCTATTTTAGTAATATACTCAACTAGTAACACCGCTAGTTTACTCCTAGTGTCAAGACTCGTCAATGTTATGAATCATAAATATCACCAAGAATCGACCCTCCGTTTTGTTCAATTTTACCACGAAAATGGGCTTTGATTTAGTTTTTCCAGCACTTAGCAAAGCCATAACAAATTTAATCGATACCATAAAAAAGGAGATACTTTCGTATCTCCCTTAATATACTAGTACTCTGACTTGACGAACTTTCTAAGCGCTTCAAGTGAGCGTTCTACCTTCTCAGTCTCTATACAATATGCAAGTCTGAAATATCCCGGACATCCGAATGAATCAGCGGGCACACCAATGAAGTCATACTTCATTCCCTTCTTACAGAATGCTACTGCATCATCCTCTAATGCCTTAGGGAATATATAGAATGTTCCGCCTGGCTTAACCACTGTAAATCCAAGCGTCTTCAATTCATCATACAGAAGATTCATATTCTTCTCATACACAGAGATGTCAGATGTAATATCCAGGTTCTCAGCTACTGCCCACTGAATAATTGAAGATGGACAGTTATGACCTATTCCTCTTGATATCTGACCGCACATTACTATCATCTGCTCTGCATCAGGACAGGCAGGATTGACTGCGATATATCCAATTCTTTCTCCAGGAACTGATATTGACTTAGAGAACGAATAACAGGTAATTGTTGCATCATAATACTTTGCCACAAATGGTGCATCTACACCTGTATAAATAATCTCTCTATATGGCTCGTCGCTAATAAGATAGATTATATGTCCGTATTCCTTCGACTTGTCTGTAAGAACCTTAGCAAGTCTGTTTATAGTCTCTGTTGTATATACGATACCTGACGGATTATTAGGCGTATTGATAAGTACAGCCATCGTCTTCTCGTTAATCATCTGCTCAAAAGCATCAAAATTAATCTGGAAATCCTCCGTCTGAGGTGGAACAATCTTAAGAACAGCTCCACATGTATTGATATATGGATTGTACTCAGGGAAGTATGGTGCAAATGTCAGCACTTCGTCACCTGGCTCTGTAACAAGTCTCACCGCATGAGCAATCGCTCCGGCAGCTCCACTTGTCATAAAGATATGATCCTTCTTATAGTCCACGCCAAATCTTCTGCTCAAAGAATCTGCAACCGCCTGTCTAACCTCTGCAATACCAAGGCTCTGACTATATCCATGCAGGTCCATACCACTCTTCTCACCAATCAGACGAACTATACTCTGATTGAAGCTGTCTGGTACGGGAACAGAAGGATTGCCCAACGTATAATCAAACACATTATCATATCCTATCTCCTTGCCTCTTGCTACCGCAAATTCTGACAATTCCCTTATTACAGACTTCTTTGATAACATATCAATATAATGCTGTGCTAACATCTTATATTACCTTCCTAAATACTCTCAATCTTTAATCCTTCAGGACTATGGTTATTCTTAACTGTGTACATATACAGGTATACGAATTCAGCCAGCAGATCTACTGACTTACTTCCTGTATCGATACAGAGATCATAGTTCCTTGCGTCTGACAGTTCCTTCCCCGTGAAGTGCTTGTAATAGAGCTGTCTGTACTTATCTATCGATGCAATTCTCTTCTCAATCTCTTTCTCATCAAGACCACAGACATCCATCGCACGCTTAAGACAGTTATCATGTGACGCATAACAGTACAGACGTACCACATCATCTCTTCCTTCAAGAATCGTATCTGCACATCTTCCCATAATGATACAGTTGCCCTCATCAGCGAGCTTTCTAATCATCTTGGCCTCAAGCTTGAAGAGATTGGTCTCAGAGCTGTATCTTCTGTCTGATGCAGCAAGTGGCTCTGGATTCTTCTTCCACTCTGTGTCAACTCCCCAGTAACTCTTCTTAAGTCTCTCATCGGACTCGCCAAATAAGGCTTCGTTGATTCCTGTCTCATCCGAAAGCATTCTTACCAGTTCTGCATCATAGAACTTGTATCCCAGCTTTTTTGCGAGTGCTTTTCCCATCACTCTACCGCCACTACCATAGGTTCTTGAAATTGTAATAACCATAATTACTTCCCCCTGTTATTCACCAAGATATGCCTTCTTAACCGACTCATCATCCATGAGTTCCTTGGCATCACCTGACAGTGTGATGTTACCTGTCTCAAGTACATATGCTCTGTCAGCAATTGAAAGGGCCTTCTTTGCATTCTGCTCAACAAGAAGTACTGTTGTACCGCTTGCAGAGATCTTCTTAATAATATTAAATATCTCTTCTACAAAAATTGGTGAAAGACCCATTGATGGCTCATCCATAAGAATAAGCTTAGGATGACTCATAAGAGCTCTTCCCATTGCAAGCATCTGCTGCTCACCACCTGAAAGAGTTCCTGCTGTCTGGTTCTTTCTCTCCTCGAGACGAGGGAAGCTCTCATATACCATTTTAAGAGTCTCTTCCATCTCTTTCTTATCTTTTCTTGTATATGCACCAAGCTTAAGGTTCTCCAGAACGGTAAGCTGAGCGAATACTCTTCTACCCTCTGGAACATGTGCCATTCCAAGATAAACTATCTTGTGCGCCGGAATCTTTGTAATATCCTCCCCTTCGAACACTATCGTACCGTTCGACTTGGGAAGCAGTCCACTTATTGCGTGAAGTATTGTTGTCTTACCAGCACCATTTGCACCGATAAGTGATATTACCTCTCCTTCGTTAACTTCGAAAGAGACATCCTTGATTGCTCTTATGACACCATAATGCACCTCAAGATTCTTAACTTCCAACATTGC
Source organism: Lachnospiraceae bacterium (assembly GCA_045641365.1). Taxonomy (GTDB): domain Bacteria; phylum Bacillota; class Clostridia; order Lachnospirales; family Lachnospiraceae; genus Colinaster. The sequence continues at coordinate 8,614 of JAZUGT010000053.1, forward strand.
CATAGCTTCTATCCTTCCTTAACAAAACAATCTTTCCTATCATACAGATAATGTATCAGTCATCACCAAGGTAAGCCTTGATAACCTCTGGGTTGTTGAGAACATCACTTGTCTTACCCTGAGCAAGCACCTGTCCAAAGTTAAGAACTGTAAGTTCTTCACATATTCCTGATACAAGCTTCATATCATGCTCGATAAGAAGTATTGTCATATCAAATCTGTCTCTGATGAGACTTATAGTCTCCATAAGTTCCTTCGTCTCGTTCGGATTCATACCCGCTGCAGGCTCATCCAACAGCAGAAGCTTTGGGTTGGTTGCAAGTGCTCTTGCTATCTCAAGCTTACGCTGCTTTCCATATGGAAGATTGCTTGCAAGGAAATCCGCCTCCTTATCAAGATCGAATACTTCAAGAAGCTCCATTGCCTTCTGTCTCATTGCCTCTTCCTGCTTTCTAAAGCTTGGAAGTCGAAGTATTCCTGCAATTGTCGAATATGGATAATCATTGTGAAGTCCTGCCTTAACATTATCAAGAACTGTAAGCTCCTTGAAGAGTCTTATGTTCTGGAATGTTCTTGCAACACCTTCTCTATTAATCTGAATAGTCTTGTAACCTGTAATATTCACTCCATCAAGAGTTATCACTCCATCAGTTGGCTTATATACACCAGTCAGAAGATTGAATACTGTAGTCTTACCAGCACCATTAGGACCAATAAGTCCATAGAGCTGTCCTTTCTCAATGTGAATATCAAAGCTATCAACTGCTCTAAGTCCACCGAAGGAAATTCCAAGTCCTGTTACATCTAATAATGCCATAACTATACCTCCTCCTTCTGTGCTTTTCTGTTCATGATAAATCTCTTAACAGAATACTTCTCTCTAAGTTCAAGTGCCTTAGGCGAACAGTTGAATAACATCATTGCAATAAGCACAACTGAATAGATAAGCATTCTGTAATCACTTAATCCTCTGAGCATCTCAGGTAAAACTGTAAGAATTGCAGCTGCAACTACTGAGCCTCTGATACTTCCAATTCCACCAAGAACAACGTATACGAGAATCATGATAGACATGTTATATCCGAAGTTCTTAGGCTGAGCCATAAGATTGTTAAGGTTATGCGAATACAGCGCACCTGCTGCTCCAGCCATAGATGCTGAGATAGCAAATGCCATAAGCTTATACTTTGATATGTTGATACCAACTGACTCCGCAGCAATTCTGTTATCTCTTATTGCCATTACCGCACGACCAGATCTGCTGTTAACGAAGTTAGTTACAATGGCAATCGTGATTATCAGAACAATAATACCGATTGTAAATGTTGCATCATTAGGGATTCCTGTTATTCCCTGTGGTCCCTTGATTATTATATTGCCATCCGCTGCCATCTTAAGCGATTCAGCATCGGTAAATGACACATGTATTCCACCTGCATCCTTACCAACATAGAGAACATTGGCAATATTCTTAATAATCTCGCCAAACGCCAGTGTAACGATTGCAAGGTAGTCACCTCTTAATCTCAGAACAGGAATACCAATGAGTATACCGAACACAGCTGCTACAAGAGCGCCAAGAAGTATTGCAATAATAAAGCGAACAATACTGTTCATGCCTGAATCCTTCATACACATCGAGAAGAACGCTGATACGAAAGCGCCAACGCACATAAAGCCGGCATGTCCAAGACTAAGCTCACCAAGAATACCAACTGTAAGATTCAGTGAAACTGCCATAATTGTATAGATACATACAGGAACAAGAAGACCCTTGATAAGACTTGAGATGGATCCTGTTCCAACAAGTATCTGCATAATAATATAAAATGCAAGTACAATTCCATATGTGATTAGATTGTCTTTAAGCTGTTTATTCATCTGACACATCCTCCCACTAAACTTTCTCGTTGAACTTCTTGCCAAGCAGTCCTGTAGGCTTAACAAGCAACACTATTATAAGTACAGAGAACACAATAGCATCTGCCATCTGTGATGAAATGTATGCTTTACTAAGGTTCTCGATTATTCCAAGTAAAAGTCCACCTATAAAGGCTCCAGGAATTGAACCAATTCCTCCGAATACTGCCGCAACGAAAGCCTTAATACCTGGCATCGAACCAGTATAAGGTGTAAGTGTCGGATATGCAGAACATAAAAGTGCACCAGCGACAGCTGCAAGACCTGAACCAATGGCAAATGTAAGGGAAATAGTTCCATTTACATTAATACCCATAAGCTCTGCCGCATCCTTATCTTCTGATACAGCCAGCATTGCCTGTCCAGCTCTGGTCTTCTTAATGAAAAGAGAGAGCGCTATCATAATTATGATACATGCAAGAATCGTAAGCTGTGTCTCTCCTGTTATTGTAATCTGTCCGCCTGCAAGTGTAATTGGCTTCATATTAACAACTGAAGTAAAGAGCTTTGCATCACTACCAAATATTAACAAGGCAAGATTCTGAAGAAAATAACTCACACCAATCGCAGTAATAAGAACAGCGAGTGGCGTTGCCCTACGCAGTGGCTTATATGCAATCTTCTCAATTGAAACACCGAGCACTGTACAGAATACTATGGACAAAAGCACTGCCAAAAGAGGATTAATTCCAAGACTGTTCATAGTGGTATATATAACAAATCCACCTACCATTATGACATCACCATGCGCAAAATTAAGCATCTTCGCTATACCATATACCATAGTATATCCAAGCGCTATAATCGCATATACGCTTCCCAGACTTAGTCCGTTAATCAAGTAATTCCAAAAACTCATAACATTCTCCATTCCAAAGCAAATGATATGTTCATCCTGGTCGGTCTGCTGACTTCCCAGATGTTGCAAAACTATTGCAATTTACACCCTTACTATTATAGAAAAAAGGGTTGCCAATGGCAACCCTTAATCTTCTTTGATAATTAGGTTATATCCCTATCAGCGAATTACATAGCTACGTATGTACCGCTCTTGATTACAACTGCCTTAGGATCCTTGTTAACCTCACCCTCAGCGTTCCATGTCATTCCGATACCTGTAAGACCATCTACAGAAATCTCTGTCATAGCACCCTTAAGTGCTGTACAAATATCAGCAACGCTCATATCAGGTGTAACACCAGCCTTCTCTGCTGCTGCCTTGATTGCATATACTGCATCGTACGCATCAGCTGCGAACTGGTTAGGTGTCTCATTATATGCTGAGTTGTACTTGCCAACAAAGCTCTTTGTTAAATCATCTGTTGCATCAGCTGCGAAAGGTGTAAGAAGCATTACGTCCTCTGCAAGTGCTACATCGAAGTTCTCAACTGCAAGAATACCATCAAGACCATCGCATCCGAAGAATGCTACATCAAGTCCCATTGTATCTGCCTGCTTAAGAATAAGTGTTGCCTCTGTGTAGTAGATTGGAAGGAATACGAGCTCTGCTCCGCTATCCTTTGCCTTCTGAAGCTGTGTTGTGAAGTCTGTCTTGTTATCAGCTGTGAAAGCTTCTGAAGCTACGATCTCAAGATTCTTAGCTGCTGCCTCTGACATGAACTTCTCATAGATACCTGATGAATATACATCTGAGCTATCATAGATAACTGCAACCTTGCTTGCAAGACCGTTGTCAGCAATATAGTCAGCTGAAGCAACTCCCTGGTTAGGGTCTGTAAAGCAAACCTGGAATACATTGTCATTACCAGCGATACAATCTACTGATGAACCAGATGGTGTAACTTCAAACATGTTATCTTCTGATGTCTTAGCTGCAACAGCAACACAACAACCAGATGTAACTGTACCAACAAGCATGTTCATGTTCCAGTCCTTAAGTGTGTTGTATGCGTTAACTGACTTCTCAGCATCACACTCATCATCCTGGAAATTATACTCGATCTGGAATCCATTGATACCACCTGCTGCATTGATCTCATCGATAGCGATCTGTGCACCATTCTTAACTGCGATACCATAAACTGCTGCACCACCAGTAAGTGGTCCAATACCACCAATCTTAAATGTCTGGCCATCTGCCGCAGCTGTTGTCTCTGTTGTCTGAGCAGCGCTACCACAACCAACAAGCAGTGTAGCTACCATAGCAACAGAAAGTAATAAACTTACTAACTTCTTCATAATAATTACCTCCTTCAAAGTTTCCTCGTAATCTAACAAGTAAGATACTAGTGTTTTCAAAATGTGTCAAGTAAAAATCACATACATATTTTGAATAACTATTATTACTTGCAGTTATATCGCATCCGCATCCCATAACAATACGAATAAAAAAAGAGGCTTCTACCTTAAATAGAAACCTCCTTTGGTCCGAATTAGAATATCATATTAAAAATATAATTACAACCACCATTTTGTAGCAAACAGTGCTGCAAGCGGAACCACAACCTCACATATCATAACAAAGAAGCTTGCTGTCTCTTCCATAACACCACCGAAGCTTCTAACTGAAAGCAACAGATAATATACAAATGAAAGAGCTGCTCCAATAAGGCAGACAATTCCAACATTACGATCAATTGCAACCATCCATGCTGCACTTACAAGAATATATCCTATAAGTATAAGCACCTGAATCCACTTAGCAACTGCACCTTCAGGTACATATGCCTCTGTTCTGCTTGCATCAGCTGACTTAAAGCATAAAAGTGCGATTCCAAATAATGATCTTGAAATGATATAACCGAATGCAATAACAAATACCTGGTCTGGCTGAAGCTCACTCCAGATACCAATTGCCATCATAAAGTAGCAGATACATACAATAATAGCTGAATAACCGCCATGTGCATCCTCGCTAAGTATACGAAGCTTATCAGCCTTGGACTTATGCGAGCTCAGTGCATCGGTTGTTCTAAAGAATCCATCAAGATGAGCGCCACCCGACAGAATACTCGGAAGTACTGCACCAATTACAGCTGGCAATATCTGATAATTACACAGATATGGATAAGCCACTGCCCATCTGTTAATTATAGTACCTATAATTGCACCAATAAGTGGGACAAATATTAAAATAAAAGAACAATTCTCTCTGGTTCTCTCAAGCTTAGTCTTAGGACTTATCGAGTATCTCGAAAAAGCCATAAGAAAACTTCTTCCTATACCTTTCATAGTCTTCCCCTACTTCTACTCAACTACTACATCATCAGCATAATCCTTCCAGATTATGCATATCCATGTCTTACCTGTATTAACCTCAATCTCATTGCCATCCTTGTCATGATACTTGGTTGGCTCATAGATCTCTGTACGATTCCAGGTTCCTTCAATCATCTTACCGTTAGTAAAGACAAGTGCCTTATCAACATCCTCACCAATAAGACCAAATGCGAGATAGTCGTTGTTGTCTCTAACGATTCCATCACAATACTGGAAGATAACATTGTCATATGCAAGCTGCTCACCTGACTCACCGTCGATATGCTTATCGCCATACTGGAATCTGTAATACTTGCCATCCTCAGGATTGTACTCAAAATGTGACTGAACCTTACTGTATCCGTTAGCCTTGCCAGTCTCCTTACCACCTGGGTAAAGCATTGTAGCATCAGGCATATTATCATATGTAACTCTGTCACCTAACTCTGGATAAGTGAACTTGGTCTTGAATCCAGTTCTAAGCGTTGTTCTATACTCGAACTTCTCCATATCCTTCTGAAGGCCTTCATTAGTAATGAATACATTATGTGGAGCCTTACGGTCACTTGTACGTATAAAGGCATTCGTAGCTGGTCTCTCAATACCAGATACCGCACCAGAAATATTATCTACCGCTGCAGAATTGAGCATATCGCCAACATAGATTGTTGCCTGACCAAAGTGTGCATATATTGCATCATACTCAAGTGCCAGATATACATAGTAGTCACGACTGCTTCTAACAGATCCAATCTTAGGAATACTCTCGTAATCCTCGAATATACCCATAAGTCTTGTAATTCTACCCTCAACAGGTGCCTCATATACAATAGAAGCCTTCTCAATTCCGTGCTGTGGACATCCTTCTTTTATATTGTTAAGCATTACTGCAAGTGGACGATGATCTAACTTGTTGTAAGTTATCCTCTCACCAGAGAAGAGTGATCTGAAGACCTCTTCGTCTTCTTCAAACACCTCTGTCTCCTCCTCAACCTGCTCTTCAGCTGAAGTCTCTTCAACCTGTGCATCCTCTACTGGAGCCGGAGTCTCTATATCCACTGTAGTCTTTGGTGCAACCACTGATGTGTCGCATCCAACCAGCAACATAGCCGCCATTACGAGGCCTGCTGCCAATACTCTGTTACGCATTTCTTAGTCTCCTTATTCATGTGTATACATTCGTACCCACATTACATCACACTATTTTACCCCTTTATACTGAAAAAATCTACTATTTTTTCCTTCTCCTCTTATCTGTGTCATCCAGATATGAGAACCTTATTCTTCTCGACTTACTTTTTAGCATATTGTTCTTACGTCTGTTCACAATATCCTCTTCATGAATAAGTCCTATCTTTTTGCACATACGGACTATTGTAGCGCCCTTCGGCATCATAAGGATCTCACTCTCTCTGGCTATTCCATAGTGAAGGACAAGGAACGAATAACACACTACACATATAACAATTGTTACTGCGAGGCGGATAACATTATACATTCCTCCAATAAGTTCTGTATCTATTCCGGTTCTCCATCTTATTATCTTTGTTATTAAAGTATTACATCCCCACGCAAGAATTCCCATCCATGCAGATGCAATAAACGGAAGCATATACGATCTGATCAACTCCTGATTGTAATTAAGCTTTCTCTTCATTGCCAATCCGTTAAGAACACACATCATTCCCGAATAGCAGATTGTTGCAATTACCAGTGAATACAGGTCAAGCTTTGTATACAGAATAAGCGGAATCACAATTATAGTCTGCACAACAAGCGATATAGCTGCATTAATTACTGGTATATGAACATGTCCTGTGCCCTGCAGTATGGCATTACTGAGTGTAGACAGACAGTAGAAAATAACTGTAATACTGAGTGCTCTGATTAACCATGATACGAGAACCGCTGACGAACGCTGCGGATACAGAAGCATTGTAACTGGCTCAGCGAGTGCACAAAGCCCGAATGCTGCCGGCATTGCCACAAGCATTGTCACCTTGATAGCATATGCTATCTTGCGTCTTCCCTCCTTGTACTCGCCACGCTCATGCGTACTCGAAATCGTTGGTATGATTGCTGAAGACATTGCAGCTGCTAAGGCTATAGGTATATTGATAATCTGCATCGCTTTTCCCGAGAAGAGACCATACCTTGTAGTCGCCACAGCTTCGCTTATACCCTTAACATTCATTCCAATCTCCTGATAGAGCTTCAGATTGGTAACAGTATTCAGATTATATATACATGTGCTTAACACAACTGGTGTGACCATTCCGAAGATAATCCTGGTTATCTCCCATGGTGACAGAATCTCTGTACTCCTGTCATCATCAGCCCACCTTTTAATAGTTTTTCTATTAGCAATATATGCAAGAAACATAAAACATAGCGCAACAACTACTCCCGCGCCAGTTCCTATCGCGCTACCCTTGGCTCCTGCAATTGCATATGCTGTCTCATCTCCACCAACGAAGGCTCTTGTGAGAATATATGCCATCATAATACTCACAACTGCATTGGCTATCTGCTCAATAATCTGCGAGAATGACGTGAATACCATCGTATGATGCGCCTGAAAGTATCCTCTCAGTGTTCCAAGCAGTCCTGAGAGGAAAATTGTCGGAGCAAAGATTCTTAATACCTGGGCTGAATTGACACCTACTAACGAATCAGCGCCAAAAAAGCATACAGCGCATCCTATACTTCCCACAACAACTACGTAGATTATCGCACCGATAAACAGCCTGTAGGCATTACGATACTCGCTTACGCCAAGTCGCGCCGCGATGACCTTGGATATAGCCGAAGGAATACTGTAAGAAGAGACAAGCAGTATTATCGTATAGATATTGTAGGCTGTATTGTAATAGCCATTGCCCTCATCTCCAATAATCATTACGAGAGGACTTCTGTACAGAATACCTATTATTCGTACGATTATACCTGCCGCTGCAAGTACGCCCGCCTGCAATATGAAGTTGTGCTTCTTATGCTGTCTGTCTTTCATACTCTCTTAGCAAAAAATAAACTTCTTAACTATATTGAACCAATTGTATCCATAACAATTATCGCAATCGCGATGAACAAACCTATGATAAGCGACGGGGTTACAATAGTAACGCCCTTTTCACTCCTGCCTGCAAAGAGTCTTCTGAAAGGATTCTCTCTGCCCTCATTCTTGGCTATCCATACCAGAACAACTCCCGCCACGCACGTAGTAACTACTGATATTACAGCATATACACCAATTAGCATATACAGCTGTTCATCCTTAATCGGCTCATTAAGCAGCTGCTCATAGATATCGCCATAGAAGTGTTCTTCAATGAACATTGCGCATACTGACTTGGCATTAATTATTGCATGGCCAAGAAAAGTCGGCCAGATACTGTCTGTGGCATCCATTAGTAGTGCAAGAAGTATACCGATAACAAATGCATAGCTGAACTGATTGAGATTCAGATGCATAAGTCCAAAAAGAAGTGCAGAGAAGATTACCGCAGTAAGGGGTCTTACACTTCTCTTATATCCACCATGAATTACACCTCTGTATATGAATTCCTCACAGAAAGGGCCAAACACAGCCATCCCAAGGAACATCACCCAAAAAGGCATATCAAGAATATCTCCGCTTGCCTCGAGCATAGTATTATCCACGAAGAGCATACTTATCGCATTACACAGTGTCATCAATGGATCAAGAAGAATCATATATAATGCGGACATAAGCATTGTCGATATCTTCACGCGGCGAAAGTGAAGTCTGCTGTCCCAGTCTTCCATCTTATAGCTGTCATCATCGAGCCCTCTCCAGGCCTCTCCGACCTGTCGCAGAACAATAAAAAGAAGTGCCGGTAACAGCATTGCCAGTTCGCTTAACAGAATATTGATATTGAAATCAATATTAAACCTCGCACCATAGAATGCGAAGAAGAACGCTACTGCAACATCTATTAGCATTATTATCAAAAAAAGGCGATTTGCCAGATTTCTCTCTCTCTTCATATCTCTCCCTAATATGGCGAACTATTACTTTAGGACAATGGAATCTGGCTTAATCTCTATCCTGCCAGCCTTAAGAAGATTACCCACCGCTCTCTTGAATTCATTCTTGGACATTCCTGTCTCCTGCTTAATCAGTTCTGGTGATGCCTTATCGTTGAATCCAATCCTTCCACCAGACTCTTCAAGCTTCTTAACAAGCTTATCTGCATCTATACTCATCTGGATATATGACTTCTCACGCACACTTAAGTCTATCTTGCCATCGCTCTTTACTCCGGTTACTCTTGCCTTAACATGCGACATTGGCTTAATTCCGGACACAAGCTCCTTCTTCGGAATAAGCCCCTGATATCTGTCATCAATGGCAACAAAAGCACCGAAGTTATCACTTATCTCATATACAGTTCCCTCTACCCAGTCATCCTTCTTGTAGGTGTCCGTGGTATCAAGATACTTATATAGCTTCATTGTTGCACAGAGGCGGTCACTTTTGTCGGTATATAGTGCAACCAATACCTCATCGCCCGCTTCAACTCTTGCCGTCTGTTCTCTATATGGAAGCAGCAGATCCTTCTCAAGTCCCCAGTCAAGAAATGCACCTATCTTACCTACCTCAAGGCACTTTAGTCTTGCAACCTTGCCAAGTGTAAGCTTAACCTCGTTGGTTGTCGCAATAAGTCTGTCGCTGCTGTCTCTGTAGATGAATACCTCTATCTCATCTCCAAGTGATGTTCCCTGTGGAACCTGCTTAATTGGAAGTAGTACCTTCTCCTTACTATTGGATGATTCCGAAAGATATACACCGAACTCAACCTTGCTTGATACTACCAGTCTCTGCTTTTCACCTAATCTCATCTGTCTCTCCGTTCTCTTCTATTAATTAGAATCTCAGTTCTACAACCGCATATACCACCGCATCCTCAGACTGAAGTGATATCACATAATTATTATCTGTAACATACATCTTAGGGACTATGACATCACCAAGATGCGCCTGATTACGATATTCAACGCGAAGTCTCTTATATTCCTTATAAGAAGTGATAAGATCCATCGCAATCTTGATATACTGGCCATTATTGACATGCCCATTGGAATCAAGGTGATGCTTCTGAATAGTAACTGTCTCGCACTCCCTGGTAGTCGCCTTAACCCCCGACTTATATATGTACTCTCCACCGTCCAGGACAGGCTCTTCTATCTTTCTGGATTCATATGACATATCGAGCTTCTCGCCCAACTCATATGCGTTAACAATCTCTGGTGTTGGCATTGACATCTTCATCTTCTCCCAATCCATCAGTACCCATATGGAATTGGCCTTAGCAAGATACTCGCCTGTCTCGCTCTTGAGGTAGAAATTCCTGTTACCCATTACCGCCTTAAAGCTGTAAGGGAAAGTTCCGACCGTAATCTTCTCGCCATACATCGGAATCCTCTCGAAGTCTACTTCCCAATAGTTGATTACCCATACAAGATTCCTTGGCTCAAGATAGGCAAATCCCACGCCACACTGATCCGAATGAAAGCATGAACAATCCTGGAATGCATCTATTATGGCCGGTATCGTCATCCGATGATCCAGATCGGAATTACTGAAGCTTACCCTTAAATCATAAGAATACATCTTACTTCCTTCCCAAATAATTAGTCATTAAAAAACATATCATTTCTATTATATCACGAACTGTCTACAAAGATATAGCCCCGGATAAACCGGGGCCTTTACACTCAATCCTAGTCTGATTCCCTGATATTACTCATGTCTAAGTGCATCGATAGGTCTTAAGCTCGCTGCTTTTTTCGCAGGATATACTCCGAATACAATTCCTATTCCTGACGAGAACAGACTTGCAAATATGATAACTCCTATATCTATGCTAACCTTGAACTTGAGCGCCGTGCACACGAGTGCCGCGCCTCCTATACCTATGGCAATTCCTATGATTCCGCCGACTAGCGCAATAATTGCCGACTCGGACAGGAACTGCAACAATATCGATGAGGTCCTTGCACCCAACGACTTTCGAATACCAATCTCACGTGTCCTCTCGCTTACGCTTACAAGCATGATATTCATAACACCAATACCACCTACCAGAAGCGACACTGCAGCTACGAATACAATAAATATCTTAACTGTATCTATTACGCCATTCACTTCACCCATTACATCATTGAAGTTCTGCATCTGGATAATGTTCTGACCTCTTACGCCCTTACGATTCTCAAGAATTGCTATTGCCTTGTTGGCAACTTCTACTGAGTATTCAGGTCCCTCCGAGATAACGTAGAGACTCTCTGTATCGGCAATGTAGAAGCCATATGCCTCGCCGATTACCGTTAATGGAATCTCAACCGTAACACGGTCATCATAGAGCAGGCTGTTAAGCGCTGAATCCTCATTCTTGCGGATTGTTCCTATTATAGTGAAGGTCTGTGTGATTCCATATAGTGATACGTCAATCTCCATACCGACAGCATTCTCCGTTCCGAAGAGCTTAACAGCATCCCTCTCTGATATTACACACACCTTATTGGCTGTAAGGTAGTCCGATTCACTGAAAAATCGGCCGCTTTTCATCTTTACATTGTCAAGATACTGTAGCGCAGTATTTCCAGCGGACACCATGGCATCAAACTCACCCTTGCGACCCTTGGCCATTCCATAGAACGACCAGGCATCTGTAACACCGATTACATGGTCGATACTCCTAAGCTGCTCCATATCGTCTTCATCGAATCGAATAGATGTCTTATTCGTAGAGTTATCAGCATACAGATATATCTGTCCACCTGCAATACTGTTAAGTCCTTCATTGACACTTCCCTGGACACCGTTTCCTATAGATATAATCATTATTACGGAAGATATTCCTATGATGATACCTAGCATCGTAAGGATTGAACGACCACGATTGCTGCTGATATTCATTATCGCAATCTTGATATATTCTTTGATCTGTGACATATTATCCTCCGATATTACTGTTCCTGTGTCTGCTCCGTCGCTTCAGCCATCATTGGAGTCGCACGCATTCCTTCAATAACACCAGCTGACATATCAGTCACAACATAATCATCTGCTGAAAGTCCTTCTACTATCTCTGTATATTCATCAGAACTTATTCCGACTACAACATTTCTTCTGGCAATCACACCATCCTCAATGACATATACAAAGTCACCTGTCGTGTCCACATTGACGGAAAGCATTGGTACCATTATAGTTCCAACCTGACAGTTACCATGTATAAGTGCCTTTCCTTCTATACCAAGCACAATGTTGCTATCAGGATTAAGCACCTTAATTCTACCCTTTACTACTGGCATATTGTTGTCATTAAGTGTTGCAACATTATTGACCTCCGTCACTTCACCTTCGTAGGAAGCACCCGACAGTGTAAGATCTGCCTTCTGTCCAACTTTAACCTTATCTATATCATACTTGGACAGATTAACCTCCACGTATAGATCATCCATACTTGAGAGAACGAACATTGCAGTACCTGCAGCAACATTCTGCCCACCCTTTATCTGCATATCAGTAACTACACCAGTAAATGGAGCCTTTACTCCTCCTTCTGACGCCTCAATGCTTGCGATTCTCTTTGCATTGGCCGTTGCAGTAAGCTCGTGCTTGGCATCTCGTGCTTCCACACCTTCCTTTGTTAATGCTGAATACTTACCAGACTCACTGTCTGACAGCAACTCAGACTCCCTCTTTTTTAACGCAGAAAGTGTACGCTGAGTCTCCTCAAGCTCTCTGGACATCTTCACGATGTTATGATCGAACTGCCATGTAGCCTCATCATAGTTGAGCTGATTCTTGGCCTCATTCGGATCGCAGTCGATATCTCCCTCAGCAAGCTGCTTAACTCTTGCAGCAAGTGTTGTCTGAACCTCAGCTCTCTTGTCCTCAAGTGCATGGGTCTGACTAATCTCAAGTTCTTCATATATTGCTACCTGAGCCTGAACCTGTGGAAGGTTCATATTAGCGATAGATGTCTCTGATATCTTGAGGCTGTCCTTGGCAACTTCATCTGCATAATTGCCGTTATCAATTGTCTCCTGAAGGATTGCCATCTGCTTGGCTTCTGCAAGTGACTTCTCATCATAACTAAGTATTACATCGCCTTCGTTAACTAGCGATCCGAGTCCCACAACATCGCCTACCATCGCATCAAACTCAGCATAGTATGTTGTTGATGACCCAGACATAATCGCACCAGAGAGACTTACTGTCTGTTCAAGATCTCCTATCACAGGCTTACTGGCCTCGACAGGAATAGGGGTTGCTCCCTTAACTATGTTGGATACAATAATTAGCACCAGTAATATACCTACTATTATTGCTACTATTATCTTCTTTCTGTGCTTGCTCTTTCCAAGCTTTGACGCCAGATACTTCTCTTTTAACTTTCCCACTTTACTCACTCCTCTTTGTGTCAGATTCTACTCTTCCATCTATTATCCTAATAACCCTGTCTGCCTGTTCGGCAATCTCATTATCATGCGTAATGATTATTACGGTCCTTCCCTCACCATGAAGCTGCTTAAGAATCCCCATAATCTCAGCTGTTGAATGCGAATCGAGGTTACCCGTTGGCTCATCTGCCAGAATAATCGGTGGTGCCTGTGCAATAGCTCTTGCAATTGCAACTCTTTGCTGCTGTCCACCAGACATCTCACTAGGCTTATGATCAACTCTCTTCTCAAGTCCTACTCTGACAAGCGCATTCATGGATAATTCCTCTCTCTCCTTCTTGGGCACTCCTCTATATATGAGAGGCAGCTCAACATTCTCGAGTGCTGTCAGATTCTGAATCAGATTGAATCCCTGAAATATAAATCCAATCTCCTTATTCCTTATATCAGACTGTTCATCATCTGTAAGATTGGATACATCCGTTCCATGAAGATAATATGTTCCGCTCGTAGGAACATCCAGACAGCCCAACATATTCATAAATGTAGACTTACCTGATCCCGACTGGCCAATGATTGCCACGAACTCATTCTTATCTATGGTAACACTTACGTGGTCCAGAGCTCTGACCTCATTCTCACCTGGATTGTATATCTTACACATATCAGATATCTCAATCAGTGCTTTTTCGTCACCCATCTTATCCTCCTTTCACAGTGTACTATTCGTACTAGTACACATAATATATACTTTCTATTTATATGTCAATAGGAAAGATGTCCTATCTGAAGCTGTTCCTGCCTATGAAGTGACAAAGTGAAAGGGCCAGACGAAAAAATCGTCTGACCCTCCCTTGATCTTATTATGTTAGTTACGGTATGCCATGATTGCCTGATTGAAGAAAGTCTGATATGAGACATCCTTCTTCTTGTCACTCCCTTGACTTTTGTGAGCAGTGACTTTGTTAACGGCCCATTGGCTATTCCTGTGATTTCCTTCACGACCATTAGCGATTGTCTGCACTGTCATATACTCTACCTCCTTGTAAGAAATATATTCCCTCTGCTGCCTACACTCTCTATATCGGCCATACACTCCATTCAGTTAACCCCTAAAACAGATTTTTACACAATATCTTGTGTTATTTATCCAAATAACGTGCAAATGCTTGTGTTATTCAGGCTCGTAAGTTCATTACATAATGAGTATATGTCAATCACCTTTATTTTTTATAGAAAAAACTCTTGCATTTGTTGGTCATATGTTGTAATATATGCAAGTGGCTGTGAAACAGTCAGATATATAGCGCTATCGCCAAATGGTAAGGCAACGGACTCTGACTCCGTCATTTTCTTGGTTCGAATCCAAGTAGCGCTGCTTAAGCTCGACAGATGTCGGGCTTTTTTATTGCCTGTGAGATGCGAAATGGCGGTACGACTTATCGTACCGCCATTATTATTCAGTATATATCTTCTGACTAACACTAAACAACTTAGACATCATAATTTGAGCCAGGGCCAATTGTTACGCCATTGTAGGTAACCCTTGTACCTGATCTGTTCTCAATATAGCAGTCTGTTCCACCTGAAATAACATTTCTGTTAATCTCAATATCATCTGCCGAATTAAGAATGGCAACAATAGCTCCATTTCCAGATGTATTAATTGTATTGTTGAGTATCTTGATATGCTTATTCGAGCATCCGTCATTAGCCTCGATATCTATAAGCAGGTGTGCCGGATTAGATATTGAGCATCCCTCAATTCTTACATACTGAGAATTAACAAGACTGAAGTTGTGACGCTTGCTGCCCGAAAGCTTACAGTTAATTATATCTATACCTGAGCATGCTTTCTCACTTCCGCGGCTACCTATATAGATACCATCTCCGTAGCAGTCCTTGATAGTAACATTACTGATTACCACATTACTGCTACTGTTCATTCTTATACCATGGGCATCACCGCATACTCCGCCACTGCCTGACTTACCACCAATAATTGTACCGCCAGTAATGGAGATATTATTGGTATAATTTAACCACATAACTCTTGAATCCTTATCGCTACAGTCCACGCCGACAAGTTTCGCACCTGAGTCCATAACAAGACTTATATTGGTACACTTCTCATCAATGATTACACCATTTCTGTCCGCACTCTGTCTTGCTGTGATGTAGTATGTTCCAGCCGGTACATACACACTCTTTCCAGTCAGCTTAGCCTGGCTGAATGCATTATCAAAAGCTCTTACATTAACATCGCCCTTACTGTTATTGCCTGCGACAAGTCCATAGCTTACTACGTTAATCATCTCAGACTTGCTCTCTGTTACAGTGATAAAGCAACATGCTGTAACGCCTGTATTCTTGTCCTTAGAAGATGACTTATTAAAGTCTTTAACTACAATATATGCTGAACCTGCATGGTTAGCAGTTACATTACCTGTTGAATCTACCGTTGCAACAGTTGTATTAGTTGAAAACCATCCTATCTTGTCCATGAAAGCATCAGCTGGTGCAGCTGTGTAAGTCAGCTTATGTGTCGCACCGCTGGCGAGCTCAAGCTTAGTCTCACTAATTGTTATAGATGTAACAGGCTTAGTCTTGGTACTTATGCTTATAGCCTTAGCCTTTCTATTATCCTGCGCAGTTGCAGTAATAGTCGCAACACCTTCTCCTACTGACGTGATATGTACAGTGCTAACATTAACACCATCCACATCATTCACTTCAACACTGTCAATCCTAATAATTTTTGAATTAGAGGTTGTCCAGATAATTCTATCGTTATCTGCATCTGTAGGATAGACATGTGCACTAAGCGTTGTCTCTGCACCAGGATAGAACTTCTTTGGCAACGAACTGGTATCCATGACAACCTTCTGAACTCTGTTCGAAATGAGCGCCTTCTTATTAATCTTGAATGCAACAGTTCTTGTTCCGCCATATTCGCCAATTCCCTTCAGGGTTACCTTGGCTGTACCCACCTTAATATTATTAGTATATGATACTATCTCCACATAATCTGCTGCAGGCGCCTGTTTCTTCTGCTTCTTATCTCTTGAAGTTAAGTATACATGAATTGCACCCTTATCCTCAGCATCGTCAGGATTAACAACTGGAACCGGTTCAACTGCCTGACCTGTATAGATCTGAGGGTCAACAGCAATCAAAAGGTTGGCAATATCCTTTGACTTATCATAGATTCTGTAACAGCCAGTTGTTGAATCCTTATAATTATTAATACCATTAATAACTACGTTAATTACAGTCTGCGCTGCCGGAGTATCTGTAGTATCCTTATCTGCATACATATAATCATCTAATGTCAGCTGACTGTAATCTCTTCCTTCTACTAACTTCTTACCATTGACATCGTATACTACTGGCTTAGACATATACTTGTTAGCCTTGGCTGATGAAGCCTTATCAGGTACAAATACCTTAAACTCCGATATTGAAGCCTGTTGTATGTTGTAGGAAACTTCCTTCTGTTCTGCCGAAGCATAGCTTCCCTTTCCCTTTATAATCGCCTTAGCTATTCCAACCTTCTTATTATCTACATATGTAACCGTATAATCGACATTCTTCTTAAGCTCAGTTCCATCCTCGTCCGCAACAGTAACCGCAGGAGACACTCCTCCCAGTACATATGTTACGTCAGCTATAGGATCGACTGTAAGTTCACCACCTGCTGTAATCTTAAAGGTCTTAACAAATGAGCCTTTACACTTGCCCTTGCCCCTGAAAGTAACCTTGGCTGTTCCAACCTTGGCATTGGCACTGTATATAACAGTATAGTCCTCGGCAGAGATAGCTACCTCTCCTGTCTTGGCAACCAACAATTCATCATCACCAAGTGACTGACGCATTCCCATCTTCTTACCTGTAATTGGATCAATGGTCTCACTTGCGCTCTTGTTATACTTGACCTCATCTAACCAACCAGGTGCAACTTCAGCAACATTCTTAAGATTGTATGCTGCTGCTATAGTAAAGCCCTTACTTAGCTTACCCGCATATGTGTCAGCGTATGCCACCTTTGGAGTGATTGTAAATGCCGACTTACCTGGTGTACGGTCATTCGAAATTGTAACATCCCATATTTCTGAAGTACTGCTAATATCCGAATATGTGCTCGCGCCTGGAAGCTTAAGCTTAATATTCAGGTCATCCACAGTAATTGGTGTTCCTGAATATGCTACAGACTTAGTGTACTTTATAGCTGCATTGGCAACATTCTCAGTCTTAGGAACTATAGTATAAGTACCCATCATGCTTCCTGTATAGTTGCCTTTTCCAGTGAGCTTATATGTTACAGGCCAACTCTGCTTATTAGTATGAAAGTAATTAGCAGTATTATTATCAGCCGGTGTATTATCTTCATCATCGTTGTAGTCTTTATAATACTGAATAGTATAATCTGTTCCTTTTACAAGTCTCTTTGCCCCGTATGTAACTGCAGGATTAAACTTCTGAAGCTTAGCAGCCGAAGTCATTACTGCACCAGGTGTTGTATTGACAGTATCAGACAGATCTCTTGGGGAAATAGCGAAGTAAAGCACTTTTGCACCTACATACTGCCCCTTCATCTTGATTGTAACCGATGGGGAATTAAGCTTATCTACGCTACGAACATTAACATTATTCTTATATGTAAGTGTATAATCGCGACCCTCTACAAGCAGCTTCTTGTGATCGAAAATTCTCAGGTTCTGAGTTATCTTGCCGCCTGTATATAATATCTCCTTACCAGGAGCAGTTCCTTCATTGAATCCTGACATCCAGATTCCTGAGAAGATCTCTTCGCCCATCTCTTCTTCAGTCACATCACAGTCAAGTACTGTAACAACGCAGGATGCACTTACAGTCTTCGCATCCTCTGTTATTGTCGCTGTAATAGTTGCTGTTCCAGTAGCTTCTGCACGAACAAGTCCGTTAGCCGATCCTACAGTCGCAACGCTCTCATCATCAGATGACCATACTATATTCTCAGATACATCTTCAGGACTCCAGTTCTCTGGGAATACAGATGCCTTTAACTGAAATGTATCATAGTCACGCTTAACCATATCCTTCACGACAGGGCCATAGAGAGTAATTGCTGTCTGATTAAGAACTATTCTCTGTGCTGACGGATTAAGAGGCTCACCAAGAAGATTCTCCATGGACTCATCCGTAGTCTCATCTTCTGTTACCATCTCGGTCTCAGTTACAGTCTCGTCCTCTGTTACCACCTCAGTCTCAGTTACAGTCTCATCCTCTGTTACCACCTCAGTCTCATCGGTTACAGCTTCTGACATCTCATCTTCTGTCTCAACGATACTCTCTTCTTCAGACGTTATCTCCTCTGTTGTTATCTCTTCTGAGGTCAGTTCCTCAGAACTTGTCTCTTCTACAGTAGACTCAACCTCCGTTGACTGTTCTTCAGTAGCTTCAGCAATCGCTTCGTTGATTCCAACTACAAACTCAGTTGTGAATCCGACTGCAACAAGATTAGTATCCATCTCTTTTGCCAGTGCCTGCTCCCATATCTCAAGAGCTTCATCAAACATATCATTGATCTCGGCATTATCTTCAAGAAGTTCTTCATCCATCCTGAATGTCAACGTAGTATCGGTATCATACTCTTCAGGCATAAACGAAGCGCAGTATACGTTATCATCACCTGCGTTGAACATAGCAGTACAACTCTTATCGTCCTCTACTCTAAGAGTTAACTTCTTATCCTCCTTGTCAGCTACAGCCATCTCAGTTACTTCTTCAGTAAGCGCATCATAGCTGATTGTATACTCGTAGTCTCCTATCTCGCCCTTCTCGGAACAGATTCCCGTCTCAAACGAATTGCTAATCTGTGGTTCATTCTTCTCAGCTGCATATCCCTGCACACTTGCCTGACCACATGTTCCAAGCACCAATGCAACAGAAAGCAGAATTGATAATACTCTTCTCTTCAAAGCTAGTCCTCCAAAAATGTTTTCTACCATACAGTATACATTAGGGACGGTTCTTTTGTCACTACGATTGTCCCTCTGTCACCACGATTGTCCCTCTGTCACCACAGCAAAAAAGACGCCAGCATAAACTGGCGTCTTCATTAGTTTCTAATTCTATTGACTTAGTTGTCTTCCTCAACCTCTGTGAAATCTTCAACCTCTGTCACAGAACTTTCAGCTACAGTTGCAGTCGCAACTGGCTCGTCTTCCTTATTCTGTGCAGCCTTTGCAACCATTCCTGCGCCCAATGCTCCAGCAAGCAATGCCTTGACATCTATGCCAAGTCCACTTGCAAGACCTTCTGAAACCTGTGTTGTTGACTTTGTGATATCTTCAATAAGCTTGGCTGTATTGCCCTCGCCGTACATAGTGATCTTATCAACGTTCTGCAATGGCTTAGCAACATTCTCAGCAATAGCTGGTAATACGTTGAAGTACATCTCGAGAACTGAAGCCTCCTTCATCTTGGCCTGAGCCTCTGCCTTCTTCTCGATACCCTGTGCTTCTGCAAGAGCCTTAGCCTTGATTGCCTCAGCTTCAGCAATACCCTTAGCTCTGATAGCTTCAGCCTCCTGCTCAGCCTGATACTTCTTGGCATCTGCAAGAACTCTTAATGCCTCTGCTTCCTTCTCCATCTCGTACTTCTTAGCTTCAGCTTCCTTCTGACGCTGAATCATGGCTGCCTCTGCATCTCGTTCCTTACGATACTTCTCAGCATCTGCCTGCTTTCTGATAGTAGCAGCAAGCTCCTGTTCCTTAACATCAGCTTCCTTCTGCTTTAACTGAATCTCCTTCTCCTGCTTAGCAATATTAGCTTCGGCAGTTGAGATCTCGATAGATTTACGCTGTTCCTGCTCCTGAATCTTGTATGCAGCATCAGCCTCAGCCTGCTTAACATCAGCTTCCTTCTTAAGTTCACTACGTCTGATAGCAAGTTCGTTCTGCTTTGTAGCAATATCTGTCTCAGAGAGAACCTGTGCCTCATTAGCAGCCTTCTTAGCCTCAGCCTCAGCAATAGCCACATCTCTGTCAGCCTGAGCCTTAGCAATAGACGCATCCTTCTGGATCTGACTCATGTTGTCCTGACCTAAGGCTACGATTAATCCCTTCTCATCTTCGATCTTCTGAATATTACAAGAGATAATATCAATACCCAGGGCCTTCATATCCATCTGAGCCTTATTCTGAACCTCATCACCGAATCTCTTACGGTCTGTACAAAGTTCCTTGAGCTTAACTGTACCGATAATCTCACGCATATTTCCCTGTAAGGAATCAGTAAGAGCTCTGGCAATGCTCTCCTCATCCATGTTAAGGAAGTTCTTCATAGCAAGAGATATGCCCTCTGGATCAGTGTTAACTCTGACCTTGGCAACAGCATCAATATCGACACCAATGAAATCCTGTGTTGGAATATAACCATTGGTCTTAATATCAATTGATATCTGCTTAACAAGCAGGTTATCCTTTCTCTCTAAGAATGGAATCTTGATACCAGCACGACCGATTAATACCTTAGGATTTCTCTTGAATCCGGAGATAATATATGCCATATCCGGTGGAGCCTTAACATATCCAGATGCCAAAACAATGATTACAAATACAATCAATATACCTACAAAAATATACTCCATTTTGTTCCTCCTTATCCCCTGTGTTAGTTATGATTTATTATTATAACACACTATGAGAATTTTAGCGTATATCTGTATATCTTGTTATTCCCTAGATATCACAGCTTCTATTCTTCTGCATCATCCACAATGCTTGGATCATACTCAAGTATGTCCCCCGGCTGACAATCCAACACTTCGCATATTGCTTCCAACGTGGAAAACCTGATTGCACTTATCTTGCCTGTCTTCATCTTGGAAAGATTAACATTGGATACACCCACTCTCTCTGACAGCTCGTTAAGTGAAATCTTCCTGTCAGCCATAACTCTGTCCAGTCTAAGAATTATCTTACCCATATGCTCACCTCCTAGAGTGTCTCATCAATCTGCTTCTGTAATGTGAATCCATAATCCATTATGTTATAGATACTCCAGCAGATTAATGCAACAACCGCAGCCACACCAAGACCTACCATCACAAGAATCTCCACGCTGATTACTATGAACAGAACCTTAATCTTCTTAATTACCGTCTCTTCAAATGGAGTCTCACTTTTATTAATTAGCTTGAACAGCCTTCTTAATATATCGAATATAAGTGCTACCATTGCAAGGACGATTCCACCCATGATACACGCGACACTTGCAAGTTCTGCATACTCATTGTTCTCAATCATCTTGTCCGGATTAACAGTGAACTTAAGCACTCCGCCAACACCCAATTCATTCATCATTAGTTTCATGTTATTCGATTCTGCTTCCTGCATCCCGCTTTCTGTATTCATTATCTCACTATTAATCTGCTGTCTTTGGCTGTAGCATACAATAGCGCCTATAATACACACCGTCATGAATGACAGCATAAGGATCTCCAGAACCATTGCCACTCTTGCTGTAATCTTACAGCTCTTCTTAACCTTCTCTAACTTTAATGTCTCTTCTCTCATTGCTTTAATCTCCTTTTTATTAATTCCATATAGTTTTTAAGATAAGATATTAAATATTTAATGTTTATCGATAAATCAATATTACGCCCACTTTTATCAGTTGTCAACAATTTTTTATCGTTTTTCGATAAATTTTTATTTTTATATTATCAACTTAAGGCTTAAGGTGCGTAAAGTGAATTTTTAAATTCGTAAGGTGAATGTACCCAGATTAACCAGATTAACCAGATTAACCAAATTATCAGCTTAACACAGCAACAGACTATTGGCATCGCTGGGCATATCGCTGGCATGTCGCTGGGCATATACTGCATTTTTGCTTCCTATGCCCTATGCTTTTTGCCTTTTTAGGGCATATACTGCATTTTTGCTTCCTATGCCCCATTCCTCAGATTTTTCCAGGGCATAAGTTCTTGTTTTTTTCATATATGTCCTCTCCAGCCACTATACACAACAAAAAGGACCACATATAACATGTGGTCCTTTCGATATTAATTCAAATATATTACACTTCAAAAAGAAGATCTGCATATGTTGGGAATGGCCAATAATCCTTATCAACTATTCTCTCCAGTTCATCTGCAGGATGTCTCAATGCTTCCATTGCAGGTACAACCTTCTCTCTGTAATAGAAGGCCTGCTCCTTACCTCTCTCCATCTTAGAGCCATCCTTCTCTATAATAGAAAGGTTAACTCTTGCATTCTGCATCTGTGTAAGAAGGCCTGTCACTCTCTTAAGCAGATCTGATGGCACTGTTGCGTCTCCGCCTGCCGATTCAATCATACTTACTGTATTGGCAAGATCTCCTGCGTATGAGATTACCGCTGGAACAAGCTGCTTATTAGCCATATCTACCATTGTGAGAGCTTCAATGTTGATTGTCTTGGCATATGTCTCATAGAGAATCTCTGCACGTGACTCGAGCTCACTCTTGGTAAATATTCCAAACTTCTCAAAAAGCTTAATAGACTTCTCAGTAGTAAGTGCACCAACAGCCTCAACCATTGAAGGAATATTAGGAAGGCCTCTTCTCTTGGCTTCCTCAATCCACTCCTCAGAATATCCATCACCGTTAAAGATAATTCTCTCATGCTTTGTCATATACTCCTTGATGAGATTATGCACAGCCTCATCAAAGTCATCTGCTGCCTCGAGAACATCTGCCGCCTCGCAGAATGCCTCTGCAACAATTGCGTTAAGTATTGTATTAGGGCTACCAATCGAATCTTCACTACCAACACATCTGAACTCAAACTTATTACCAGTGAAAGCAAATGGTGAAGTACGATTTCTATCTGTTGCATCAACCTTAAAGTCAGGAAGTGTAGATACACCTGTCTGGAGCTTTCCACCCTCAATAAGATTAGCTGCCTTTCCTGTCTCAACAAGCTGCTTAACTACATCACCAAGCTGTGTTCCAAGGAACATCGATATGATTGCAGGTGGTGCTTCAAATCCACCAAGTCTTAAGTCATTACCAACATTAGATGCACTCTGTCTGAGCAGATCCGCATGAGTATCAACAGCCTTCATAATACATGCAAGCACTAAAAGGAACTGAATATTCTCATTAGGAGAATCACCTGGCTCAAGAAGATTAACGCCGTTGTCTGTTGTAATAGACCAGTTATTATGCTTACCCGAACCGTTCATTCCAGCGAAAGGCTTCTCATGAAGAAGACATCTAAGACCATGCTTACCAGCCACTCTCTTAAGAGTCTCCATTACAAGCTGATTATGATCTACTGCAATATTTGCTGATTCATAGATTGGTGCAAGCTCATGCTGAGCTGGTGCAACTTCATTATGCTGTGTCTTGGATGTCACACCAAGCTTCCATAATTCGATATTAACGTCTCTCATGAACGCACCTACACGTTCTCTGATGACACCAAAGTAATGATCATCCATCTCCTGACCCTTTGGAGCTGGAGCGCCGAAAAGTGTACGTCCTGAGAAGATGAGATCCTCTCTAAGCAGTGCCTTGGACTGATCAACAAGGAAGTATTCCTGCTCTGCACCTACAGAAGTCTCTATCTTGGTAGCTTCTGTATTACCGAACAAGCGCACGATTCTCATCGCCTGCTTATCAAGTGCTTCCATAGAACGTAAAAGTGGTGTCTTTTTATCAAGTGCAGCTCCTGTATATGAACAGAAGGCTGTAGGAATACAAAGGGTTGGACCTGTTGCAGTCTCCTTAACGAACGCTGGCGAAGTAATATCCCATGCAGTATATCCTCTTGCCTCGAATGTCGCTCTAAGTCCACCAGAAGGAAATGAAGAAGCGTCAGGCTCTCCCTTAATAAGCTCCTTTCCCTTGAACTCCATAAGAGTCTTTCCTTCCTTATTAGGATGTGTAACAAATGAATCATGCTTCTCAGCTGTAATACCTGTCAGTGGCTGGAACCAGTGAGTATAGTGCGTTGCACCCTTCTCAATTGCCCAATCCTTCATAGCTGCTGCCACAATGTCAGCTGTCTTCTTAGACAGTTCTCCGCCATGTTCAATTATTGATTCGATTTCCTCAAAGGTCTCCTTTGGAAGACGCTCACGCATTGTTCCAAGCGAGAATACATTTGAACCAAACAGTTCTTCGACGTTTAAGTTCTCATTCATTGTTGTCACCTCATATTTTCTCATTTGTTTTTGGAAAAACTGATTACTCTAATCTTCATCTATAGCCTTAGCTACTCTAAGTATATCAAACTCATCTGCTTTTTCACTAAGTGTAACATAAAGGCTCTGCTTAGGATGTGGCGCTGATTCCACTTCCTCTCCAGTTATGGCATCATGGATAGCAAGAACCATCGCACTGACATTGCTTCCATCAGGCTTCATTATCTCGATAACGTCACCTCTTGAAAACTTGTTGCGCTGCTCGATTCTTATTCTGCCGTCACCATCTACCTCGTATACCATACCAAGATAGATATAGTCATTAATATATGTATTAGTATCATATATCTGAGTCTCTTCAGTCGGCTTACCATAGTAGAAGCCCGTCGTGAACTGTCTATATGTACACTTGCTTATCTCAGCCTTATACCAGTCCATGTTCGCTTCATACTTGGCCGGCGACTCAAGAAAGTCGTCTATTGCCTTCCTGTATGTACGGGCAACTGTCGCCACGTAAAGTGCAGTCTTCATTCTGCCTTCAATCTTAAGAGAATCTATTCCTGCATCAACAATATCAGGAATATGATCTACCATACACAGATCTTTGCTGTTGAAGATGTAAGTTCCTCTCTCATTCTCATACACTGGCAGATACTCACCAGGACGCTGCTCCTCAACCACTGCATACTTCCATCTGCAAGGATGTGTACATGCTCCCTGATTGGCATCACGACCTGTAAAGTAATTGCTGAGAAGACATCTTCCTGAATACGAGATACACATTGCTCCGTGAATGAAGCTTTCAATCTCCATATCGTCTGGAATATTAGCTCTTATCTCCTTAATCTCAGCAAGTGAAAGCTCCCTTGCTGATACGACTCTCTTCGCCCCCTGCTCATACCAGAACTTATAAGTAAGATAATTGGTATTGTTGGCCTGAGTCGAGATGTGACGCTCTATCTCCGGACATACCTCCTTGGCAATGCTGTACATTCCAGGATCAGAAATAATAAGCGCATCCGGCTTAATCTCCTTAAGTTCCTTAAAGTACTCTCTTGCACCATCAAGATCGTTATTATGTGCAAGAATATTGGCAGTAACGTATACCTTAACACCTCTGTCGTGTGCAAAAGCAATTCCCTCTGCCATATCTTCCATAGAGAAGTTCTTGGCCTTGGCACGAAGTCCAAAAGCCTCGCCACCAATATATACTGCATCTGCGCCAAATATTACCGCTGTCTTAAGAACCTCCAGATTGCTGGCAGGTATTAGTAATTCTATATCTCTCATAACTTAACACTCACTGTTATTCCGTCACCCACTGGAAGAATTGCTGTTGTTATCCCTTCCATGTGCTTAAGTTCATACAGATAATCCCTCATCCTTGTATGGATCGTTCTGTCTCTTCTTACTACCGCATACTTTGATTCTATGATATCTCCATCCTGAAGCACATTGTCAGATACTAAGATTCCACCCTTTTTCAGTAGTCTGTTAATCTCCGGAAGAAAGTTAATATACTGCCCCTTTGCAGCGTCCATGAAGATAAAATCGAATTCTTCTTTGATTGTAGGAAGAATCTCATATGCATCGCCTTCCAAAAGTGTAATCCTGTCACTTTTGCCGTACTTCTCAAAGTTAGCTCTCGCAATAGGAATCCTCTTGTCGTAATTCTCTATGGTAGTTATGGTTGCCTCTGGTGCATATTCGCTCATAAGCAGAGCCGAAAAACCCACTGCCGTGCCCACCTCAAGAATTCTGGATGGCTTACACTGATGCATCATGAACTTAAGATAGGCCTGCATATCCTTGCGGACTATCGGCACATAATCTGCAAGAGCCTCACGCTCAAGTTCATCCAGATACTCCGGATTGCCCGGATCAAGCGAATTGATGAATGTGGTCATTCTCTCATCGACTATCATCTTATTCAGTCACCTCAACTTCTGATATAGGCTCTTCCATATCCATATCATATTCTTCAGTCATGAACTCACCTGTCGCTGGTTCCTGATTAATATAGTTATTGTCAACAGCCTCTTCCTCTGTCTCCGGCTCCGCTGTCGAAGCCATAACTGCAATCATCTCCTCAGCCGTCATTGATGTATTAAGATCGTATACGCCCGGCTGAATCTCACCTCTGTGCTCAGACAGCTTCTCCTGTAAAACGAAAAGATTAGCATCTCTTATAAGCGCTTTATTCTCGAGTGCCTGACCAATCTCCTTAACACTCATCTCCGGACTAACAGTTACTGATACTGTTCTTCCCTCGCCCTCTGTCATTGGCTTCTCACCGAATAGCCTGTAGCCATAATCATATGAAACAAGCGCATACTTGTATATGAACATAATCGCGATTACGCCGACAACAATCTTAATTGCAACCGAGAAAACTGACATAACTATCTCTTTGGTATTCATTGTACCTATACCTCCAGAATAACTGGCTGAATCATCGGACGACGATTCATCTTCTTCCATATATAATCACTAAGGGAATCTCTTATCCCCGACTTGAGCTTACCCCAGTCAGTAATTCCTCTATCTATCATCTCCTGAGTAACCTCACTCATCAACATAGTCATCTCATCCATGAGTTCATCAGATTCCTTAACATAGATAAATCCTCTGGTTACAATCACAGGCTCACTCATCAGTTGTCCTGACGCTCCATCAAGAGCTATAACAACCACCATTATTCCATTCTCACTAAGCTGTTGCCTGTCTCTTAATACGGCATTACCTATATCGCCAACTCCAAGACCGTCAACGAGTACATCACCAACAGGAACCTTACCAACAATTCCCGCATCGTCTTCTGACAACTCAAGTACATCCCCCGAAGTCATGATGAAAATATTGTCCTTAGGAACACCCAGTTCTTCTGCAAGCTTGGCCTGAGCCTTAAGATGCTTGTATTCACCATGCACAGGAATTGCATACTTTGGCCTTACAAGCGTATACATAAGCTTAATCTCTTCCTGGCATGCATGCCCTGACACATGAGTATCCTGGAATATTACCTCAGCACCCTTTCCAAGAAGTGCATTGATAACCTTAGTTACTGGCTTCTCATTACCTGGTATAGGATGTGATGAGAAGATGATTACATCCTTGGAATTAATAGAAATCTTTCTATGCGTATCTGAAGCCATCCTGCTAAGAGCTGCCATGCTTTCCCCCTGGCTTCCAGTTGTAATAACTGTCATCTGCTCAGGTGGATAATCCTTCATATACTCGATTGGAATAAGCGTATTGTCTGGTATATTAATACACTCAAGCTTCTGAGCTGTCTCAATTATGTTAACCATGCTACGGCCTTCTACAACAACCTTACGGCCGTGCTTATGCGCAGAATTGATAATCTGCTGCACACGATCAACATTAGATGCAAAAGTAGCAATAATAATTCTTCTATCATTGTGCTCAGAGAATATGTTATCAAATGTTCCACCAACCGACTTCTCTGAAGGTGTGAATCCAGGCCGCTCTGCATTGGTGCTGTCACACATAAGCGCAAGAACACCTTCATGACCTATCTCAGCAAATCTCTGAAGATCAATTGCATCTCCATATACTGGTGTGTAATCCACCTTAAAATCTCCTGTATGCACAACTGTTCCTGCAGGAGAATATATTGCTAAAGCTGCTGCATCAACAATACTATGATTAGTCTTAATGAACTCAATAGTGAACTTGCCAAGCGTAACCGACTGTCCAAAGCTCACCACTTCTCTGTGCACAGACTCTGACAGTTCATGCTCCTCCAGCTTTCTGTCAATAAGTCCCATCGTCAGCCTTGTGGCATAAATTGGAACATTAATCTGACGAAGTATATATGGAAGGGCACCAATATGATCCTCGTGACCATGAGTGATCACGAATCCCTTAACCTTTTCAATATTATCAATAAGATATGTTACGTCAGGAATAACAAGATCAATTCCCAACATATCATCATCTGGAAAGCTAAGCCCGCAGTCGATAACGATAATACTGTCATCATACTCAACTGCTGTAATATTCATACCAATCTGTTCCAGACCCCCAAGTGGTATGATTCGTAGCTTAGCAGCTATATCTATACTTTGATTCTTCAATCTCTAATCCTCATCATTAACGAACTTAACATCTTCAAGAAGATCCTCAAAGACGCCTGCTACAGCCTGAAGTTCTGTATCATCAGAGACAATTGCATATACACTCTCTGATTCATCATCACCTGACATATCCTTGAGAATAAGTGCTTCACCGTCTCCCTCTTCAAAATCTGTAACAAGTATATAATTAACACCTGATATTCTTGTCTGTTCTAATACAAAAAATTCAACTGGTTCATCCCCGTCCGGGCAGAACACAACCTTCTCTAACTTCATACTTCCTCCTGATTCTTTCTCATATCAAGATAACCCTGCAAAATAAAAGTAGCCGCGATCTGATCAACATAGTCTTTACGATTCTCGCGTCTTATCCCAGCTTCCATCATGACTCTGTCCGCCGCTACTGTAGTAAGTCTCTCATCCCACATAGTAACACTGATGCCTGTCCTTCGTTCAAGCTTCTCCCTGAATTCATTGGTCAGTTCAACTCGCTCTCCCTCATCACCATTCATATGCTTAGGACATCCAAGAACAATCTCCTTGACCTCGTATTCTTCTATCAATTCTTCAATTCTGGCCAGAGTCTTTCTAAGCTTGTTGGGACTCTCTCGTCTAATTATCTCTCTTCCCTGTGCAGTAATTAGCAGTTCATCACTAATCGCTACACCACAGGTCTTTGATCCGAAGTCCAATCCCATTATTCTCATTATCCAAGCTTACCCCACTCATTATTAAGGATGTAGTCCTTGAAGAGTTCTTCAACAAGTTCATCACGCTCAACCTTCATAATCATGCTTCTGGCACCGTTATAGCTTGTAATGTAAGTTGGGTCTCCAGACATGATGTATCCAACAATCTGGTTAACGGGATTGTAACCCTTCTCCATCATTGCATCATAGACTGCCTTAAGCACTTCCTTAACACCAATCTCTTTGTCAGCTTCTACTCTGAAAAACTGTGTATTCCCTAAATCCTGCATATACTTCTCCAATCTATCTCTACTAATAATATTGTACACAAAATACCAAGTTAATCTTATCTTATTTTGCTCAAATATTCAACTTTAATAAAAGATATCCTACCTTATAATTCCATAAGCATTATCTCATCTGTAAGCATTCCCGTTACTCTTCCGATAATAAGCTCATTAGCTCTTGATGCACCTTCTTCATCAGCTCTGACTGCCATTCTGACATACTCTTTGTTATAGCCGGTAAGATACGTTTTTCCTCCAATATTCACTACTTCCTCGGCTAACATCTGATCCAAACTGCCTATGAATTGCTTTCTGAACAGTTTACCCTTAACTGCTCCAAGCTTAATTAGCTGCTCGCTCCTAACAGACTTGACATCTTCACTGACCTGATTCGGATAGGTGGCCGCTGCCGTACCCTTCCTCTTGGAATACTTGAATATGTGAGTCTCATAGAATTCAATCTTATCAACAAAGTTAGCAGTTTCCTCAAACTCTTCCTCCGTCTCACCAGGAAATCCTACGATAATATCTGTTGTAATCGCAGGGTGGTCGTAATACTCCCTGATCTTTGCCACCTTTTCAGCGAATTCAGTTGTCGAATAATGTCGGTTCATTCTATGCAGTGTCTCATCACACCCACTCTGAAGACTAAGATGAAAGTGCGGACATACCTTCTCATTGGCGCATATTCTTCTTAGGAACTCATCTGTAATTGCACGTGGCTCCAATGAACCAAGCCTGATTCTGCTAATTCCTTCAATATCAGACACTCTGTCAATCAGATCAAGCAGATCTATATTGGTGTACTCTCCTTCCCTTGCCATCTGATTGTATGACGGTATATTCCCATCATCGTCCGGATGAAGATCAAGACCATACGAGCTAAGATGTATACCCGTCAGGACAACCTCCTTATAGCCCTGTCTGGCAAGCGTCATAATCTCGCTTAATGTCTCGCCCACCTCTCTCGAACGTATTCTTCCTCTTGCAATAGGAATCGCGCAATAACTGCAGAACTGATTACATCCATCCTGTATCTTAATATCCACGCGTGTTCTTTCATTGGAACGTACAAGTCCACACGACTCATATGACACAGGTGTCGTTAAGTCAGAGATTCTTCCAGATGAGTTAGTACTATCCGCCATATGCTTTTCGTAAAACTCGTCGATAATCTCAGCTATTTCCGACTTGTGATTATTACCTATCACAATATCGACAGCTTCATCATTTCTTGCTCCTTCCAAATCAGTCTGAACGTAACATCCTACTGCTACAACTATTCCATCGGGATTTTTCTTTTTTGCTCTATGAAGCATCTGCCTTGATTTCCTGTCCGCCATGTTGGTTACTGTACAGGTGTTCACGACATATATATCTGCTTTTGTATCAAAAGGCACAAGTAAATAACCTTTTTCCTGTAATTTTTGTTGCATTACTTCCATTTCATATGAGTTCACCTTGCAGCCAAGGTTATGGAATGCTACAGTTTTCATAAGTTTTTTCCTTTTTTTCGTCATTTTTGTTTATTGACTTTTGTTCAATATGACTATACTATTATAGCGAAGGTATGAAGGACTTAAGGAGGTATGTAATATGAAGACAGTTCAGATTTCACTTAACTCAATCGATAAGGTTAAGTCATTCGTTAATGACATCACAAAGTTTGATTACGATTTTGACCTCGTATCTGGAAGATACGTTATCGATGCTAAATCTATTATGGGTATTTTCAGCTTGGATCTGTCTAAGCCAATCGATCTCAACATTCACGCTGAGGAGAATGTCGATTCTGTTTTAGATATTCTTAAGCCATACATGATCTAATTCATTAGATACTAAGTAATATGATTTATTAAGAGCAGGACATTTGTCCTG
Source organism: Lachnospiraceae bacterium (assembly GCA_045641365.1). Classification (GTDB taxonomy): domain Bacteria; phylum Bacillota; class Clostridia; order Lachnospirales; family Lachnospiraceae; genus Colinaster. The sequence goes on from JAZUGT010000053.1 coordinate 40,321, forward strand.
CTCTTTTGTTATGTTCTTTTGCTGTCACTAATCTGCAACCGATACTATTATAGTCTCCTTAGTCTCAAGTGCAGTCTTCATAAGTCCATCTATCACCTCATCGAGATTGTGTTCGTGTCTCTTTATTATATCAAGACTTGGCTTTGTAACAGGATGCTTTGCAACGAATATTGTACAGCAGTCCTCGAACGGAAGAATCGAAGTCTCATACGTATCAATCTTCTCTGAGATAGTAATAATCTCCTGCTTATCCATTCCGATACATGGCCTGAACACAGGAAGTGTACACACTTCATTGGTGCATGCAAGCGATGCCATTGTCTGGCTTGCCACCTGTCCAATACTCTCACCTGTAATAAGTCCAAGGCAACCTGTCTCATTAGCTATAGTCTCGGCAATCTTCATCATAAATCTTCTCATAATGATAGTTAGCTCATCATGAGGGCACTTCTCATATATCGCCAGCTGTATATCGGTAAAATTGATGACATGAAGATATATTGGTCCGCTGTACCTTGATACCTTCTTGGCAAGATCAATTACCTTCTGCTTGGCTCTTTCAGATGTATATGGTGGCGCATGGAAGTAAACAGCATCAATCTTAACGCCTCTCTTAGATACCATATATCCTGCAACCGGCGAATCAATTCCTCCTGAAAGAAGCAGCATTGCCTTTCCATTAGTTCCGACAGGCATACCTCCAGGACCTGGAATAATCTGCGAATACAGATATATCTTCTCTCTTATCTCAACATATATAACTATATCAGGATTATGTACGTCTACCTTAAGCTCTGGGAATGCATCAAGAATCACCCCACCAAGTTCGGCATTAAGCTCCATAGAATCAAGCGGATATGTCTTCTTGGCTCTTCTTGCATGAACCTTAAAAGTCTTTCCTTCTCTGTCAGGATGCACTTCTGATATGTAATTAACAACTGTCTCACACAGCTTATCGAATCCTTCATCCTCTATAAACTTCATAGGACAGATTCCAGATATACCAAATACAGTCTTCAGATTATCAACTGTCTCATCAAAGTCAAACTCTGAAAGCGCATCTACATAGACTCTTCCTTCAGCCTTGTGTACGCTGAACTCTCCTTCACATCTTCTGAGCGCATACTTTATCTGCTGCATAAGAGCATTCTCAAAAAGATATCTGTTCTTACCCTTTACTCCAATCTCTCCATACTTTATTAGAAATGATGAAAACATAATTACCTCTCCGTCTATCTTTATCTTAGTGTCTTGTATACTTTCTTAGCATCGGAATAATCTCACTCATACAGTCAAATGTATAATCCAGCTCTTCTTTTGTTGTAAACGCTGACATGCTAATCCTTATGGTCGAATCCAGAAGATTCTTCTTCACTCCAATCGCCATAAGTGTAGATGATATTGCAGGCTTATTGCTCGCACATGCGCTTCCCGAAGATACATATATACCCTTGTCCTCTAACGAATGAAGCAGAACCTCCGCCCTGATTCCTTCAACAGACACACTTATAATATGTGGCGCACAATCATGAATATCTTCTGTCAATCCATTGATTGTGATGCCATCTATATTCTTTATCCTATCTATAAAATATTCTTTAAGCTCATATAACTTCTGTCTGTCGTTATCCAGATCAGAATAACAAAGCTCCACAGCCTTGGCCAGACCTGCTATTCCAGGTACATTCTCAGTTCCCGAACGCATTCCTTTCTGCTGCCCTCCACCGAATATTATCGGATTAATCTTAACCTTACTTCCTATATACAGGAATCCAACACCCTTTGGTCCATGAATCTTATGACCGCTCACGCTCATCAGATCGATGCCCAGCTTCTTTGGAATTATCCTATTTTTGCCGTAGCCCTGTACTGCATCAACATGAAGATATGTTCCCGGATTCTTCTTTTTAATGATTGCAGACGCCTCCGCAATTGGCTCTAATGCCCCAATCTCATTATTAGTATGCATTATTGATACAAGAATAGTATCATCTCTAACTGCAGCTTCAAGCTCATCCAGTCTGATTCGTCCGAGCTCGTCTACCGAAAGATATGTAATCTCAAACCCCTGCTCCTTGAGATATTCTGTCGTCTCATATATCGCAGGATGCTCTATACACGTAGTAATAATATGCTTTCCGCTACGCTTATTGGCATTAGCAACACCAATAAGTGCAAGATTATCTGACTCTGTTCCACCTGATGTGAATAGTATCTCCTTCTCATCGCACTTGAGATTACCTGCGATTATCTTCTTGGCTTCCTTAATATACTTCTCAGCTTCTACACCTTTCATGTGCATACTGCTTGGATTGCCATACTCCTCACACATAATCTTCTGCATAAGTGACGCAACCTCTGCATAACAGGCCGTAGTAGCTGAATTATCCAGATATACCTGTCTCATCTCAATTCTTTCCTTCTAATAGATATACAAGCCAGCTAAGAACTGTAAGTCCTGCTGTCTCTGTTCTTAGTATCCTCTTTCCAAGAGTAATCGGAGTGAACCCTGCCTCAGAGAGCATGCTAATCTCTTCCTCCGCAATTCCTCCTTCAGGACCTATAAAAAATGCTATAGACTGACCTGGTTGTATAGATTCCAGACACTTTCTGGTCTTCTCCATATCATCAGCGAGCTCATACGGAACAACTTTTATGTCCATTGTCCCTGCATACGCCACTGCTTCCTTCATGCTCATAACATCGTGAACGCCTGGTATAACGGCGCGCTTACTCTGCTTTGCTGCTGCCTCTGCAATTGCCCTGTATCTGGCAACTCTGTTCTTAGCCTTCTTCTCATCAAGCTTCACCACAGAGCGCTTCATCGCAACTGGTATCACCTCAAAAACACCCAGTTCGACAGCCTTCTGGATAACAAGCTCCAGCTTGTCTCCCTTGGCCAGTCCCTGAAAGAGATATACCTTGGATGGTAACTCTACAGAATCTTCCTTAATAAATCTGAGCTCGCACTCAATCTGTTCGCCCAGACTCACTATTCCACATCTGTATTCCCTGCCATCTATTCCATTACTCACCGCAATCTCTTCGCCAACCTGCATCCTGAGTACGTTTCTGATGTGATTAACATCAGTTCCATCTATTATCACTCGCTTTGAGGCTACGTTGATATTGCCTGGCTCAACAAAAAACTGATACATATGTCTATCCTCAGTCTCCTCTATTCTTTGATAGCTGTCACACCTACCCATTCGCCCTGATAGCTGACATCCACCACCTTAAGACCAGCGCTCACGCAGGCATCCTGAACCATCTGTTCCTTCCCATTGATTATTCCTGAAGTGATATATACTCCGCCTGGCTTAAGCTGACTTACAATCACTGGTGTCAGTTCAACAAGAACAGGTGCGAGAATATTAGCCATTACTATATCATACTTCTCATATCCAACTTCATCCTGAACGCTTTTATCATCAATAATATTACCTATTAACATCTGAAAAGCTGATGGATCTATATTGTTGCTAAGCATATTCTCTCTTACAGCCTCTACCGCACATGGATCAAGATCTGTTCCCATACAATGCTTTGCGCCATACATTATAGCAAGAATAGCAAGTATTCCGCTTCCAGTTCCTACATCAAGCAGCTCCGTATCTGCTGTTATATATTTCTTCATCTGTCTGATACATAGCTGAGTGGTCTCATGCATACCTGTACCGAAAGCTGTACCCGGATCAATGTGAAGAATCATCTTATCCTTATCCCTCTCATCAACCTCTTCCCACGAAGGAATAACAAGAAGATCATCAACGTAGAACTGGTGGAAATACTTCTTCCAATTATTAATCCAGTCAAGATCCTCTGTCTCATCAATAGTGATTGTGCCTTCACCAATATCCATAAATGAGGACAGTTCTTCCAATTCTGACTTGACACCCTCTATGAGTGCATCAATATCCGCTTCTCCATCCTGCTCAACGAAAAAGTTAAGATATGCAACTCCATCGTCTGGCTCAGTCTCCGGAAGAATATCAACAAACATCTGCTCCTTCTCAAGTGGCGACAATGGAATCTTATCCTCTATCTGCGCACCTTCAAGTCCTATATCATACAAATCACTGATAATAATATCTTCAGCTTCAGTAATTGTCTTTATTCTGATTCTTGTCCACTTCATAAGTCACTCTACCTCAATCTCTGCACATTCTACTTCTTAATATAACCATCCAGTACCTGCCAGATAGCCTTGTCTTCCATACCAAGCTGCCACTCTGCGACTCCTGCAATACCATAGTTGTCCATGACATTAAGCTTGGTCTGTATTGACTCTGCATCCTCTAACCATACCTGATAGAGAGTGCCACTCATCTCTTTCTCTCCATAGTTCTGACAAGTAGCTTCATCCCACTGTGTATCAATATCATATTTACTGATAAATTCCTTGCTGGCATTCATTCCAAGTGCTTCACTGGTAACGCTTCCGCCATTAGTCTTCCATACACGTGTATAGAATGGAATTGCATTAATAATCTTCTCAGCTGGAACATCCTGAGCAACAAGGGAGATACCCTGCTCAACATACCCGATTGATGCCACCGATCCTGCCTCATCACAGCCTGCCCAGTGTTCGTCATATCCCATGATAATTACATAGTCAGCGACTATTCCCTGTTCCTTAAGATTATAATTACTTCCTCCCTGAGGTGGATAGTTGTCTACCGACAGTACTACTCCGGCCTTCCGACACTCGACAGACAGTTCTCTGATAAACTCAACATAGTGAGGAACTGCTTCTGATGGAACCTGCTCAAAGTCAAGATTCAATCCATCCAGATCGTTAGCTTCCACTTCTGCCATAAGATTACTGATTAAGTACGCCCTCTTGGATGTATACGACATTATCTCAAGAGTGCTCACATCTGCTGCGTTAAAGTTATCGACCATCGCCCATACTTCCATATTGCGCTCGTGTGCCTTCTTAACATATCCTGGCGAAGCAAGACTCCGAATATTACCCTCGTTGTCACTCATACTATACCATGTAGGCGATATAATACTCATTGTGCCCGTTCCATTGACATATTCATCAAACGTATCATTACCCGATACTGCGTATATTGCATGCCATGCCATATTAATCTTATAGTCCTTGTGAATGCTTGTATATGGAACAATAGCCGCATCACTCACAGGTATCTCTTCTTCAGATACTGCCTTAGTCGTGTACTTCTTCTCAATGTATCCAATTAAAGCATCAGAAGTCTTAACCTTCATCCAGTCTTCAAGTTCTTCAAGTACTACCAGGCTCTCACCCTTAGTAACTTCCCTAAGAATCTCACTCTTGATTCCGCCCCTGTATCGAACCGCAGAATTCTTCTTCACTGTAACAGTATCTCTTGTCCCCCACTCAGTTCTAAGCTGAATCCTTGCTGGTTCATCAAATGGTTCATATGAGAAGTTGATGAAGTGCTTCACATAGTCAAGGGCTATATACATAGTCTCCCCATCCATCCTTGATATCATATAGCCAGCATCCTTCTCCTCACCATAGCTCGTATATACAGATGTACCTATAGGATTCTTAACCACATCATCAGCAGTAGTATATATAAGAAGATTCTCGTTATTGTCCACGTAAAATCTCTCATCCAGAAGCGAATGCACCGAATCAAGGTCTAAATAATATGCACCATCAAATCTTCTTGCCTTAATATCTATCAATTCATTCTGTAGCACAATGGCTACTTCATTCTCATTATTAATATTGTAATACTCATTCAGATTCATATGCTCCTTGCTATATGAAAACTTCTGCAATAGAGTAACTCCTCCTGAAACCAGCAGGATTATAAAAATCAGGGCAATCGCGATGATTGCAGGAATTATTTTCTTTTTCATCCCATACCTCCTCGATTGCCCTATTATATCAGTTTTTCACATTATCGTCATTAGTTTTTACTACTATACTATTGCCTGTGTCATATACGGGAATACTCATCAGAACCAAAAGGATTATTATGTGATATATAATCCATAGAACATAGTATAACTACAACATAATGCGAATACGAGAATCGTCAGACGTGCCACTTACCCTTAAATCAAAACAATGAATATAACGCTTTAAAAAATAAAAATTGGAAAAAATGATTTCAACTAACGTATAGATAATAGAATATGTCTGTAAGACAAAATATAAATTTAAAAATGTTAGTGTGAAAACGAGCAAAACGCTCAATGATATATGCTAGACGCATATAGTGAACTCTGATATGAATCAGATACGGACAAACCCTCCTTTCGGCACAAGATTGTCCGACTCATCTCTTGAACGCATTATAGGTTGTCTTTGATCAAAAATCAACCGCTTTTTCTAAAAAAAATATAAATTCGTGCCGATGTATACTTTATCAGTATTGACTTGACTACTCATTCTGTCTAAAATATCTGTATTAACGAAGAAGGGAGGCATGAGAATATGAAGATTGAAAAGGTTAACGATCATCAGATTCGTTGCACTCTTACTAAGGCCGATCTTGCAGCCAGAGAGCTTAAGCTTAGTGAACTGGCATACGGCACAGACAAGGCAAAGGATTTATTTCGTGATATGATTCAGCAGGCATCCATTAAGTACGGATTCGATGCTGAAGATATCCCGCTTATGATAGAAGCAATACCACTCAACTCAGATTGTATTGTCCTGATAATCACCAAGGTTGAAGACCCAGAAGAGCTTGATACAAGATTCTCTAAGTTTGCTCCTTCCGTTATGGACGATGCTGAGCCAGCTGATGCAGAGAGTACGGAGCTTATTGATCTCTTCAACAGGATTAAGGAAGAGGCTGTAGGGCTTATCGATGCTGTCAACTCTGCTAAGGAGACTGCCGCTACAGCATCCGCTAAGGAGACACCAGTAGTCTTTAGAGTATTCTCGTTCTCTTCAATCTACGATATGATTAAGCCGGCTACTACTGTCGCAGGCCTTAACGGTGGACATTCAAGTCTCTATAAGGATACAGCAAGCGACAGATATCTTCTTGTGGTGACATGTGATAATGTTGAAGAAGAGAAGGAAGCATACAATAAGACCTGTAATATTCTTTCTGAGTATGGTAATCTTGAGCGTCTGAGCTCTATATCAGAATCATACTTTGATGAGCATTTTGAATCACTTATTAAGGGCAATGCTCTACAGAAGATTGCGATGATTAAGTAATTATAATTATTCATTTATTAAAAAAGGGTTCCTTGTCATAATGACAGGAACCCTTTTTAGTATTACCATATGTAACTACCAGGATTAGATTGCCTCAATCTTAGCCATGAGAGCATCAATATCCATACCATGAACCATAGCAGCTTCTGCAAGGCTCTCGCCCTGAGCTGATGGACATCCAAGACAGTGCATACCTGCCTCCAAAAGAACTGGTCCAACCTCTGGATTAGCACGAAGAATCTCGCCGATTGTCATATCTTTAGAAATATTCATTATTATATCCTCCTAATTAAAAATATAGCCTTTTTATCCACATCTTGTGGCTGTAGGGATAGTATAATACTAATACTGTTTTTTTGTAAATACGCCCATCTTAATTTTCCATAAAATGTATGTAAAAAAGTACATTTCAACTGCTTGACCGTACTTATTATAAACCTTATAATTACCTTACGAGTAGTGCTTTAATTTTTTATCGTAACTATTTAAACAATATAAATTAATAGGAGGCAAAGACACAAAATGAGACCAGAATGGAAAGATTTTGTAGGCGGCAAGTGGGAGAACGAAATCAACGTACGTGATTTCATCCAGAAGAACTATACTCCATATGATGGAGATGAGAGTTTCCTTGCAGGTCCTACACAGAACACAAAGGATCTTTGGGCACAGGTTATGGACCTTACAAAGAAGGAAAGAGAAGCAGGCGGTGTCCTTGATATGGATACAAAGGTTATCTCTACAATTACTTCACATGGTCCTGGATATCTTGATAAGAGCAAGGAGACAATCGTTGGTTTCCAGACAGATGCTCCTTTCAAGCGTTCAATGCAGGCATATGGTGGTATCAGAATGGCAGAGAAGGCATGTGCAGACAACGGATATACAGTAGATCCAGAGATCAGCGAGTTCTTCTCAACACACAGAAAGACACACAACGCTGGATGTTTTGATGCATACAATGATGAGATGAGAGCTTGTCGTTCTTCACACGTAATCACAGGTCTTCCTGATGCTTACGGACGTGGACGTATCATCGGTGACTACAGACGTATCGCTCTTTACGGTATTGACAGACTTATCGAGGATAAGATTGCTCAGAAGAATTCAACAGGACGTGTTATGACAGATGACGTTATCCGTCTTCGTGAAGAGATTTCAGAGCAGATGGTTGCTCTTAAGCAGATGAAGGAGATGGCTGCATCTTATGGTTGCGATATCTCTAAGCCAGCTTCAAATGTTCAGGAAGCTATTCAGGCTACATACTTCGGATACCTTTCAGCAGTTAAGGAGCAGAATGGTGCTGCTATGTCACTTGGACGTACATCTACATTCATCGACTGCTTCGCTGAGAGAGATCTTAAGAACGGTACATTTACAGAGGAGCAGATTCAGGAGTTCGTTGATCACTTCATCATGAAGCTTCGTTGCGTTAAGTTTGCTCGTACACCAGAGTACAACCAGATCTTCGCTGGTGACCCAGTATGGGTAACAGAGTCAATCGGTGGTGTTGGTGTTGATGGTCGTCCAATGGTAACAAAGAGCTCATTCCGTTACCTTCATACACTTGAGAACCTTGGTGCAGCTCCAGAGCCAAACCTTACAGTTCTTTGGTCAACAAGACTTCCACAGGGATTCAAGAAGTATTGTGCTAAGATTTCTATCACA
>JAZUGT010000054.1:0-9299 GCA_045641365.1 Lachnospiraceae bacterium
GATAAAAATGAAAGAATTCCACGCCCTGCCATTCAGGGATTACGAACTTACAAAAGCAAACACTTATTACAATAGAAAAGAGACTATTATGACACTTGAACAATATACTGACCATTACCTAACCGCAATAGATATGCTAAAGTTCTTTGGACTGTCACTTCTACTGGCACTATTTGCTGTTACAATAATCACACTTATCACATCGAAACTTGCTAATTCTTCGCCAGACTATACCAGGGAGGAACTTGCAATATACAGATATGAATATGTTCATAATTCCATTCAGAGATTTTATGAAATGATATTCTCCGCGACTTCGATTCTGTCATTTCTGTCAGTATATTATCTGATCGACAGATTTGTTACCGACGGTGAGTTCAGAGTATTCTGGGATGCACACTCAGATATGCTTCTTTTGCTACTCATCGTACTTTCATGTGTGATTAATACTATTCTTGACAGAATCTTCGTCCCACTAAGAAGAATCGATTCTTCACAAAAAGGGTCTGTTCGACTCCTTGGCATGTTATACATTATTCTCATCTTCATGTATATCAAATATATCTATGAGAATAACAATTATGACGGCTTTATCATGTACTTCTTAGGTCTTATGATCGGACGTTTTGTGTACTTTGACGCTTCATTTAGGGATTTCCTTAAGACACTACGTAATGCTATCAGGAACCTCCCTATCCTTCTTGTTGGATTATCATATACAGGCATCATGTGTCTTTATGGCTTCATGAGTGGATACCTTCTTAAAAGCAATGGCGTCTTAGTAAGTACTTTCTTTGCACACATATATATGATTGTATCAATCTTCGTAATTCATCACAGCCATATACTCAATCTCATTATTAAAGTTCCTCGAGACGATATATAGGCGGTTCTATTTGGGGACGGTCCTTTTGTCACTAGGACTGTCCCCCTCTTTTAGGGACGGTCCTTTTGTCATGAGGAGGGTCCCTCTGTTTTAGGGACGGTCCTTTTGTCACTAGGAGTGTCCCTTTGTCACGCCATAAAGACTACGTTTGGGCATATATCTACATTCTTTTGAAGTACCCCTTATTCTTCAATCCAAAGAACAGCGCTATACTAAACACAGATAGAATATAAAACAATGTTATACTGATTCGACATAGTGGTGACGCGGCGCTTACCCGCATATTATGTGCGAGTTCTTCATATGATGCATAGGCTCTATTATTGTATATGCAAATATCTCTAGTCTCAGCAGTTTTTCCATTGAAAACATGCCAATATACAACGATATACTCCCGACCTTCATATGCATATGTGACAGTATACTTAGTATCCCTGTTATACTTTCCCGCTCTTATATGCTCTGCATCTATATTTTTAATTGCAGCTCTTACTATACTACAATCTTCCTTATTAACCCTCGCCCTCTTATCTGGATATGTCCTGATGCCTACTACAAGACACAGAATACAGATCATCCACATAATTAGGAATGGAATCATTTTTCTATTCAATACGTTCTCCTTACGGATTTTAATTTTGTTATTGAAGCGTTTCTTTTGTCACTTAAAGTATACAATGAGCGCAAACTATCCATTCAATGTGTGACAGAGGGACACTCTTCGTGACAAAAGAACCGTCCCCAATGCAGAGGGACACTCCTCGTGACAAAAGAACCGTCCCCAAGTGCAAAGCGCAAATAAGGCATTATGTCTATACGCCATAATGCCTCTGTTCATACATATTCTCGCGTAGAATTCATTCCAATGCTGACATCAGTCAGGTAATAATATCTATTCGCAGTGGCGAACTCCCCACGCTTTATTATATCTAGTTCTCTTCCTTGGCCTTATTAATATCTATTCGCAGTGGCGAACTCTCTACGCTTATTATATCTAGTTCTCCTTCTTAGCCTTATTAAAGAACACAAGTGGAAGCCCCAGACAAATCGCTCCACCAATAATATTACCAATTGTTACAGGAACAAGATTACCCACAAGATAATTAGTAATATTAAGATTGCTTAACTGATCCACTGTATAACCATATGTATCCATAGCAACCTGTCTATATGTCTCATTCATGTTGGCGAAGAGACCTGCGCCAATATAATACATATTAGCAACACAGTGCTCGAATCCCTCTACCACGAAGAGCATTATTACAAAAAATATGGCAACTAACTTACCGGTTACATCCTTAGCCTGATTAGCCATAACGACCGCCGCACATACAAGTACATTACAAAGAATACCTGAAACAAGTGCTGCGCCAAAGCTCATGCTGGTCTTGCCCATAGCCACCTTAATTGTATAGGCGCCAAGAAGTCCTGAAGAATAATTCATCTGTCCGCTGTAATACACCATCGCTGATAACAATGTTCCACCGATGAAGTTACCAACAAATACAAGCACCAGAACTCTAACCATTGCAAGTAACGGCTGCTTCTTCCTTGCTACTGCCATTGCCATGAGACAATCACCTGTAAAAAGTTCAAACCCCATCATGACAATCATCATAAGTCCCATTGGGAATACAACACCTGATGCAACTCTTGCAAGCCCTACATTAGGTATCGCATGCGATGCAACATTACCAGCTGCTGCACCAAAGGCAATCATTGCTCCTGCAAGTACTGCCTTAAGAAGAAGTGTCAACGTTGGCGAATTGACCTTATTGTTACATCCTTCAACATAATTATCTACTGCCTGTCCTATAGCTATCATATTCACACATCCTTTTATTTATATTCTTTCCCCATGAAATAGTATATTGCGACAACATCACTTTTGCAAGTATATATTGCCGCCTGCGGCCTCCACAAATACCTTTTCATCCTCGGCATCCCGAATTACATATTGCCTCCTGCAGCCTCTACGAATACCTTATCATCCCCGGGCATCCTGAATGATCTATAATCGTCATTAATTCTGTCATCATGCAAAATCTATTTTTTACACATCCTAACCGGCCATAGCATCGAAAGACCTGCTATGGTATATCAGCCTAAACAGATTAATTACTGCCCTTACTGACTCATCTGCCAGAACGGCTAAGAACACTCCCAGTATTCCAAAGTCCAGAACAAATACAAATAATGCTGCACAACCTATGACGAATGCTGTTCCAAAAATCTGCGTTGTAAGCATCCATCTGGTATCGCCCTTACCTCTTATTCCGTTGCCAATAATAATATTTCCTGACTTAGGGAACATATTAATTGCCACAACAAAAAGATATACCGCGCTTGATGTTATGACACCCCCGTCAGATGTGAACAGCCCGATAATCTGCTCCGGTATCACGATTGATGCAATAAGCAACACCAGTGAAACCGCCGCAGACAGCAGGTATGCAATCTTAATAACACCTACATATCTGTTCTTATCCTTCGCACCTGTAGCCTCTCCGGTAATCGTCATTGTACCATTTCCAATCGCACCAACTACTACAACGATTACTACCTCAACGCCAAAAACAATGGAATATATACCTGCTGCCAATTCGTTAATGCTGTTAAGAATCCTGATGATAACAAGATTTCCCAGGCTCCATGCAAAGTCCTCTAATGCAGTGTTAAGACCAAGCTTTGCCGATTTTATATAAGGCATGATCTTTGCATCCTTAATCTGACGAATTGTAGGCTTGCTTACGAGGTCCTTTCTAATAAAAGCTGTAAGCAGATATACACCTCCTGCAAATTCTGAAATAGTTGTTGCAATCGCAGCACCTTCAATACCAAGCGCCGGGCAACCCAGCTTTCCGAAAATCATAATATAATCAAGCACAATATTTAAGCCTGACCTGATTATTCCATAGTAGAGCATTGGCTTGGTATAATTCGATGTCTGAAGTATAACCATAATTCCCGATCCGATTCCCATAACCAGGAATACAGGAGAATACCACTTGGCATACGCCAGGCACAGTTTCATTACGTTATCACTAACACCCATCGCAGTGAATGCAAGTCTGGCACCAAATGCCCAGAACAGACATAATACAATGGGAATAATATTATGCCACTTTAAAAGTGATGCAGCATATTCTCTGGATTCAGTATTATCACCTGCTCCTATTCCCTGGCTAATCAAGATTGAAGCTCCTACAGATAATGAAAAAACAAATGACATTGTAGTCCACATTGTTGTTGATGCATTACCAAGCGCACTCATATACAGATTATCCACATGTCCCAGAAAAATCCTGTCTATTAGCATCTGAAGCTGCGATATGATATTGCTAAGCATAATCGGAACAGATATCATAAGCAGTCTGTCAAAATATTCTTTTTTCAAATAAATCCCTTCCTTCCCAAAGCTGTATAAAAAAATCCCTGGTCAACAGACCAGGGATTAAATACAACCTATCTTACTTGCTAAGCTTGCTCTCTCTGTAGATGATATCATCACGACTAGGACCATTACTTACCATAGTAATTGGATAGCCAATCTGCTCCTCTACAAATTCAACGTACTTTCTACAGTTCTCTGGAAGCTCATCGTAGTTCTTAATTCCACGAATATCTTCCTTCCATCCAGGAAGAACCTTAAGAACCGGCTTTGCCTTCTCAAGCTTCGCTGTGACAGGGAAGTTAGTAGTAACCTCTCCGTCTATCTCATATCCTACACATACTGGAATCTCGTCAAGATATCCAAGTACATCAAGAACTGTAAACGCAACATCTGTTGTTCCCTGAAGTCTGCATCCATACTTAGACGCAACACAGTCAAACCAGCCCATTCTACGAGGACGTCCTGTTGTTGCACCATACTCGCCGCCGTCACCGCCACGTCTTCTAAGCTCGTCTGCCTCTTCTCCAAATATCTCTGATACAAATGCACCAGCACCTACTGCCGATGAATATGCCTTACATACTGTAATAATCTGCTTTATCTCATATGGTGGAAGTCCAGCACCAATTGCACCATAACCTGCAAGTGTTGATGAAGAAGTTACCATTGGATAAATTCCATGATCTGGATCCTTGAGTGTACCAAGCTGACCCTCAAGAAGTATTGTCTTACCAGCCTTAATAGCCTCATCGAGGAATACTGAAACATCCGCAACATAAGGCTCAATCATATCTCTATACTCATGGAGTGTATTAAGAAGTTCTGCTTCGTCAATTGCAGGCTTATGATAAAGATGCTCTAAAAGAACATTCTTCATGGCACATACTCTGGACACCTTCTCCTTAAGAATCTCCTCATCGAAAAGCTCACTTACCTGGAAACCAATCTTAGAGAACTTATCTGAATAGAAAGGTGCAATACCTGACTTTGTTGAACCGAAAGACTTACCGCCAAGTCTCTCTTCTTCATACTGATCAAAAAGAATATGGTAAGGCATAACTACCTGACAACGGTCGGAAATCATAATATTAGGAGTTGGAACTCCCTTATCAACGATTGACTTAACCTCTTCCATGAGTATTGGAATGTTAAGTGCAACACCATTACCTATAATACATGTTGTGTGCTGATAAAATACACCTGATGGCAAAGTATGTAATGCAAACTTTCCATACTTATTAACAATTGTATGTCCTGCATTAGCTCCACCCTGGAATCTGATAATTACATCAGCCTCCTCAGCGAGCATATCAGTAATCTTACCCTTACCTTCGTCACCCCAGTTAGCGCCTACAACAGCTTTAACCATTTCTTTCTTTTCCTCCAAATCTTATCCTTAAAAATCGATACTTCTAATTCTTTCCATCGCCTCAACAGTATTCTCATAGTCACCGAACGCTGTAAGACGGAAGTATCCTTCACCATGAGGACCAAAGCCCACACCTGGTGTTCCAACAACCTGCGCATTATGAAGCAATGCATCAAAGAACTCCCAGCTTCCCATTCCATGAGGAGTAGCTAACCATACGTATGGTGAATTAACACCACCATATACGTCAAATCCGGCATCCTTAAGATTCTTAAGAATATAGGACGCATTACGCATATAATATGCTATCTGCTCCTTAATCTGAGCCTGTCCTTCAACACTATATACAGCTTCGCCAGCACGCTGAATAATATATGGAGCACCATTGTACTTGGTTCCATGTCTTCTTGCCCACATGGCATTAAGACTTGTTCCACCTCTGACTAATTCCTTAGGTATTACTGTATAACCAAGTCTGAGTCCTGTGAAACCTGCATTCTTGGAGAAAGAACGAATCTCAATTGCACAGGTCTTAGCCCCATCACACTCATAAATTGAATGTGGAATATCAGCCTCTGAGATATATGCTTCATACGCTGCATCATATATAATAACAGATTCATTGCGATTTGCATAGTCCACCCACTCCTGTAATCTGTCTTTTGTTATTGCAGCACCTGATGGATTATTAGGGAAGCACAGATATATAAGATCTACACTTTCCTTAGGAATATCTGGTATAAAGTCATTATCCTTATCACAAGGCATATAATAGACATCGCTCCACTGATTAATATCTTCAAGGAACTCTCCTGTTCTGCCTGCCATAACATTGGAATCAACGTATACCGGATATACTGGGTCACATACAGCAATTCTACAATCCTTAGAGAACAACTCCTGAATGTTACCACAATCACACTTAGCTCCATCTGATACAAATATCTCGTCAGCTGCGATATCACAACATCTCTCATGGAAGTCGTGCTCTACAATCTTAGTACGAAGGAATTCATATCCAAGATCTGGTGCATATCCTCTAAATGAAGACTTATCTCCCATCTCATTAACAGCATTATGCAGAGCGTCCGTAATCGCTGGTGCAATAGGTAATGTCACATCACCAATTCCAAGTCTGATTATTTTTCTCTCCGGAGATGTTGCCTCATAATCCCTTACCCTATGTGCAATCTCAGAGAAAAGGTAACTTCCTCTTAACTTCAAATAGTCTTCATTAATCTTAATCATTGTAGTCTTACTCCTTTAAATTATATTGTACCCAGAAGGCCACTAAAGCATCAGAATCATCTGCGCTGACTCAACCATACTTCTTCCCGCATCCATACTACATTTCTGAATATATCTGAATGCCTCTGGCTCGGTCATACCATTTCTATCCATTAAAAGTGCCTTTGCTTCATCAATAATCTTCCGCTCAGTTCCACTTCGCTTGGGCGGCGCTTTCTTCTTCCTCCTGATACCTCTCTCAAGCATGGTTAGCATCATATCAAGGGTAGAGAAAAGTTCGCTTCTCTTAAATGGCATCGTCAGCTTAACCATTGAATCGGATGAAATCTCAATAGACATATCCTTCGTCATAATAATCATTCCGAAAAAACCTGGCAGATATCCCGATAGTTCGTAATATTCCATCTCAAAGACTCGCTTTGTACATATTACGACACCATAATCTCTCTCATTGGAGATTCTTAGTACCTCAGCTGCGCTACGACAGATCTCTATATCATCTAACCGCCCTACACCTCTAATCAGGTCGGCCAGATGCTCTGAATCTTCTTTTCTGGGCATTGCAATTAATATTGTGCCCATACGACCTCCTAAATCTTAGTGAGATACTTATTAACTTCCCAGTCTGAAACCTGCATCATATAGTTGTCCCAAGCCTGCTCCTTAACTTCTATATAGATATCATTAAGACTCTTTCCAATGACATCACAGATAAATTCATCCTTCTTAAGATGTCTGATTGCATCCTTAAGATTGCCTGGAAGCTTATTAACACCGTCAGCATCTTCTGCTGGAACGATACCCTTCTTAATTCCTTCAAGTCCTGATGCTATACATACTGCAATTGCAAGGTATGGATTGGCTGAACTGTCAGGGAATCTTGCCTCAACCTTATTCTCTCCAAAGCTGTTATGATAGCGAAGAATAGCCTCACTATCAGTCTTGGACCAGCTGATATTTCTTGGTGCAAGGAAGCCTGAAAGAATTCTCTTATACGAATTAACAAGAGGATTCGTAAATGCCGATATGGCCTCTGCATGCTCCATTATTCCGCCCATAAAGTTAAGTGCTGCCTCGGATACTTCACCATCCTTAACCCCGTCAAAAAGGCTCTTTCCGTCCTTATATACAGAGAAATTGAAGTGAAGACCAGAGCCTGCACAATCAGTAATTGGCTTTGGCATAAATGTAGCATTAAGTCCGAATCTCTTTGCTATAGATCTCACCGCAAGTCTGAAGGTCATAATGGAATCTGCGGCAGCAAGCGCCTCACCCGGAGTAAAGTCAATCTCATGCTGACCAGGAGCCTTCTCATGATGTGATGACTCTATCTCAAATCCCATTTCCTCTAGCGTAAGTACAATATCACGTCTCGCATTCTCACCGAGATCAACAGGACCCACATCAAGATATCCTGCCTTCTCGTGCGAAACTGTAGTCGCATTACCATCATCATCTGAATGGAACAGGAAAAACTCACACTCTGAACTGATATTAAAGGTATAACCTTCCTTCTTAGCCTCAGCGAGCACCTTCTTAAGAACAGTTCTCGCACTTAAGTCACAGAGCTTACCATCAGCTGTACACACATCACATGCAAGCTTTCCTACCTTACCCTGCTGTGGTCTCCAAGGTAAAATGACGAACGTGTCAAGATCTGGATAAAGATATAATTCTTCATCATAATCGTACGAACAGTCAAAGAGCGCTGAACCGTTAATTGGATACATATAATCGAGAACCTTCTCAAGCTGATTAGGTGTAACAGCTATATTCTTAAGGATTCCCCATGCATCTGTAAACTGAAGTCGGATAAATTCCACATCCTCTTCTTCAATTAAATTCATAATATCTTCTCGAGTCATATATTTTTCCTTCCATAACAAATATTGGCGCCAACCAAATACACACTTGATTGACGCCAAAACAAATCACTTTAAATACTAGCTTAGCAGATTCCCTGAGCCTTCATAGCATCAGCTACCTTAAGGAAACCAGCGATGTTAGCACCGGCAACATAGTCACCTTCCATACCATACTTCTTAGCTGCATCATCAAGGTTGTGGAAAATGTTAACCATGATGTTCTTAAGCTTAGAATCAACTTCCTCAAATGTCCAAGAAAGTCTCTCTGAGTTCTGGCTCATCTCAAGTGCTGATGTAGCAACACCACCTGCGTTAGAAGCCTTACCTGGGCAGAAGAGAACCTTGTTAGCCTGTAAGTACTCTACAGCATCTGGAGTTGTAGGCATGTTAGCACCCTCAGCTACAGCGAATACGCCGTTAGCAACGAGCTTCTTAGCATCTTCAAGATTAAGCTCATTCTGTGTAGCACATGGAAGAGCGATATCAACCTTGATCTCCCACTGATTTGTACCCTCTGTCTTCCTGCCATGGTACTGT
>JAZUGT010000055.1:0-40608 GCA_045641365.1 Lachnospiraceae bacterium
ATGCATTTGGTGCACTTCCAATTCAGAGAGATTCCGTTGACGAAGCGGTTGCTTTACTCAGAAAGGCATATGAAGGTGGTATGCGCTTTTTTGATACTGCAAGGGCATATAGTGATTCAGAGGAAAAGGTAGGAATTGCCTTTGAAAAAATCAGGAATAAGATATATATTGCAACCAAGACCATGGCAAAGACACCAGAGGCATTTTGGGAGCAATTAGATACATCTTTAAAACTATTGAGGACCGATTATGTAGACATTTATCAGTTTCATTGTGTTGAGCAGTGCTATAAGCCAGGTGATGGAACAGGAATGTATGAATGTATGCAGGAGGCTAAAAGGCAGGGAAAGATTAAGCATATTGGAGTAACAGCCCATAAGCTTGATGTTGCATTTGAATGTGTTGAATCCGGATTATATGAGACACTGCAGTATCCGTTCAGTTATCTTGCTGCACCCAGAGAGATAGAGCTTGTTAAGCTTTGTAAGGAAAAAAACGTTGGCTTTATAGCAATGAAAGGACTCGCAGGTGGATTAATAGTTAACTCAAAAGCTGCCATGTCATATATGCTACAGTATGATAACGTATTGCCAATATGGGGGATTCAGCGAGATAGTGAACTTGATGAGTGGCTATCATATATGAATGAAGAGCCTTTAATGGATGATTCTATCAAAGCATTTATCGAGAATGAGCAAAAGGAATTAATGGGTGAATTTTGTAGAGGTTGCGGCTACTGTATGCCTTGTCCACAAGGTATACTTATAAATAACTGCGCAAGGATGTCGCTAATGCTTAGAAGAGCACCTTCTAAAAACTGGCTTTCTGAATCTATGCAGTTGGAGATGAAAAAAATTGAAAATTGCACTAATTGTGGGGCCTGCAAAAAGAAGTGTCCGTATTCTTTAGATACTCCAGGTCTTTTGAAAAAGAACTATGAAGACTATAAGAAGGTACTGAGCGGAGAAGTTCAGGTATAAACTGTGATGTTTAAAGTGTTGTAGATGTTGTTGTGGAAGTAATGGTTGAGTTGGAATGCAGTGAAATGTAATGGAAGACAAAAGTACTAAGCTAGATGAACTATTAACAAAAAGTATAATTATATGGGTGGGCGCACTTATATGCAGTGCGTTGTGGGGAAGTGCATTTCCATGTATAAAGATTGGATATAATCTAATGAACATTGCTGCGTCTGATACAGCGACACAGATTCTTTATGCCGGATTACGATTTATCATTGCTGGTATTTTAGCAATAATCATCGGATCTGTTTCAAGTAGAACTTTTCTATATCCGAAAGGGAAATCGATTCCCAGGGTTATAGTATTATCTTTCTTTCAGACAATAATTCAATATCTGTTCTTTTATATAGGACTCGCACATACGGACGGCACAAAAGCATCGATAATCGAAGGGATGAATGTATTTGCAGCAATTATAATATCGAGCCTTGTCTTTAGGTTGGAGAAGCTTACCATACCCAAGATAATCGGATGTATGGTTGGCTTCCTGGGAGTATTTCTTGTTAATATTTCTGGTCATAGCATAGATATGAATTTGTCGCTTATAGGCGAAGGGTTCATATTTTTGTCGACAATTTCTTATGCTTTTTCATCAGTTATGCTTAAGCTTTATTCAAAGGAAGAGAATACTGTTATGCTTAGTGGCTGGCAGTTTGTATTTGGCGGAATTGTTATGACTTCTGCGGGACTTCTTATGGGTGGCGAAATAAGAACGATTGAGATCAAGGGTATAGGGATGTTAGTATATCTTGCTCTGGTAAGTGCCATAGCATATTCACTTTGGAGCCTTTTGCTAGCATATAATCCAGTATCAAAAGTGGCCGTATTTGGATTTATGAATCCCTTAATAGGATTCGTTCTATCGGCAGTATTATTAAAGGAGTACGATGCGCTGAGCATTATGGCATTGATATCACTTATACTGGTATGTGCCGGTATATATATAGTTAATAAGGTTCAAACGCCTAAAGGCGAGGCATGATTCGGGGATGATTGTGCCAGGACAGTTGCTAATGAATGATATGGAGCCAGATTATGAAGAAAATACTTGATAAGCTAATGCTACTGGGGATTGCAATCGCAATACTTGTGGCGGTTGTCGGAGTTGCATGGTATATTGCCACATCCGACTTACGTGAAATTGAAAAGAGGAATAAAGCAGACCCTGTATATCAAAAGGCGATGGCTGAAATTGCTGAGAAAGAAAAAACCGAAAAAGAAAAACAGGCTAAACTCGATAAAATTAATAAAGAAATACAGGAAGAAGAAAGAGCAGTAGCTGATTTTGAGAAGTCAGTTAAAGGGAAATATACTAAAGAATATCTGCAAAGAATGATATCTTCAGACAGAAAGATGGCTGATCGTCTTATATCAATAGGTGCATATGATTGTATGAATTATTGGTATGCCAGTCATGATTGGGATGATGATCTATGCTATGATGAACTGTCATATTATGTGTTCAAGAATGAGAGATGTGCTAAGAAGGCATTCAATACTCTGAAAAAGAGCTGGATTGACAGAGAGACAGACAGCGGCCCTAATTATATTCAGGGATGGGAAGGCGGAGTGTTGGATGCTGAAGTAGAGGCATTTATCTATCAGACAGATAATATGATTATTACTGCTGAACTGCAGGTGGTATCATCGTGGGCTGAACCTGTAGACGAAGGAGATAGTAATTCGGCCGTTAATTTTTATTATCGAAGAAGCTTTATCGAAGACAATTTCTAATACAATTGTATTATGAAAAATCGCTTCATCTGGAGTGATGGCGCGGAATGTTCAATAGATGCAACACTTTAGCAACGGTCTCTATTATATTATTTCACTAACATATTTGAACTGATAGGTTAGTGAGGTAATGGAAATGGAGTATTTATATCTTATTTGTTTAATAGTTTCAATAGTGATGGTCTTATGGTTAAAGGCGTTTGATGTAAGAAACAGTACAGTGCAGTTTGTTAATCTGCTTATTGTAATGATATCTAATCTGGGATTTTACTTTGTAACAATATCTACAGATTATGAAGAAGCAATTATGGCCAACAAGATTGCACTTACAGGGGGCGCCTTTTTACCAGTCTTTTACTTCTTTCTCGTTCTTGAGATATGTCATATTACCCTAAACAGATTCGCAGCTATTGCCATGGTGGTGGGACAGGGATATATATATTCACTTGTGTGCACAATGGAAAAGTCTGATCTATTCTACAAAAATATATCTACACAGACAGTTGATGGAATCTACATTATTACTGAAGAATGCGGAAAACTTCATTTTCTCTTCCCAATGATGATGCTTGTATATTTTATCGCTTCAATTGCTGTTGCCAATTATTCTCTTCTTAAAAGAAAATCGGTGAATAAGAGGTCCTTAGTTGTAATGCTCATTTTTGTGACGTTTGCATTATTAGGCTATCTGGTTGAGAGAATCATAAATTCAGGATATGAATTTATACCAGTCGTTTATGTTGTATTAATGCTTGGTTCACTTATTCCTGTGTATGACTCTGATCTATATACCGTAGAGGAGAATAAGCAGTTTATGGATGAAGTGCTCTCAAAGGTTGGGTTTATGACTTTTGACAGGAACTTCATATATAAGGGATGCAATGGATGCATGGAAAGCATCTTCCCTGAATTAAAGAATTATATTATTGGACAGAAGATTTCATACTGCAGTCAGGAACTTGAGAATCTGATTAGTAAGATATCCATAATGGAGATGAAGTATAGTCGATGTCAGATGAAGACGTTCTCAGCGATTGATATTGATACAGTTGTTATTGGTGACAGATATTATATTGGCAAGATTTTTGGAGTAACAAATGCATTTGGAAAGCTGGATGGCTATACAATAGAACTTATAGATGACACAGATCATCAGAAAGTACTTGTGCTTACAGAGCGATACAACGAAGAACTCTCGAGAGAAGTAGAGGAGAAGACAAGAAAAATCAAAAGCATTCAGGAAAAGGTTGTTCTTGGAATGGCCGAGATGGTTGAATCAAGGGATTTAAGTACTGGTGGCCATATCAAGAGAACTAGTGATGTGGTTAAGATATTTGTAGATAAGCTTAAGGAATCGGAGACAGAGCTGGAAGATAGTTTTCTTGATTATGTAATATATAGTGCACCTATGCATGACCTGGGTAAGCTTGGTATCGATGATGCTGTTCTTAGAAAGAAAACAGGTCTTACAGATGAAGACTTTATGGCAATTAAGAAACATCCTGAAATTGGATTCAATATGGTTAGAAAAGTATTATCTGATGTTGAAGAACCAGAATTTATAAAGGTTGCAGAAAATGTTGCCCATTATCATCATGAGAAAATTGATGGAACAGGATATCCTGAGGGCCTTAAGGGAGAAGAGATTCCTATAGAAGCCAGAATAATGGCTCTTGCAGATGTATATGATGCATTAGTTTCAAAGAGATGTTACAAGGCTGCTCTTTCCAGTGATGAAGCGTTTGATATTATTAATAAGGGTGCTGGAACACATTTTGATGAAAAGTTGACAAAGGTATTTCTTTCATGCAAGACAGAACTCGAGAATTATTATAAGATTGTATAGAAGAATGCAATATTTGAGTTATAAAGAATATAGTATATAATTAGGTGGGTGATACCGAATCGTTCATATAATACTTAATTCAAGGGTACAGAGGAGCATCAATGAGAAAGAAATTATTAAGTACAATCATATTTACAATATTTGCACTGTCAGTCGCTGGATGTGGCAAGGCTTCCAATAGTGCTACGGAAGATACTACAGAGACAGCTGTTGAGGTTACTGAAGCAGTAACAGAGAATGTTGTCGTAGAAGATACCGAAGCCGCTGGACCAATATATATTGTATATACTAACGATATTCATAGTTATATATATAATGCTACAGAGGGTGAAAATGATGAGAAGAAGCCAGGTCTTCGTATGTCCAATGTTGCCGCAATGGTAGGTGATATGAAGGCTGAAGGTAAAAATGTATTACTTGTTGATGCAGGTGATGAGCTGCAGGGTGATGTGTATGGTGCATTTGATGAAGGCAGGTCAGTAATAGAACTTATGAATGCATGTGGATATGATCTTGCGACACCTGGAAATCATGATTTTGATTATGGAATGAATTCATTTTTTAACAGAATAGATGAGGCTAATTACCCATATATTAGCTGTAATTTTCACGCGCTGATAAGAGATGAAGATCCACTTAATGCCAGTCAGATATTTACGATTGGTGGTAAGAAAGTGGCATTTGTTGGAATTACAACTCCTGAGACAATTACTTCATCAACACCTACTTATTTCCAGAATGAGAAGGGCGAATATATATATACAATTGATGGTGTCGATGATGCAACAGATATGTATACCAGTGTGCAGAATGCAATAGATAGTGTTAAGGATGAAGCGGACTATATCATAGCAATTGGCCACGTGGGTGTGGGCATTGATGAAAAAAGGAATGGCATTAGCAGTTATGATGTGATTGCTAATGTTGAGGGACTGGATGCATTTATTGATGGTCATTCACATTCTGTTGTAGAGAAAGAACTGATTAAGGACAAGAGTGGAGAAGATGTCTTATTGACACAGACAGGTTCATATCTTAGTAATATTGGATTACTAGAGATTGATGGCGATACAATCACATCATCACTTATAGATTCTTATGATAATGTTGATGATACTGCGGCTTCATTAGAAGATGAGATTCATAATTCTGTAATTGCGAGAATGGGTGAAAAAGTGGCTGAGTTATCGACCACAATGTATATTAATAATCCTGACGATTCAAGTAAGCGTTTAATCAGATCGCAGGAGATGAATTCGGGCGATATAATAGCTGACTCGGTATACTGGTATTTTAATGACATAGTCGATATTGATTGTGATATTACCATTGTCAATGGAGGTGGAATCAGAGCGCAGCTTGATAGCGGAGATATTACCTATATGAATATCAAGACAGTGGAGCCTTTTGGTAATATGGTCTGTATGATTAAGGCAACAGGACAGCAGATTATTGATGCACTGGAAATGGGCTCTACAGTAATTGGAGAGTGGGATGAAGAATGGGATGCTCCGGCGGAGAACGGGGGATTCCTTCATGTAGCTGGAATGCAATATACAATCGACGCAACAATTCCTTCAAGTGTTAAGACAAAAGGGGATGGCATGTTTGAAGCAGTAGACGGACCATACCGAGTTAGAGATGTGAAGGTATATAATAAGGAGTCTCAGAAATATGAGGACATAGATCCGGACCAGACATATTCAGTTGGTGGAATTAATTATCTTCTTAGAAATAATGGTAACGGCCTGGGTATGTTTAGCAATGATGAAATGGTAGTTGATTTCATTGGACAGGATTATTGTGTTCTTGCAATGTATTTTGAGGCTTTTGAGAAAGTGGGGGACTATCCTGTTGTGGCTACCGAGAATTCACCGCTTTATAACATTTCAGGTTATCAGATTGATTACGAGAATCCATTTGGTGCTAACCGTATAAGCATTATACAGGATTAGGAATAGATAGTAAGGAGAGAATCATCAGAAATGAATATTAAAGAACTGGCAAATGAGATTATTGACGGAAAAAGATTACAACGAGGTGATGATTTCACATTCTTTCTTGAGTGTGACCTGGATGAACTTTGTGAAGCAGCTGATCTGATAAGACAGAAGATGGTTGGTGATAAAGTCGACCTATGCAGCATCATAAATGGTAGAAGTGGAAAGTGTCCTGAGAACTGTAAGTTCTGTGCTCAGTCGGCACATCATAATACTAATTGCGAAGTGTATGATTTTATGTCCGAAAATGAGATTGTTGAGGCCTGTAAGTTCAACGAGAGCCAGGGGGTGGATCGTTTCTCTATAGTAACAGCTGGTAAGGCATTAACAGGAGAAGAGTTCGACAAGGCAGTACAGGCATATGAAAGAATGCATAAGGAATGCAAGATTGACCTATGTGCATCAATGGGATTCCTGTCTGAAGAGCAGCTTCGCAGATTACATGAGGCTGGAGTCAACAGTTACCATCACAATATTGAGACATCAAAAAGAAACTTTCCTAATGTATGTACAACACATACATATGAACAGAAGATGGAAACGCTTAAGATTGTGAAAAAAGTAGGAATGTATGTGTGCTCTGGTGGAATAATTGGTATGGGTGAGACCTGGGAAGACCGTATTGATATGGCAGTCAGTCTTGCTGAAGTAGAGGCTGATTCTATACCAATCAATGCACTTATGCCAATAAAGGGTACACCTTACGAGAATCTAACAGCATTAACTGAAGATGAGATCCTTAGGACAATTGCAATATTCAGATTCTTTAATCCTAAGGCAGATATTAGGTTGGCTGCAGGAAGAGCCTTACTAACCAATGATGGTGAAAAGGCATTCCAGTCAGGCGCATCTGCAACTATAACAGGCGATATGCTGACTACAGTAGCCTGTGCAACAATAAAGAGCGATAAGGAAATGTTAACTGCACTGGGAAGGACTGTCCTATAGGGACGGTTCTTTGGGGACGGTCCTTTTGTAACGAGGAGTGTCCCTCTGTCACGAGGAGTGTCCCTCTGTCACGCGAGAAGTACAGATGAAAAATGAAAGGAATATGATGGGAAAGAGAGTATTAAGGAGCATAGCAGTAATATTAAGTATTGTAGTGGTAATTACCACATTTCCAATGACAGGAATGGATGTCTATGCAAAAGACTGGTCATTGAGCGCAGCTGTGATGGATGCAGATGAATATATCAACGGTGTGACCAATATGGATGAATATGCGGAAACACATGGATATAAGGTTGAATATGCTATGGCGATGGGAGAATTGCGGAACAGAATCCTTTTTACTGAAGGTAATGTTACTGTAACTGGTGAGCTCCAGACTATAGCAGCTAACTCAGGTGCAAATATTATTAGTGGAACATTTGCCCATAATAAGGCGTTTAGCAATTTTAAAGGAGTTGTTAAGGGCGGAACATTTAAGGGCGGTCTTAGAAATGAGTGCCTGAATTCTCAGCCTAAGGACACAGCGCTAATCTCCATAGATGCTGGCAAGACAATATACGTAGGCGGTTCGGGAATAGTTAATTATATGGGACAGGTTCTTAATAATGGAACAATTGACCTGTCAGCCGTTAATAAGGAAGAGGCAACAGGTGGGAAACCACTATTTAACAGGCCTAGCAATCAGAGCATGGGTTATACTATAACGAATAATGGTGTCATTATATTCCCTGACTGGTGTAGTGCAAGTGATATTGCGGCACTTAATATGGGCGGAACAGGAAAGTACAGAGTTGGTGATAATGAATATGCTAACGACTATGTACCAGAGATGGAATTCACCTATAAGGAAGAGTTTGCGATTCCAGTGAATAAGACAGAGGAGGCAATCACATCATTTTCCGTAGCATCTGGAGTGTCTAGTCCCGACGGAACAGTTGTTTTTGCCAAGGAATCGGGTCCTGAATGGATAAGCGTTGCTTCAGATGGAACTGTTTCCGGAACCCCTTCTGAGGCTGGAACCAATACTAAGCTTAAAATAAGTGCAGTCGACAATTCATTAATACCGAAGTATATCGAGATACCTGTTGGAGCAACATATCTTAAGAATAGGAATAAGATATCACAGGTGACGCTGATATCTGATATATATGACGGTGTCGGCTATGGCAGACTTATATCTATTCCAAATGTTTCCAAGCCTGGTTCAGAGACAAGCTTCTATATCTGGTCTAATGCTGATCAGTGGGAATGGCTGAAGAATGATATGGGTTCATGGAACAGTGCGTCAGGCGTATTTTCACAGGCGACCTATAAGTTAAGAGGTATCAGGCTGTGGGTTATGACGGGAATGGAGTATACTCACGAATTTGATGAGAATGTAGTGATTAATGTCGGAGATAGAACATGGGTAGTTGAGGACTGTGACAATTCAGAGTTCTCGCACTCATATGTAGATATATCTTCAGATGAGATATCTGTCTCGTCTTTCAAGGGAAATGGAAGCAAGTCTAAGCCATGGCAAATCGGAAGACTTAATGCATCAGATATTACTGCATATATAGAAAACGGAATACTGTACATCAATGGAACTGGAGAAATTAAGGATTTCATTGATGAAGGAGATATACCATGGAATTTTGCTTCTGTAAGCGGCAATATTAAGAAGGTTGTTTTCTCAGGCAATATTACCAAGTTGCAGAAAAAGCTTTTTAAGAATTGTTCGGAACTTACAACGGTCAAGTTACCAAACGGGATTATCGATACTGAAGATAGTCTTTTCGAAGGCTGTACAAAGCTGACAGAGGTTAATCTGCCTGATTCTTTATTAAGAATAGGAGAGAATGCATTCAAGGGATGTACGTCGCTTAATAAGGTTACATTCAAAAATCTTAACTCAATATGGCCAGGTGCATTTGAGAATTGTAGCTCATTACAGAGCATTGATCTTCCAGATAGTCTCAATTATCTTGGCAACAATGCGTTTAGGAATTGTACGAGTCTTAGCAGCATAGATCTGAATCAAAGTAGCCTTAGTAGCGTTGGCGCATACTGCTTTGATGGGTGTACATCATTGTCCAATGTACTGATACCGTCCAATATTACATATGTGAATGAGAAGGCGTTCAGAAATTGTACAGGAATCAATGAGGTTACGATTAAGAACAGGTCTTTACTGTTAAGTGGTGATGTGTTTGAAGGTGTTGGAACAAGTGGTGGTACTGACAATCCAACCATGAACTGGCCTGAAGAATGGGAGGGAACGCTTCCTGTTGCTGGTAATATCTGGTATGGTGGATATTTCAATTTCCATATGGTTGAGAAGCCATACATTGTAGATATAGAGATTACTTCATTTCCTGATAAGTTAAGATATCAGGTTGGTGAATACTTTGAAACAGATGGGCTTGTAGTTACAGCACATTATAGTGATGGTGAAGACGTGGATGTTACCAGTGAATGCTCTATACATGTAGCATCACCATTAACGGCCTCTGATACAACTGTGCAGATAGAGTATTATAAGGCGCCTTTCCATGCATTTAAGGATTTTACAATTAATGTAACAACTGAATACACAGTTAAGCTGGTAAGAACAGACTATGAGTATACTGGAAAGGCTATTAAGCCATCCTTTACAGTCACTGACGAGAAGATGGGGGCTGTCATTTCTGCCAACAACTACAATGTTTTCTATCGTAATAATATAAGTGCCAACGCCGCTGGCAAGGTGGCTGATGGAACATACAGATATGCAACCAATGACACAGTGCCACTTAACGCAACGGAGATGGACGCTTATCTGACGGCTCATTCGTCAGAACTTGGCAACTTTGATCCGGAGCTCCCTTATGTGGTAATTCAGGGATGCATAAGCTACAAGGGCACCATTTTTACTAACTTCAACATTGCACCTATTAAGGTATTTGATTCGTATAACAAAGTAGCTGACGGTGTCACATTGAGCTTTAATGATAGCATTGAGCTTAATAAGGATACAGTGGTGATTAAGTCGCTGACTGTAGGTAGCAGGACGCTTGTTTACGGCAGGGATTATACTTTTACAGTTAAAAAAGGACTTGTGACTTACATTGATGGAACAGCGACGACTGCGCCACTTTTTAAGACGGACACTGAGGACACATATCAGTTAGAGATTATTGCAAAGGGCGGATATACTGGTATAGGAAAGTTCACCTTATACGCAGCGGATAAGTCGGAATTGCTAAGTAATGCTAAAGTAGTTGTAGGTGATAAGCTTAAAAAGGTACCATTCAATCTCAGTAGTTCATCCGATCTGTTTGACTGGGATTCGGGTATTGTGTTCAAGGATCCATCAACATTATTTGCAACAGCTAAAACCACGGACAAAAAGAAGATATCTGTTGTAATGGATCGTAATAAGTATCTTACGACATCTGATTTTGATATTAGTTATATCGGTAATCAGTCGGTGGGAGTTGTAACAGTAGTTCTGACGGCTAAGCCACTGTCAGGATATAAGGGTACGAAGACTTTCAACTTCCGTATAACAGGTACCGCTTTAAATGCGAAGAAGCTTAAGATTAATGATAAGGTGGCATTGAAGAATGTAACCTTTGATGCCCATAGCTGGAATCTGGAGAGAATCTATGAAGGACTGCCAAGCGTTACGTTTAATGGTGAGCCTTTAGCAGCAGGAACGCACTACAAGGTTTCTTATCTGAATAACTATAGAAGCGGAAAGGCAACTGTAATATTCACTGGAATACCATCTTCAGGATACACAGGAACTGTTAAGAAGACATTTACGATTGCCCCGGCTGTTATTAATGACAGCATGGTTATCAAGAAACCAGGTATTACGACCAACGCCGACTATTCTAAGGCTGGTGCTACAGTTGATGATAAGATTGTAGTCAGACTCAGCAATGGTTATATACTTTCAAAAGGCACAGATTATTCCTTAAAGTACACCAACAATAAGACTTATAAGGGAACATCAACTGTTGGAAATGTCAGAGTGGTTGGAAAGGGCAACTTTGCCGGTAAATCAAGCCTGCTCTCATTTACAATTGTGCCTGGCAATATCATGAATATGTATTCTGCCAATGCGATTGGAGTGAAGATAGCCCCAATTCCTTATACGAAGGGGAAGGATTCGGTTACATATAAGCCTTCCGTAACAGTATATGATGGTATCACAGCACTGAAGGCTGGAACTGATTACAAAGTTGTAAAGCACAACTATACCAATGGCAATATAAAGAGATACCTTGAAGATCCAGTAGGCAATGCTGCGGATCAGCCATATGTTGAGATTGTTGGTAATAAGGGATACTTTAGTTCATTTACGGTAAAGGCACCTATTAAAGCGGCAGGACAGATTGCACTTAAAGCAACTGATACCAAGTTGGATATCAGTCTTGGGGATGTCGTATATTGCGGAAAAGCATTATATCCAGCTGTTACCGTCAAGTACGATGGTATGACATTAACACCTGGAGATGATTATTATATCTACTATGGAAGAACAATTACTGGAAAGGGAACCGTAACAGTTTCAGGTACTGGAAAGTACTATGGAAATGTAAAGAAGACTTTTAATGTTACGGGAAAAGAATTGAAATAGGCGCAACATAGGGACGGTCCTTTTGTCACGAGGAGTGTCCCTTTGCTTTGGGGACGGTTCTTTTGTTACGAGGAGTGTCCCTTTGTCACGAGGAGTGTCCCTTTGTCACGAGGAGTGTCCCTTTGTCACGCACCCACAAGGTAAAAACAACCCGATTACATTTTCTTAACAGCCTTACGAAGTGGAACGCCCACAATAACAGCCAGAACTATTTTAACAATATCAGTTGGAATGAAAGGTATTACACCGGCACCAAGTGCAGCTGGAAGTGAAAGATGAGCCTGAACAGCAAGCCACGCAGTACCGAGACCATAACATATTGTAAGACCAATAAGCATTCCAATTACATGAAGATAGATTTTGTTCTCAAACTTTTCAATGAAAAGTCCAGATAAGAATGCAACAGGAATATATCCAATCAGATAGCCACCAGTTGGTCCAAAAAGCTTACCAGGTCCACCAGAAAAAGCAGAAAAGACAGGAATGCCAATTAAGCCAATTAACAGGTACAGTGCTGTAGATGCAGTTCCCCATTTACTACCAAGTACGTAAGCAGCAATATATATTCCAAACATACATGGAGCGATAGGAACCGGACTAATCGGAATAGTTATTGATAGTGGTCCGAGAATACAGATTATTGCTGTTGACAGAGCAATTGTTGTCATAAGAACTACTTTTGATTTGTTTTGCATTATTAAAACCTCTTTCTCTAGTTATATTGATAATTGTATGGTTTACAATTAACAGGTGTCAGTTTACAATTGTGTAGGACACCCGTCAATTGATTTTTCAGAAAGGTTTACAATTACTTGAAAAACACTACAAAGGAAAAGGTCCTTGATTTTCTAAGAAAAAACAGTAATAAATACATATCTGGACAGGAGATTGCGGACAGAATATATGTCACCAGAGCGGCAGTATGGAAGGCAATTAAGGCGATCCAGGCAGATGGATATAATATTGATGCCGTTACCAATAAGGGATACAGACTGCTTCTTGAGGCACCTGTCCTTGATGAAGAAACAATCAGACATCTGCTTATTACCAGATATTCAATCAATCTTGTGGACAGAGAATTACTTCTATATGAGGAGGTCGATTCTACCAATAATATTGCAAGGCAATATGCAGAGGCACACTATGGAAAGGAATCTGTCGTAGTTGCGATGTCGCAGACGAGTGGGCGAGGCAGACGAGGCAGAGAGTTCTTTTCGCCAAAAGGTACAGGAATCTATATTAGCTTCTCGCTTAAGCCTGATACGAGTATTGCAAAATCAACCGAGATTACATGTATTGTGGCATGCGCTGTGTGCCGGGCCATTGAGGAAATCACGGGAATCAGTCCATTTATCAAGTGGGTAAATGACATCTTTGTCAATAATAAGAAGGTGGCAGGTATACTTACTGAAGGAGTAACATCATTAGAGACAGGGGAACTGGCATACATTGTGACAGGAGTGGGAATCAATGTATATGAGCCAATTGATGGCTTTCCTAAGGAAATTGCCAAGACTGCTGGTGCGATAGTTGATCGCCATGGGACAGAAGATGTGCTTAATGAACTGTGTGCATCTGTGATTTATCATTTTTATGAGTGCATGAATGTTAGAGATGAACATGAACTGATTGATGAGTACAGGAATAGATCAATGCTAATTGGCAACTACGTGAAGGTCTCGCAGTATGGTGAAGATGTATCGTCCAAGGGATATGCATATGTCATGGGTATTGATGACGAGTATCATCTATGTGTCAGATACGACAATGGAACTGAGGAAGCCTTATCAACGGGTGAGGTAAGTGTTGTAAAGTATTAGAATGAGATTAATATATAGTGCATAAAACCTCAGCTTTGGGGTATACTAGTAAGAGTGATACGTGTCGCCTTTGACAATAATTGGCGAGGCATAAGGTGATTAACAGGGAAGGTGCATATGGTTAAGATAATTGCAGACAGTACGTGTGATCTGTCAGAGGAACTTAAGAATAGATATGATATAGGAATAATTCCACTACACATTATTCTTGATGAAAAAGACTATGAGGACGGCGTTGATATTACTCCGGATGAGATCTATGAATGGGCAGACGCGAATAAGACAACTCCCAAGACAGCTGCTCCGTCTATAGATCATGCTATGGAGGTGATGTCCAGATATGCTGATGAGGAGTCAGAGATTGTTTGCTTCACAATATCTTCGGAGATGTCGACGTCAGCCAATGTTATGCAGCTTGCAGCAGAGGAATTGGGAATCGAAGACAGGGTATATGTGATTGATTCAAGGAACCTTTCAACTGGAATAGGCCTTCTTGTTATTGAGGCTGCAGTGATGGCTAGGAGCGGTATGAAGGCGTCCGATATTAGAGACCGTATTATGGAGCTGATTCCATGTGTTAGAGCAAGCTTTGTTGTAGATACGCTTGTATATCTTTACAGAGGTGGCAGATGTAGTGGGTTGTCAGCGCTTGTAGGTAGTGCACTTAAGCTGCATCCACGTATTCAGGTGAGTGCCGGAACGATGAGCGCCGGTAAAAAATACCGTGGCAGGATGCCTGGCGTTGTTGCTGATTATGTGAAAGATATGGAAGGCGAACTGTTGAAAGCCAAAAGAGACCGCGTATTTATAACTCATGCTGGATGTGATGAGGCCATAATTTCAAGCGTTAAGAAGTATCTTGAAGATCTCGGAAGGTTTGATGAGATATGTATTACGCGTGCCGGAGGCGTTATATCATCACACTGCGGATATGGTACTCTGGGTGTACTGTTTATAGAGGAAGACAGATAGTGGATTTTTAGATTATCACTGGCCATATAAGGCTATGGTAACTTTGCAGGAGGAGTTAAGGTGATTAGAGTATTAGCGGGTTTCTTTATTAAGAACCGTGAGGATTATAAGGATACTAAAGTTCGCGAAGCTTATGGCGTGCTTTGTGGTGCAGTTGGAATAGCACTTAATCTGTTACTTTTTGCGATTAAGTTCTTTGCAGGTACTATAAGCGGAAGTATAGCTGTAACAGCAGATGCATTTAATAACCTTTCTGATGCAGGTTCATCTCTTGTTACGATGATTGGATTTAAGTTAGCAGGGCAGAAGCCGGATCCAGAACATCCATTTGGGCATGGAAGAATGGAGTATCTTTCTGGACTTGCTGTATCCATCCTGATTCTTCTAATGGGTGTCGAATTGTTAAAGTCTTCATTTGCAAAGATTATAACACCTGAGATTCCTGAGAGTTCTACAGTTGTTATTGTTATTCTTGTTATTTCGATTGCAGTAAAGCTCTATATGGGACTGTATAACAGGTCTTATGCAAAGAGAATAGACAGCGCTGCAATGGATGCCACAAGCAAGGATTCTTTTTCGGATTCGGTATCTACTGCAGTAGTTCTAATTGCAATAATTGTTGGAATGTACTTTGGAATAGCAATTGATGGCTGGTGTGGTCTTATAGTTGCCATACTAATCATAAAGACTGGTATCGATTCTGTAAAAGATACAGTTGGTCCGCTCTTGGGACAACCTGCAGATAGTGAATTTGTAGATCAGATATCAGCAATTGTTAAGGAACATGATATTGTGCTTGGCATTCATGATCTGGTTGTTCATGATTATGGCCCGGGACGTGTGATGATTAGTCTTCATGCAGAAGTGCCTTATAAGGAAGATATCATGGTCATACATGATGAAATAGATATTATTGAGGCTGAACTTAGGATGAAGCTTAACTGTGAGGCTGTCATCCATATGGATCCGGTTGTAACTGATGATGAAGAGATTAATACAACCAAGGAAAAGGTTGCTGAACTGATTAAGGCTATTGATCCAATTCTTCAGTTTCACGATTTTAGGATGGTTAAGGGACCAACACATACCAATCTGATTTTTGATGTTGTTGCGCCATTCAAGTACAGGCTTAATGATGAAGAGTTGAAAAAAATGGTTGCGACTAAGATATATGAATATAATAACTAGTATTTTTCAGTTATCCTGGTTGATCATGAATATGTTAAGCATAGTTAGTATAGTTAAATTGTCTATATGAATACATATAAAATGTTGTCATTTTTATAAAATAAGCATTTACATATAATTCAAAAGAACATAGAATTATATGTGGTTGTGCATAGTACATTAGATATAACTTACTAAGGAGATAATACGATGGGTGGTTTTTTTGCAGTAGCATCAAAAGAAGACTGTGTATTTGATATGTTCTTTGGCACAGATTATCATTCACATCTTGGAACAAGAAGAGCTGGAATGGCTGTGTATGATAATGACGAAGGCTTTAACAGAGCGATTCATAATATTGAGAATGCACCATTTAGGACGAAGTTCGAGAAGGATGTCAACTCAATGCATGGTAATCTTGGAATTGGTTGTATATCAGATTATGAGCCACAGCCTCTTCTTATCAGATCACATCATGGAACATATGCAATCTCTACAGTAGGTAAGATTAATAATGTAGATGAAGTTATTGCAGATCTTTTCAAGAAGGGCAATACACATTTCCTGGAGATGAGTGGTGGCGATATTAATGCTACAGAATTAGTTGCCGCACTTATTAACCAGAAGGATAATATAGTAGAAGGTATTCAGTATGCGCAGGAGATAATTGATGGATCAATGACGATTCTTCTTCTTACCTCCAAGGGTGTATATGCTGCAAGGGACAGACTGGGAAGAACTCCAGTAGCGCTTGGTGTCAAGGATGGTGCATATTGTGCATGCTTTGAGTCATTTGCATACCTTAATCTTGGTTATTCCGAATTAAGAGAATTAGGACCAGGAGAGATAGTTGTTCTTACTCCAGAGGCAGTTGTTACACTGGTTAAGCCGGGTAATGATATGAAGATATGTACATTCCTCTGGGTATACTACGGATATCCATCATCTTCATATGAGGGAATCAGCGTAGAGAGGATGAGATATAACTGTGGTTCACTTCTGGCTAAGAGAGATAATGCTGAGCCGGATATTGTAGCGGGAGTTCCGGATTCTGGTGTGGCTCATGCGATTGGATATGCGAACGAGAGTGGTATTCCATATTCAAGACCATTTATCAAGTATACGCCTACATGGCCTAGAAGCTTTATGCCAACAATTCAGTCTAAGCGTAATCTTATTGCTAAGATGAAGCTTATTCCTGTGCATGATCTTATTAAGGATAAGAAGCTTCTTCTGATTGATGATTCGATTGTACGTGGTACTCAGCTTGGTGAGACAACTGAATTCCTCTATCAGAGTGGTGCTAAGGAGGTTCATATAAGACCTGCATGTCCACCAATTATGTATGGCTGTAAGTATCTGAACTTCTCAAGAAGTACTTCAGAGATGGATCTTATCTCAAGACGAATTATTGCAGATAAGGAAGGCACAGACGCTTCTGAAGAAGTTATAAGAGAGTATGCTAATCCAGATTCTGACAGATATGATTATATGAATGAAGAGATTCGTAAGAGACTTAACTTTACAAGCTTACGTTTCCATAGATTAGACGATCTGATTGAGTCAGTGGGACTTGACAGAAGTAAGTTATGTACCTACTGTTGGGATGGTCGTGAAGAATAATACCCATAAGGTAGAGGATTGAATAATAAGGAGAATATGAAATGAGTAAGAAACCAGTTGTATTACTTATCCTTGATGGATATGGACTTAATGACAAGACAGAAGGCAATGCTGTAGCACTTGCCAAGACACCTGTAATGGACAGACTTATGAAGGAATATCCTTTTGTAAAGGGTAATGCCAGTGGAATGGCAGTAGGTCTCCCAGACGGACAGATGGGTAATTCTGAGGTAGGTCACCTTAATATGGGTGCTGGTAGAATCGTATATCAGGAACTTACAAGAATTACAAAGGAGATTCAGGATGGAGTATTCTTCGAGAATCCTGGACTTATGGAGGCCGTTGAGAACTGCAAGAAGAACGGAAGCGCTCTTCATATGTATGGCCTTGTTTCTGACGGTGGTGTTCATAGCCACAATACACATATCTATGGTCTTCTTGAACTCGCTAAGCGTAACGGCCTTGATAAGGTATATGTTCACTGTTTCCTTGATGGAAGAGATACACCACCAGCAAGTGGTAAGGATTTCGTTGCTGAGCTCGAAGCTAAGATGGCTGAGATTGGTGTAGGTAAGGTTGCATCAGTGTCTGGTAGATATTATGCAATGGATAGAGATAATAACTATGATCGTGTTGAGAAGGCATATATGGCACTTACTCAGGGCGAGGGTAATAAGACTACATCAGCTACAGAGGGAATTCAGAAGTCATATGATGAGGGTGTTACAGATGAGTTCGTTGTTCCAATGGTAGTAGAGGAGAATGGTGCACCTGTTGCAACAATAAAGGATGGTGATTCAGTAATCTTCTTCAATTTCCGTCCTGACAGAGCAAGAGAGATAACTCGTGCATTCTGTGATAATGATTTTGCAGGATTCGATCGTAAGAGACTTGATATTAAGTATGTCTGCTTTACAGAGTATGATCCTACTATACCTAATAAGTCAGTTGCATTCCATAAGGTTGAGATTACTAACACATTTGGAGAGTGGCTTGCAGCAAAGGGTAAGAAGCAGGCACGAATCGCTGAGACTGAGAAGTATGCTCATGTTACATTCTTCTTCAATGGTGGAATTGAGGAGCCTAATGAAGGCGAGGAGAGAATTCTTGTTAATTCACCAAAGTATGTTCCAACATATGATAAGAAGCCAAGAATGAGCGCATATACAGTATGTGATAAGCTTTCAGAGGCAATCACAGCAAAGGATGAGAATGACGAGAGCGTATATGATGTGATTATCTGTAACTTTGCTAATCCAGATATGGTTGGTCATACAGGTGTTGTTGAAGCTGCAACTGAAGCAATTGAAGTTATTGATAAGTGTGTAGGTGAGATTGTTAAGTTCGTTGAGGAAGTTGATGGAACAATGTTCATCTGTGCTGATCATGGTAATGCCGAGCAGCTTGTTAATTATGAGACAGGTGAGCTATTTACAGCACATACAACTAATCCTGTTCCATTCATTCTTGTTAATGGTCCTAAGGGAGCTACACTTCGTGAGGGTGGATGCCTTGCAGATATTATTCCAACTCTTATCGAGGTTATGGGTGAAGAGCAGCCTGCAGAGATGACAGGAAAGTCTTTACTTGTTAAGTAATTAATATACGGATAATATGTCTGTCTTTCCAGTGTTTTAGGTGCTAATATTTTTAATAATAAAGTAGTTGAAATATAAGTACGGATATGATAATATAGTCCTTGCGTGATTTGATTGGAGGAATTACAATGGCAGTTTTAAGAATAGTTTTGACAATTATATTTATTATTATAAGCGTTGCATTAGCAGCAATCGTACTTATGCAGGAAGGCAAGGCAGCCGGACTTGGAGCAATAAGCGGTGCAGCTGAGACATATTGGGGTAAGAACAAGGGTCGTTCAATGGAAGGTGCACTTGTTAAGATCACAAGATGGCTTACAGTAGCATTCATAGTTATTGCGATTATTCTCAATATTAAGAGATTCTAGTTTTGAGTTATTAGCCCCGCGTAAGATACGCGGGGCTTTTTTTAACTAATAGTTTATTTTTATTAGAAGATTTAGTGGTAGAATAGAGTAATGAAGAAGAGCAGAGAACAGAGAATGCAGGTCATTCTTGAATTAATGAATAATGAATACTATGTTCCAATGAAAGAGAAGGAACTTGCTGTTATGCTTCAGGTTGCGCCTGAGGACAGGCCAGAACTAAGCTCTATTCTTGAGGAACTTCTTCTTAAGCAGAAGATTGAGATTAGCAAGCGTGGTAAGTATCAGATTCTTGATCCTAAGAAGGTTCGGACTGAAGGTCTGTTAACTGGAACCTTTATCAGCAATTCAAAGGGGTTTGGATTTGTTGAGGTTGAAGGCAGGGAAGAGGATCTATATATACCTGAACAGTACACAGGTAATGCTTTTCACCTTGATACAGTACAGGTCGAGATTCTGAAGGGTAGCCGTGGCCGTAGAACTGAGGCCAAGGTTGTCAGGATACTTGAGCGTGGCACTACACAGATTGTAGGAACATATCAGAAGTCTAATCGTAGCTTTGGATTTGTCGTTCCTGATAATACCAAGCTTGATAGCGATATATATATAAGAGTCGAGGACAGCATGGGTGCTATGGATGGGCACAAGGTTGTTGTAGAACTCATAGATTATGGAACAGACAGAAAGAGTCCGGAAGGTAAGATCACAGAGATTCTTGGCCATATTAATGATCCTGGTGTAGATATAATGTCTATTGTAAAAGGATTTGGTCTTCCGACTGAATTTCCAGAGAAGGTAATGAATCAGGCGATGCGAACACCTGATGAGATAAGTGAAGCTGACATGAATGGAAGAGCTGATCTTAGAGATGTTCTGATGGTTACAATTGATGGAGAAGATGCCAAGGATCTTGATGATGCAGTATCATTAAGTGTTGATGGAGAGAATTATATTCTTGGAGTTCATATTGCAGACGTAAGCAACTACGTTCAGGAGAACTCCGCACTTGACTGGGAGGCTAAGGAACGTGGAACGAGCGTTTATCTTGTGGATCGTGTAATTCCAATGCTTCCACACAGACTGTCTAATGGAATCTGTTCACTTAATGCCCATGAAGACAGACTTGCTCTTAGTTGTATAATGACAATTACTCCTTCTGGTAAGCTGATTGATCATGAGATTACTGAGAGCGTTATTAATGTTAATCATAGGATGACATACACGTCAGTTAACAAGATAATTGCACTACAGGATGAGGCTGAGAGAAGCCAGTACTCTGATATAGTTGATATGCTCGATAAGATGTATGAGTTATCCCGGATTGTTCGTGAAGCAAGGAGCAAGAGAGGATCAATCGACTTCGATTTTCCAGAGAGCAAGATGATTCTGGATGAGAATGGACATCCAATCGAAGTGAAGCCATATGAGCGTAATGCGGCAACCAAGCTTATTGAGGACTTTATGCTAATGGCTAATGAGACAGTGGCAGAGCATTTCTTCTGGCTTGAGAGGCCGTTCGTCTATAGGACGCATGACAATCCGGACCCGGAGAAGATCCTTAAGCTGGCTGCTTTTATCAATAATTATGGATATCATATTCATATGGCGAAGGATGAGATTCATCCCAAGGAGATTCAGAAGCTTCTGGGCGAGATTGAGGGAACACCTC
Organism: Lachnospiraceae bacterium; assembly: GCA_045641365.1. Classification (GTDB taxonomy): domain Bacteria; phylum Bacillota; class Clostridia; order Lachnospirales; family Lachnospiraceae; genus Colinaster. Next base: position 21,377 of record JAZUGT010000055.1, read on the forward strand.
AGGAAGACATGATTGCGAGAATCGCATTAAGAAGCATGAAGCAGGCGAAGTATAGTATAGAATGTAGTGGTCACTTTGGACTTGCATGTAAGTACTATTGCCACTTTACATCTCCAATAAGAAGGTATCCAGACCTGCAGATTCACAGGATAATTAAGGATGAACTGCGTGGAAGGATGAAGAAGGCTAAGCTTGAACACTATGATCATATTCTTCCAGAGGTTGCTGAGCGTTCATCCAAGATGGAGAGACGTGCTGACGAGGCAGAACGTGAGACCAATAAGCTTAAGAAGGCAGAGTATATGGGAGACCATATAGGAGAGATTTTCGATGGAACAGTGTCAGGAATAACAGAGTGGGGTGTCTATGTGGAACTTCCTAATACAATTGAAGGTCTCATACATATCTCTAAGCTTAAGGGTGACTTCTATGTATATGATGAGAATAGCTATACGATGAAGGGCACAAGGCATGGGAAGAAGATTGAACTTGGTCAGCCTATGAAGGTTATGGTTAGTTCAGTCGATACATTTCTTAGAACTATAGATTTTGAAGTCGCAGATGAATAGGATTAATCTGTAAAAGTGATAATTTGGAGTTGGTTATATGAGTAAGGAATCGATGAAGCTTGTAGCTAACAATAAAAAAGCATATCATGATTATTTTGTCGATGAGAAGTATGAGACAGGACTTGTTCTTCATGGAACAGAGGTTAAGTCGCTTAGACTTGGACAGTGCAGTATCAAGGAAGCCTTTGTGAGAATTGAAAATGGCGAAGTCTGGGTCTATGGAATGCATATTAGTCCTTACGAGAAGGGAAATATCTTCAATAAGGATCCTATGCGTCCTAAGAAGCTTCTTATGCACAAGAGTGAGATCAACAAGCTTTTAGGTAAGATTAAGGAAAAGGGATTTACGCTGGTTCCATTGCAGGTATACTTCAAAGATGGAAGAGCCAAGCTTGAGATAGGTCTTTGTCGCGGTAAAAAGAACTATGATAAGCGAGAGAGTATTGCCAAGAAGGATATGAAGCGTGAAGCAGAAAGAGACTTTAAGATTCGCAATCTTTAAGTGAATTATATGGATATTGCCAATGTTAATTGTATTATTGGTTGTATCTGTGTAAAATATAAATATGGGCCAGTCAAGGTTTCGACGGGGTCGTGGAAGTCGGAGAAGCAAGCCGTTGTGACACGTTAATCACAAAAATTAAAATTAAACGCTAACGATAGAGTAGCATTAGCTGCCTAGTTGCAGCTTGTCTGACCTGATGCACTCACACATCAGGATCCAGGCATCGACTATGTGAGAAACGACATATGCAAAGCTTTGAGCATATGGGCGTACTATGAAGCTACTGAATATGTGCGGGTGCCAATCACTGTATGTAGGAGGGAATGTTAATCGATAGGCTAAGCTTGTAGAAGTACGGTGGAAATGGTTTCGGACACGGGTTCGACTCCCGTCTGGTCCACTGGAGGGAAGTCAGATGAACCCTTGTTCAAATGATGGTTCGTCTAGACTTTCTGTAGGTTCAATGGTAGGAAGACAAGCGAACCCTTGTCCATCCGTTAGAATAGTGGTGTTCAGGAACATTGTGAGTTTGATTGTTGATATAACAGACTTTAATGTTTTTAAGTGAATACTTGTACTAAATATAACTCCGTATATAATCAGCGAGTATATACGGAGTTATATTATTACCAGAAATAGTATAAAAAACTACGTTTTAGGTTAAAAAATCTATTTTTTTAATTTTTCATCTTGAAAAAAATTACAATAGGATATAAATTAGTAGTAATAACTAGTGAGTGTGGTACTTTGGTACTATAAATAGCGGTCGAGAAGATACTGACTAGGGGTGGTTAGTATCTGGCAAGGGGGAACGATGAGAATTGATGAGATACCAGCTGATGTAATGGTGCAGCTGACAGTTGGAATTGGTGGACAGGTCTTGGAGTTTAGCACAAAAGTTGCTAATGTATATGATAAGTGTATTTATGCAGAGCCCATCATGCAGAATGACAAGATGATTGGTTTTAGTACGCCTGGACTGGTACTTAGTATGATAGTTCCACTTCCTGATGAAGGAAAGGCTTTTCAGTTCAATGAGATTAAGATAAGGAACGTTAAGACAGCAGAAGGTGAACTGTTCCATGAGATTACATGTAAGCAGGAAGGCATAGCTGTCAACAGAAGAGGTGCCTGTAGAGTATGGCTTGGTGAGTCTGGAACAGCGAGAGTTGGACTTAGCCGTAATACTATCGATATAATAGTTAAGGATATCAGTATCAGTGGAATTGCATTTATATGTGACAAGGATGTTGATGTGCCAGATGGTGCAGTTGTTAATATTACTTTCAGAGATACAGTTTCAAGAGACAGGTTCGAGCTTAGTGCAATTGTTGTCCGTAATGAAGAGATGGAGAAGTCTCGCATAATATATGGATGTAAGCTTAACCAGGAGAGTAATGTTGTGGCTAAGTTTGTTAATAACAAGCAGCGAGAGAAGCTTAAGGCTTCAAGAACAGTTCAGAACAGACCTCTTCAGGCAATGTAATTGTTATAGGGAAGAGTGTGAAAGTTGGAGAAGGACAGTCTGATTGTTAATGGATTCAGTTTTAATGATGTGTCTGATGCAGAACTTGCCAGGCAGGAATTGAAGACCATTAAGTATATTGATGATAATATCAACGGTAAAAGTGCAGAGACTATTATGCAGGTGTATAAGGGTGCGCTTGAGAAGCGTATGTTTAGAACGCCGGTAGGATATGCATATCTTCATGATATGCAGAAGCGAATGGTTGATGGTGGAATTGATGTGGATGAAGTTCCCGGAATACCGATGTATCAGTCATTTGGGGCGGGATCACTTGATGATGAGAGAACGTCCCGCACAGTTACAGTTAATACGCGTAAGAAGCGCGATGAACTTAGGGATAAGAACAGGAATTTACGCATAATTAATATCGGACTATTGGTTCTGATTGTCATCCTGTTTCTCATTAGTTATACAGGAAGTAATCCTACAGTTCTTAATTATAGAACGGCGATAGAGAATGAATACTCATCATGGCAACAGAAGCTCGATGAGAGAGAGAAGGCCGTTAGAGAAAAAGAACGGGAATTGGGGATTCAATATGAGTGATATAAGAATTCTTGTCGTTGACGATGAGGAACGAATGCGTAAGCTGGTGCGAGACTTTCTTAGCAAGAGCGGTTATTTTGTCTACGAAGCCAGTAATGGAGTCGAAGCACTTGAGTGTTTTTCAAGAGAGAAGAATATTGAATTAATTATTATGGATGTAATGATGCCAGTTATGGACGGCTTTGAAGCAGTAGCTGAGATTAGAAGGCTATCAGATGTTCCTATCATTATGCTAACAGCCAGGGGAGAAGAACATGACGAACTGGCAGGATTTGAGCTTGGTATCGATGAATATATTACAAAGCCATTTAGTCCAAGAGTTCTTGTAGCGAGAGTAGATGCGATACTAAGAAGATGCCTTGGCGAAGACGGTGAAGACGTTATAGCCTGTGCTGGTATTACAGTCGATAAGAAGGCACATATTGTTGAGATTGATGGCAGTAGAGTAGAGTTAAGCTATAAGGAATTTGAATTGCTGACGTATTTTCTTGAGAACAAAGGTGTGGCATTGTCTCGAGAGCAGATTCTGAATCATGTATGGAATTATGATTACTTCGGCGATGCAAGAACAATTGATACCCATGTTAAGAAGCTTAGAGCTAAGATGGGCAGCAAGGGAGATTTAATTAAGACTATATGGGGCATGGGTTACAAGCTTGAGTGTTAGAGACTTAGAGTCAGTTTTGAACTGGCTCTTTTTGTTATGGCAACGAGGAAAATACAGGAGGTTATGCTTTGAAGAAGATTAACTTGGAGGAAAAGTTCTTAGATGAGAGAATAATGCGAAATATTGCCATAATATCGGCACTGTGCGGACTGATTTCGCTGGTATTGCTTGTAGTATCTAACGGCCTTGAACTGCTTCCTGCATTCGAGGAACTGGTGAAGATAGTGATAACGCTTTTTACCCTGTGGGCGTTTTCAAGGTTTCACTGGGATATGATGAAGGGATTGATGGGTGGACTGCTATTTGCCCTTCTGTACCAGGAGAGTTTTCTTGTTTTAGGAAGACTCTGGGGTGAAACATCAGATTTTGACACCTATCTTATTATGGGAGTGCAGGGAAGTCTGTATCTTTCGGCGCAGAGTATGAGCTTTCTTATGACGCTTATAATAATCGTTAACCACTTTATTATTGAATATAGTCGGCTTGGAAATTATGGAAATGTTATATTTAATCAGATGTCCATTATTTTCAAGATTTTGTTATATGTTTTTCTTATAGGAATTAATACATTTTTAAATCAGCCTTTACTTACTCAGATTATGTCGGTGTTCGAGTACATATCAGATCTGTGTATAGTAATTCTGGTTATATGTATTGAGACGCAGCTTGATAGCTTTAAGGCCATAAAGCATGAACTGAAACAGGCTAAGAAAAACATTGAAAAGGGGAATATCAATGAGTAAAAAGAAACTGATCATTGGAATATGGTTAATGTTAATGGCATTACTGTCGCTTACAGCATATACCATGTACTTTGTGGCTCAAATGCGCTTTTCTATTCTTTTATATTCATATTCAGGGCTTGTTGTCACGCAGATATTTGCGTTGATTACTTTCCTTATTGGAAGTGAGAAGATTAAGAATGGCGTTATACGAATTATATACTGGTTATGCTGCCTTGCATCATTAGCAGTTATTCCTGCCTTTTTATTTATATTTATGGGGCTGATTTCCCAATACCATGTGGACATTAATGAGGCGGTAAAAGTGAGCAACTCTGACTATAATTTATTAGTCCCAGCTGATGAGACAACTATATATAGAACAGATAAATTATTTGTATTTTTTCCAGAGTATTCGCATGTGGATCTGGAATATGGAAAAAGACCAAAGAAATCAGATAAGACAATTACCTGGTGTAGTGGTGCGGCGTTCCAGCATGAGATTCAACTGGGCTTTTCTGACGACAATATAGAAGGATATCATGCTTCCAAAGGTGTATATTCTGACAGTGAATATGCAAAAGATGAGTATGGAGCGGTTGTATTCTATGATGGAGGATTTGCGTTTGAGTTTGATGACACGGAAGGTGCAATGAAAGAGGCTGCTGAGCATGGTGGAAGTGGATTCATGCAATACAGAATGATGCGAGATGGAGAACTTGTAAACGGATTCAATATGCCTCGAGTACGTTCCTACAGAGTTATAGCTGAGCTTAACGGGCACCTATGTATAATTGATTCCATTGAAATGATGCATTTTGAGGATTTCCTTAATGAATTAAAAGATTTGCATGTGACAAATGCCCTATACATGGATATGGGGGCAGGGTGGAATTATTCCTGGTATAGAAAGAGTAATGGCAGGGTGAAAAATCTTTTTGGACTTAAAGTACCATGGTCTCACAATTGGGTTGTATTTAGGGAGTAGAGAACTACGATAGCTTTACAATGACGCATATGAAATGGGATTTGCAATTCTTAGGGGATATATAACTATTTGTATGATATACTAAAGGCCAGTAGCATATTTTTTAGGAAAAGGGGAATTATGAAGAGGAAGAACACATTAATAAAAAGAACAATAACAGCAATACTTACACTTGCAATAGTGATGAGTTCTATTTCACAGACATCTGTTGATATTTATGCCCAAAGTAGCGAAGGGCATATAGATATCGAAGATGTTACATATGTTGAGGAAACTACAGAAGTAGAAGCTGTCACAGATGTTGATGATAGCGCAGATATAGAAGACAGCACTGATACTGAATATATTGCAAGTATGGAACAGGAAGAGAGTTCTTTAACCTGCGAAGAGGTGTCAGGGGATGTCATGGAGGAAGCTGGTGAACCTGAGTATGAGTATTATGATATGTGCTTCAGGGAAAACAATCTTATAGAAGATTTTTTTGAGTGCGTTAATATTGAAATATACTCAGAATTGCCAGAATACGGCAAGCTACGCCCTGACGAGTCAAAGGTTCTTTATTCTGGAAGTTATTCATCGGAAACACTTGAACTGGAAAGTGTCGAGACATTAAAATGTTCCGAACATGAGGTGCTGTATCTCAGACTTTCGCCAGAGTATGCGGATACGTTTATTCCATGGCGAGATGGATATATAACATTTGATTTGAGTAGCAGAACAGTAGAAGGATCGATGTATTCTTTACAGAAAGCAAAATCTGCAGAAATTGAAGGATATGTGCCGTATGTTTATTTAACGTTGTCATATAGTGATTACTGTGAGTTTAGAGAAGCTACAGAAGATGGTGAAGGCTTATTTCAAGGAGCTGAATTCAACTCTGTTTCCCAATTTAATTTGTACAGCCCTTTAAAACTTAATAAGGCAGCACTTGTGGACGACAAGTGTTACTGGAAGGTTGACACTAATGGTGATAATACGTACGCAGACAGTGCTTATAGATGGAACTGCTATTATTCAACGGAGGGAAGTGATCCGTTAGAATACGAATTTGTAGCAGCTGATGCGAGTGTTTCTGATCATAACGTAGCATATACAGATGCAACAGATGGTAAAAACTATGATGATGATCCGGATACCAGAGATAAGGAATTATTTAGAGGCTATATTAAGCCGCCTATAGATTTTACAAATGGAAATCCACAGGATTGCTGGTTTTATTTTACGGTATCAAGAGGGGGAGATGTAGTTGCAGTAAGTAATGTAATATCAAGCAAGAGTGATGTCAATGGACTGTCCGCTGGATCGTGTGCATCACAATATAAGGGTGGTATTACTCTGATTAAGTACAGAGAGGGTTCTGATGAATATGAGGTTCTTAAGAAGGATGAACCTTGTATTGTGCATGCAACAGAGGATGTGCGTTTTGGTATTGCATTAGTTTCTGCAGATGGAAAGACTATTACGCCTATGGATAAGCTGCCTGATATATATCAGGATGGCAATAACATAAATGTCTGGAGCCAGCATGCTATCTATTATGACAGGGATATTAGAAACGGCGAAATAGTAAGATACTTTTGCTTAGATCCGGATGAGGATTATGAACTTAATCATCTGGTAAAGATTGATACTGGTGAGTCAGAGTATGCCTGCAATCAGTGGTATAGCTTCTTAGAGGCTCCATCTTATTCAGAATATGAAAGCGACTACGATGGGCTGGTCTATATTACGGTAAATGCAAAGAATACTGATAAGTATGGCAACTACTTTAATACATTCCCCGTAAAGGTTCTGCCAGCTGAAGAAGGAGTGGAATACTACCATTACGCGGTAGATGAATCGGCAGTAATAACCAGTATGAATGAGTTCAATGCAAGGGTCAGAAAGCGTCTTCTTAATCATGAAGAAGAGTTTACCCTGTATGCGGATCCAGGTACAATAGGAGATAGTTTTTCACTTGAGGATGCTCTTGATGTCTATGAAGAACGAGGAGGAATGAAGTCCTTCGAAGGGGAGTGCCTTGAGGGAATATTACAGCAATGTGATTTCAATATTAATTATGCTGAAGATGCACCTGGAGTAGTCTATACATTTAAGGTTAAGTATATTACTACATTGGAGCAGGAAAAGCAGGTTGATGCGTGGATTGCTGACATTCTGTCAAAAGACCTTAAGGATGTTAAGGATGCAGAAGATTCGGTAAAGGCAAAGGCAGTATATGATTATGTAACTAATCATGTCAGTGGAAAGGTTGGAGCCAATACTGCCACTGAGAGAAGAAAGCCAATAAATCATACGATTTATACTGCACTTAATCCTAATACAAAATATGGAACCTGCCAGGCGTTTGCTTTACTCTTCTCAAGACTGTGTCGTGAAATTGGGGTGCAGTCAAGGGTTATATATGGTACTGATGCCAATAATCATGCCTATAATATTGTTCATCTGAAGGATGCACCTGAGGGAAAATATTGGTTCTATGTAGATTGCAGTGCTAAGATTTGGAAGAGTAGTTATACAGAGTTCTCAAGAGCAACAGAGCAGATCAGATACTTAAGTGATCGTTTTGTACTCAATTATATAAGACATATATATCAATTTAAGAGTGATCCTGTTGCAAGAGTTACAGGTGGAGATGAGACCTATGAGGGCTCGTTATTATTATGTAAGTATTATATTTTAGAGAGACTTAGGGATAATCCAGGTATTGAGTCAATGACCATTACGCTTTTAAAAGATGCCACAATAGGTTCATTGGGAGAATTGGATTATGCACAGTATTCGCATGAATTAGAAGGATGTAATTCTACAGCACATTTTTATGACCATGTGATATCGGATTATTCTCCATATGTAAAGCTCGATATGAATGGACATAAGCTGACCGAAAAGAGTAAGTCGGATGTATCCATACGAGTATCTGAGGTGAAAAATGGAAGTCTTGTGTTATTAACTGATGGCTGCATGTATCTGAATGGTCTGGTGCCTGAGAGTAGTGACCCTTGCGTTAACGGACCTGATAAGTATGCTGTATACCAGAATGTGTCCATAAATGGCCAGTCTGTAACAGAAAAAGTCGTTCTTGGCGGAGCTGTCAGGCTAGATAAGGACTGTCAGATTACAAGGACACCTGAAGTTGATATAACTCTCGGAAATCGTGTGGATTGTAATATTAAAGGCCTTGGAAGACTAATGCTTGGTAGCGGAGCTGATATTGGAGATATCTGCCTGAATGGTGATGTAGAGACCAACTACCTGCAAATAGGAGGCTTTGGCAGCTATTACTATGATTATAGAAAATCAGGAAATAATTGTTTCAACATTGTAAGGGCAAATGAGCTTGTTGTTAAAAAGGGTAGTATCTTAGAACAGGGTACCTATCTGCAGATAAAGGGAAGCTGTTCGCTGGCGGGTACTACGAGTATACGTTCAGATGCGTTCCTGGAAGCTGCTCCGGATGGATTGCTTAATCCTGTAAGCTGGCGTAAGAACAGATATCCAGCAACAATTCAGCTTGTGCGTTCTAATGGTATTTTAGCAGAACTCATATTGAGTGGAACATTGAACGAGTATGAAATTGGAGACAGAGAGGATTATTCAGAAGAGAGTGAAGGTCTCCCTGCACTTGCGATATGCCCAGTTACAGTCAGTGGTAAAGAATGGCCTGCTATGGATTTGTTTAGAAAGGGTGATACTGCAGCCACAATAGATTTAACAGGTATAAGTGCAGAGCGTAAGCCAGATGGTGCCTGGAAGTCTGTTACTGAAAAGCTTAATGCTTCAAATTATGCGGATTATATAAGATTTGCTGACGTTAGAATGGATGAATCCGGAAAACCTGATGGAAGTCTTATTTATAATACAAATGGAAATATTCTGGTTGCAGAGGAAATTGTTCTTTCGGATTCGGTGAGCATTGAAAAGGGAGAGACTGTTACTGTATCAGAACTTGCAGATATAGAAGCTGATAAGTATAAGTGGAGTTCAAGCGATAATGCTGTTGCTACAGTATCGCTTGTAGGTGATAAAGCCTATATAACTGGAATTAATGCAGGAAATACAGTTATTTCTGCACTAAAGGATGATGTTGCTACAAAGATTAATGTTACAGTCACGGATAATTTAAAGAGTATTCATCTTAAAGCAGAAGATGAATATGTAGCATCATCTGATGTGCCAGCAGGCGTATGCCTTACATTGTCACCATCATCCACAAGGTTTGTTATTCCGGATACGATATCGGTAAGCTGTCAGGATGAAGGCTTTACTGATGAACCAGGAGAGTCTGTAAGCGGAGTAAAGAATGCAGAAGGTCGATATGTATATAGTTATACCAATAGTCCTGTAGACAGGATTGTATATGATCCGGCTACCAGAAAGCTAATGCTTTACAGAAAGCAGGAATTAGATAAAAATGCAGAGGCACGAATTAGAATCAGCATGACTAATGAAGTAGGCGAGACAATCATTAGTAATGCTGTGGCCATAAGCTGCTACCCGGATGAGAAGGCTGGCAGTGCTGAAGAAATTGCTGCTGGAACGGCTTCATATCTTGATCTTGAAAAATATGGGGAAGATATAGCATTTAGAGCGGTAATCGGCGTAGATACCAGCCTGGGTTACTTGGTTTTAAATAAGTTACAAAGTGGAGGACTTAATAGAAAGTATGGCTGGGAGTTTGTTTATCCTGATACTGGTTTTAGTATGTATAGTGGTAAGGAAAAAGCATATTTCCCTGTTAAGCATACGAATGTCTATACAGGTGAAGTAATCTATGGAGAGATTCCAGTTTACTTTACGACTATAACGGGATACAGTCTTAGTAAAACTTCAGGTGGACCGGAATGTTCTGCATATATTCCGTTTGATAGGAATAAGGATCAAGAAGGGGAAAGATTCACTATAGTACCGAAACTTGTTCAAAACTCCTTCGGTGCGGATGCTATCACTGTAAATGGTGTTGAAGTAGAAATCACTTCAGATGATCCAAATCTTTCAGTCAGTTATGTCACAGGTAGAGAGTTTAGATTTGTGCCGGAAAAGCCTGGAAAGTATAATGTTAAGGTGAAGTTCCGTTATGGTGATCATTCCGTTATGACAGCTGATGGAAAAAGCAGACTTAGCTTTGATATTCCGATTAACGTGGCTGATGTCACTGATAGTGGGTTTGCAAGCGTGGATGTACAGATTAAGACTGACGACGGTAGTACAGTAGCAAATGGAGCAGATGGATATATAGCTCTTAACAAAGATACAAAGTATTATCTATATGATAAAACGGACTACACCTATGGAATTAATTCAAAGCATAAGCTTTCATTTGCGCCATCGGATAAGGCTTTAATTGCTATAGGAAATGCAGAAAAAGTCGAGGGCGAAGGCATTAGATATCCACTTACAGTAAAGCGAAGTGGAAAAGGGTTTATTAAGGTTATAGCTAATGATTCGGTAAAGAATAGCATTAAGCTTCCTATTAAGCTTTTATACAAGGATAAGAGCACTGTATCTGTCTCTAAGACAACATATACTTTTAATAGTGCCTTCACTAATGATCAGCAGATTAATGCGGATGTGTTTAATGGCTTTGAAGGAACTATTAAGTCAGCGGAACTAATTCCGGATGTGAGAGGCGGATTTGATGGAGTAGATATTGTTACATCGGTATCATCGGATGTTATAAGTATTACTGCAAACAATGCAAGCAAGAGCGTAATAGCTGGAAAAGGTGTTTTGAGATTAACTTTTGATGAAATGGAAGAGCCTGTAGATATAAGGATTAAGGTATCGGTAAAGAATCAGGCTCCGGATGTAAAGGCTACACTGATACAGAAGGGAAGTACCTTTGTTCAGAATGTCCCTGCAGTGTATAAGCTTACTCAGAGCATGAATGCTTCAATCAGTTCGGTGAGCATTGACGGAATAAGTAGTTCGGTTTCGGAAGGAGAGAGCTACTACATCTATGATGCTGACAGTCAGGAACTTGCTTTATACAATCTTACAAAAGAAGAAGGAAGTGTAAAATATAATTTAACTGTTAATTTTGACGATTATGTGAGCAGGAAACTCAAGATTGCTCCAAAGGTTAGTGGTGACGAGTTAAAGCTTTCCACAAATTCAGGTACAATATATGCATTGTCATCAATGCCACTTATGGAAATGCGTACGCAGCTTATAGATAAGCAAAAGAATGTATATGCGCTTGATGATGTGAATGTCAGTGTTATGAGTGAAAAGCCTGAAATATTGGAAAGATACGAAGCATCTATTAGTGATGACGAAATAATCGTATTGGCAAAATCTCTCCCATCAGCGAATGAAAAACTTAAGCTTGTCTTGAGTTCTGACGAGTGGAAGAATGATAAGGTGGTAGATTTCTCTGTTAAGGTTGGAAAAGTCTCGTCGCTTAAGCTTGTGCTAAAGTCAGACTCTGTAGATTTTTATAACTATAAGGGAAAGAATTCGAACGCCAGGGCAGGAATAACTATTAAAGGTTACAATGGAGACATTAATGAATTGCTTTCAGGCGTGCAGTTTGTATCGGCGGATAGGAAGTCACCACAAAAGGACGCACTTGGAAAGTACTTTACTGTAAGATATGATAGTTATACGTCTGAAATTGTGGTTGAAAAGCTTAGTGACAGGATTGCAGCCGGAACATACAAGGTGAAGATTCTGGTTAAGGCGGAGGGTCTTGGCAATCCGCTTTCTGCAACACTTACACTTAAGGTTAAAGGCGTTGATACACAGGAAGAGATCGGTGGATTCATTACTAAGCTATCGGTGAAGAATTCAATTGATCTTCTTAATCGTGATAATACTACAGCGGTCATTACACCTACAATTAAGGGAATGGCTAAAAGCGCAGAATATGTTCCGGTAAGTCTCTGCGGCGAGGATGCACACTTATTTGAAATCGTGCAGGGTAGCGGGGATGTTAGAAAAGGAACATTCAAAATTAAGTTAAAGGATAATGCATCGATATATACAGGACGCCCTTATAAGATATCTGTCAGATATCGCGTTGTTGATGGACCTGCAACATTTTATCAGAAGAGTCCAGAGGTGGCAATTAAGTTTAGTCAGAAAGCCCCTAAGGCAACAGTGACAATGGAAAAGGGTGTGTTCTCAACCAATGCTGCGTCGGCAGATAAGATTAGTGTTTCGCTGAAAACTACAGGAAAGAGTTCTGTTTCTGTAAGGGCACATAAGGTAGAATTTAATGGAAATTCTGACTTTGTAATATCAGATATCAGCAGTCTTGAATCGGATGGTTATCTGACTGTGGACTATATTCCGATGGGAGCTACAATAGCGGGAAAGAGTTATACATTAAGTCTCAGGATAGTACCAGAAGGCAGTGCGCTTAATGCAAAGCCTGTTACAGTGAAGTGTAAAGTGAAAATTCTATAAAGAGATGGAAAGTAAGTATATTAGGGCCAGTTTTGCAAAAACGGGCTCTTTTATATATTATGAAACAGATTAATGAATTTAGCCAATTTGGCCGATAATTATTTTAGACACTTGATTGGTAGAAAATATGAGATTATACTATTAAGTGATTTTTGTGAAACTATATGGAGAGAGTTATTATGGCTGAAAAAATGAAAATTAATAACAAAGGTGTATCCCTGATGGAATTAATTATCGCCGTAGCAATTATGGCTGTGTTGGTGGGTGTTGTATCACCGATGATGGTTAAGTATGTTCATAAGGCAAGGCAGACCAGAGTTGAGAAGGAAGCCAGCGAATTTGTGCAGGCTACAAGAGTTGCATATATTGAGGTCTGTGAGAGCGGTGATGAGCCGGGAAGTGACACAATCAAGCACAAAGCGATTAAGACAAGCCCATATTACAGAAATGGTACACTGTATGGAAATTATACTAACTGGACAGTACATAACGGAGTAGTTGCAGGGGCTTCTAATGCAAAATATGCAGAGGCTATCTTCAAGAATCTGGGTATATCAATTGGAAAGGAATGGAAGAGTGGTAATTCCTCAATTCCAATCTCTAAAAATCAGCCTAAGCTTAATCCGTCAGGATCAATGACTAAGGAGTGTATATTCCAGATATTCTACACAAAATCTGGAAATGTAGTGGTTGAATACAGCAGGGAAGGATATTTCGTAAGAATGGAAAATTCTGTTTTGGTGGATTCAATCAAGATAGAAAAAGAGACAGAAGAACTATTCACAAAGTGGCAGTAAAGAGGAAGATATGGAAATAAAGAATACAGATATTGAAATTAAAGGAAAAGGTATTAAAATACACGAATTAACAAGTGTATTTATCGTTATTGGTGCGCTAATAATGATTGCCTCAGTATTTGTCATTAGAGGTATATATGACAGATATGATACAACAAGGGAGACTTACCAGCATACAAGTATGAAGCTTGATGCGGCTATCAGATTCAGAGCAGCGTCTGATTATCTGACAGAACAGTCAAGAGAGTGTGCTGTAAAGGGTGATGTGCAGTTTGCAGCTAATTATTTTGAAGAAAAGAATATTGCCAGGAATAGAGAACTGTCTGTTGAGACAGTTGGAACTGGCGATGATCTTGAGTTAGAGGGTAGCCTTTTAAGTGATGCAATGGAAAAGTCCGAGGCATTAGTGGAGTATGAAGTCCATGCTATGAAGCTTATCGCAGAAATAAAGGGTGTTGATTGTGACAGCATATCTGACGAGCTTTCAGCATACCAGTTATCTGAAAGTGAAAAGTCACTTTCTGCAGCTGATAAGCAGGCCAAGGCAGTAGAATTGGTTTTTGGCAACGATTATGAGCGTCTTAAAGAGCGAATTATCTGGGATATTGAGAATGCAACTGTCCTGATTGAAGAAGAATCTGGTTCAAAGTTTAGAGAGAACGAGGACAATCTTATTGTTATGCTCAATATCGCGACAATGTTTATCTTTATGCTATTTATTTTATTAGTTCTCATTTTTATCTTTAATTCACTTCTGGTGGTTAAGCCATCAGATAGATTCATCAAAGCTCTTGATGAGAAGGAGAAGCTGCCAGAGATAGGCTGTTACGAATTCAGAAAATTTGCCAGAAGATATAATGATATCTACCGTTCTGATAAAAAGAATAAGGAATTATTAAAGGAGCAGGGTGAGATAGATGAACTGACAGGAACCCTTAAGGTGGGAACCCTTGATCTTGTAAGACATAATCTTTCACTGCATAATGAACCATTGGGAATTATGTTTGTAGACATAGATAACTTCAGGGCAATTAAGGAGTCAAAGGGTTATGATGTTGCTGATAAGGTTGTTAAAAAGGTTGCAAATCAGTTCATATCATCCTTTAAGAGCAGCGATTATATAATCCGTATAAGTCAGGATGAGTTCGAACTTTTCCTTCTTAGAATGGAGAAGAGTGATGAGCAAATGCTCGTAGACAGAGTTAATAAGATTAATGAAGCTCTGAAGGAAGCATCAGAAGATATACCTTCAGTTTCTGTGAGTGTTGGAGTATCATTTGCAGATAATGGATATACTAAGGAAGTAGAAAGAAATGCTGACATGGCTCTTAACTATGTTAAAGAAAATGGCAGAGGATATTGTAAAGTAAACTAAGATTATATTAAAGGCTAAGATTATTTCTTGAAAGAAGAAATGATCTTAGCCTTTTTTTGACTTATTAGATAAAGGAAAGACTTAAGGGTGACGTCTTTTAAGTCTTTTCAGGAATCCATAAGAAAGGAACTCCTTATTATCACCAAGGACCTTACATCCATAGAATACTACGCCAGCCTTTCTTTCGGTTCTGGCTATCTGACAAGCAATCTTAAGATCGAAGTCTTTTTCGTCTATGTTGTCAGCAAATACTATCGTAAGATGATTGGAAGTTGGCTTATAACTTGGAGGAGCGTAGAATGATATTCCACGGTCACTTATATCATGAACTATAATATCAATGAACTTATCTTCTTCAAGTATATGGGCATTCTTATGCACTAGAAGTCGGTTGTGTTGCCTGTTGTCGTCTTCACGAGAATGGCGATTGAAAGCGCTGGTGCTAATGTAATATGCCTTGCCATTATTAGTATCGACTGTCTGAACCTTAACATTCTTCCAGGATATTCTTCTATTATTGGCAAGATCATCAGCGTAAATATTGCACATAATGCTATGGTGAGCATCAATACTAAGTTCGAGAACTTCATCATTGTGAACGTATGGAGTAACAGTGATGCCATCTTCATTAAGGTCTAAAACATCCGCATAGAATTCTATTACCTGTTCGCCTAGATTAACCTGAACAATGATTTTTTGGGTTATTACTAATTCATTAAGTTTCATTTTGCTTTCCTGCTTCTTTTGATTTATAATTAAATATATTATACACCTTTTATGGTTTTGTTGATAGTGTTTATCTGCCAGGGGGAAGCAGTATGATTTACTATGAAGATTTGCCTCTTGATAAGGATATAATAGAGGCGCTTGGGGAATTGAAGATTAACTATGTCTTTCAACCAATTTTCCACCGCGATGGTAAGACTATATACGCAAGAGAAGCACTGATGCGTCCAGTTGGAACTACAGTTACTGAGTTGATTGATGAATACACTCGGTTGGATAAGTTGCATATTCTTGAGGTTGCGACTTTTTGGGGAGCCACTCAGGAGTATTATCTTCGCGGATATTCAGAGAAGTTATCGATTAATTCTTTTCCTTGTGAGTGCTTTACTGAGAGCGAGACGAAGACTTTTGTTGATTACTATGGCAGTGAGAAGAGTATTTTGATGATAGAGATGCTTGAGTATCCTGAGTTTTCAATGGAGAAAGCTATTAGAAAGAAGGCTGTTGCGAAGGTAGGGGATTCGATTATTGCGCTTGATGATTTCGGCTCAGGGCATAACCTTATGGATAAGGTCGATGTACTGGAGCCAAGTGTGATTAAGCTTGATAGAAGCCTTCTATCAGGAATAGATTCGGATATTAGTAAGCAGGCTAATTGTAAAGAAATAATAGATACAATGCATATGAGAGGTATTAAGGTCGTTGCAGAAGGTGTTGAGACCAAGGAAGAGTTCGACTACCTGTATGAGCTTGGAGCGGACTATTTTCAGGGATATTATCTTGCAAGACCGGCTTAGAAGTGGTGTGATTAGAGGAAGCACAATGTGCTTCCTCTTTTGATAGGTATACTGGTAATTTTATTATGAAGAGACAATCTTTGAGTATTCAGATAGCAATGATATTTGTAGCAGTTATTTCTATAATAATAGTAGCATGTCTGCTTGCAAATAATCTTCTGCTTGAAAAGTATTATATATATAACAAGGAAAAGGCGCTTGTTGATGCATATATTATGCTTAATAATGCGGACAATAACAATGCATTTGATACGGATGAATTTGATATTGAGTTACAGAGAATATGTGATAAGTTTTCACTTGATGTTCTCGTTATTGATTCGGAATCCAGTATGCTTAAGTATAAGGCAATAGCACCGGAGGCGCTGAAGCTGTCCTTATGGGATCATCTATTTGGAGGTTCAGTTAATCAGGAGAATGCTTCTTGGGGTGAGACTGAGAAGAAGATTATCACGCAGAATGAGCAGTATGAGATATGTGTTGTACTTAATTCACATACGGCCGAGAAGAATATGGAGATATGGGGCGTTCTTGATAGTGACAATCTCTTTATAATCAGTGTACCATTGGAAAGTGTTAAGGACAGTGTTAATATAGCCAATCGATTACTTGCATACATTGGGATATTTGCAGTACTTGTAGGTTCAGTTGTAATAACGATTCTTTCAAGAAGGATTAGCAAGCCGATTAGAGAGTTATCAGTAATAAGCCAGAAGATTACACAACTCGATTTTGATGAAAAGTATCATGGCACTGAAAGTAATGAAATAGGGGTGTTAGGTGACAACATCAACAGATTGTCTGAGTCCCTTGAACAGACAATATCTGATCTTAAGAGTGCAAATAATGAACTTAAGTCTGATAATGAACGTAAGGACAGAGTTGATGAGATGCGTAAGGAGTTCATATCCAGTATTTCGCACGAACTTAAGACTCCTATTGCTCTTATACAGGGATATGCAGAAGCCCTTGAGGAAGGGATAAGTGATGATCCGGCAACTACATTATATTATATAGATGTAATTAAGGATGAATCATCCAAGATGAATAAGATGGTAAAGCAGCTTCTTGATCTCAACAGGATTGAGTTTGGCAATGAGAAGGTTGAGATGGAACGCTTTGATATAATTGCAATGATTAGGAGTTATATTGCATATAGTGAAGTGATAACCAGACAGAGTGGTATTACAATCAGTTATCCAGGTGAGGAAGTTATCAACGTATGGGGAGATGAGTACAGAGTTGAACAGGTCTTCTCTAATTATATGACTAATGCAATCAACCACTGCGAAGGTGAGAAGCGAATTGATATTAAGGTTAAGAGGAATGAGGGAAGAATCAGAGTTAGCGTCTTCAATACTGGTGCACCTATTCCAGAAGAATCTATTGACAGGATATGGGATAAGTTCTATAAGGTCGATAAGGCAAGAACAAGAGAATACGGCGGAAGTGGCGTTGGGCTTTCTATTGTTAAGGCAATAATGGAATCAATGAATCAGCAATATGGTGTGGTCAATTATGATGATGGTGTTGAGTTCTGGTTTGAACTCGATATTGAATAGAAGCGCAAGCTTGGTTATAATGTATAGAGATGTAGGAGAAGTACATTATGAGAAGATTATATACAGGATTAATAGTGCTTGTTCTTTCAACTGTTTTGACCGGGTGTGGTGCACTCGTAGAATTACCTGAGATGGATGAAGAACAGACAGCGCTTGTAACTGAATATGCAGCCGGACTTATTCTTAAGAATAATGAAGCATTTAAGTCAGGACTGCTTGATGATGATGAACTTGCACTGGAGGCTGCGAAGGAAGCTGCGGAGAGAGAGCGTGAGCGCAAGATGAAGGAAGCTGCTGAGCAGTATATTGCGAATTCACAGAATGCAGGCAAGAAGGACAAGGATGATAAGAATGGTGGAGACGGCAGTGGTGAGTCACAGTCAGCACCGGTTGAGCAGAGTATAGATAATGCGGCAGCATTCTATGGCCTTGATGCATTTGGCATTAGTTACACGGGATATGAGCTTACTGATTCGTATCCATCATCTGGTGAAGATATGCTTATGGCAATGGATGCCACACCAGGTAAGCAGTTATGTGTTGTAAAATTCGATGTAACTAACTTATCGGGTGATACCGCCAACTTTGACATGTTCTACAGAACACCCAATTTCTATCTTGTAACTGATGGTGGAGATAAGGTTCATTTCCAGGCAACATTGCTGTTAGATGACATGGCTGCATACGTTGGAGACATCGAGCCTTCAGAGACTAAGCCTATGGTTCTTGTGTTTGAAGTTGATGAGGGAATAAGCAGTTTCAGTTCGCTTGGGCTATATATGAAGAACGGCGACATGAAGGGTACTATGAGCCTTCAGTAATTAGTGCAATATGACAGATTTTTTGAGCGATTAGACGTTTGTCTAGTCGCTTTTTACATTTTTAAAAATATATTATTAAAAGGTGTTGACATCCTAAAATTAGGGTGTTATTATAATCAAGCTGTCGCAAGTGAGGCAGCAATGATCTTTGACAATCTAACAGCAATGCAACCCTGAAAAATTCCAGTCACTCAATACTATCTCTGGTATAGAGTGAAC
>JAZUGT010000056.1:0-5130 GCA_045641365.1 Lachnospiraceae bacterium
ATATCGAGACAGAGATTATTCCTTTCCTTACAACACTTAAGAGCTTTAAGTTCGGTTTTAATGCTCCATTTAGAGCAGAAGTTCTTTTCATTAATACTAAGGAGCACCTTGTAAAGTGGGGTACTAAGAATGCTATCAATCTTCAGGCACCAGGACTCCCAGGTGGAATGCCAATCAGATGTTTCGGTACATTTGCTTGTAAGATTGGTGATCATGATCTTGTAATCGATAAGATTGCTGGCATCAAGAACAGATATACTGTAGATGATGTTAAGGAAAGAATTGTAGCAACACTTGACCAGACACTTATGGCATGGATTGCTAAGGAAGGCAAGGACATGTTTAATCTTCAGATCTCCGCACGTGAGATTGCTGAAGGTGTTAGAGCTGATCTTGATGCTGATATGGCTAAGATTGGTATCTCAATTACAGACTTCAATATTGAGAGCTTCTCATATCCAGAAGAAGTGCAGAAGATGCAGGAGAAGGCTGCAGCTCAGCCAATGGTTGGTGATGTTAATAAGTACACACAGATGGCTATGGCTGATTCAATGGCTAATGGCAAGGGTGGTGGAAGTAATGTTGCTACAGATATGGCTCAGATGCAGATGGGTATGGTTATGGGTCAGCAGATGGTACAGAATATGCAGGGTAGCATGATGGGTGGCCAGCAGGCTGCAGCACCAGCACCAGCACCAGCAGGTGCAAAGTTCTGTCCTAACTGTGGAACACCAACTAATGGTGCAAAGTTCTGTTCTAACTGTGGAACACAGCTTGGTTAATTAGAAGCCTATAGTAGTATGATATTATTGATAGACCACTTGATGAATTTCAGGTGGTCTATTTTAACGACAGGTAAGTAGATGGGATATTTAGATACACTTAATTCAAAACAGTATGAGGCCGCAACAACTGTTGATGGACCAATTCTTATACTTGCGGGTGCGGGATCTGGTAAGACAAGAACGCTTGTACACAGAGTTGCATATATGATAGATCAGTGTGGAATTAATCCATGGAATATTCTTGCAATTACATTTACCAACAAGGCTGCTGGTGAGATGAGAAGCAGAGTTGACGATATTGTCGGACAGGGTGCTGACAGCGTCTGGGTGTCAACTTTTCATTCAATGTGTGTGAGAATTCTGCGAAGACATATTGATATGATTGGATTTGATACTAATTTCACAATATATGATACAGATGATCAGAAGACAGTCATGAAGGATATCATGAAGCGTCTGGAGATTGATAGTAAGCAGATTAAGGAACGTGCAGTGCTGGCAGCAATCTCTAATGCCAAGGATGAACTGATTGACCCTGATGAGTTTGAAGATAATAGTCGTGGTGAATATAAGCAGGAGATTATTGCAAAGCTATACAGAGAGTATCAGGATACACTTAAGCGCTCAAATGCGCTGGATTTTGATGACCTTATTGTGAAGACGGTCGAGTTATTTACAGAATGTCCTGCAGTTCTTGGCAATTATCAGGAGAGATTCCGATATATTATGGTCGATGAGTATCAGGATACTAACACTTCGCAGTTCGAACTTATAAGACTTCTTGCGGACAGATATCGTAATCTTTGTGTAGTTGGAGATGATGACCAGAGTATATATAAGTTCAGAGGAGCCAATATCAATAATATTCTCGATTTTGAGAAGGTTTTTGAGGAAGCTAAAGTAATTAAGCTTGAGCAGAACTATCGTTCAACACAGAATATTCTTGATGCAGCCAATGCAGTTATTAGTAATAATTCTCATAGAAAGAGTAAGGCACTTTGGACAGAGCAGGGTGCAGGTGAAGTAATACACTATAAGCAGCTTGATACGGCATACGAAGAGGCTGATTACATTGCAACTGATATGGCGAAGGCTGTAAGAAGAGGAGAATTTAACTACAAAGACTGTGCAGTTTTATATAGAACCAATGCACAGTCGCGACTTATTGAAGAAGCATTAATTAAACAGAGTATGCCTTATTCAATAGTTGGTGGGGTTAACTTCTATTCAAGACGCGAGATTAAGGATGTACTGGCTTATCTTAAGACAATAGACAATGCCACGGATGACGTTGCTGTTAAGAGAATCATTAATGTTCCCAAGCGAGGTATAGGTCAGACTTCAGTTAACAGGATTAGCGAATATGCTGCTACCAATGGAATGAGCTTCTATAATGCAGCAAGAATGGCATCAGAAGTAGCAGGTATGAGTAAGGCAGCTGCTGCAAAAGTGATTGCATTCACAGATATAATAGAAGACTATAGAAGAAGACTTCCTGATACGGACATTGCGTTTCTAATCGAGGATATAGTAGACTCAACTGGATATAAGGATGAACTTAAGGCATCCGAGGATGATGCAGATGAGAGAATTGAGAATATTGATGAATTGATTTCTAAGGCTGTATCATTTATTGAGGAGACAGACGAACCTAATCTGTCTGATTTTCTGGCAGATGTAGCACTTATAGCAGATATAGACAGAGCTGATATGGATGCAGACAGGGCACTGTTAATGACGCTTCATGGCTCTAAGGGCCTTGAGTTTGATAAGGTATATATAGCAGGAGCAGAGGATGGTGTATTCCCTAGTATGTCGGCGATTTATGACGAAGATCCAACCGAGATTGAGGAGGAGAGGCGTCTTGCGTATGTCGGGATAACAAGGGCCAAGAGATCTCTAACCATTACATGTGCGCGTCAGAGGATGGTTCGCGGAGAGACACAGTATAATGTTGTCAGCAGATTTGCAAGAGAGATTCCAGAAGAACTCTTTGATCATAAGCCTGAAAAGCCAAGGACACGAGAGTTCGATATATATGACGATTATTCTGCAGAGCGATCTTCGTTTAAGTCGGCTCCTTTTGGTGGAGCAGGAGATTATTCGGCCTTTAATACACTTGGTGGTGCACCTGCATATACTAAGCCTAAGGCAGTTATTGGAAAGAAGACGACTCCGGAGGAGAATAAGCCATTCATTGCAAAGGGTATTGGCTCGCTTGGAATAAGCGGAATAAGCAAGGGCCTACAGAGTTCAGGAGAACTTGAGTATACAACTGGAGACAGAGTAAGACATATCAAATATGGAGAGGGTACTGTGAAAGCGATTGTGTCCGAACCAAGGGACTATAAGGTTACTGTTGATTTTGATACTGCAGGCACTAAGATTATGTATGCGGCATTTGCTAAGCTACAGAAAGTGTGATATTATTTGATTAGTCATATTCGACTGTTTGTAGAGATTGGAGAGAGTTATGGATAGAATAGATGATATTATTGAGATGCTTAAGGATACTGCAATGGCCAAGAAGAAGCAGTCTAATGTTATAGGTATTGTGATTATAGTTGCAATTGTAGTTGTTGCTATCTGTGCAGCTGTATATGCAATCTACAGATTCACTACACCTAAGTTCATTGATGACTTTGATGATGATTTCGATGATGACTTTGATGATGACTTCTTTGAGGATGAGGAAGATGATGAAGTTATTCCTTATCGTGCAGAGCCAAAGCCTGAGTCAACTGAGACTGTTCTTGATGAAGATAAGTAATAGTAGATATATGATTACAGACCTTCCATTGCAAGCGTGGGCTTCAATGGGAGGTTTTTTTGGATGGAGATATGTATGAAGAGAGGAACAATTGTAACTGGAAAAGTGGAGAGAGTAGACTTTCCTAATAAGGGAATAGTACGACTTGACGATGGAATAACATTAGCAGTCAAGAATGTTCTGCCAGGGCAGACTGTATCTGTTAGAGTTAAGAAGGTTCGCAATGGCCATGGGGAGGGTAGCCTGGTGGAAGTAGTTAGTCAGGCTGCTAATGAGATTACATCAGACTGTCCGCATTTTGGAACCTGCGGTGGATGTATTTATAGGAATCTATCATATGATGACCAGCTGGCACTTAAGGAATCACAGGTGAGAAGACTGCTTGATGGCTTTGTTGATGATTCAATCTGGCAGGGAATAAAGGGTAGTCCAGTATGCGAAGGATATCGCAATAAGATGGAGTATACCTTTGGTGATGAATATAGAGATGGTCCGCTTGCACTTGGAATGCATAAGAGAGGAAGCTTCTATGATGTAGTTCCTGTAGTTGATTGTAAGATTGTTGATGAGGACTACAGACTTATTCTTTCTGAAACTATCTCATTTTTCTCAGACAGGAAGGTTCCATATTATCACAGGATGAGACATGAGGGATATCTGCGTCATCTGCTTGTCAGAAAGGCCGCGTATACAGGTGAGATTCTTGTGGCGCTTGTTACATCAACACAGATGGAAGAAGCGGAAAGTGACACACTTGTCAATGAATATGCCAAAATGCTTAGAGAGCTTAATTTGACTGGGGAGATAGTTGGAATACTGCATACACTTAATGATTCACTTGCTGATGTCGTTCAGTCAGACAGAACGGATATTATATATGGTCGTGATTATATAACTGAGAAGTTACTTGGAATGCAGTTCAATATCTCAGAGTTCTCATTTTTTCAGACTAATACAAGGGGCGCAGAACTGCTATATACAACAGCAAGAGAGTTCATTGGTGAGATTGGTAAGGGCGATAAGATTGTGTATGATCTCTACTCTGGAACCGGAACCATTGCTCAGATGATGGCGCCAGTTGCAAAGAAGGTTATAGGTGTTGAGATTGTAGAGGAAGCAGTTATTGCGGCCAGGGAGAATGCAGGGCTTAATGGCCTTGATAACTGTGAATTCATTGCAGGGGATGTGCTTGCAGTTCTTGATGATATTGAGGAGAAGCCAGACTTCATCATTCTTGATCCACCAAGGGATGGAATTCACCCTAAGGCAATCCGTAAGATTATAGCTTATGGTGTGGACAGACTGATATACATATCCTGCAAGCCGTCAAGTCTTGCAAGAGACTTGGAAATCTTTGCGGCCAATGGATACGTGGTTGAGAAGGCTGTCGCAGTGGATCAGTTCCCAGGAACACAGCATGTTGAGACGTGCGTTCTTTTGAGTAGGGGAACATATCGACATCCTGATGCAAGAGTAAAAATAGATATTGATTTAGATGATTATTATAGAATAAAGGAAGGAGAGGTGAGCAAATGATCGATGTAAATGAAAATGAATTTAATGAACTATTCCAGA
>JAZUGT010000057.1:0-6812 GCA_045641365.1 Lachnospiraceae bacterium
AGAATCGTAAAGATCGGTCAGCGTAAGGGTGACGGCGCAATGGAAGTACTCCTTGAGCTTGTTTAATCAGAATATTTGAGCTAAGTATTAAAGCTCCAGAATCGAAAGGTTCTGGAGCTTTTTTGTTACTATTTTATTACACTGCGTATGATATATTTATTAGGTTGAAATAAAACAATGGGGCGTTTATGCCGATAAAAAGAATAAAAAATATTATAAGGGATTTATATGAAGAAAATGGACGAGACTTTGTATAAGAGAACAATATATAAGAGGGTGCTTGCAGGTGTACTTGCGATACTTATTGCGATGACATCAACCAATGCTGATTGGAATGCAATGAGATATGTACATGCGGATGATGTAGGGCCGGAGATAACATACTCAGTAATAGATGAGAATGAGCATGAGATATTCGAGGATGGTGTAAGTGCCGGAAAAGCTGTGCATAATCTTGATGATGATGGTATCTGTGAACAGTGTGGATATCAGTATGATTTTAGTGATGCAGGAATCAGTCCATTTGCTCTTGAACCTGAATATATCTTATATGGGCAGGATAATGTTGAAGGACATGAGAGAAAGAATCTGAAGGCAGAGAATGATGTTCACTTCGATTATGGAACAAAGATTGAGCTGTCACTATATGGAGCAGATGGAACAATAGATTACGCTATAAAAGCAGAGGGTGCAGACGAAGATCAAGGATACAACAAAGATGAAATATATAACCCAGGCGTATATTTTATCGGATATGAATCGGAAGATAATTCTAGCATTAGCAATGACGTAAATAGTGGCGATTACAAATTCACAATAGATCCAGCTCCGTTGGCACCTGCTACAGGTCTGTCCTGGGATAATGGTTCCGTAGCTAAGTGGAATACAGTTACAAAGGACCGCAATGGCAATGACATAAAGTCAGGAAAGGATTGCGCATATAGTCTTGAACTGTATCAGGATGGTGATAAGAAGGATACTATAGCGGTTTCAAAGGCGTTAGGTGACACACAGTCATATGATTTAACGGATAGAATAATAGCTCTTGGTGGTGGAAGATATACATTCAAGGTAGTTACTAAGGTTGCTTCAGGATCTGAAGACTTGTATGCGGACTCTGAGGCAAGTGATGAGGTGACAAATGCTGCGTTAGCAGTAGCTGTGACTATTAAGAAGGAGAATGATGGCATATCGACTGTAACAGTCAATGGTTCGAGTGAAGAATCCTTCGTCCTTATCTCAGGCAATTCCTCAAATAATAATAAAAATATAACTGCAACGGCAGCTACAAGTTGGACATTTGATAAGTGGTCTGTTGACGACAGCTATGCATATGCGGATAAGATATCTTTTGGAACTGAGACAGCCGCTTCAGCTACAGTAACACTTGCAGACCTTCCACAGGGTTATGATGCGTCAAATGGATATGCAGTAGATATAACAGCAGAATCAAAGGAAGTAAATGCTCCAACAATCGTTGCAAGCAGTTATAAAGTTGCAGATGATGAAAATGCAGGTAAACTTTGTGCCACAGCATATGATAACCAGTCAGGAATTGTTGCATATGCATTCTCACTTAAGGCTGCTAAAGAAGCGGTAGAAGATGGTGAGTGGAAGACTCTTACAACACCTGCAATAAAAGGAAGCGAAGATGCTGCAACATACTACTCTGACAAGATAGAAGAGAGCGGTACATACTACTTCTATGTAAAGGATGAAGATGGCAATATAGCAAAGTCTTCTTCTGGCATCAAGGCAGCCATAATCACATTGGACAATTACTATGTGAATAATGTTAAGCAGACTGGTGATGACGCAAAAGTTGCAATTCTTGGAGATACATCGTATACATTCCCAAGCTCATCAGAACTTGGTAGAAAGGGGTATACATTCGGTGGATGGTATGAGAATAGTGATTTTTCTGATTCAGCGGTAACAAATCTTGCAAGCAATCCTGCAACTTCAAAGACATACTATGCAAAATGGACTCTAGACAATCTTGCATGGACAACAGAGCTGACTGGTACAACAAAAGAGTATACTGGTAAAGATCAGTCCTACACAGTTGCAGTTAAAGCAACATCAGCAGATGTGACCTACGAGTGGTACAAGAAGAATACAGAAACAGAGACTGAGACATTTGATAAACTGACAGAGACGTCAGCAACATTAAAGCTTCGTGATGTCAAAGATTCTGGAACATACAGAGTAGATGCGAAGTTTACTTATGTGGATGACAATGGAGATACACAGACACAGACACTCAGCGGAACGCCAGTCGAGCTAAAGATTACTCCTAAGCATCTGGATATAACTGCAGATGACAAGACTGTCACATACGGAGATATAGCGCCTACATATACCTTCACATACGCTGGCCTTGTTGGAGATGATAAGAATGAAGATGGAAGTCTTTCTACTAAGGGACAGGAAAGCGTAACTGAGGGAAGCCTTCATGGAACATACGACCAGTGGGATGATGTAAACGAAACTGGCTATGCCATCTCGTTCTCGCAGGCTTTTGCTTCACCAAACGGAAATTACTCTATATATCAGAATACGGGCAAGTTAGCTGTTGAGGCCAAGGACGTCGCTTCAGAGGGAAGTGGCGTGGTTGTCTCTTTGACAAGCAACAGCTATGGCTATACAGGAAGTGCAATCACTCCTGAGTTCACTGTAAAAGATGGTGACAGAGATATATCAGCAGACAACTACGATATCTCTTATGGCAATGGTACAAAGAATAGCTATACAACTCCTGGAGACGCTACAGTCAACAAGATAGCTGGTAATCACGTTCTTATAATTACCTTCAAGAAGAATTACAAGAACAAGATTATAAGTGACTGGGAGATTAATAAGGGTAACTTTAACCCAACCATAACAATTGAAGACTGGGAATATGGAGATACTGCAAGTGACCCTTCAATTGTTGCTGAATCAATCCCAGCAGACATTAGTAGTCATACAGAGACATATTACTACCTGAACGGAGAAGTTACATCGGTAAATAAGGACTCGAACGGAACTACGACTAAACCAGTCAACGCAGGTACATATACTGTCTATGCGATCGTACATGACAATGGTGGAAACTATGAGGATCAGGTGTCTGCTCCTTATACATTCCAGATAAAGCCTAGAAAGATTATCTTTACTGCCAAGAATCAGGAATGGACATACGATGGTAATGCCCATAGCTATGAGGCCCATGATGGAGATCATGGATATGTTATGACTGACAGTAATGGTAAAGTCCTTGCAAGCGAGTCAGATGTATTCGTGCTTGCCAAGGAAGGTTTCCAGAGTATCGCACTTAGCGGTTCAGTAAAGGATGTCAATCTTGACGCCGAAGGCAACAATATAGGTCAGCCTAACAAGGTTACAGTTACATTAACATCTGTAACTAATAAGGATAACTATGAGATAGTATGCCATGATGGTGTGCTTAAGGTTAATCCAGAGCGACTTAATTCACCTGCCAATATTCAGTGGGATAGCAGTGACAGCACAAAGGCTGGAACTGCTTCTTGGGTTGCAATTTCCAAGAAGGATTTGAAGGTAAAGTATGAGGTAAAGCTTTATGTTCATGATGATAAGCATCCAGAAACAGATACATTGGTAACAACAATTACTACCTCAGACAGTACATATGATTTTACCTCTGACATACATAATCAGATTGATGAAGGTGCAGAAAAGTCGTTCTACTTTACAGTAAAGACGCTTGTGGATGAGTCAACAAGTGAACCTGTAAGACATGACTATATTGAATCACTTGAATCTGAGCATAGTGGAAATATACATACAGCTACTTTCTATCTTTCAAAGAAGCGTTGCAAAGATGATACTAGAGAAGAAGATGGATTAGAGACATTAACCTTTATTGGTGATAATGCAGGAAAGAGCTCAATTACATTAATCTCTGGCGAGTCTTTGGGCGTTCATGCAGAAACTCTGCCAGGATATGATTTCGAAAGTCATGTGAATTGTGAAAATGCGGGAGACGGCCATGGTTTCAATACCATATGGCATCCAAATGATCATGCTCATACAAACTTTGTTAGCACAAGCTACAGTAATTGGTATGGAAGTGACAATAAGGACTACATCAACGGAACTATTACATTAAAAACAGGTATGACAAGGTCGCTTGCCAGAGTTGATATTACTGCCAATGTAGGCGACCGTGGTCCACAGATCTCGAGTGGCCTTCATGCTGCTAATGCAGCTGACCTGAGTGGCGTCAATGTCTCATTTACCATGTCTGATGTTATCGGACTTAAGGGATGGAAGCTGGTAGAGTATGAGGAATATACATACGGCGCAGCTGATGGTAAGTCATATACAATCTACAGAGAAAAAACAGGTGGATATAGCGAAGTGCATACATATGAGGCTCCGCTAGTAAATACGAGCCAGACAGAGAATATAAAGATAGCTCACGAGGGTATCTTTGCAATTAGCGCAATAGATACTGCTGGAAAGATGTCTCATTCTGAATATATCACAATCTATAAGATTGATTTTGATAAGGGTGATACAACAGACGATGAGAATACAATGTCTACTATATATAAGCTGGCTAACACTGAGATAACCTTGCCAGAGTGTACCTATACTAAGACTGGATATGCTTTCCAGAACTGGAAGGGTACCACAACAGGTACAAGTACGGACCGGGCAGTGTATAAGGCAAACGCAAGTGATACCCTGACAGCCCAGTGGACAAATCAGCAGTACAAGTACACAGTTAACTACTACTATATGAAGACTGATGGTAACTATGCTGATGAACCTTCTGACACAGCAGAGTTCTACGGTAAATATGGAGATGTAATATCAGCAGTAGATACTACTGATGAACATGGAACAAGCATAACTGCAACAACAGCTGTATTAAAGCCAAAGACAAACTATGCAATTGATTCAACGGCATCAGGAAAAGAAGGCTATAAGCCATATATAAAGTTAACAGGTAATGGACAGGTACTGGATATCTACTACAGCTCAGGTACATATACAATTACCTATACATATACTCTGCCAAACGCAGGATCTCCTACTACAGAGACTCAGAAATATAAACTTGGCGCAGAGATAGTGGAGCTTGAAAAGCCAGATAAAACAGCGGATGGTTATGATTTTGTAGGTTGGGAATACGCAGGATATGGAACAAAGCCAGAGACAATGCCAGCTAAGGATATTAGCGCAACTGGTAAATTCGTGCCAAAGAATGCAACCTACAAGGTAGTTTATCACCTTGAAGACCTGGGAACAGGCGACACACATAAGAACGAATATACAATTGATGATTCATTGACAGAGACTCTTAACAGTAAGCAGGGAACAACTATCACTGCATATGCTGGTAAAAAAGGGTCTGCTTTGAGTGCCGATGATGTTGAGGTTGATGACATTGAAGGCTTCACATTCACGAGCATGTATATATCAACTGGTGCGCCTAGCGGCAATACAATTCCAACAGAGAATGTATATTCTACAGGAAGCGCCCCAGGAACGGTTGAGTATAACGCTGCCAATACACTTTATATCAATTATTACATGAAGCGTAATGTGTATACATTCGCGGTGAAAGTGTATGCTACAAACCGAGACAGCGAAGAGAATGTAAAGTATTTATATACAAAGAAGTACCAATATGACGAGCAAATAGAAAACTATGATCAGTTCGAAAATGACAGTTTCTGGGAAAGCGAAGCATTACCTTTAGCGGATAATGGAGTGAAATTTACTATGCCAAGTGGGCATAAATTCACAAGTTATACAGATTACTCAACAGGAACTAAAGTAGCAAATATGCCAGCAGGTGATGTGACAGTAATCAGGGATATTATTGTTGAAGATAAGGTCGAGTATAATCTCAATATCTATTTCGAGAAAGCTCAGATTGGGGAATACTCTCTTGCAACCACTTTAAAGATGACTGGTAATGAGAATGCAAATGTCCATATAGTGGATAGCGACATGGCTGATACAACAGAAGATATCTATGTGAATATCAATAAGTATGTTCAGACTATTGCTAATCATGATTATTATACGAAAGTATCAAAAGAAAGTCTGAGTGAAGGTGACCCTAATAAGGAAAAAATAGTTGAAGAAATAAAACTTGAAAAGGGCAAGGATAATAGCCTGAATGTATACTTTGAAAGAAGAACATCCAATGCAACTATCACTTACTATTATGGTAATGAAAGTTCTAAGAAAAATATAGAATTTGCAAAGTGCACTGTAACAGGAAAGTGGGGAACTAAGTATATTGTTGATCCTAAGGCGCTGTTCGATACTGACAGCAATGACACAGACTGGAAGGGTGTTGGCACCACAGTGTCATCAACAGCTACTATACCTGAAAGCATTACCATACAAGGTACAGAGTTAAATGGAAAAGCCTATGACTTTAGAAACCATAACTACCTTATCTCTTATATAAATTACTATAAGTACTTTGATAGCAACGATATATTACAGGGAACATATCCATCTTATACATTCGAGTCCTTGGGTGACGGAACAACAAAGAGTGCTTCCGGAAGTATTACCAGAGGAATTAACGATAAGATAGAGTGTACTTTTGGTGTGCCAACAGCGGGGTCGACACCATCGTACATGAACATATATTACAACGAGATTAAAGAGTCCAACGAGTTTTATATTGACTTTGTAATCGATACACAAACTAGAATTAAAAATAGATATTCAGGCAGGGATAGTGAAAACAATCTAGTATCATATGCATCTACTATTCCAATCAAATATAAATATAACGATGCCTACTATCCACTCAG
>JAZUGT010000058.1:0-21870 GCA_045641365.1 Lachnospiraceae bacterium
ACATAGAGATTAAGCAATTATTCACAAAAAGGGTTTTAACTCCTATAATTTCAATGTTGCTTTAACAAGTTGAAGTAATAGTGATAAGGAATGAGGAGGAAACTATTATGAAGATTAAGAAGATGATTGCTCTTGGTCTTGCCGTAATCATGGTTGGATCATTAGTAGGTTGTGGTTCTGCAGCAACAGAAGCTCCAGCAGCAGATGCAGCAGATGCAACAGTTGAGACTGAGGCAGAGGCTCCAGGAGGAGATGCAGCAGAATGTCCAGCAGGAGATGGACAGACATATAATATTGGTATCTTTCAGCTCGTTCAGCATCCAGCTTTAGATGCTGCAACAGAAGGTTTTCAGGCAGCTCTTACAGAGAAGCTTGGTAGTGCAGTAACATTTGATTCACAGGATGCTTCTGGTGAGTCAGCTAACTGTGCAACAATCGTTAATGGTTTTGTTGCAACAGGTGTTGATCTTATTATGTGTAACGCAACACCTCCACTTCAGGCAGCAGCTTCTGCAACAGATTCAATTCCAGTACTTGGAACATCTGTAACAGATTATGCTACAGCACTTGAGATTGCTGACTGGACAGGTGTAGTTGGTAAGAACATCTCTGGTACATCAGATCTTGCTCCACTTGATCAGCAGGCAGCTATGCTCAATGAGCTTTTCCCAGATGCAAAGAACGTAGGTCTTATCTACTGTTCAGCAGAGCCTAACTCTGTATATCAGTGTACAGAGATTGAGAAGTATCTTACAGATCTTGGATACACTGTTACATGGTATGCATTCACAGATACTAACGATGTAGCTTCAGTTACACAGAAGGCAGCAGATGCTTCAGATGTACTTTACATCCCAACAGATAACACAGCAGCAGCTAACACAGAGGCAATTGCTAATGTTGTAATTCCAGCTGGTGTTCCTGTAATCGCTGGTGAGGAAGGTATCTGTTCAGGTTGTGGTGTTGCAACACTTTCAATCAGCTACTATGATATCGGATATACAACAGGTCTTATGGCATATGATATTCTTGTTAATGGTGCAGATGTATCAACAATGGCAGTACAGTATGCTCCAAATGTAACAAAGGAATACAATGTAGCTAATTGTGAGGCTCTTGGTATTACAGTACCATCTGATTATGTAGCAATCGCTGAATAATTTATTGTTGTATTTTGTCACTGCCTGTGGTCTAATAGACCATAGGCAGTATTTTTTTGATTATAAATACAATTTTGACTAGAGGAGTTGGAGGAGTTACGATGGCATTTCTAACAGGATTAATTAATTCGATGCCTGGAGCTGTTGCACAGGGTCTTATCTGGGGCATTATGGCTATAGGTGTGTACATCACTTATAAGATACTTGATGTTGCCGATCTTACAGTTGATGGAACACTTTGTACAGGTGGTGCGGTATGTGTAATCATGACGATTAACGGAGTACCGATGTGGTTATCATTAATTGTTGCGTTTGTTGCAGGCCTTGTAGCAGGATGGGCAACTGGTATACTTCATACAAAGTTCGGAATTCCAGCAATACTTGCAGGTATTCTTACACAGTTAGGACTGTATTCGATTAACCTTCATATAATGGGATGGGGAACAGATAATGGAAGTAAGTCTAATCTTCCTATTAGCGTAGACAAGTATTCACTTCTTGTTTCTGCAAGATATGTCAGAGATCTGGCATTGAGAAATCCTCTTATAGTTCTCTTAATATTTATACTTATAATTATAGCAATACTTTACTGGTTCTTTGGCACAAGACTTGGAGCATCATTAAGAGCAACAGGTGCTAATGATAAGATGGCAAGAGCTCAGGGAATTAACACAGACTTTACTAAGGTTTTAGGACTTATGATTTCCAATGGTTTTGTTGCACTTAGTGGAGCACTTCTTGCACAGTATCAGGGATTCGCAGATGTTAATATGGGTAGAGGTGCCATTGTTATTGGTCTTGCTGCTGTTATTATTGGTGAGGTTGTATTTGGTAAGATATTTAAGAATTTCAGCTTAAGATTACTTGCATGCGTATGTGGTGCAATAATCTACTATGTTGTAATTCAGATTGTGCTTCGTCTTGGTCTTTCAACAGATGACTTAAAGCTTCTGTCAGCTATTGTAGTTGCGCTATTCCTTGCAATTCCATATTGGAAGAATAATCTGGTTAAGGGTAGCAAGAAAGGAGGCAACTAATGTTAGATATTCAGGAGATTTATAAGACTTTTGATCCAGGAACTGTCAATGAGAAGAGAGCATTAAAGGGTCTTTCACTTAAGCTTAATGAGGGAGACTTTGTAACTGTTATTGGTGGTAATGGTGCAGGTAAGTCAACTATGCTTAATGCCATTGCAGGTGTGTGGCCAGTTGATTCAGGTAAGATAATTATTGATGGAACAGATGTAAGCAATCTTCCAGAGCATAAGAGAGCAAAGTATATTGGTCGTGTATTTCAGGATCCACGAATTGGAACAGCCGCTACTATGCAGATAGATGAGAATCTTGCACTTGCAAGCAGAAGAGGCCTTTCAAGAGGTCTTCAGTCTAATCTTTCCAAGGAAGAGAGAGAGCATTATAAGGATATGCTTAAGATTCTTGATCTTGGTCTTGAAGACAGACTTACAACAAAGGTTGGATTGCTTTCTGGTGGACAGCGTCAGGCGCTCACGCTTCTTATGGCTACAATAGAGAAGCCAAAGGTACTTCTGCTTGACGAGCATACAGCAGCTCTTGATCCTAAGACTGCAGCTAAGGTCCTGTCTGCTACAGATAAGATTGTTACACAGAACAATCTGACAACTGTTATGATTACTCATAATATGAAGGATGCCATTGTTCATGGTAACAGACTTATCATGATGAATGAAGGTAATATCATCCTTGATATTGCAGGTGAGGAGAAGAAGAACCTTACAGTAGAGGATTTATTACATCAGTTCGAGAAGGTAAGTGGTCAGGAATTTACCTCTGATAAGGCCATTCTCGGATAAATTGTGCAATATTGACAAATTAGCCAACTTAAAGTTGTGGCAAATATACAAATTGATGTCGGTTTAGAATTATAGTGCAAAATTTTTCGTAAAATACATCCATAGCATTTTTTCGCCTTTAGTACTACACTACGCTTGTAATCATTAAAGCGCATAGAAGTAGTAGAGGAGGTGTTTTTATGAATTACATCATAATTTTAGCCGATGGACGAATCTTCGGAGGTTGGAATCCAATCGATGGTTCTATGGTAATTCTCCCAGCTGACAGAAAGTCGCTTGCATACAGAATGCAGAGAACGCTGGCCATGAGAACAGTTGATAAGGTCAATGAATTTACCAATGTAGATTGTTCTATCGAACAGGTAGCTGCATAGTTACATAAAAAGTCTGTGAGGACTGCATTCTTTACAGACAATCAAAACAAAAGTCAAATAGATGGCCAATGCCATCTATTTTTTTTAATTATGAAAATGAACTAAAAATGTGGTATTATAACTATGTGTGCGCACTTTGTATTGGGGAATACCTTTGCGCATCTGAGGAGAATAATGTGAATAACGATAATCCATCGCATATTCAGGCAGGAAATATTACATTACCTAATGGTGAAGTAATAGATATAGATGATCCAAGCATTGAAGTAGTGAAGGCTAAAAGTGGAAACAACAGGCCTATTCTGATTGCTGTGCTGGTAGTGATAGCTCTGGCAGCAGTATATGCCCTGGGAATATGGTTTTTTGGAAGTCATTACTTTTTCCGGACCAGGCTCGACGGAGCAGGTGTAGGCTTAAGAAGCAAGGTGGCTGTACGTGAAAGTCTTGTTAACAAAGATATGACAGTTGACTTTATTCTGGTTGGAGCTGAGGCAGAAGAGTATGTCTTCAATTCGCACGATGCTGATATGGCGTATGTTGTTGATGAGGACAAGCTGATGGCAGCAACAGATTACAGAGGTGCATTAGCATGGCCAAAGTATCTGTTTGTGGACAATAGTCTTCCAGTGGATCTTCAGATTACATATGATGAGGACAAGCTAAGAAGCTGTATTAGCAGCTTCCCAATATATGGAAGTGCTAACTATGTTAGTCCGGTTAATGCTTTCATTGGAGAATTTGATGATTCGACAGGAAAGTATTCCATCGTACCGGATGTGAATGGAACGGCTGCTGACGTTGATGCGACAATTATTGCCATTAAGGACAGACTT
Source organism: Lachnospiraceae bacterium (assembly GCA_045641365.1). Taxonomy (GTDB): domain Bacteria; phylum Bacillota; class Clostridia; order Lachnospirales; family Lachnospiraceae; genus Colinaster. The sequence goes on from JAZUGT010000058.1 coordinate 4,199, forward strand.
AGAAGTCTGACCCTGGACGATACCCAGATAGAGATTAATCTTAAGGATTCCGACTGTTATGAGCATGCAGACATTCTTGCAGACAGTGAAGTGCTTCTTCGAACACTTGATGCAGCAAACAGGTGTATGTCAGCTGATATTATCTATGATTGGAACGGAGCAGAAGTCAGAGTAGATAATAGTATTGTAAGAGACTGGATATCTTTCGAGGGAACGGATCTTGTAATTGATGAAGATGCAGTAAAGAACTTCGTTGCCAACAGAGCATACGAGAATGATACCTTTGGAAGAAAGATGCAGTTTATGTGCAATGACGGTCAGGTCAGGGAGATTACTCGTGGCGGTTATGGATGGAAGACAGCGACTGGTGACACGACTAAGGATATGATTGATGCAGTGATTGCCGGAACAGTGGGTAATCGCGAGCCAATATATACATATTCCGGATATGTACACGGCCAGAATGATGTAGGTGATTCATATGTTGAGATTGATCTTTCCAAGCAGCATCTATGGCTGTATATTGATGGGGAGATTGAGTTTGAGACAGATTTCGTGTCAGGCAATGTAATTAACGGCAATAGTACACCCGAAGGAATATATGGAATTACATATAAGGAAAAGGAAGCAACTCTGAGAGGAGCAACATACGAATCGCATGTACACTACTGGATGCCATTTAATGGTAATGTAGGTATGCATGATGCAACCTGGAGAAGTGAGTTTGGCGGATTAATCTATCTGACAAGTGGATCACACGGATGTGTTAATCTCCCATATGCATCTGCTGCGACAATCTATGATTATATGACAGAGAACTTTCCAGTAGTATGCTATTATGAGGCATATCCACTACTTCCAGATCCTGCTCTTGTTCAGGATGCGGATATTCAGGAAGTGGATGAGGATATCGAGTCAGAAGAATAGCTTTTGCCTTATATGAAGGAAAGAGTGCTGGTAATGGATGAGAATATAGCCAACGGACAGATTGAGATTACAACGAAGAATATAGAGAAGATATACGGTAGCAGTAATGCGTACTTTCTTGTAAATGGATGTACATCTGGTATATTAGCCTCTGTCTTTGCAGTAACACAGGATGGAAGTCATGTGGTTGTATCAGGTAACTGTTCCAAGTCTGTTCAGGATGCAATGGAGATAAGACACCTCGATGCAACGTATATAGAGCCGGATACTGTCACACAGTACGGAGTGCATGGAGCAATCAGTCATATCGAAATAGAGCGGGCTCTGATGGAATCAGACGAAAAGCCTGTGTCGGCAGTGATAATAACATGTCCAACAGAAGCAGGTGTGGTGTCTGATATAAGAGCTATTGCAAGTATATGCAATAAGAGAGAGATTCCATTAATTGTTGATGAGACCTATGGAGCTCACTTTTCTCTTAATGACAGATTGCCATTAAGTGCAATAAGCCAGGGAGCTGACATTGTAATTCATAGAACTGATTCGACGATACCAGCGTATAGTCAGACTGGTGTACTACATGTCAGAGACAAGTTGGTTGACATAAATTATATTGAAAAGTATCTAAGAATGTTTCAGACAGATTCTCCATCAAGAATGTTACAGGAAGAGGTTGTTAAGACATATCTCGAGTATCAGGACCAGGGAGAGCGTATGTGGGAGGATTTCTTCTCTTACAGGATGGAATTCTTACTTCGCACAGGAATGTTAGAACATCTTCAGATTCTGTCTTATGATGATTTTGCAGGCTATCCTGGAATAGAATCTCTTGACCCGTGCAGAGTGATTGTATCTACTGTCAATTCAGATATAGAAGCGGACTCGCTTGCAAGAAGACTGCGAGAGGAATATGGAATTGAATCATATGTATTAAGCAGTCGTTGTATCTGCATAGTTGTAACGTATAAGGATTCGATGGATAAGTGGGACAAGCTTGCACAAAGTCTTATCGAAGTTGATTCTTTCATAGGACGTCCGACTGGAATAAAGTGGGAATAGAATAAGTATATGGCTTTGAGGTAATTACGCTTTGAAGCGGTGGAGGTTATGTGGGTAAGATTTTCTGCATAATGGGTAAGAGTGCATCTGGCAAAGATACTATTTATAGAGAACTTTTACTTGATAAAAGCATTAACTTAAAAAAAATAGTTCCATACACAACCAGACCAATTCGTGAAAATGAAGAGAATGGTGTTCAGTATTTTTTCACTGATGAGAATGGTCTTAAGGAACTGGAATCAAAAGGTCAGATTATAGAGAAGAGATCATATGATACAGTGCACGGAGTATGGCATTATTTTACAGTAGATGATGATCAGGTCAATCTTGATAAGAATGACTATCTGATTATAGGAACTCCGGAATCATTTGTTTCAACACGTGAGTATTATGGAAAAGATACTGTGATTCCGATATATATAGAGTTAGATGATGGAATTCGACTTGGGCGGGCACTTAGCCGTGAGATGAAGCAGACAAGTCCGAAGTATGAAGAGATGTGCAGGAGATATCTTGCAGATTCCAGAGATTTTAGCGAGGAGAGGCTTGCACAGGCAGGAGTTGAGAACAGATTCTATAATGACGATCTTGATTCCTGTAAAGCTGAAATAGTCGAATTCATCTTGAATAATCTGTAGATTATGGCTTTTAAATGTGGAGAATAATGTATGGATATTAAAGTTAATCAGATGACTCCGGTGGTGCAGACTGAGGTGACGAAGGAGGTCAATCAGGGTGATGGTTCCTTCAAGTTCACACTGGCCAGTCAGATAGAGGAGTCTGAGCTGCAGACCAGACTGACTGGGATGATGGAAGAGATTACCAGGCAGGGTGATAAGTTAGCAAAGCATCGTGATATCAAGGATATGAGAAAGTACCGTATGCTAATCAAGGACTTTATGAATGAGATTGTATCCCGTTCACATGAGTTCTCCCGTGAGAACTTTCTTGACAGAAGAGGAAGGCACAGGGTATATGGTATAATCAGGCTTGTCGATGAGAATCTTGATGAACTTGCTCAGGAGCTCATGAAGGATGAGCAGGATAATATGTCGATACTAAGTAAAATAGGTGAGATTAGGGGTTTGCTCTTAGACATATTTACGTAGAGGTTAATAGATTATGGGAAATGGATTTCCCGGATTGGAGAGGTTATGGCTTATTTTTCAGACATAATTGGTCAGGATATGATAGTGCAGCATCTTACGCAGGCAATATCGCAGGATAAGGTGTCACATGCATATATCATTAATGGAGAGAGATATTGTGGAAAGGAATTTGTAGCTAATGTCTTTGCGATGGCATTGCAGTGCGAGAACGAAGACAGCTTTGAGCCTTGTAATGACTGCCATTCATGCAGACAGGCTATTACACACAATCAGCCGGATATAATATATCTTACACATGAGAAGCCTAACACAATATCAGTAGATGATATCAGAGGACAGATAACATCTTCTGTTGCAGTTAAGCCATATTCAAGTAAGAGAAAAGTATATATAATCAGCGAATCAGAGAAGATGACACCACAGGCCCAGAATGCGCTTCTGAAGACTCTTGAAGAGCCACCGGCATATGTTGTATTCATCCTTCTTACTGATAATGTAAGCGCGCTGCTTCCTACAATTCAGAGTAGATGTGTGTGCCTTAATATGAAGCCAGTGAGCGACAGACTTGTTAAAAAGTTTCTCATGGAAGAGGAGAAGATACCTGATTACAGAGCAGAGATATGTGCTGCCTTTGCAAGAGGTAATATTGGAAAGGCCAAGATTCTTGCGCGCTCGGAAGAGTTCGATAAGATTAAGGATGATGCAATAACGCTTCTTCGTCATATCGATGAGATGGACATCAATGAGATTGCGCTGACAATAAAGCGCATGAATGAATATAAGCTTGAGATTAATGACTTTCTTGATATTCTTGCCATCTGGTATAGAGATGAGCTGATCTTCAAGGCAACCAATGATGCTAATCATCTTGTATTCAGGGAAGAGTTTAAGAACATCAAGAAGGCGGCATCCAAGACAACATATGAAGGGATTGAAGATATTCTTGCAGCCCTTGATACTGCGAAGAGCAGACTGTCTGCTAATGTAAGCTTTGATCTGACAATGGAGCTTTTGCTTCTGACAATTAAGGACAATAGTTAAGATAGATATTACAGATATCTATATGGAGGTTTATAGATGAAAAAGGTAATAGGTGTACGTTTTAGAACTGCGGGGAAGATATACTTTTTTGATCCAAAAGATCTAGAGATTAAAAAGGGTGATCATGTAATTGTTGAGACAGCTCGCGGAATAGAGTATGGAACAGTAGTTGGAGATCCTAAGGAAGTAGAGGATGATAAGGTCGTAGCTCCACTTAAGACAGTCCTTCGTGTAGCAACTCAGAAGGATGATGAGCAGGAGAAGAAGAATAAGGAAAAGGAGAAGGAGGCGTTTAAGATCTGTCTTGAGAAGATTCACAATCGTGGTCTTGAGATGAAGCTTATTGATGCAGAGTATACCTTCGACAATAATAAAGTACTTTTCTACTTCACGGCAGATGGCCGTATAGACTTTAGAGAGTTAGTTAAGGATCTTGCATCTGTATTCAAGACAAGAATTGAATTAAGACAGATTGGTGTCAGAGATGAGACCAAGATAAGAGGTGGAATTGGTATCTGTGGCAGACCTCTATGCTGTCATACACATCAGTCTGACTTCATCCCTGTATCTATTAAGATGGCGAAGGAGCAGAATCTCTCACTTAATCCTACAAAGATATCAGGTGTGTGTGGAAGACTTATGTGCTGTCTTAAGCACGAAGAAGATACATACGAGGAACTCAACAGAAAGCTGCCTAACGTTGGTGACTATGTAACAACAGCGGATGGTCTTAAGGGTGAGGTTTCCAATGTTAACGTCTTAAGACAGTTAGTCAAGGTTGTCGTTGAGAATGGCGATGAGAAGGAGATTCACGAATATAAGGCCGAGGATCTCAGATTCAAGAGAAGACATAAGAAGGAAAAGCAGCTTAGCAAGGAAGAGATGAAAGAGCTTGAGAAGCTGGAGAGACAGGATAAGACGAAAGGTCTTGATGACAATTAATAAATAATATTATGGGAGCACCATAGAGGTACTCCCATTTATCGTAGTATGCATATAACTGACGGGTGTAGTGTATAAGCATGGAAGAAATAGACGGCGTATTAATTAATGATGGCGAGAGAATAGATGATCTCCAGCGCAAGGGATACAGGATAATACAGAATCCAGATCTGTTCTGCTTTGGGATAGATGCGGTGCTGCTATCAGCTTTCGCAAAGGCCAAAAGTAGTGACAAAGTTCTTGATCTGGGGACTGGACCTGGAATTATTCCGATACTCTTAGCGGCCAGGACAGAGGCAGAACATATATATGGTCTGGAGATACAGCAACAGTCAGTGGATCTGGCAAGAAGAAGTGTCAGACTCAATAGATTGGAAGAGCGTATAAGTATTGTAGAGGGTGATATTAAGGAAATATCATCCAATTTTTCCAAGGCAAGTATGGACGTTGTGACATGTAATCCGCCATATATGATTGAGCGCCATGGAATAAAGAATGAGACCGACAGCGTTACAATAGCAAGGCATGAGATTCTATGTAGTCTTGAGGATGTAATAAGTGCGGCATCATCCGTACTTAAGCCAGGTGGTAACTTCTATATGGTGCATCGTCCATTCAGGCTGGCTGAGATTATTGTCACGCTTACAAAGTACAGACTGGAACCCAAGAGGATGCGGTTAGTTCATCCATTTGCAGATAAGGAGCCTAATATGGTTCTTATTGAGGCAAAGAGGGGCGCCAAGTCACGAATTACAATAGAGAAACCACTTGTTGTATATAATGAACCAGGAATCTATACAGATGAGATTCTTGAGATATACGGAAAAAAGGAACAGGACTGAAGATAAATGGAAAGCAAGAGACTGGATTATCCAGACATGGTCAAAGGAATAGGTATATTTCTGGTGGTACTTGGACACATCAATTACGTTCCAGGTCCGCTCAGAATATGGATATCCTGCTATCATATGCCGGTATTCTTCGTACTGTCAGGAATAATGATGGGCATGAAGGAAGACAGGTTTGAAGACTTATCTTCAATTATCAGGCATAAAGCCAGGGGAATTCTTGTACCGTATTTCTGGTTTTCACTAAGCTACTTTGTTCTTGATATAGGAAATCTGTATCTGGATAAAATCGATTACAATACCTTTATCAGCAATATTATATCGTCGGTAACATTCTACGGTAAGTCAGTATTGTGGTTTCTGCCTGCGTTATTCTTAACTCAGGTCTACTACATTCTCTTAAGACGTCGTCTGTCTGTACCGCTTACATGTGCTGCAGTTGTTGTGATTACGATAATCGCATATTTCTGTAAGATAAAGTTAGATGAGATTTCTTTTGCCAATGCGGAGTCAATTGTTGTTCAGTCCGTGGTTAATTTCTTTAGAACATTTGTAAGGGCAGCAGTTGCCCTGCCTTTTACAGCAGTGGGATGCATTGTTCAGAGAATCCTGCTTGCTAAGGCGGACAGCGACAGTAATGATTCGGGAAAAATGGCCGAATTTATCAGAAGATATATTAATCCAGGTATCAAAGAGCGGATGCTTATGATTATAGCTGGAACCACATTTCTTGCGATTGTATATCCAATATGTATGATGAATGGATGTGTAGATCTTCACAATATCATACTTGGAAATGCAGGACTGTATTATCTGGCGGCTTTCCTTGGCAGCTATGGACTGATTCTCCTGTGTAAGGGAATCCCTTCAAGCAGAGTCATTAAGTACTACGGTAAGAACTCACTTATTGTGATGGCATCACATCTTGATTATTACATTCTGTGGGCATCACTTGTGATATCAATGAAAGTAATTGAAATATGTAAGACAGATAGTCAGCTGCTGTTCTTATGCTCAACAGTTGTTCTTGTCTTCATTATGACAATAGTAGTTATAGAAGGAATAAACAGACTTTTTCCTTTTGTTATGGGAAGGAAGAGGATCGTTAAGGAGAAAAAATGACAGGAACGCTCTATCTGTGTGCAACTCCGATAGGAAACCTTGGTGACATGTCGCCGAGAATAATTGAGACACTTAGCAGTGTTGACCTGATTGCGGCAGAGGATACTCGTAATTCAATTAAGTTGCTCAATCATTTTAATATTGATACACCTATGACGAGTTATCATGAGTATAACAAGGTTGATAAGGCCAGGGTACTTGTTGGAAAGCTGTTATCTGGCATGAATATTGCACTAATCACTGATGCCGGTACTCCAGGAATATCTGATCCGGGTGAAGTACTTGTTGATATGTGCTTAAGTGAACATATACCCGTGACATCGCTTCCAGGACCTGCGGCTTTAATTGTTGCGTTGACATTGTCTGGTCTTCCGACAAGAAGATTCTGCTTCGAAGCATTTCTTCCTGCGGATAAAAAGGAGCGAAAAAGAGTACTTAATGATCTTGTGGATGAGTCAAGAACCATAATTATCTACGAGGCACCACATCATCTGAAGGGTACACTGTCTGAACTGTATGATACCTTAGGTGACAGACGAATTAGCATATGCAGAGAGCTGACCAAGAAGTTCGAGACAGTAATGAGAATGACTCTAACAAGTGCAATCAGTTATTATGAGAGCGAAGACCCAAGAGGAGAATATGTACTGGTTATCGAGGGCAAGAGCTTTAAGGAGCAGGAGAAGGAGCGACAGGAGACTTTTGAAGAAATATCTATCGAGGAGCATATGAGCAGATACGAATCAGAGGGTATAGACCATAAGGAAGCGATGAAATTAGTAGCTAAGGACAGGGGAATATCCAAGCGAGATGTATATGCTTATCTTCTTAATCATCAATAAATGTTTGATTTATAAGGATTAAGTGATAGAATAGTAATATTGTAGTAGAAGTAGCAGAAAGAGGGTAGGAATAATGAAAAAATTATTAGTAAGTGCAGTAGCAGTAATTATGGCTATGGGAATGGTTGCCTGCGGAAGTGCAGCACCTGTAGAGAATACAGTTTTCTCTGTTGATGATCTTCCAGGTAAGACAATAGGTGTTCAGCTTGGTACGACTGGTGATATCTACGCAAGTGACTATGAAGCTGAAGGATCAAAGATTGAGAGATTTAATAAGGGTGCTGATGCGATTCAGGCACTTAAGCAGGGCAAGGTTGATTGTGTAATCATCGATGAGCAGCCTGCAAAGGCATTTGTAGCTAAGAATAGCGAGCTTACAATTCTTGATGAAGAGTTTGCAATTGAGGAATATGCAATCTGTCTCAGCAAGGATAAGGCTGATCTTACAGCAGCAATCAATGGTGCATTAGAGGAGCTCAAGGCAGACGGTACACTTGAGCAGATTACAGCTAACTACATCGGAGATGATACAAAGGGTACATGTCCTTATGTTTCACCAGAAGGTGTTGACAGAAGCAATGGTACACTCACAATGGCAACTAATGCAGCATTTGAGCCATATGAGTTCTACGCTAATCAGAAAGTAGTTGGTATCGATGCTGAGATGGCACAGGCACTTTGCGATAAGCTTGGATATGAGTTAGTAATTGAAGATATGGAATTTGATTCTATTATCAACGCAGTAACAAGTGGTAAGGCTGATATGGGTGTTGCCGGAATGACAATAACAGAAGACAGACTCAAGAGTGTTGATTTCTCAACACCTTATACAACAGCAACACAGGTAGTCATAGTTCGTAAGTAATCACTTTGATATGTCAGAGACTGCAGATGCTTGCAGTCTCTTTTGATTCTATGTAGCATTACTGGAGGAATACATGGGGCAGTTTCAAGAGAAGTTTTATACTAATTTTATCGCAGATGAGAGATGGAGATATATTACTGAAGGATTAAGCACAACCTTCATAGTTACTATCTGCGCAATCGCACTGGGTGTTGCACTCGGCTTCATAGTAGCCATAATAAGGGCAACAGCTGATAGAAGTGGTAACAGTAAGGGAATAGTTCTCACTGTGGCAGACCTATTATGCAGAATATATCTGACAATCATCAGAGGAACGCCTGTGATGATCCAGTTACTTATCATGTATTATGTAATATTTACAAGTCCTGATGTAAGCAAGAGATTTGTTGCTATCCTTTCCTTTGGTATCAATTCTGGTGCTTATGTTGCAGAGATTGTCAGATCAGGAATTATGTCTGTTGACAGAGGACAGATGGCAGCAGGAAGAAGCCTGGGACTTACATATATACAGACAATGAGACTTATTGTTCTTCCACAGGCATTTCGTAATGTATTGCCTGCTCTGGCCAATGAGTTTATAACACTTTTGAAGGAGACTTCAATCTGTGGATATATCGCACTTACAGATATTACTCACGGAGCCAATGTAATTAGAAGCCAGACATATGAGCCACTGATGCCACTTTTGGCAGCAGCGCTTATATACCTCATAGTAGTATCACTTATGTCTGTAGGAGTAACGAGGCTTGAGAAGAAGCTTAGAACAGACGGGATCGGTTAACTCCAGGAGGGTGTATGTTAAGAATAGGCTGTCACTTATCATCGTCAGCAGGCTATGCCGCAATGGCCAAGGATGCAGTATCAATTAATGCCAATACATTTCAGTTCTTCACGCGTAATCCAAGAGGTGGAAAGGCTAAGCCAATCGATGAAGAAGATATTAACAGTTTCATAAAGTATTCAAATGACAACGATATAGTGAGCATTCTTGCGCATGCTCCATATACACTTAACGCCTGTTCTGCAGATGAGAAGGTCCGCCAGTTTGCGCTTGATACATTTATTGATGATATGAAGCGTATGGAGTATACACCTGGCAGCTGTTACAATTTTCATCCAGGATCACATGTTGGTCAGGGAGTGGAAAAAGGAATAGATTTTATCGTTAACACACTTAATAAGGTAATCACACCTGGTCAGACGACCACCATTTTACTTGAAACAATGGCAGGCAAGGGAAGTGAAGTTGGTGCTACCTTTGAAGAGATTAGAGAGATAATAGACAGAGTCGAACATCCGGAGCATGTTGGCGTGTGTATGGATACATGTCATATCTGGGATGGAGGATATGATATTGTAGGTGATTTGGATGGCGTAATATCAAGGTTCGATGATATAATTGGTCTGGACAGACTTAAAGCTATTCATCTTAATGACAGTAAGAATCCATTGGGAGCTCATAAGGACAGACATGAGAAGATTGGTGAGGGATATATTGGAATGGAAGCCCTTGCAAGAGTAATTAATCATGAGAAGCTGTATAAGCTGCCATTTTATCTGGAGACACCAAACGAGATGGATGGATATGCCAGAGAAATTGCCATGCTAAGAGAGGCATACAGGCACTAGTAGATATTAAGGGTTTAGAGAGAATGAGAGAAAATATTTTATCACCATCAATTTTAGCTGCAGATTTCTGTCATCTTGAAGAGGACATCAAGAAGGCTGAAGCGGGTGGCGCAAAGTGGCTTCATATCGATGTAATGGATGGTATGTTTGTACCAGCCATAAGCTTTGGCATGACTGTTCAGGAGAGTATTCGTAAGTGTACAGAGATGTTCTTTGATACGCATCTTATGATTTGTGATCCAATACGTTATATAGAGACATTTGCGAAGCTTGGAAGTAATGGGATTACGATTCATGTTGAGGCGAGTGACGATGTGAGCGGGGCACTTGATAAGATACGTGAATGTGGATGCAGGGTAGGTCTTTCGATTAATCCTGATACAGATGTTGAAGTTCTTAATGAATATATCGATAAGGTAGATATGATTCTAATTATGAGTGTTCAGCCAGGAATGGGCGGACAGGCATATATTGAAGAATCGACAGACCGAATCAGAAGAGTAAGAGAGATGATTACCCAGTCGGGACGTGATATTAATCTTGAGGTTGATGGCGGAATAAGAAGCAGTAATCTTAAGATGGTTCTGGATGCAGGTGCCAATGTGATTGTTGCAGGAAGCGCTGTTTTTCCAGGAGATATTGAGAACAACGGCAGAGGACTGGTTGACATAATGAGCGAATAATTCGTGTGGAGGTAATATAGATGAGCGAAAAGTATTATTTGACAACAGCGATTGCTTATACATCTGGTAAGCCACATATTGGTAATTCCTATGAGATAGTAATGGCTGACGCAATTGCAAGACATAAGAGACAGGAAGGATATGATGTGTTCTTCCAGACTGGTACTGACGAACATGGTCAGAAGATTGAAGAGAAGGCGGCAGCTGCTGGAATCACACCAAAGGAATTTGTAGATGGTGTAGCAGGAATTATTCAGGATATCTGCGATAGCATTAATGTATCTTATGATAAGTTTATCAGAACAACAGACGTACCACATGAGAAGCAGGTTCAGAAGATTTTTAAGAAGCTCTATGAGCAGGGAGATATATATAAGGGTGCATATGAAGGAATGTATTGTACACCTTGTGAGTCGTTCTGGACAGAGTCTCAGTTAGTTGATGGTAAGTGTCCTGACTGTGGTCGTGATGTTAAGCCAGCTAAGGAGGAAGCTTACTTCTTCAAGATGAGCAAGTATGCTGACAGACTTATTGAGCATATTAATACACATCCTGAATTTATACAGCCTGTTTCGCGTAAGAATGAGATGATGAATAACTTCCTTCTTCCAGGACTTCAGGATCTCTGTGTTTCACGTACATCCTTTAAGTGGGGTATACCAGTAGACTTTGATGATAATCATGTAGTGTATGTATGGCTTGATGCATTAACAAACTATATTACAGGTATCGGATACGATGCAGATGGTAATAGTTCAGATCAGTACAAAAAGTTATGGCCAGCTGACCTTCATCTTATTGGTAAGGATATTGTCAGATTCCATACAATTTACTGGCCAATATTCCTCTTTGCACTTGGAGAGCCACTTCCAAAGCACGTTTTCGGACATCCATGGCTTTTACAGGGCGGCGAGAAGATGAGCAAGTCTCGTGGTAACGTAATCTACGCGGATGATCTGATTGGCCTGTTTGGAGTAGATGCTGTAAGATACTTTGTTCTTCACGAGATGCCATATGAGAGTGATGGAACAATCACATGGGAGCTTGTTGTAGAGAGATTTAATTCAGAGCTTGCTAATATTCTTGGTAATCTTGTTAACAGAACAATATCAATGAGCAACATGGATTTTGGCGGTGTTGTAACATCAACAGGTGTGACTGGCGATGTTGACGAAGATCTGAAGAGTGTTGTTATGTCAACCAGAGATAAGGTTACCGCACGTATGAATGATATGAGAGTTGCGGACGCCGTTAGCGAAGTATTTACACTGTTTAGAAGATGTAATAAGTATATTGATGAGACAGAGCCATGGGTACTTGCCAAGGATGAGGCTTCCGCAGACAGACTCAAGGAAGTAATGTATAACCTTACAGAGTCAATCTGTATAGGTGCTAATCTTCTCATTCCATTTATGCCAGAGACTGCTGACAGAATTCTGGAACAGATGAACAGCGTTAAGAGAGAGTATGCAGATCTTAATAAGTTCGGCCTCTATGCTTCAGGTGATAAGGTTACTGATAAGCCACAGATTCTATTTGCAAGACAGGATATTGAAGAAGTAATGGCTAAGGTTGGAGAGATTCAGGCAGCTCAGAAGGCGGAATATGAGAGAGAGAACGGCATCACTTCTGAGGAATCAGAAGAGCCAGTTATTGATATTGAGAAGAAGCCAGAGATTGAATATGGTGACTTTGATAAGCTGCAGTTCAGAGTAGGTAAGATCATAAAGTGTGAAGAAGTTCCAAAGTCTAAGAAGTTACTCTGTTCGCAGGTTCAGATTGGGTCTGAAGTTAAGCAGATTGTATCTGGAATTAAGCAGGACTATTCTGCAGAAGAGATGGTGGGCAAGAAGGTAATGGTACTTACCAATCTCAAGCCAGCAACGCTTGCAGGAGTAGTTTCAGAGGGTATGCTTCTGTGTGCAGAGGATGCTGATGGCAATCTTGCACTTCTTTCACCGGAAAAAGATATGCCTTCAGGTGCAGAGATTTGCTAATGGAAGCGATTAAATAAGAATAATCATGAGAGAAGCTATCTGAAAGGTTAACTTCTCTCTTTGCATTATTTTATAGAGATTATGGCAATGAGGAAGGGACTAATATGGTCAGAAACGATTTTTTCTATGATTCAAGAGATAGCAAGAGCAAGATACATGCAGTGAAGTGGATTCCGGAAGGTGATCCAATAGGCATAATTGTGCTTGTACATGGTATGGCAGAGTACATCGGACGTTATGAGCATGTTGCAGAGTTTTTCTGTAGCCAGGGCTTCATAGTTACGGGAAATGACCATCTTGGACATGGCGAATCATCAAAAGACAGTATCAGGGGATATATATGCAAGCAGGATCCGGCAACAGTGGTCGTAAGGGATGTTCACAGACTTAAGAAGACAATACAGTCAGAGTATCCGTCTTTACCAATCTTCATATATGGACACAGCATGGGATCTCTGATAACAAGAAACTATCTTACAAAGTATGGCTCTGGTGTTCAGGGTGCTGTAATATGTGGAACGCTTATGATGCCTAAGCCAACAATATATGCCATGGGAGCTATCCTTGGTGTACTGACAATGTTCAAGGGATCGCGTCATGTAAGCAGGTTCATGAATAATATGGCATTCGGGAGCTATTGCAAGAGAATCGATAATAAGAGAACGGAGTTTGACTGGCTTACAAGGGATGTTGAGATGGTAAATCGATATATTGCAGATCCATTATGTGGCTTCATCTTTACACTTAATGGATTCTCTACACTTAAGTCGTTATTACTCAGATTGCATGACAGAAGTCTTCTTGAGAGAATTCCCAAGGATCTGCCGGTATTATTTATCTATGGAATGGAAGACCCTTGTGGTGATTATGGACAGGCCGTCAGAGCAGTTGTAGATCAGTACAAGGGCCTAGGAATAAAGGATGTTGAAGCTATAGAATATGATGGCTACAGACATGAGCTTCATAATGAAATAGGAAAAGAAAAGGTGATGGAAGATGTTAATGAGTGGATTAAAAAGCATGTTTAGAAGATTCAATATTGAGGCAGTTATATTTACTGCTGTTCTTACAGCGGTAGTTGCAGTTGTTCCTGCTACTTACGCTTCAGCAGAGAATAAGAGAGATTATGACAAGATGCTTGAAATAGTCAAGGATGAGCTTAAGAACAATGATCTTGATTCAGAGGAAGACGTAAGAAAGGCTCTTGAAGAAGCAAGTAAAAAGTATGATGTTGAATTAACAGAAAAGGAAACAGAGAAGATTGTAGGTGTTATGAATACAATCAACAAGATGAACATTGATAAGGATACGCTTATTGATATTGTTGATGATGTATACGACAAGGTGGACGGTAAGCTTGATGGAACGACTAGCGAGGCACTCGATATTATTGAGGAGCAGGTAATTGAGTCTGCAACTGAAGCTGTTAAGCAGAATATGAAGAAGTCATTCACAGATTACTTTAATGATTTTTGGAATACAATAAGTGGGTTTATGAACAGATACTTCGGATAGAGTTACTCGGAGGCGAATATGCTAAGGTTAACGAAAGATGGATGTGAATATGAGATTCGTGAAGCGCAGGCGTCAGAGTGGGATCATGCAATGAATCTGGCATTTAAAGTCTTTCTTAAGTATGAAGCACCGGAGTATGGTAAGCAGGGTACTGACGAATTTGCACGATTTGTTACGGATCCTATGCTTAAGAAGATGTTTTTAGCAGGTAATTATAAGTTATTTGTTGCCGTCTCAGAGGATGGAATTATCGGAATAATTTCACTAAGGGGTGGTAATCATATTTCATTACTCTTTGTTGAGCCAGGGTACCATATGAAGGGAATAGGTTCTGCTCTTATAGAATATGCTGTCGATTATCTGTCAAAAGAGTCATTATACTCGTCAATGACCGTAAATTCATCGCCTTATGCGACGGAGTTCTATCATACTCTCGGATTTGAAGATACAGGTGTACAGATGAGGGCAGATGGCATTATATATACGCCTATGCGAATTGAATTTTCTGTATAACGACAGAGGATTGAATTCAAGAAGGGTATTGCCAAAAGTGGTCAAAAAGAGATATACTTTTATAAGGTATACTAGATTGGAAGTAGATTGCGAATATGTTTAGACCAGACAATCCGTTAATGATATTTCTTAATAAAATGGCAGACGTAATAATACTTAATTTGTTATTTATTGTCTGTTCTTTACCGATAATAACTATAGGAGCTTCATGGACTGCTGTGTACTATGTAACAGTCAAGATGGTCAAGAATGAGGAGTCCTATATCTGGAAGGATTTTTTAAAGTCCTTTCGGCTGAATTTTAAGCAGGCAACAACAATTTGGTTGCTTAATTTGTTAGTTATTCTGGTTTTGGCTGGTGATGTCTATATAATGATGACCGGCGCTGTGGATGGTATACCTAAGGTTGCATACCTTGCAACTGTTGTGGTATGCGTTGTTGTTATTGCAGAGATGGTATTTGTCTATCCGATGCTTTCTCATTTTTCCAATACCACAATTAATACATTGAAGAATTCACTGCTTCTTGCAATTGCGAATTTACCTTATACAGTTGCATTTGTAGTGATTACGGCTGCTCCTTTCGCATTGATTATTTCAACATCCTGGGGAATAAAGGCTGCACCACTATTATTATTATTAGGGGTTTCAGGTCCTGCATATCTTTGCAGTATGATCTGGAAGATAATTTTTGATAAGTTAGATCCTGTTACAGAGGATCGGGGTGAAGAAGATGTCAAAGAAGAAGGTAAAAAATCCGAATAAGGGAATACTGCTACAATGGGGTGTACCGATTGCAATTCTGGTTGCAGTTGTAATAATTCTTGTTAGTAAGTTTTCATCTGTTAGTAACAGTACAGCCCAGGAGTCAATTAATAGAAGACTGACTACTGAGACGGGTGTGTATGCCAATACACTCAGTGATGCGCTCAATTCTATCGGAAGCGTAAGTATAGGTGCCGCATCAATTGTCGAGCAGGAGAGTGTTACAGATAAGGATGTATGGGCTAACTGCGCAGCCACACTCAAGAAGAATGTTGACAATGTGTATCTTGTGGCAATTGTTGATTCTGTCGGAATTGGTGTGACTAATACTGGAGAAGAGATTTCCCTTGAAAGGGCAGAGTATTACAATAACAATTTTGATACTGGATTTGTCTACGTAGATGATGATGCAATTACTGGTGAAGCTGCTATTATAAGCTATACACCTCTGATGGTAGAAGGAAGGATTCGTGGTCATATCTATATGTATGTGAGACCTACAGATCTTGAGAAGCTTCTTCCAACCAAGGAATATGGTGGAAGCGTAGGATTCGCAATTATGTCCAGTGATGGAACGATGATGAAGACGGTAGGAACGACTGGATATTTCAATTCAGGAGCCAACCTTTTTGATAATCTCTCAGATAAGGATGTTACTCTTACTCAGCTTACAGTTCCTCAGATTAAGGTACGTGCTGAGAAGATGACCAAGATGACATTCGGCGCAAAGAAGGATGCTGAGGATAAGACAATTACAATTGCACCACTTGGAATTAATGACTGGCAGCTTGTTATAATAATCAACCAGAAGTATGTTGAAACAGTTAAGTCCAGTGAGCTTTCTAACGCAAGAGGTCTTATCATTGGACTGGCAATTACAATTATTTCGTTCCTTGTGCTTGTAATAGTTATAGAGATTATCAGCAGACTGAAGTATGGTGAAGAGAATAAAGATCTTGCTGACAAGGCGGATACAGATCTTCTCACAGAGCTCAATAATAAGATGGCAACAGAGAGAAAGATTCAGGAATATATGGATGAGAATCCTGATTCACAGTGTCTGATGTTCCTTTTTGATGTTGATAACTTCAAGAAGATTAATGATACAATGGGACATGCTTTTGGTGATGAGGTACTTAGAACACTTGGTCATCAGTTACGTAACGAGTTCAGAGTATCAGATATAATCGGTAGACTTGGTGGAGACGAGTTCGTTCTCTTCCTTAAGAATATCAGATCGGATGAGCAGCTCGAGAGAGAGGGAGTACGAATTACTAATTTCTTCCATCAGTTCAGGGCGGGAGACTATGTAAAGTATTCTGCAACAGCAAGTATTGGTGGAGCAGTATTCCCAAGAGATGCGAAGGATTTCCAGAGTCTGTATAAGGCTGCGGATGTTGCGCTCTATGAAGCTAAGAGAAGAGGAAAGAATCAGTTAGTAGTATACAGTAATGATATTGCCAATGTGGAGAGCGTAAGAGTCAGTGATGACATTGATCCTATAGAATAGAAGTAAGATAACGGGAGAGGTTCAGTAAGAACCTCTCTTTTTTATTATGGGCATATTGTATAGAAAACTATTTTATTTGTAGCAAGTTGCCTATATGGTTGTTCATATAAATATTATATACTCGTGTATAGAGACGGGGTATGGTCCCAATGTATATAGGAGGATAATTAAAATGGCAAGTTTATCATTAAAGAACATCTGCAAGAAGTATCCTAATGGTTTTGAGGCTGTTAAGGATTTCAACCTTGAAATTGCAGATAAGGAATTCATCATTTTCGTAGGACCTTCAGGATGTGGTAAGTCTAC
>JAZUGT010000059.1:0-7672 GCA_045641365.1 Lachnospiraceae bacterium
AGGGAACTCTCTTGTCTGTTTGTCGTACTTATAAAACCTGCACATATGAAATCATTACTATAACATAAAAAGAAAAGAGAAGTTAATATCGAAAAAACGATACTAACTTCTCTTCATCATTCTTAACTTAATGCCATTGAGAATATCTCTGCCAGGCTTGTCAGTCATTATGTGCTTATTACTGTATACTTTATGTTGTGAATTAAAAAACTTTTCTTAATTTATAAGCTTCCAATTATTGCATAGAAGATCTTGACATTAGTATCATTATCATAGTGCAGGCCATCTGTCATCTTGAAGCCAGAACTCTGAAGAAATGTATGTGTATCAATCCATCTTACCCCCATTAACTGACCAATAATTGTATTGTTAAAGTTAACTACAGATTCCTCTGTTGTATGCGGATTCTCGAGTACCGGATTGACCGATACATAGTAAGTTCTTGCGCCTCTTGCTGCCCAGTTAGCAGCAAATGCATTAGTGAGTGCTGCATACTTGGATGCATCCCCTGTATCATTAACACCCATGCATATTACAACCTTAGTTCCCTTGCCAACCACAGCATCAGCTCGCGGAATAGCAACCTGCTCAAACCACTCGTATCGCTTTCCATTCTCACAGATCCAGGTACATCCGCCACCACCAACAGCATCTCTCATCTGCACACATCGAGAGTCGCCAATTATAATCACACCTGCTGGAGCCGCAACAGGAGTCTGAACTGGTGGAACCGGATTGACTTCAGGTTCAGCTGGGGCTGGTGTCTCCGGAACAGGCGCTTCTGTTACCTCTGGAGTGGGTGTTGGTACCTCAGCTACAGCCTCAACCACAGTCTCCTCCGTTTTTACCTCTGGTTCTGTCTCTGTAATCGCTTCTGTTGTAGTCTCCTCTTCGGTCGTACTTTCGACCTCTTCAACAATTGTCTCTTCTGAAGATATCTCTTCTACAGTCTCCTCTACGACTGTCTCCTCTACAACCTCACTTGTTGTACTTTCTGTCACTTCGGCGTTCTTACCACATCCCGTTGCAGCCATAGCCACCACAAGAAGTGTTGCCATAATTGCAAGTCTCTTTCTCACAATCTATCTCCCAACTCTGTTCTAATTCTTCTTTATTATTCCCAGTTTCTTCATAAGCCAGCTATATACTGATCCAATTACAACTCCACTGAGAATTGTGATAAGCCCAGTAATAATTGCCGCTGATGCATATCCCAGTTCCTCAAATCTAAATATCAGAGCCCAGAACAGTGGAGCATTCAAAAGATATATAAATAGCGTATTGTCGCCAATTGTTCCTACAATCTTCCATCTCGAATTAGGCAACATATATCCAGATGCAACTATAGTCAGAGTAAAGAAGACACCTAATGCCATTCTCCATGCAAATCCTCCAACAGGATTACCAAGTCTTATATACCATAGCCCTGCTCCGGTGATAATCATACCTGTTATTCCTGTCAGCAGAAGTCCCTTGATTACGTTCTTTTTATACATTACATCCGGCCATCTGCTCTCTATGCCCGCTGCATAGATTCCAATCAGGAAAGCAAGATTGGAAAGCTCCCAGAAGTCTCTCATTCTAATGTGATACAGGAACGCTGTAAGTCCAACAACAACAATAGAAATAAGTATATACCTCAGATGTCCAAGCCTCCAAATAAGCATAAATGCAATATACAGAATGAAAAGCACACACATGAACCAGTAATTGGTTCCAAGCAGATAGTGGATAACTGTGCTTACATGTCCCGACGCAAAGGTTCCATCTATACAGTTAAGTATTCCTATTATAAGAAGGTATGGCACGTATACTGTCATTATCCTTCGCTCAACAAATGACACTGTTATTGGATTCTTTCCGGTTGTCATAATCGCATTATTGGCGCTCTTGACCAGACCATATCCGGATACTGCAAAAAATATATCAACTCCATATGGTCCTAATGCTGACACAAAGTTCTTAGCCGTGGCGAACACCGGCTCCGTATACATCCAACCTGCAAAATGACTCGCCAGAACAATTAGTATTGCGATTCCTCTAAGCGATTTGGAATTGTTATTCGTAATCATATTATAACTCCACCCTTTTACCTCAGAATCTGAATAAAGCTCTTATGCTCTCGTATAGTACCGGACTATTCTCTCTAAGACTTGTACTCTCCCCTGGTCCCAACAGAACTAAGAATGATAGAATCCATCCTGCCATTACTACTACAGCAAGCAGGCGGACAGTTAGCTCTCTGTTATCAGAATCACACAGAAAAATCAGCCAGATAATTAACGATGCTATCAGTAATCCCGGCATACAGTCACATGTATATCTATATAGTATGCCTGCTCCATTCACATCAAATACTGCTATGATTACTGTAGCAAGCATCATAACTGTATATATTATTCTGCTGTCAGTCTTCATCCTTTTCCAAAGACCAAAGACAGGTGCGAATACTGCCAGAGTAAATATGTTGGTCACAAATGCACCACCATATGTGAACTCGACCAGATTCTTCCCCATATACGCCGAATCAATGACAGATGAAGTAATATATGGAAAGTCATGGGTATAGACAGCAGGCTGAAAGAAGAAACTGTACAGTCCTCTCATCAATCTGTCAAAATTGAACCCTCTGTGATTCATGTCATTGGATGTCATGCTGTAAGTCGCACCAAAATCAAAAACAGATCCAAACCTTGCATAATTATACCAGCATACTAATACTGCAACCAGCAGATATGGAATAGCAACTGCAAGCAGATTGCCAGTTCTCTTTCTGGAAAAAATCATCTTTCTTACAATAAATAGAACGCCTACTGCAGAATATAGAATCATCTGAGGTCTGCAGCCTGCAACCATTGCCATACATGCTGACCCTGCTGCCAGATAGACGATTGTCATTCTGGATGAAGGCTCATCCTCGCACTTACTATCTTCATTGTTAAGCGCGCACAGCCACAGGCCAATTCCAAGCCAGGTAAGTCCTGTTGCCATCATTACAGGTATGTTATATATGTCTGGAGTTGCACACATATATACACTTGTAGATACAAATACTAACGAGATACTAATAGTCATGTACTGGAGCAGCGAAAGACCCCCTCCGGCATTCTGGTCAGAATATCTCTTCTGTAATTGCCACACGCATAAGAACACACCCACAGCCATCATGCAGCCTAAAAACCACATCACATGATAATTGGCAAGATCATGCCCCGTAAGCTTGTAAAACGGATAATAGAATAACAGTTCTGGCACAATTCCAAAGTATACATAGTAACTTCCGTCATAATATGCGAAATCCATATTATATGGAATTCCTTCTATCATCAATGCACTGGTATCATACGGATTAGTCTTATCAAGAAGTGCCGGATCAACCGCACGTTCTGTCAGCTTTACAGTTCCCTGGTCCAGCATATGCGCCAGTTCCTGATACTGCTTATGATGTGGCCACGGACAACTGACTATAAGCTCGTTGGAGGTTGTAAGCCACTTCATCATTCCAAAGATTATTAGTAGCGTAGCAACCACTGCAATTCGTACCTTGACACTCTTCCAGTCGCATACCAGGACATTATGAGCAGGATTCACCCACATTGCCTTAAGCCACAGAGCAATAGCAAGCATAATGACAATCCGAATAAGGCTAATATTAAAAGGACGTCGTACATTAACTCTGATACTATCGATTGTAGCTGCTGATCCCTCTGGTACAATGACAGTTACAGCAATATCATTCACCTTGCCATATGGATGAATATCTATATAGCCTGAACTCTCAACCTCAGGTACAATCCTGTATTCAGGAAGATCATAAGCATAGTAATCCCCTTCATCAGATAAAGTCACATAAGCATTCGCACTGGTACAGTTCGTAAGACTCAGGTGTATACTTACATTCTCAACGTAATCGCCTATATGTATTGTGTCACATTTGTAGATACCATCCTGAGAAGTTACAACATCTTCACATATTGTTATCTCAGAATTATTAAGTGACTTAATCGATGAAGCGTTGCAGACAAAAATCTCTATTAGCATCACCGCTATGCAGATAGCGATGTATGGAAAGAATCTTCCTAATCTATTCAGTTGTGAATAATTCTTACTATTGTTCACCGTGCTATCACATTCCTGTCTATAAACTAAATGCAACCCGCATAGCGAGTTGCATTCAACTTCTTACTTCTTCTTCTGAGCAAACATTGACTGTCTTGCAGCAACATTAGGATCCTCACCCTTGAGCACTGCGTTGACTGTATCCATTCTAAGTCCTGCATCGATGAAGTCGCAGTGCTTACAGAATGGATAATTCTGTCTGCCGTCTCTTATTAACTCTCTGACACGCTGGTACTCTTCACTATTCCATGCATCACGTATATGTGTATTATTAAGATCCGCAAGTGTAGTGACTTCGAAGTTATCGCAACAGCATATACCCATTCGTCCATCAGGGAAGATGAATATATCTGTATATGGCATCAGGCATGTCTCCTTAACAATCTTGACATTCTCAATCTTGTTAGGCGCTGAACCTGCACGATTAGTAAGGACAGCCTTGACATATCTCATCTGAATAAGAATCTCGACATCCTCAAACTCATCCGGATGCGCCTTAACATAGTCGTATATCTCCTTAACATTGTCATGCAGCTTCATATCTTCACAATAGTTGTTGATAATGAGCTGATCAACATATGGAACAACCTGCTTAACCTTATCAATATCAAGTAAAAGGCCATTAGTTGACATGAAGATAAAAGTATCTGGCAACTTCTTACGACAATACTCATGAAACTCAACTATTCTTGTATCAAGCCAAGGTTCATTATTACCATACAATGTAAGATGTCCCTTGTAGTTCCACTCAGCAAGTTCATCAATAATCTTATAGAAGAGTTCCTCTTCCATTCTCATATATGGACGCTTCTCTGCGTACTTGTTGGCTGTACAGAATGCACAGTTGCTGTTACATCTGTTAATTGTCTCAAGATTAACAACAAGTGGCATCGGTGGTACTTCACCCTTTTTAAATAGCTTAATGTAATTCTTCTGGCTCTTAGCTCTTGTAAGGAACTGGAGCTTGAGATACATATTGGCTGATAACATAGGAAATCTCTTCTGCATCTCCCATCCAAGACGACCCATGAAATTATGTATTCTGATTGACATTATTACTCTCCTGACTTTAGTCCTTCAACAAGCGTAATCATAGCATTTTTAGCACTCAAATGTCAATGTTACATTACGTCGCTTCCCTGCCCCCAATAGTGGCTTTCCTGGCTGACAAATGCACATCTGTTATGACACGATATATGCATTAAATCACGAATTAACACAGCCGAAAACGTTGCAAATTGGGCACTTGTTCTGAATAATCCATCCTGTAATGTTACAACTCGGCCTGCGCGCACATTTTTGTTCAAAAACATCTTATTTTTTCATTAAATCATACTTTAAACTTATCCACACATAGTTGTATAACTCTGTGGAAAAACTACTGTTTGCATTTTTAATGTGATGCTAAACTCCGCTGACAGACCGTCCCGATCTCGAGTTCCAATAACAATTCCATTGCATTTTCATACTATTGCAAGTTATCCTGCATGCATATACGTCATTTCAGCCATATTTCCATATATTTAGTGTCCTATATTCATTTTGCAACTATATCTTGCGTTTATGTATCATATATGCCACCTAAGTATTTGGTATCATATATGCAACTTTTATGCCAGTATACTCATTATTTTTGTTAAATCAAAATTACAATATGTAGCGTTTATATAAAAAAGCTGTACGATATATAGTAATCTATTATCGTACAGCCTTAACAATTATCATCCGCTTTACAGAATATGTAACTAGCTCTCAATCACATTTAACGTATCACGCTCAGTGAGTGACGCATTATTGCTTCGTATATCTATCACTGGTCCACCGGTGCCCTCGATATATTCCTTAGTTATGGTCACTCTTCCGATGTTATCATCCTTTGGTATCTCATACATGATGTCCAGCATTAGTTCCTCGATTATAGCCCTTAATGCACGAGCACCTGTATCCTTCTTCATCGCTTTATCTGCTATGGCTTCCAATGCACCATCGCTGAATTCAAGTTTCACTTCATCAAGTTCAAGAAGCTTCTCGTACTGCTTAAGAATTGCATTCTTTGGTTCCTTAAGAATTCTTACCATCATGTCTTCTGACAGTCCATTAAGTGTACATACTATCGGCATACGTCCAAGGAACTCTGGTATCATACCAAACTTCTTAAGATCATCAACCTCGACCTTCGACAGAATATCCTTGTCATGATCGAACTTATCCTTTAGTTCAGCACCATAGCCTATTGAGGTCTTCTTACGTAATCGCTGCTTAATGATATCTTCCAATTCTGGGAACGCACCTCCACATATGAACAGTATGTTCCTCGTATTAATTGTTGTCATTGGAACCATTGCATTCTTGCTGGATGCTCCGACCGGCACTTCTACATTGGCTCCCTCAAGAAGCTTAAGCATACCCTGCTGCACTGACTCTCCATTAACATCTCTTGATCCATGATTGTGCTTTTTAGCTATCTTATCAATCTCATCAATGAATATTATTCCCTGTTCAGCTCTGTCGACATCATTATCTGCTGCAGCCAGTAACTTCGATACAACACTTTCAATATCATCACCTATATATCCTGCCTCAGTTAATGATGTTGCATCTGTGATTGCAAGTGGCACATCTAACAGCTTTGCAAGCGTCTTGACAAGATATGTCTTACCACTTCCTGTCGGTCCTATCATCAACACATTGGACTTCTCAATCTCTATTTCGTCCATTGTGTCCGTTGCAACTCTCTTGTAATGATTATATACAGCTACAGAAAGAATCTTTTTTGCTTTTTCCTGACCAATAACATATTCATCCAGCTGCTCCTTAATCTTGTGAGGAGCTGGTATATCCTTAAGCTCGATTATAGGCTTATGCTCTGTCGACTTCTTGACACGTGATCTTCCAGGCTCTGCTCCACCAAATAGATCTGCTACATTAAGAAAACTGATATTAGGCATTCCCTGGAAAATGCTTCCTAACGGAGTACCTTTTTCAGAAGTCTTCTGATCTCCATCTTCCTTCTGCTCATCTGAATCTGCATCAGCCTGTTTAACAGAATCGGCCTCCGAACCAGCTGTTTCAGGAGCTTTTTCATTTGTTATATCCTGATTTGATGTTGTATTAGCTGCATTCCCATTGTTCATCATAGTATTAACAAAGTCCTGCATAGTCGATGGATCAAAGCCCATCTGTGACATATCCATTCTGCTCATCATATCCATAGTTCTGTTCATACAGTCACTACAGACACACATGCCTCCCATAATTGGAATCATCTTACCTGCCTGACTCTCTGTCCTATGACATAACATACATACTGATTCGTATTCGCTCATATCCTGTCCTATACCTTACTGATTAGGCAGCTCATTCTCGCTCACTAATCTGATTACTAATGTCTTCTCGACATACTCTCCATCTTCGAATCTTGACAGAGTTATCTCTACTTCCTCACCAATTGAATGGAATGTAAGTTCTTCTCTAAGCTTCTCCATTGACTCAATCTTGGTATGGCCAAGCTTGGTAATTACATCACCTGAAACTACACCAGCTTCTTCTGCGC
>JAZUGT010000060.1:0-61461 GCA_045641365.1 Lachnospiraceae bacterium
CTCAATGACAAGACCTCTCGCCTTACGCTTAGGATTAGCCTTAAGCTCAAGAATATCAGCAGTAAGAAGTACCATATCAAGAAGCTCCTTAATACCTTCTCCACTCTTTGCAGATACAGGCGCAAATATTGTACTTCCACCCCAGTCTTCAGGAATGAGTTCGTACTCAGCAAGCTCCTGCTTAACCTTGTCAATATTAGCACTTGGCTTATCAATCTTGTTAACTGCAACAATTATTTCAATTCCTGCTGCCTTTGCATGATTGATAGCTTCTACTGTCTGTGGCATTACACCATCATCTGCTGCTACTACAAGAATTGCTATATCTGTTGAGTTAGCGCCACGCATACGCATTGCTGTAAACGCTTCATGTCCAGGTGTATCAAGGAATGTAATCTTACGATCTCCAGCCTTAACAGTATATGCACCAATATGCTGTGTGATACCACCAGCCTCTCTGTCAGTTACATTTGTCTTTCTGATTGCATCAAGAAGCGATGTCTTACCATGGTCAACGTGTCCCATTACACAGATAACTGGCGCACGCTCAACCATCTTTGATGCATCTTCCTCTTCTTCCTTAAGAAGTTCTTCGATTACATCAACCTTAACTTCCTGCTCGCACATAATATCGAATTCAATTGCGATATTCTCAGCATCTTCATAAGATATCTCCTGATTAACAGTTACAATCTGTCCCTTCATAAAGAGCTTCTTAACGATTGCTGATGGCTGCATCTTCATCTTGTCAGCAAGTTCCTTTATTGTAAGAACCTCTGGAAGTGTAATAACCTTAATCTCCTCTACTACTTCTTCCTTCTTCTCTGGCTTGATGAATCTTCCAGCCTTATTCTTGTTCTTTATCTCTCCATCTTCGTAGATAGAATCCTTCTTAGATCTCTTATCCTTTGACTGATTCTGTCTACGCTGATCTGCCTGCGAATTATTCTTACCTGATGGCATATCTGGCGCTGCGAACGACTTGCCACCGCCCTGGCCTGGTCTGTTATTCTGGAATCTATCGTTCGATCTTCCATTTCTGTCGTTACTGCGCTCACCACCGCCATTACCGCGGTTACCACCTGAATTAGAGTTGTTATCCCTGTAATTAGGACGGCCATTAGCCTGACCGGAGCGATTACCATTCTGATTGTCTCTACTACCCCTGCCTTCTGACGACTGTCTTGAATCTCTGTTGTCACGGAATTCTCTGTTATCTCTTCCATTTCCACCATTAGATCTGTCTCCTCTGTTTCTGTCATTATTATCATGACTCTCTACAGGAGCTGCCACTGGCTGCTTAACCTCTTCAACTACTGCTTCTACCTCAGGCTGCTTTGGAGGCAGCATCTCCATTACCTTTCCTGTAGCCTTATTAATCATCTGATTTGGGCCAAGCTGAATAGGCTTTGCAGGTGCTCCAGCTGGTGCCGGACGTCTGTTCTGATTATTGTTATTAGCAGACATTGGTGGTCTGGCGCCTGCAGGCATCTTTGAATTATTAGGATTACTTACGAAGATAATTGTCTTCTTTTTCTTCTTGGCATCTGCAGGTGCTGGCTTCTTAGCCTCTGCCTTTGGTGCCTCTTCCTTCTTCGGCTCTGCCTTTGGTGCTTCTTCCTTCTTAGCTTCTGCCTTAGGAGCCTCCTCCTTCTTAGCCTCTGCCTTTGGTGCAGATGAAGCGCCAAACTTACCCTTAACCATCTCTATCTGTTCATCTTCTATATTGTTAGCATGAGTAATATCAGCAAATCCCTTCTCCTGAAGAAATGCTACTACTTCCTTGCTTGTTACGCCCAATTCTTTTGCAAGGGCTGATACTTTTTGTTTTGCCATTTATATCCTCCTTAATGTACATGCTATATATCCGCACGTACGACATTCGCCTGCTCCAAAAGTCTGCCAACACTGTCTGCCATACCATCATCCAAAATGGCAATAACCGCTCTCTGTTCCTTGCCTATACAATGTCCAAGTTCCTCCTTGCTGCCATATACCATGCATGGAACATGATAATACTTACAGCTGTCAGTAAATCCTTTTCTTGTATTGGCCGATGCATCTTCTGCTATTACTACAAGTCTGGCCGTTTTTTCCTTAATCGCCTTATCTACTGTAAACTCACCACTAACAAGCTTCCTGGCCCTCTGTGCAAGTCCAAGCATCGACAGAACTCTGTTATTCACTAACGAATGCCTCCACTACTACTATTCCGTTACTTCAGATTATTCCTCAGAGCCTTCCTCAATGTACTCCTCGTCATAACCTTCTTCATACTCCTCATCGTCGAACTCATCCATATAATCTTCATAACGGAATCCAGGAGCATCTTTAGCCTGTGTCTCACTCTTAATATCAATCTTATATCCTGTAAGTCTTGCTGCAAGACGAGCATTCTGTCCTTCCTTACCAATAGCAAGTGAAAGCTGATAATCTGGAACTACAACCTTAGCAGTCTTCTCATCAGGATCTGCAAAAACTGCAACAATCTTAGCTGGTGAAAGAGCGTTCTGAATAAGATTACCAGGGTTCTCATCCCAGCATACAATGTCAATCTTCTCACCACGAAGCTCATCTACAATCGAATTGACTCTTGCACCATTCATACCTACACAGGCACCCACTGGATCAACATTAGGATTATTACTCCATACTGCCATCTTCGTTCTGCTACCAGCCTCACGTGCAATGCTCTTAATTTCAACTGTTCCATCCTGAATCTCTGCCACTTCTGATTCAAAGAGTCTCTTAACAAGTTCAGGATGTGTACGGCTTACAAGAATCCTTGGTCCCTTAGGTGTGTTCTTAACTTCAACTATGAATACCTTGATTCTTTCTGTTGGCTTAAAGTTCTCTGTTGGAACCTGCTCGCTCTCATTAAGAAGAGCATCAGCCTTACCAAGATTGATTGAGATGTTCTTTCCTACATATCTCTGAACAATACCAGTTACAACCGCCTTCTCCTTATCATTGAACTGATTATAGATTACATTACGCTCTTCCTCACGAATCTTCTGAAGAATAACATTCTTGGCAATCTGAATAGCGATACGGCCGAATTCCTTAGACTTAATCTCAACCTTGATAACATCGCCAACGCTTACCTTCTTAACAATCTTCTTAGCGTCATCAATAGCAATCTGCTCAAGTTCATCAAGTACTTCATCTGCAGTCTCAACAACAGTCTTCTCTGCATAGCAGAGGAAATCACCTGTCTCTCTGTCTATCTCAACCTTAACGTTATCAGCCTTACCAAAGTGATTCTTGCAGGCAATAAGCAGTGACTCCTCAATTGCCTTAAACAGAGTCTCCTTGCTAATCTCCTTCTCACTCTCAAGTATACTAAGTGCTTCCACTAATTCCTTATTCATCTTCTTCCTATTCCTCCTTTATCATCTAGAAATCAAGTGTTAATTTTACGTTTGCTATATCTTCTTTATTAAACGATATCTCCGTCCCATCTGATTCGATAGTTACTCCACCATTCTCATAGGACTTAAGTATCCCAACAAATTCTTTCTTTTTTTCAATTGGCTTATAAGTCTTAACTTCAACCTCAAGCCCAATGCTCTGCAGGAAATGACGTTCCTTACTAAGCTTTCTTCCAAGTCCCGCACTACTTACTTCAAGGATATATGCATCTGTAATATAATCCTCTTCATCCAGCCTTACATTAAGTGCCCTGCTGACATTCTCGCAGTCATCAATTGTTACACCGCCATCCTTGTCAATATAGGCTCTTAGATACCAGTCGCTGCCTTCCTTGACATATTCAACGTCATAGATTCGTACACCATACTCTTCTACTATAGGCTGCAACAACTCTTCTGTTCGTGTCTCATAGTCTTTCTTAGACATGCCTTCACTCACCCTTTCCATATTCAATTGTCTCAATTTATCAATGCAAAAGGGTGAACCGCTTGGTCCACCCTTCTAGCAATCAATATCAAGTTCTTAATTATATTAACACTCTAATTTACATAATGCAAGTAAAAATTGCGCTTTTAACTCACAGACTGACCTTAATAACGTCGCATCCGGCAATCAACTATGCCTGGACAATCCCCTGCTGTTCCATATATTCAGCAGCATCGTCTATTGTATCATTAAGATCCTCGCTACCTGTGTCAACGTCAAGTGGCTGCTTCTTAAAGAGAATGTCATACATAACAGGAATAATGAACAGTGTCATAAGTGTTGCATATGCAAGTCCACCCGCAATAACAAGAGCCATACCCCTTCCAAGCTGAGCACCCATATCATCTCCAATAATCAGATTAGACTCCGCAAGGATTGTTGTAAGTGCCGTCATAAGAATAGGTCTCATTCGAGTCTTACCTGTTGCAATAAGCGCAGTCCTCCTGTCAAGTCCCTGCTTTCTAAGCTGATTGGTATAATCTACGAACACGATACCGTTATTAACTACCGTACCCATAAGTACCACAAATCCCATAAGACTCAATGTTGACATGTTCTCACCTGTACACCAGAGTGCAAGAAGTCCTCCGGTAAATGCAAGCGGAATAGTAAACATTACAATGAATGGGCTAAGCAGACTCTGGAACTGAGCAACCATTACAAGATAGATAAATGCAAGACCCATAAGAATAACAAGCATCATCTGTCCTACCATCTCCATGACAGTATCGTACTCACCACCCATATCAATTCTGTAACCTGCTGGAGCATCATATGCCTCGATAAGTGGTTCCAGTTCTCTTGAAAGAAGTGTTGTATTGTATCCTTCCTTTACTCCTGCAGTTACTGTTATATATCTGTCCTGGTTAGATCTTCTGATTGAAGATACACCGTCTCTAACTTCAACAGTAGCTATATCTGAAAGTGTAAGTTCTTCTGTTACCTTATCGCCATCCTCATCTGTCACTTCGACAGTAAACTCATAGTCCATGAGATTTTCCTTGGTAAGTGGCTCCATCTCATTGGCAACCTGAACCTTCATATCAATTCCATCAATCGTAACAGTAACAGAATCAACAGATGTAGTAAGCTTGCCTGATATACCCTGGAATATCTGGGCAACTGACAGTCCCTTACTCATTGCCTTGTTCTTGTCAATGTTAAGATGGATAACCTGATCAGCATCTTCCTCACCATTAGAGATATCTGTAAATCCATCAACCTGACCTATGATATCCATAACCTCATGACTCACTCTTAATAATTCATTGATATCACTTCCGTATATATCAATACTAAGACCTGAACCAAACATAGAATCCATCTCACCCATGGCAGTCTGGACTTCAAGTTCAGCACCATCTATATCATCTGTAATCGCATCAATTCTCTTACAGATATCTTTAATCTCCTGTTCGCCTGCCTTTTCGTTGGCGGTAAGAATCATGAATGAATAATCTCTGAAGTTCTCAAGCTGTGAAGCTTCTGATACAAAGAGCTGTGTTCCATTTCCAGCCATTACACCAACGCTTCCAATGCCTTCAATTCCAACAACCTTCTCAACCACCTCATCAGCTATTGCAAAACATTCTTCCTTATTGAAATCTTCTGAAAGTGTAAGTGTTGCTTCAATCTCATTAACAGTCATCTCCGGTATCATTACAATACCCATTCTGAATACCTGCCATCCTGTAAGTGCAAGAAGACCGATTGATACAAGAATTGGAACCAGCTTAACTCTAAGACAGAAGTCAAGGGCTTTCTCATACAGAACCATTATCTTATCGAAGAATGGATGATCTTTTGGCTTGGTGTTCCTAAGCACTGTTGATGCCGCAGCCGGAGCTACAGACATTGATACAACAAGGGACGCCATAAGGCAGAATATAATAGTCAGACACATTGGTGCCATGAGTTCATTAACCATACCTGTCGTATAAACCATCGGAAGGAATACACATACTGTAGTAAGTGTCGATGAAACGATAGCACCGCCCACCTGCTTTGCACCCTGAACAGCAGCTCTTGGAGCTTCAATTCCCCGGTTCCTCAATCGGTATATATTCTCGATAACTACTATCGAGTTATCAACCAACATACCTATACCCAGTGCCATACCTGACAGTGACAGCATGTTAAGAGATATACCTGAAAAATACATACATACAAGTGCAACAAGCACACTAAGCGGAATACTTATTGCAACAACAAGTGTTGGCTTAACATCCTTAAGGAAGATTGCCAATACGATAATCGCAAGAATCGCTCCGATTATCATAGACTGAAGAACGCTCTTTACAATAAGAGTAATATAATCTCCCTGATCTGTAAGTACCATAATTGACAGATCTGAATACTCATCCTCAAGATTACTGATTGTCTTCTTACATACCTTACTTACATCATTGGTTCCGGCAGTACTGCTCTTGAAAATAGAAAGAATAACAGCCTTCTCCTGACCAAGTCTTACATAGCTGTCATCTGCATTGTCCAGAATCGTAATATCTGCCACATCGCTTAGACTTATATCTCCAACATCATGAATATTACACAGCACAGAATTCTTAAGTTCATCTACACTGCTAAAGTTATCACCCACTTCAACAAGCCATGAGTTATCGAGCTTATCATCTACATATCCGGCCGGCATTGCAAAGTTCTGGGCATAGATAAGTGATGAAAGTGTTGAAAGTGTAAGCAGATCATCTGCATTGGCTTTCTTGAGCGCTTCCTTCTTCTGCTTCTCATACTGCTTTACAGCATCATTATAATCGTCCCAGCCATCGCGGATCTTCTCTTCACCATCTGCAAGAGATTCCCAGCCTTCCTTAATCTGATCTTCTCCATCTGCAATAGCCTCCCAGCCATCCTTAATCTGATCCCTTGCATCGTCAAGGCTCTTAAGTGCAGACTCAATCGTTGCTTCTGCAGATGTAAGTGAAGCCTCACCTGCTGCCATCTGTGCTTCTGCACTACCAAACTGTGAAGATGACTCCATCTTAAGCTTCTCTACATCTTCATATGTATATCCAAGTGCCGTAAGCTCTGACTCATACTGTGAAATAATTGCCTTAGTTGTTGCAATCTCAACTTCAAGTGCGTCTATCTCAGCCTTATAACTTGCCTTCTTACTCTTAATCTCGTCGATAGCAGCTTCAACAATAGCAACAACCTCTCCTGGAGACTTGTCAGCCACCATCTTCATCGATATACCAATCTTCTTGAGAACAGGCGCAATCGGTGCAAGTTCCTCTCTTGACAGAGTTCCATCACCATTCATATCCAGATATGGAATTGACGCAGCAAGCTCACCCTTCGCTGCATCAAGCTCACCCTCGTCAATACTGTCATATGCTGTCTTGAGTGTTGTAAGCTCTGCCTCCTGACTTGTAAGCTGTGTCTTATATGAACTAAGCTGATCCATAATCTCACTTGCCTTGGCAAGCTTCTCATATGTATCTTCCTTAGTCTTCTTGAGTTCTTCCTTTGATTTCTTTAACTTTTCCTTGCCCTCTTCGAGATCCTTCTGCTTTGATGCCATCTCGGCAGCATTATCATCTATCTCCTTCTCGCCATCTCTGAGTTCCTGCTTACTATCTTCAAGATCAGATGCTGCATCAAGAAGGTCAGCCTTACTGTCTCTTAATGTTTCTTCAGAATCAAGCAACTGCTTCTTGGCATCATTAAGCTGCTCTACTGCGTCCGCAAAGGCCTCATCAGCAACTGCAAGTATCTTATCATTAAGAGCATCAACTTTTCCCTTATTAAGGTCAATATGAATGGTCTTCTCAACCATACCAAGAGATGTTACGTTGGCAACACCATCCTGACGCTCGAACTCTGGAACAATCTCCTTCTCAACAAACTGTGAGAGTTCCTCTATACTCATACCCTCCCTGCTCACAGCCAGATACTGTGTCGCCATCATATCTGTGCTCAACTCCATAATGGATGGAGTTCCACACTCATCTGGAAGAGATGACTCTAATGTATTAAGCGCACTAGACACCTTGACCATTGCACTGTCAATATCTGTTCCATCCTGGAATTCAAGCTGTACCAGACCATAGTTCTCATTACACACGCTATATACATTCTCAACACCATTAATCGTTCCAAGGGCGCCTTCCATCGGCTCACAGACCTCAGCCTCAACCTTCTGAGGGCTTGCTCCCGGATATGTAGTAATTACAAGCAGATATGGCAGCGATATCTCTGGAAGAAGATCCAACTGCATCTTCGCCATACTTACTCCACCAAGAATCAATGCTGCGATTACTGCAACCAGTATTGTAAATGGTTTCTTTACACTAAATTTTGACATATGTTTTTCCTCTGAATCAGTCTATGCATACTTACTCTATTATAGACTTATTAACATCATCCACCAATCACCAAATATACAACATTATCTCCTAAAAAACTAGTTTCTATTGTGATTTTACACATTTTTAATAATTATTACCTGTCTAAAAAAGAAAGACCTCTTATCCAGAGGTCTTTGATTCTATCCGTATTGCTGCTTATTGTTTATCTGATGCTTTCTTTGCTGATGCCTTCTTGGCTGGTGCCTTCTTAGTAGCTGCCTTCTTGACCGAAGGCTTCTTCGTTGCTTCTCTCTGTTCCTTAAGCTTAATATACTTAGGAAGAACAACCTTGCTTCTGAATAAAGCAAACTTATCCTGATTGCCTTCATATCTAAGTCTTCCACTCTCAATTGTCTCACTAAGCGACATCTTGCCTGATATAATATCACACAATGTGGCCGCATCAGTTATCACAAGTCCATCCCTGTCATAATAGTCGTATGGTTCAATACATATACTTCTGTCAGCCACTTCCATATAGAATATTCCAGATCCTTCGCCTTCGACATTGACCTGAATCGCAATATGCTCAAAGATCATTCTCGCATCTGCATTCTCAAAAAAGTCTCTACACATATATACTATTTCTTCATATGTCATATCAATACACCTCCTAACATATAACTGAAATACCGTACTAATCCTTAGACGCTTATTTTATCAGAAGTACCTCTAAGATTCAAATATATTTGTGCATAACGCAATAATTGCATTGCGTATATTTGTATATTATTACATGTATCCTATACACGCTTTGTGTGCTATCATTCATATACAGAATCTACACACACATCTGATTCATTTCAGGATTCATATCTATGATAGTTCTGCTATTATCTATTAATTATATCGGAGGATTTTATGTATTCAATTATTAAATCTGGTGGGATTTCAGGAATCTGCAGTTACATTGTAAGTGTTGAAGTTGATGCGAGCCGGGCACTGCCCTGTTTTGAGATGGTTGGGCGCCTTTCTGGTGAAGTCAAGGAAGCAAGGGAGCGGGTACGAGTTGCCCTTAGAAACTGTGGAATAGAACTTCCCCCTGTGGCGATTACTGTCAATCTTTCCCCAGCCAATGTGCACAAGTATGGTACGGCATATGATCTCCCAATAGCTGTCGGTGTGGTATCATCCATAGGTCTCATCGACAGATCTGCTGCAGACAATCTTCTATTTATTGGCGAGCTTGGACTTAATGGCGAGATTCGTCGCGTGAGCGGAGTTCTTCCCATTCTTATGACTGCTCGAGATGAAGGAATACACACCTGCATAATTCCTGCAGACAATCTTTCTGAGGCCCTCTATGTGGAAGGCATACATGCCATACCAGTCACTTCTTTTACTGAGGTAATGGACTTTCTGCACGGTGAACTGCCTGAAAGTGACACATCAGCGCCTCCTCTTATTGATTCTGATACATATGATGACGTGGATTTTGCAGACATTCGAGGACAGGATACCTGTAAGCGGGCTGCGCTCATTGCTGCAGCAGGATTTCATCATCTTCTCATTACTGGTCCTCCAGGTGCAGGGAAGACGATGATTGCCAAGCGAATCTCAACAATTCTGCCGCCTCTTTCATCTGAAGAGAGCCTCGAAGTCTCGACAATCTACAGTGTCTCTGGTCTGCTTAATGACAGTACGCCTTACATATCCAGACGTCCATTCTTAAGTCCCCACCATACAACAACAAGGCAGGCACTTGCCGGAGGTGGCTCCAATCCACATCCAGGAATTGTTTCTCTTAGCCATAAAGGTGTCCTTTTTCTTGATGAGCTTCCGGAATTCTCGAGAGACTGTCTCGAGGTTCTCAGAGAGCCATTAGAAGACAAAGTCATTCAGATAGCGCGTTCCCGCAATACATTCACATATCCGGCTGACTTTATGCTTGTTGCAGCAGCCAACCCATGCCCCTGTGGATATTATCCGGACCGTAACAGATGTAACTGCAGCGATAATTCAATTAACAGGTATCGTTCGAGGATATCTGGTCCTATGCGCGACAGAATTGATCTTATAGTATCTGCTGACAGAATTGACTCCAACAGGCTTATTATGTCAGATAGCAGACACAGTATGCCTACCGTAACAAGTGAGTCTATGCGTTCTCAGGTTATGTCCGCAAGGCAGATTCAGTTAAAGCGCTTTGAAGGTACTCACCTTAACTTCAACAGCGATATTGAAGCTGGCCAGATAGAAGCATACTGCCATCTCGATACAGCTGAGAAGGAATACATGCAGGACGTCTACAATGGCATGGGACTTACCGCACGTTCATATCATAAGATTCTGCGCGTGGCGCGAACAATTGCAGATCTTGATAATAGTGAATGCATTCATATCAGCCATCTTGCAGAGGCTATATGCTACAGAGGATAAAGGAGGAATACCTGCAAGCCAGGTTATGCAATATATGAACACAGACTACACTGAAAAGGAAGCTGCATGCTTTCTGTCAGACATAAAAAGCTTAAGGCCACGTGACATACGAAGACTTCTAAGTCACTTTGGCACTTATTCGCTGGCTGCATCAGGATGCCCTGATGATTATGACAAGCTGCTGACGCCAGCACAGACAGCCAGCCTAATTGAACTGCGCACTACATCGGGTATTGCTCACGCTTACTCTGAGCTTACCAGGCGTAATATAGACTTCTATTACCCGGAGGATCCACTCTACCCACCCAGGCTGCTTGATATATCAGGTGCCCCTGTATCACTCTATGTATCAGGCTCTCTCCCAAGACCTGACCTTCCTACAGTTGCAATAATCGGTGCCCGTAACTGCTCCGGATATGGCCGGCAGATGGCCAGGGAATTCTCAAGAGAGATTGCGTCTGCAGGAATTCAGATTGTAAGCGGAATGGCTACAGGCATTGACGGTATTGCCGAACAGGCAGCCTTCGATGTTGGTGGCACATCATATGGGATACTTGGCTGTGGTGTTGACATCTGCTTTCCTGAATCCAATCGTCCTCTATATGAGTTGAGTATACAAAAGGGCGGAATTATAAGTGAGTACCGCCCCGGTACACATCCACAGACCCAGTTCTTCCCCGCCCGTAACAGGATAATCTCCGGCCTCGCAGATGCAGTTCTTGTAATTGAATCCAGGGAACGTAGCGGTACTCAGATCACAGTTGGAATGGCATTAGAACAGGGCCGTGACATATATGCGCTTCCAGGAAGGGTTAATGATTCACTATCATATGGCTGTAATATGTTAATCAGGGATGGAGCCACTCCACTAATACGTCCACATGAATTTGTCTCAGAGTTCCTCTCAAGATATCAGGCAGATTTTCCTGCGCATATGAGCAAAGAAGCAAATAAAAACACCGAAGCCATCACTGACTTCGGTGAAAAATTCTTTCTTACCAGT
The DNA here is from genome assembly GCA_045641365.1 of Lachnospiraceae bacterium. Classification (GTDB taxonomy): domain Bacteria; phylum Bacillota; class Clostridia; order Lachnospirales; family Lachnospiraceae; genus Colinaster. The sequence continues at coordinate 11,668 of JAZUGT010000060.1, forward strand.
ACTGAAAGACAGATTATGTCTGTCCTTGATTATAATCCCAAATCTGCAGGTGAAGTATATTACGACCTTACAGAAAGTAACGTTGTAATTACACTTACCGAACTGCTTGAGACTCTGACCAATATGACCATGCATCACAAGATCAGATGCATTGATGGCCAAAGCTACTGTATCGGATAAGTATTAGAACAGCTTATTATCCATTGCATCAGGATCAACTGCGAACTGAACTGCAGCCTCCTTAGTAATCCTGTTAGCAAAGTATAGCTGCTGAATACAATCATCCATGGTAATCATACCCATCTTCTTGTTGGTCTGCATAACACTAGGAAGCTGGTGTGATTTACCTTCTCTGATAAGATTCTTAACAGCGTTACATGTATGTAATACCTCAAATGCCGCTACTCTGCCCTTGCCATCGCTTGTTGGCATAAGCTGCTGTGATACAACCGCCTCAAGAACGTTAGCAAGCTGTACTCTGATCTGCTGCTGCTGATGAGGTGGAAATACGTCGATTACTCGGTCTACTGTACTTGCCGCACCAATTGTATGAAGTGTAGAAAGTACAAGGTGACCTGTCTCTGCTGCCGTGATTGCAACAGATATTGTCTCAAAGTCTCTCATCTCTCCTACGAGGATTACATCTGGATCCTCACGCAGAGCTGCTCTAAGTGCGTTAGCATATGACTGGCTATCAAGACCAATCTCTCTCTGATTAACAATCGACTTGTCGTGCTTATGAAGGTAGTCGATAGGATCCTCAAGAGTAATAACATGTGCATCACGCATATGATTGATTCTGTCGATGATTGCTGCAAGTGTAGTTGACTTACCCGAACCAGTAGGTCCTGTTACAAGAATAAGTCCTCTCTTACGATTGTAAAGGTCTACAACTGACTCTGGAACACCAAGTGTCTCAGGTGCAGGAACGTCGGAGCTTACAAGACGAAGCGCCATAGCACATGTTCCACGCTGTCTGAATGCATTAACTCGATATCTTCCCCATTCTGGAAGAGAGTAAGAAAAGTCATGCTCACCCTTCTCAAGGAACATCTCTTTCTGTCCCTCAGTCATTATACTGTACAACAGTTCTTCTGTGTCAGCTGGTGTCAGCTTGTCGAGCTGAAGACTTGTAAGTCTTCCGTTAACACGCATCTTAGGTGGCACACCAACTGTAATATGTACATCGGATGCCCCACTCTGTACTGCTGTACGCAATACATCTTCAATAGTAAAGTTTGCCATACGCCCCTATCTCCATTCTTGAAAAAAAATGAAACTAATGTAACCTATTCCCTATACCTTATAAAAAAAACCAACGGATGACGGCCCGTTGGTTTCTTCAATAATCTCTATATCTCTATTAAGCCATCTGGTTAACAGCCTTAGACAGACGAGAAACCTTTCTAGAAGAAGTATTCTTATGATATACTCCCTTAGATGTTGCCTTGTCTATAGTAGCTGTGCACTCGACTAATGCTGCCTGAGCTGCTGCCTTATCACCAGACTCAATTGCTGCATATACCTTCTTTACAGAAGTCTTAACACCAGACTTGATAGCCTTATTACGCTCTGCATTTGCTGCGCTTACTAAGATTCTCTTCTTTGCTGATTTAATGTTAGCCAAGATCTACACCTCCTCAAATATTCTAACCTAAGTGTGTGCTGAAGCCGGACACGGACGTACTTACACACACGCAAGGTTTATTTTATTCCAGAACAAATTCAATGTCAACAGTTTTATCAAATATTTTTAATGTTAGCATCATCACCAGTCGTATCTGTCTCTCAGTTCTTTAGTTCTCTCCTCGACAAGCACCTCAAACTCACGGGAGGATACCAGTCTGCATCCCTGACCACGGATAATAATCTGTTCAAGTCCGTCGGATGTAACTACTGTAATATCATACTTTCGCCCATGTTCATGAGTGAATCTCTCAATATACTGATCTGCATTCTCGGCAGTTCTGGTATACACTACATGAATAGTATTATAGTCTGTATACTCCGTAGGATGATTCTTAAGCTTATATGCATCAAAGACAACTATTATCTCATCATCAGTCATGCTTCGGTAATGATCAAGAATATCAAGCAGACGCCCTCTCGCCCCATCAATATTACTTGCTGCCAGCTCTGCCAGTTCCTTCCATGCAAATATCACATTATAACCATCTACCAGTGTATACTTTGGAAGACCCTTCGAAGGCTTATATACCACTTCCTTAGGTGCTACTGTTTCAGACTTATATCTCTTGTCCTGTGCGCGCTTTGCAGATATTCCCTTGTGCGCCTTATGTTCTGTCTTCTGATTGGCATAAGCTGTCCGGTTGATTATCTCATCAATTTCATCTGTGCCTATGCTGATCTCCCCACTCTTCTTAGGAGCTGTCAATGGTCTCAGACTATCGAAGTCATTTTCCTTTTTCTGACCATCCATACAGGAAGGCACATGCATACGTCCAAATACTTCATCCCATGGTACGATAACGCCTGCACCGTGTTCGCAGAACACTGATGACGATGGGTTTCTCATATCGAAATCCGGATTATAACCCTTTGAAGCAAGAACCTCCTCTTCATTATGACACGGCGCATATCCGCCTGATGCAAGACTTAACACACCCTTGCCACCTGTATATGCCATCACCTCTGTGACGTATGTGTGCATTGTTGCAACCGGTGCTCTTCCTATAAGTACTGTAATCCCATCGGCATTCTCACTTATAACAGATGTTCCATTCATTCTGTCGATGTCAGTCATTGCCCTTCCGACCATGCTCTCTGGAACTTCAAGTGTATACTCATAATATGGCTCAAGCAGTCTTCCACCTGCCTGCATAAGGCCCTGTCTTATTGCACGGTAGGTCGCCTGTCTGAAGTCGCCACCTTCAGTATGCTTAGGATGAGCCCTTCCACTAATAACAGTAATCCTCATATCTGTAATAGGACTACCTGTAAGCACACCTCTGTGAGTTCGTTCTGACAGATGTGTCATTATTAATCTCTGCCAGTTACGGTCAAGAACATCCTCGCTTACATCTGTATCAAATACCAGCCCACTGCCGGGCTCACCAGGCTCAAGCTTAAGATGAACCTCTGCATAATGCCTTAGTGGTTCGAAGTGTCCTACTCCTTCAACTGTATCTGTAATAGTCTCCTTATAAGATATTGTCCCAACATCGAACGTTACTGGCACTGCATATCTTTCCCGCATAAGTCTGGCTACAATTTCACTCTGAACCATGCCCATAAGGCTGATTCTAATCTCATGATGCTCTTCATCATATAGCACCCTTAATTCCGGAAGTTCCTCTTCAAGTTCGCGAAGATACCTTAGCATCATATTATTATCAACTTCTCTTGGATATCTTACAGCATATGAAAGCACAGGCTCAAGACTTGCTCCCGGAACCGGCCTGGTACTTCCAATGCACATACCTGGCAATGTATCATTGAGTCCGGGAATGCATACTATGTCGCCTGCCCTGGCCTCTGTTACAAGATCACATCTGCTTCCTGAATACAGTCTAATCTCATTAATTTTCTCTTCACCGACAAAGTCCTTAACTTTAACACTTCCTGCATTAATCTTAAGATGTGAAAGGCGAACTCCCTTTTCATCTCTCGATATCTTATAGCAATATGCCCCGAATTCTCCATTCACCTGCAGATTATGATGTTCTGTCCTTATCCCCTCAGCATACCAGTTGATAAGGTCAAGTACTCTGTCAATTCCATCACATCTAAGTGCAGCCCCTGTAAGACATGGTACCAGTTGCCTTCCCTCAATAGCTCTTAATATATTTCGCTCATCTATACTGCCTTCCTGCAGATATTCCTCGAGAAGACTCTCACTGCACGTCGCAATCTCATCATACACTGCCTCCCTGTCTCCACTGAAGAACTCGCTAAAATCAATGATTTCATCTGAAAGCTCAGTCTTAATCTGACTAATCAGTTCATCGCCCGAGCGTGCTGCCATATCCATCTTATTGACAAAAACTATCGTTGGAACATGGTATCTGTTAAGAAGTCTCCAAAGAGTCTTTGTATGTGACTGCACACCATTAAGTCCGGACACCACAAGAACTGCCATATCAAGAATAGCCAGAGTTCTCTCCATCTCAGCAGAGAAGTCGACATGCCCGGGCGTATCTACCAGAATTATCTCTGTAGACTCATAATTCATCCTGGCAAGCTTGGAAAAAATAGTAATCCCACGTTCCTTCTCCTGACTGTCTGTATCGAGAAAAGCATCCTTATTATCTACTCGCCCTATATTCTTAATTGCTCCGCATGTATACAGCAGACTTTCTGACAAAGTTGTCTTGCCTGCATCAACATGAGCTACAATTCCCATTACTAACTTCATTATTTCACCATTTAATCTAATTCATAATCTGCCAGACTGACTAGCTTTCCTGTCTTTCCAGAAGAAATTCTGAAAGAACAACATTACTTACATCTATGCCTCTCCTGGTCAGGCGTATGTATTCCTCACAATCAACTCTATAGCTTTCAATTAGCTTCTGTTCATATAATCCCTTAAGCACATCGCCATATACACTTTCGACACTGCACCCAAACAGGCGCGCCCACTCTGTCAGGCTTACACCCTTAATCCTTCGTAGGCCTAAAAACATGAATTCTTCCATTCTGTCTTCGGTCCCAAGCTTCGTAACATCACAATGGATAACATTGCCATTGTACTTAAGGTAACTGTCAAGATTGTCATCATTACGGTACCTGACACCACCTATATATGACGAAGCCCCCAGCCCAAAGCCAGCATATTCGCCACCGCTCCAATATACCAGGTTATGCCTGCACTCATACCCATCAAGGGAGTAATTGGATATCTCATACCTATGGTATCCGGCTTCTTCAAGCCTTCTCTCTGTGGCATAATACATCTCACGCTCAGCATCCTCATCAGGAAGCCTTCTGCATATATCGCTCACCTCACATGCGTCTGGTCCATAGATGTCATAAAAAGGAGTCCCCTCTTCAATAATGAGACTATAGCTTGATATATGTTCAGGCCTGTGCTCTAGTACACACTCAAGAGTCGTAAGATATGACTCCAGTGTCTGCCCTGGCAGGGCACTCATGATATCTATATTGATATTATCAAAGCTGGCCTCTTTTGCCCATCTGAATGTAGTATCAAAGTCTTCATATGTGTGAACTCTTCCGAGTTCCCTAAGTTCACTGTCCCTGGAAGACTGCAGTCCAATACTTAATCTGTTAATTCCAGCACGTCTGTATGCCACAAGCTTATCAGCCTCTGCCGTACCAGGGTTACATTCCATACTAACCTCAGCATCAGAAGCTACATCAAAGTGTAATCTGACTGTATCCATTATCTGAGTGACCACGTCTCCAGACAGAATCGAAGGCGTTCCTCCACCAAGGAAAACTGTATCAACTATATAATCTGACGCATTCTCAAATCTGCTTATCTCACGGCACAGAACTTCGACATATTTCTGAATAGTATCCTTATGTGCGGGCGCAGAGAGAAAGTCACAGTATCTGCACTTTCTAATGCAAAAAGGAATATGAATATATACAGCTAATGATTTCTTCATATATACTACCAGCTTCCAATGTATAACTAGAGCCGGGCACACAGCCCGGCCCATTATGCCTTATAATTGCTTACCACTATTCGCTATCAAGCTTAAGCACACTCATAAATGCCTTCTGAGGCACCTGAACTGTACCAATTGAACGCATCCTCTTCTTGCCTTCCTTCTGCTTCTCTAAGAGCTTCTTCTTACGAGTGATATCACCACCGTAACACTTGGCAAGTACATCCTTACGCATAGCCTTTACAGTCTCTCTTGCTATGACCTTACCATTGACAGCTGCCTGAATAGGTATCTCAAAGAGGTGCCTTGGAATCTCTTCCTTAAGCTTCTCGCACATCTTTCTTCCACGTTCATATGCACTCTCACTGTGAACGATGAATGACAGTGCATCGACCTCTTCCTTATTAATCAGTATGTCAAGCTTAACGAGTGAACTCTTCTCATACCCCTTAAGTTCATAGTCGAAGGATGCGTATCCACGGCTTCTGCTCTTAAGTGCATCAAAGAAATCATAGATAATCTCATTAAGAGGTAACTCATACTTAAGTAAAACTCGGTTGGCTTCTATATAATCCATACCAAGATGACGTCCTCGTCTCTCCTGACATAATCCCATAATTGCACCGACGAATTCAGAAGTTACCATTATCTCTGCTGAGACCATTGGTTCTTCCATATACTCTATCTCTGAAGGATCAGGGAGATTCGATGGATTAGTCAGTTCAATCATTGTTCCATCTGTCTTCTTAACATGATATACAACGCCAGGCGCAGTAGTTACAAGATCAAGATTGTACTCTCTCTCTAATCTCTCCTGGATAATCTCAAGATGAAGCAGACCTAAGAAGCCACATCTGAATCCAAATCCGAGAGCAATTGATGTCTCAGGCTCAAACTGAAGCGACGCATCATTAAGCTGAAGCTTCTCAAGAGCATCCCTGAGATCAGGATACTTGGCACCATCTGCCGGATACAATCCGCAGAAAACCATTGACTGAACCTTCTTGTAACCTGGAAGTGCTTCCGCACAAGGCCTGTTAGCATCGGTTACAGTATCTCCAACTGCAGTATCCCTTACATTCTTAATAGATGCAGTGATATATCCAACCATTCCGGCTGTCAGTTCCTCACCTGGAATAAACTGGCCAGCACCAAATGTACCTACTTCAACTACTTCCGCCTCGGCACCTGTTGCCATCATACGAATAGTAGTACCCTTGCTCACCCTTCCATCCATAAGTCGGCAGAATATGATTACTCCTCTGTATGAATCATATAGTGAGTCAAAAATCAGCGCCTTGAGAGGTGCATCAGCATCTCCTGTTGGTGATGGGATCTTATGAACAATCGCTTCAAGTACATCTTCAATACCTATACCATTCTTGGCACTTATAAGCGGTGCATCCTGAGCTTCGATTCCTATTACATCCTCAATCTCATCTATAACTCGCTGTGGCTCGGCACTTGGAAGATCAATCTTATTAATTACCGGAAAAACATCCAGGTCATGATCGAGTGCAAGATATACATTAGCTAATGTCTGCGCTTCTATGCCCTGAGCAGCATCTACAACAAGAATTGCTCCGTCACAGGCAGCAAGTGCACGGCTTACCTCATAATTAAAGTCGACATGTCCAGGCGTATCAATGAGATTGAAGATATACTCCTCACCATCATTAGCCTTATATACCGTACGGACAGTCTGAGCTTTAATTGTGATTCCTCTTTCTCTCTCGATATCCATATTATCAAGGACCTGCTCCTGCATCTCACGAGTAGTAAGAAGACCTGTTTTCTCTATTATTCTGTCTGCGAGTGTACTCTTACCATGATCGATATGAGCCACTATGCAAAAATTACGTATTTTATCCTGATTAACCACATCTAACTCCTGATACAGCCATAACTAACAGCCGTATTATCATCTTATCGACTGTGTCCGCCACCACCGTGACTGAAACCGCCACTTGATGAGTGACCACCACTACCGCCACTGCTACTCTCAATCTTATGCGAAGTAAGAGTCTTATTGATAAATATATCATTCTTTCTAGTAAATGCTGAACTTGCATTACCTTCAAGGTATGTTGTATTGCTTACATCAACACTTCCAAGCTTGCTTGTCCAGTTAATGATAATATATATAACTGCTATAACAAGTCCAAACAGAGCTGAAGCTCCTAATCCCCAAAGTGGCTGCACTTCAGTATCTGCCTTTCGTGCGCATGCCTTAATAAGTCCAAGGTATGCATCATATGGATCATCATCATCTCCAATAGTAAGGTACTCATCCATAATTGACTCACAGTCGCTCTGAGAAAGCTGACTCATAATACGTCCAGATGTTGATATCCATGAATGAACCTTGCCGTCAGTCTCTCTGCTCCAGTTATCTACAAATACAATACTGTCGCCACGAACCCTGCCATAATCATCATAGACAGAATATCCCTGATCAGCATATACGTCATTATTGAATCCCATAACATTCTCATCGCAGAAGTTATCAGCAAATACCATAACCTGCTTGTTGGTTGGAAGCTCTGATCCATATCCATACGCTTCAACATAAGGAGTAAGGTCTTCGTACAGAGTAACTATTGCAATATCCACACAATACTGAGCCTCAAGAGCGCGAATTACCTCGCTCATACTTGCTTCCTCATCATCTGTAAGCTTATCAGCATAATCAAATACAACATTACTGTTATCCCATGAACTGTTATTCCTTACAGTATCTACCTGACCAACATCCGGCTTCATAATCGCAAAAAAGCCCAGACCTATCACACATAAAACTGCAGTAATAATAAAAGGATACTTAAAATACTTAAGATACTTTGTCATTTCTTCGCCCTCCCCTTATAATACGCCCAGTGCAAGGCCTGCTACATATGCGATTGCTGTAACAAGTCCAAATACTGTGAAACCATATGCTACTACCATCTCCTTGGCAACAGGTGTCTTTCCAACTACCTTACCAGTCTGTCCATTGACATGGTACTTATAATTCTTTCCCTGATACTTAAAGTTGTATTCCCATACAGGAAGAAGTACGTACTCGTGCTTTGTCTTGGTTGCATGCGTAGTACCTCCAACCTTAATGCAGGTATCATATCCAGAGATACTTGAACTAATCAGCCCATCAACACTACTAACAACCTTCTTCTCAGCTCGTGGAGCCATCTCAGCCTCTGAATAGTTGTACTTCTCACCAAAGAATCCTGACATATACTTTGGATCAAAGTTCTCAAGTCCGGCATACTTGTATGGTTCCAGAAGATCCATATACTTGTCTTCCATAAATTCAGATGCATCTACAGGAACTGAATGATAATCAGCATCTATCTCTCTTTCAATACGGTAATGAGATGTCTCTCTGTACTCTGTATTTCCAGATGTCCATGTTCTTACCTTTGTCGCCTTACCTTCATATGTTGCGTCTGCATGATAGTCATAAAGGAAAAATGGTACATATGTTCCTTCCATCTTCTCAATTGATGCATGGGAACAGAATGTTCTTGGTGTGAATACCCTGTTCTCAAATTCAGCCTTAATAAGCTTTCCTGCCTTCTCTCTGCTAATCTTAAATGGCAATACTCTGTGTGGCTTAAGATCTCCCGCAATACGCTCATCAATAACTGTATATATTCCACAGCTTGGACACTTGGTTGCGGATGTATGCATCTTAATTGCACCGTCCATTGGCGCGCCACAGTTAATACACTTATTCATATCGCCTTCATTGACGATTTTTTCCTCTGAATCCAATCCTTCACAATGTGGGCAGCACATTGTTCCCTTTTCAGGGTCATATACAATATTACCGCCACAGTTTTTACATCTGAAAAACATGTTTTCCCCTCCTTTTACATCTTCTCTGGTGCATCAAATCCAAGCAGATCGATGCTTGTCTCAAGAACTTTTCTGGTAAGTACCAGTAAAGCAATATATCCCCTTTTCTTTTCCTCATCAGGCTCAACTAAAATCTTAGTCTCATGATAGAATCCGTTAAATGCATTGGCAAGCGCATATATAAATGCACAGATCTTATGAGGTGCAACATCATCAAATGCTGACATAACAGTTGGTGCAAATCCAACCAGCTCCTGCATAAGTGTCTTACTTGATGCATTAACAGGTGCCATAATCTTGAGGTTATCAAGGCTTCCGCCCTGCTGCTCATACTTCGCAAGAATAGACTTAATTCTTACAATTGTATATAGAATATATGGACCTGTATTACCTTCGCTTGATGTGAACTTATCTACATCAAATATGTAATCCTTGGATGCCTGATTAGAAAGATCTCCATACTTAATTGCTGCAAGTCCAACTGTCTTAGATATAGCTTCGGCCTCTGCCTGCTCCATCTGTCTGTTCTCAGTAATCCTTGCAAGCATTCTCTCGTTAATATCTGATATTAGATACTCAAGTCTCATGACACCGCCTTCACGTGTCTTGAAAGGCTTGCCATCCTTACCATTAACTGTACCAAATCCAATATGTACAAGCTCAGTCTCAGGTGTAACAAGCTTAGTCTTTCTCGCACATCTGAATACCTGCTCGAAGTACAGATCCTGTCTCTTATCAGTAAGATAAATGAGCTTATCCGGATTGTAATTCTCCATACGATCCATAATAGTTGCAAGATCTGTTGTATTATACAGAGACGCTCCATCAGACTTAAGTATCATACATGGAGGCATCTCCTTGGTATCAGTCTCTTCCTTAACATCAACTACTAAGGCGCCATCATCAAGGTGTGCATATCCACCTTCCTTCATATACTCTACCATTCCAGGGATACGGTCCTGAACGTCGCTTTCTCCCTTCCACAGATCAAACTCTACATTGAGATTCTCGTAATTACGCTTAAGATCTGTAACGGATACAGCAATAATATGATCCCAGAGCGCTCGATATCCTCTGACACCAGTCTGAAGCTTATATGTAGCTTCCATTGCTCTTGCCTTATAATCATCATCTTCCTTGCTCTTTCCAGATGCTGTAGGATATATCTCCTCAAGTTCTGCTATGGTAAAAGGAGCCTCCTTAGGATACTCACCCTCGAAATTCTCGTCAAAATATGGAAGATCAGGCTTGCGCTCCTTAAGTTCTGTCATAATCAGACCCATCTGAAGACCCCAGTCTCCAAGATGAATGTCTCCTATTGTCTCATGGCCCAGGTATCGGCAGATTCTCTTGATACTTTCTCCGATAACTGCACTTCTAAGATGTCCTACATGCAGTGGCTTGGCAACATTAGGTCCGCCATAATCGACAACAATTGTCTTCTTTTCAGGCATATCTATACCAAACTTGTCATCCCCTGCCATCTGGTCAACATATCTGCTTAACCATTCGCCCTTAATGTTCATATTAAGGAATCCGGGATTGACTGCCTCAACGCTCTCAAAAACATCACTTTCAGCAAGTCGTGTGGCAACATCTGTTGCAATCATAATTGGCGCTTTATGATACTGCTTCGCACCTGCCATTGCTCCATTACACTGATACTCACACAGGTCTGGCCTGTTTGAAACTGTTACCATACCCAGCTTCTCATCGTATCCCGCCTCAGCAAAGGCTTTCTTAACTTCTTCTGATATTAACTCTAATACACTCTTCATATTCCCTCCAAACAGGTTGGTTATATATTGTCTGACATCATACATCCCTATGTATGAATACCATCTACTCTACAACAAAGGGGTGTATGGACAAAAGCCCACACACCCCTATATCTTACCACATTATTCTGTTTTATTTCAATTCCCACTTACCATATAATATTCTATCACCATAAGTCTTCTTAGGAATAGATGTTACCCTCTTAGTAAATGCTGAATCCTCATACCATCCCTTGAATACGAAGCCCTTACATGTAGGATTCTTAAGACTAATTGCCTTACCTGCATTATATCTGTAAGTTGTAGGATTGGTATTCTTAACACCCTCAAGTACTTCCATTGAATTGAATGGATCGACGTTGCGGTATTCTATGTTATATGTGACTGGAACCCACTTTGCATATAATGTAACAGTCGACTTATTCTTAGTTGTTAATCCACTGATATCAACTCTACCATCAATAAACCGACGCGAAATTCCCTTTCCGTTAGGCTTTGTAGTGCATCCATAAAATAATAGATATGGAGGTACATTCATTCCAGGACTGTCAACCATCGCCGCCTGATATGACACATCCGTAAAGGTTGTTATCGCATCCTCAGTAAAGCTTACCGCAGGATCAGAAGTATTCTTATCAAACTTAACTGTATAAGTAATAGGTGTCCAGCTAGCAACAAGCGTAATATCACCTCTTGCTCCCTTTGCTATTTTAGCTGTTTCCGGATCAAAGTACTCTGCTCCTTCTCCCTCTGCTGCCCATCCTGAGAAAATGTATCCAGGTCTGGCAGGTGCCTTGATAGCAACTGCCTTATCGGCATTGTATGCATAGCTTCCACTATTGGCCTTATTATTGGTTCCGCCAGCTGTATTATAAGTGATTCTAAAGGTCTGTGCTCCCCACTGTGCGTATAGGTTAATCTCTGCATCCTGAGTAGCACTTAATCTGGTAAAGCACTTACCTACACTGTATGACTTTCCTTTACCGTTGGCCTTTGTATTCCATGCCAGAATTCCTGCCTGGCCTGCCTTCTCAGACTTAACATCAACCTTCTTAGCCTCAGTCATCATATCAATAATCTCTTCATATCCATATGACACCTGGAAGTCTTCTGTATCCGAATTAGCAGATGAATTAATATGATACTTAACTGTATACGTATTCTCTCTCCATACAGCGACGAACTCCTTGTCACCTGTTGAACCAGTCATAATCTTCTCAACAGGAGTTGCTCTGCTTAACGATTCTTCTAAAGTATATGTCTCCTGTAATCCCGCTAATTCCACCGAATCAACCCACTTAATGAACGTATATCCTGTCTTAACAGGCGCCTTAAGTGTAATCTCCGGACTCGTTATCTTATACTTCTTAGGATTGTTCTTATTATTCTTACCGCCATCAAGACTATATGTAATCTTCATATCTACAGGCGTCCACTGTGCATAGAGTTCAACTTCTACTCCGCCCGTAGCTATATTGACAGCACTAAGTGAATACTTCTTACCGCTTCCGTCCGGCTTGGTGTTCCATGAAGACAGCTTATAACCCGCTCTTGTGAGATTGCTTCTACTAATGACATACGCATCAACCGCACGTTCTATTGCATCTGATAACTTCTCGCCATAACCAACAGGTATTAAGCCAAATGCATCTGTTTCAACCCCATCATTCTTGTAAAGAACCATTGTAAATGGCACTACTCTAAACCATGATGCATATAAGGTTACAACCTTTCCGGCATCCTTGGCATATACTGATTCAAGATATGTACCAAGTTTCTGTGAATTGCTTAGTAGTGTTGACTTACCATCTGCACGGACAGTCCATCCGGCAAATGCATATCCTTTTCTTACAAATGTGTTAGTTCTTAATGTATTATCTTCATTATCAAATGTGAACACAGAGTTCTTCATTGTTCCAGTAGCAGTATTGCCGGAATTGCTGTCATACTTAATAGTATATGTGGCAGCTTTCCACTGGCCGTAAAGTGTTATGCTTCCTCCATCTGCCACAAGATTCTTAACAGTTGCTCCTGGAAGATACTTTGTTCCGCTTCCATCTGAGGAAGTATTCCAGCCTGCGAATGTGTACTTCGTTACTGTATTCCTGTTAACAGGAAGGACTACTGCCTTGTCATACTTAGCAGTTATGTCGCTAACCTCCATGACAGTGTTCTTATCTACAGAAGTCTCAGGCTTATTCTCCTCAAAGCTTATTGTATATGTTGTTGCTGCCCACTTTGCAAAGAGCTTTACTGCACCTGTCTTTTCATGAATATCATACTTTCCGTCGACAACTGGAACTGCCTTCTTAAAGTCCTGGTCATAGAACCAGCCATCGAATGTATATCCTGTTCTCTGAGCTACTGGAATCTCAACTATTTCAGACTTACCAGACTCATATGAAACCGGATATACCAGTCCATCAATCATCTTTCCACCATTGAGATTATATGTAATTCCGTTAACAAGACTTACAGTAAATCCATTACGTGAAGCCCACTTGTGGGCATATGAGTCCTTAATAACGCTAAGTGTAACATAGTTCTCGCCACCCTTAAGTACGCCCTCACCAATTGTTGTAACACTTGAAGGAATAACAAGCTCTCTCATCCATCCGGTACAGTTACGGAAATTGCCCTTATCTATCTTAGTTATACCACTAGGTATTGTAATCTTTACAGGCTGAAAACCTGCCTTATAGAAAAGGTACTCTGGAATAAGCTTCACATTGCTACCAAAGCTTACTGACTCAAGTGAACAGCCCTCAAAGATTCCAAAAGCACTTGAATTGGTTCCGGTAACTATCTTATTAGAAAGAATTGTAACACTGTTAAGACCTGAACAGTTATAAAATGCGTAAGCGCCAAGATCTACCAGGTTAGCCGGTAATGTAATCTCACTGATCCCTGTTCCACTGAGTGCCCTGTATCCTATTGATGTTACTCCTGCCGGTATATCAAAGGATGTTATCCCACTACAGCCTTCGAATGCACTTTCTCCTATGCCTGACAGATTATTTCCTTCTTCAAACACTATTCCGGCAACATTAGAATACTTAAATGCGCCCTTATCAATCAGTGTAACACCTGCCGGAATTGTAACTGTTGTTCCTGAATAAAAGCCTGCCTTATAGAAAAGATAGTCTGGTATCTTTGTCATTCCAGCTGCCAGGCTTACTGACTTAAGTGAACAGCCCTCAAAGATTCCAAAAGCACTTGAATTAGTTCCTGTAACTATCTTATTGGAAAGTATCGTAACACTGTTAAGACCTGAACAGTTATAAAATGCGTAAGCGCCAAGATTTTCCAGTGTTGATGGCAATGTGACCTCGCTTATTCCTGTTCCACGGAATGCCTTGTATCCTATTGTTGTTACACCTGTTGGAATCTCCAGTTCGGTTAATGCACTACAACCTTCAAAAGCACTCTCGCCTATCTCTGCGATATTAGTACCATCTTCAAAGTATACTGACAGAATACTTGTTGCACCCTTGAAAGCGCCATTAGCAATCTTTGTAACTTCCTTAGGCACCAGAAGATTAATGGCACCAAGTGCTTTTCCCTCTTCTGAGAAGCCTGAAAGAACTCCTGTCGCCTCATTGAACTCAAGATAAGTAAGACTTGTCGATCCTGGCAGTCCGACAGGTTCTAATTCCTCTTCTGTCTCTGACTCAGTCTCCACCACAATCTCTGTATCAACAGGCTCAGTAGTGGCAGTCTCCTGCTCATCTGACTCAGTCTCTGGTACATCGCTAATATCTTCAGTAACTTCTTCCGTCTCAGCTACTGTCGTCTCCTCAATACTACCAGTCTCTGAAGTCTGCTCCACGCTCTCTGCTTCGCCTGACACGTCTTCTACAACAGACACTGGTTCCATCTCAGCTGCATATGCCGGCATATTCACAGATGTGAACACCATCGCAACTGATAGAAAAATACTTGTTAATCTACTCAACTTTCTCTTCATGTCTTCCCTCCTTAGTATAGTTTAGTCGACTAAATTCTGAAAAATAAGAAAGCTCTGCGCATATAATACGCAGAGCTAATTAGCATCAAAATCAAGTGCAACTGGCTGCCATCTCACAGGCCCTCTAGCTTTGCGTCATCGGGTTTCCCACGACTTTGCCTAATTGAATCGGTCACATAATACCGTGACTAACTATTATTATAATGATACACATGCTGTCATTCAATAGTACTATGGTACCAGTTTGTATTTTTTTAATTGATATGTTCATTCATATTTCAGCATTTTTCTATCACAAATATTCAAAATTAACAGAATTTTGTATTTTTACTTCACTTTTTTACTAAAGTATGTTAAGGTATGTAAGGAATTTTTAACACTTCAACGTGCTAAATTACCGAGGAGGATAATATACAATGAAAGAAATATCTAAGTTACTTGATTACAGAAAAGACATCAGAATTCTTGATGCAACCTTAAGAGATGGCGGTCTTGTTAATGACTTCTATTTTACAGACGATTTCGTTAAGGCACTCTACGAGGCTAATATCAAGGCTGGTGTAGATTATATGGAATTTGGATACAGAGCTGATAAGACAATGTTCGATGTCGATAAGTTCGGAAAGTGGAAGTTCTCATCAGATGATGATATTCGCGCAATCGTTGGTGACAACAATACACCTCTTAAGATTTCCATCATGACTGATGTTGGAAGATGTGACTACAGGAATGATGTTGCTCCTAAGAGTGAGAGTCCTGTTGATATGGTTCGTGTTGCTGCATATATTCACCAGATTCCTGCTGCAATCGAGATGATTGAAGACGCTCATGAGAAGGGATATGAGACAACATGTAATATCATGGCTATCTCAACAGCTCAGGAGAAGGATGTTGAGGCTGCTCTTGAGATGGTTGCAAAGTCTTCTGTTGATGGAATCTATATTGTAGACAGCTACGGAAGTATCTATCCTGAACAGATGCAGAGAATCTGCCAGACATATACTACAATCGCAAAGGAAAACAACAAGTACGTAGGTGTACATGCACATAACAATCAGCAGCTTGCATTTGCCAATACTATTGAAGCATGCGGAGATGGCGTAGACTATCTTGATGCTACATATGCATCTCTCGGAAGAGGTGCTGGTAACTGTGCGATGGAGCTTCTTCTTGGTTTGCTTAAGAATCCAAAGTACAATATCTATCCTGCTCTCAAGTTTATTGAGGATGAGATAGTTCAGCTTAAGAAGGAAGGACTTGTATGGGGTTATGATATTCCATATCTCATGACAGGTGTTCTTAATCAGCATCCTCGTACAGCAATTGCTTACATGAAGGAAGAAAGAACTGATTACTCTGAGTTCTATGCTGATCTCATTGGAAGAGACTGAACAGAAGATAATACAGATTAGTATAGTAAAGCCCTAAGTTCACACGAACTTAGGGCTTTCTTATCTCCTTAGAGATTACATTCATTATGCAGTTATATTACTTCTTCTTAACAATGTCCTTAAGTATCAGCGCTTTACCAAGATCACCTTCCACGCTAATCTTATGAAGCGTGAATGCAACTACAGGGTCAAGCTTACCATTCATCATATCAATAATATTCTTGGCAGAGCTTGTAACCAGAACATCTCTGTCATAATACTCATATGGCTGAACATCAATCTGACCATCCTTAATCTCAAGGTAGAAAGCTCCTGCACCCTCACCAGTTACATTGAACTGAAATGCAACATGGTCCTTAATCTCCGATGCATCTGCCTTCTTGGCTGCTGTCTTAATCTTCTTAACAATCTCTTCGTAAGTCATTTTACCCTCCTTATATCTACTTAATCTCAAAATGAGAAAACTCTACCTTATTTCTACTTCCAATTGTAGTATTAATATTATCAAGATGCCCTGGCATATAGCCCTGCTTAATCTGCCCCGGCTTTCCAGCGTCAGTCATCTTAACCTTCATACGCAATTCATCTGTGGCTGCAAACTCATCTAACATCTTTATGATATTCTCTTCGTCACCCGGATTAATCTTCTCTTTCACAGAATACTCCTTTATCTTCTTGAATACTCACATCCACAGTAATTCTGCCTGTAAAGCCCATACTTCTCGGACAGTTCAATACTCTGCTTATATCCGTTTTCCTTCTTGAAATCAGATGGCAGCCATAATACACTCCCCTTGTCAGTCTCACTATCCTTATTAATGAGTTCCTGCGACACGCGCATGCCAATCTCATTAAGTACTCTGGCATCCTTAAGAGGACTAAGCGTCAATGTGGTAGTAAAGTAATCATACCCATTCTCAGCTGCCATAATTCCTGTCTTCATTATACGACTTTCATAGCACTTATGACATCTTGGGCCCTTCTCTGGTGCCTGTTCAAGTCCCCTGGCAAGACTATAGAATACATCCGGCTCATATTCACCACATTCAAGCCTTATCGGATATCCGATTCCATCAGCATTATATATATCAATAAGCCTTCTCAACTCGTAAGCACGCTTATCATATTCTTCCTTATCAGTAATATTGGGATTATAGAAAAAAACTGTCGTCTTAAAGTACTCTCTAACCCTTAGCATACACGTAGACGCGCACGGAGCACAGCAGGCATGAAGCAATAGTGATGGAACTTCTTCACTTAAGCGAATCTCATCTATCATTCTATGGAATTCATTATTATAATTAATATTGTTCATAACCCATCCGTATTATGCTCTGATTGCCCACCTAAGCTTCGTAGATCTTGCTCTTCCATTAGCCCTGCACTCTTCGGCAGAAGGGCGTATAACATCCTTAGCAACCTCGCTATATATACCTTCCTTCTCCAGCATCTTAAAGGACTTCTTCACCAGCCTGTCTTCTCCGGAATGAAATGTAAGTATCGCAACTCTTCCACCCTCATTAAGAACACCTGGCAGCTTTTCAAGGAAAGAATATAGTACTTCGAATTCACTGTTTACATCTATTCTAAGCGCCTGAAATGTCCTCTGGCAGGACTTCTTAACTGCCTCATCCCTCTCAGATGCAGGCAGCCTTACTAACGCTGCTTCAATTGCTTCCTTAAGTGCAGTTGTTGTATCCATCGGATCGCCATTTTTCATCCTGAAGAATACCTTGTCCGCAATCTCTTCTGCATATGGCTCATCTGAATTCTCAACCATCATACCAACGAATTCATCCCTTGTTATCTGATGAAGGCGTTCGGCCGCTGATTCCCCATGATGTGGATCCAGCCTAAGATCCAGAGGACCATCAATTTTATAAGAGAATCCCCTCTCTGGATTATCAATCTGCATCGATGATACTCCAAGGTCGGCAAGTACGAAGTCGAACTTACCATCCTCGCTGGCAACTTCATCAATATTAGCAAAATTGATGAGTCTTACTGTTAATATATCTTCTCCATATCCTGCTCCACGAAGCCTGTCAAGAGTCTTGGCTGATTCAATAGGATCGACATCGAGAGCTGTTATATGACCATCTCCATTGAGACACTCCAGCATCTTACGGGTATGGCCACCATATCCCAGTGTTGCATCAAGTCCACGTTCTCCCGGCTGTATATTGAGAATCTCCAGAATCTCCTTCACCATTATAGATATATGCATTCCTGCCGGCGTCGAGCCCTTCTCAATCACGTGTGCAACAGTATCCGCATACTTCTCAGGATTATGTTCCTTATACTTCTCCTCAAACTTCTTAGGATACTTTCCCGAATACCTTACTCTTCTCTTATGAACTTTAAGCTGATTGTCTGTATTATCCATCGTACCCTCGTTGCTATAACCAAACGAACCGCGTGAGGCTCACGCGGTCCGTTATAATATCAGAATTATCAAAGTATTACGATATTACTTAAAGTAGTTAACACCGCTTTCGAATATCTTCATATCCTGTTCACCATAGATATTGATAGCAACACTATCATCTCTACGCTCTGAATGAGCCATCTTACCAAGAACACGTCCGTCAGCAGATGTAATACCCTCAATAGCCATATACGAACCATTGATATTGTACTCCTCATCCATACTTACATTACCGTCCTGATCAGAGTAAACAGTTGCCACCTGGCCGTTAGCTATAAGCTTCTTAATCCATTCATCATTGGCAACGAATCTTCCCTCACCATGAGATGCAGGATTAACATATACATCGCCAAGATTAGCTCCCTGTAACCATGGAGACTTATTAGTAACAACCTTGGTATATACCATCTTGGAAATATGACGGTTGATTGTATTATATGTAAGTGTTGGCGAATTCTCGTCCTGGCCTGTTATTGCACCGTTTGGAACAAGTCCAAGCTTGATAAGTGCCTGGAAACCATTACATATACCAAGAACAAGTCCATCACGCTCGTTAAGAAGTCTTGTAACTGCATCCTTAACTGCTTCGTTCTGGAAAGCAGCTGCAAAGAACTTAGCACTTCCATCTGGCTCATCACCTGCAGAGAAACCACCTGGGAACATAATAATCTGAGCGTCATCAATTGCCTTAACATACGCATCAAATGAGTCTCTGATAGATGATGCATCCATATTCTTAAATACTATTGTATTAACTGATGCTCCTGCTCTCTCGAATGCTTTCCTTGAATCATATTCACAGTTTGTACCTGGGAATACTGGAATAAATACATTAGGCTTTGCAATCTTATTCTTACAGATATAGATATCACCCTTTGCATCATAAAGTGGCATATCCACCTTAGAAGTATCCTTAACAGCCTTGTAAGGGAATACCTTATCAAGTGTCTTTGTCCATGTAGCAATCGCATCATCTACAGTTAACTCAGTACTGCCATATCTGAATACTCCGTCTTCCTTAACTGTAGCAATGATCTCCATATCAAGATCAATCTCATTAATTCTGTCTGCATCAACTTCAGCAACAATGTCACCAATTGCACCAGTGAAAATGTCCTCTGCATCGATATCCGCATCAATCTCAAATCCGAGCTTATTACCAAAAGCCATCTTGGAAAGTGCTGCAACAATTCCATACTGATCAAGAGCGTATGCAGATACAATTACACCACTCTTAATGAGATTATGTATGCCAACATACATAGCCTGTACCTTCTCGTATACAG
This sequence comes from Lachnospiraceae bacterium, assembly GCA_045641365.1. Classification (GTDB taxonomy): domain Bacteria; phylum Bacillota; class Clostridia; order Lachnospirales; family Lachnospiraceae; genus Colinaster. The sequence continues at coordinate 31,970 of JAZUGT010000060.1, forward strand.
GGATATCATAATCATCCTTCTCAATCTCAAAGCGGACAATCTTATTGCCTGCCTTCTTGAGTTCTGGAGTAATAATCTCCCCTGACTTGGCAACATCAACTGCAAAGGAAACGAGTGTAGGAGGAACATCAATATCATTGAATGTTCCGGACATACTGTCCTTACCGCCAATACTTGGAAGACCAAATCCAACCTGTGCATCATATGCACCAAGAAGAGCTGAGAATGGCTGACTCCAACGTGAAGCATCCTCTGTCATTCTCTTAAAATACTCCTGGAATGTGAATCTTATCTTCTTATAATCGCCACCAGATGCAACTATCTTAGACATAGACTGTGTAATTGCATAGATTGCACCGTGATATGGACTCCAGCTTGAGATATATGGATCAAATCCATAACTCATCATAGTAACTGTGTCAGTCTTACCCTTGAGGGTAGGAAGCTTGGCTACCATAGACTGTGTCTCTGTGAGCTGCGTCTTACCACCATATGGCATATATACACTACCAGCTCCAATTGACGCATCAAAGCGCTCAACCAGACCCTTCTGCGAACATACATTAAGATCAGCAAGTGTCTTAACCCATGCATCCTTTATATTGCCTGCCTCTACATCAGAAGCAACATCTTCAATTGCAATCTTTCCAAGTGGATTACGCTCCTTAGCAGGAATCTGAACATCAACAGTTGTCTCCTGATGTGCTCCATTCGTATCAAGGAATGCTCTTGAAAGATTAACTATCTCATTACCTCTCCAGGTAAGTACAAGCCTTGGCTCCTTAGTAACTGTTGCAACTACAGTTGCCTCAAGATTCTCCTCTGCTGCATAAGCAAGGAACGCATCTACAGTTGAAGGATCAACAACAACTGCCATTCACTCCTGGCTCTCTGAAATAGCAAGCTCTGTTCCATCAAGACCTGCATACTTCTTAGGCACCTTGTCAAGATCAACTGTAAGTCCATCTGCAAGCTCACCAATAGCTACAGACACACGACGTGCACCAAAGTCATTACACTTCTTAATTAACTTAGCAACTTCTTCTCTACGGAAGAGTCTCTGAATCTTTCGCTCTGTAGGTGCGTTACCCTTCTGAACCTCTGCTCCACATGTCTCAATTGAGCTCTCTGTGTGAACCTTCGAAGAACCTGTTGCACCACCACATCCATCTCGTCCAGTACGTCCACCAAGAAGGATGATAATATCACCTGGATCAGAATTCTCTCTTATAACACAACGTCTTGGAGCCGCACCCATAACAGCACCTATCTCCATACGCTTTGCGACATAATTGGGATGATATACTTCCTTAACATAGCCTGTAGCAAGACCAATCTGATTACCATATGAAGAATAACCAGCTGCAGCTCCTGTTACAAGCTTCTTCTGAGAAAGCTTACCCTTAAGTGTAGCTGATACAGGAACTGTTGGATCTGCAGCTCCTGTTACTCTCATTGCCTGATATACATATCCACGACCTGAAAGTGGATCTCTGATGGCACCACCAAGACAGGTTGCTGCGCCACCGAAAGGCTCTATCTCTGTAGGATGGTTATGTGTCTCATTCTTAAAGAATACCAACCACTCCTCTGTGACTGGTCCATCGCCATAATCCATCTCAACAGGAACGATAATCGAGCAGGCATTAATCTCATCTGATACTTCCATATCCTCAAGCTTTCCTGCTGCACGAAGCTTCTTCATTCCCATCAGGGCAATATCCATAAGGCATACGAACTTATCGTCTCTGCCTGCATATATCTCATCCTTAGTGTCAAGATAACTCTGGTAAGTTGTCTCGATTGGCTCCTTATAATAACCCTCTCCAAATGAAACATCTGTCAGCTCAGTTGAGAAGGTTGTATGTCTACAATGATCAGACCAGTACGTATCAAGAACGCGAATCTCTGTCATGGAAGGATCACGATTCTCTTCGTTCTTAAAATAATTCTGAATATGAAGGAAATCATTGAATGTCATCGCAAGTCCAAGGCTTGAATACAAGTCCTTGAGCTCTGATTCCTGCATCTCCTTAAAGCCATCAAAGATAATGACATCTGCCGGCTCGTCATATTCAGTAACGAGTGTATCCGGCTTGGAAGCATCTGTCTCTCTTGAATCAACGGGATTGATACAGTACGCCTTAATACGTTCCATCTCTTCAGCAGATACGTCACCGTCTATAACATAAGTAACAGCAGTCTTAATTATTGGACTAGCCTCTTCATCAAGGAACTGTATACACTGAACTGCCGAATCTGCTCTCTGATCGAACTGACCTGGAAGGAACTCGACACTGAACATCTGCTCACTGTCACTAATCTCAGGCACTTCGTAATAAAGTACATCTACTGGTGGCTCACTGAACACTCCACTGCATGCCTTATTAAAAGTATCCTCTGTCAGGCCTTCAACATCATATCTGATGAGCTCACGAACTCCGCGAACGCCCTTAACATTAAGATAGCTCTCTATTTCCTCCCTAAGTTCTCTTGCCTTAACGGCATATGGTGTCTTCTTCTCAACGTAGATACGTTTGACGTCACTCATTGTTATTCTTCAACCTCCATAAACTGGCGCATCATAAATACAAGTTCCTTATCCACTTTACCCTCGCTGATGCCCATTGTTCTTGCATTAATCTTCATACCTTCAATACAGTACATCATATTGCTTGCCATTGATGCAGGATCCTCACAGAGGAACTCGCCTGTCTCATTACCCCTTGCAAGAATCTTCTCAAGCACCTGAACGGCTGTCTCAAATCTGTGCTTAATGTTACTGTTATGAAGCTTCTCACGACACTCGAAAGCATACTCATACTCTGCAACGCTTAAGGAATTCTTGCGTCTAAGAATCTCCTTCTTCTGCTCCTTAAGGAACCATAACAGAAGCTCTGCAGCACTTGCCACACGAATCCTCTCAATAAGATTCTTTCCTGTCTCTTCCTCATGCTCTTCGCTTGCCCTTATTACATCCAAAAATAAAGACTCTGTCGAGTCATAATATAGATACAAGCCACCACGGCTAATCTCACAGGCCTCAACAATGTCCTTCATTGTTACATTACGAAAGCCTCTTGCAGCGAAAACCTCAGTAGCTCTGTCAATTATAAGCTGTCTCTTACTATCTGTCTTAGCACTCACTATCTGCCCTCCATTGTAGTCGCATTAACCCAGAAATCAACGAGTTCCTTAGCCTTGGCAATAGCTGCACGAAAAACACCATAATCCATCCCCTGACTCCAAAGTATGGCCCTGGTTCTTCCTCCAAGAATGTAATTGGACAGAATGCCTCCAAGCTGGTCCATCTGCAGAATTGTAACCTCATCAATCAGTCTGAGTTCATCGGTAACACTCTTAATTCGATTGCGGGAATATACATACCTGTAATTGCGATCCATTAACTTAGTCTCGCCTGCTTCCTTAACAAATCTCATAAGCGTTCCATCATATACAGGAAAACCACAGGAATGCTCGGCGACGCCATCCTGTGCATAGATACTTGCCACACGCTGTCCACTCTTCTGCTCTAACCATGGCAGATAAGCTGCAAGCTTATACACATCATCCTTATATTCTCTAAGTACCTCTTCGGCTGTCATATTCTCAGTGAACATACCTTGCTCCTCCATCTATATATACGTACTCCATTTTAGCACAATTATTTGTTTTCGTACAATACAAATGTATGATATAATTGTAACTACGATTACTTGGGGAGGGGCATTTATATGCAGGCAATCAGACAAGGGGACATCATACTGGAAGCAGGTTCTGCCTGCGATACTTTATACATAATTGCTGATGGAATTGTTGAAGCCACTTACGGTACCAATTCATTCATGCTCAAAAAAGGCGATGTTGTCGGAATATTTGACATAGTCAGTGATTCACATATCTGCACATATTCTGCCGTTTCGGACTGCTCCCTCATTCCATATCCATATAAGAATGCCAATGGCCTCCTTGCTATGATGGATAAGCAGGAAGACTTAAGAAAGCTCTTAATAAGTTCACTTAATCGTAATATCTGTAATATCATAAGTTCCTACAATGCTCATTTTATGATTTGTCAGGAACTTCATAAGTTTATACTCGATATAAAGGCACAGTACCAGCAGCACTGTCAGGCTTTTGGCCTTAGTCCCAAGGTTCTCCCTTTTTCCGATGAATTATTGTCATTTTCGCTTGATGAGGAACTACCATTCTGGCTTAATGACTTCTATACCAATGCAAGAAAGATTATGTCTGAGACACAGACAACACTTTCATCAAGATTCGTGTATGGCTACCTGAGCCGTAGTTGCCAAGATATTAGTTCTATCTTCGTATATGACTCACAGCTTCAGGAGTCGATTGACACATTCTTATCATATATTCTTAATGAGAATTACCTCGACTACTATGATTTATATTGCGATATGTACCTTAAGGCCAGAGCACATGGCGAGGATACAGAGCCTGTAATGGCACTGATTGATTCCATGATTGACAAGGTACGTCGACTGGGAACTGACAGCTCAGATTTAATGTTTGCAAGAGTGAGTGAATTCAATGCGAAGTTAAGTGCTGCACCTAAGGTGAACACGGAATCCGAAAGCGATATTGCAGTTGCAACTTCTCTCGCCAACTCTCTTGGAATAATACTCGAATACTCCTGCACTCTTCCAGCTACTGTTGCTGAGTTCAAGAAGCATATCGAACAGTTCAAGAAGTTTTCAGACAAGTCATCAACAGACAAGGATGTTGACACCGTCAGAAGGCAGATTACCAAGCTGTTCTATACGATATATTCCGATGTTGTTCAGGCTGCTGTGGCAGATGACAGCGTGCCTACAGTAATTAAGATGTTTCTTAACTTTGGATATGTTGATATGGATCTCTGTGGTCATGACAATTCAATTGAGTTGTACAGACTGGCTGAGAAGTTCCATGGCAACGAAGATCAGGGTATATATACTCCGCTTGAATGGTTCAAGGCTATCTATTCAGGTGCAAAGCAGCCAAGCCGTAATGAATTCGAACAGGATTATGCTCAGTACGTAAGAACACTGGCTAAGGAAGGCAAGATCAACAAGGAAACTGAAGCACAGATGGCACAGGATACGATGGAAAAAGTTCGCTATGAGCTTTCCAATATGTTCCCTAGTGTCAACAAGATGACATTTGGACGTATATTCTCTTATTGCCCAGTACTCTTAGAAGAAGACCTTATACGTGACGTTGGCAATCTTGTTCTTACACAGCAGAAGCTTCTTGAATGCGTTACAAGACTCAATTCAATTGATTATTCAGTCTTCTATCATGAGTATATCTATGAAGACACCAAGGTTGGCGTCAAGGATACAGCAAGAATAGATATCAGGCCAGATATTATACTTATGCCTAATGCTGGATCCAGAGGTGTTCTATGGCAGGAGATTGAGGGAATGAATCGAAAGACGCCAGGCAGAATGATTCTTCCAACACTCTTTGTTGATAACCTTGACAAAGCATTCGTAAGAATGTTTGGAGAGTTCCGTTGGGAGATGTGTAAGCGTGAGCAGGGTGCCCGCTGGAACGATGTTACATCTCACTCTCTTACGAGTGATTATTGTGATTATGCTCAGTTCTTCGCCAAGAACAGAGATATTTCATATGATACCAAGGAGAAGATTAAGGAGACACTTAAGAAGTGTAAGAACAGCTTCAAGGAGATGTTCCTCTACGACTATTCGCTTCATATGTTATATGAGTCGCAGGGTTCATGCCGTCTCAACAAGACAGCCCGTGCCATTGTTTTCAAGTACTGCCCATTCGGTGCCGAATATAGAGACAAGCTTAAGGGCAATACAATTTTTGCTGACTGTCTTTCAAAGCACCATATTGCAGTTGGTCAGTCAACACACAGGCTCGATCAGATTGAAGCAAAGTATCGTAACAATGGTGCTGACCTTCCTGCAGAGCTTGCAATCCAGAGAGAGTTACTTGAACGATAGATTCTTAATATACAATAAAGCCAGACAGTCAAAGCTGTCTGGCTTATTATTTTGTATCAAAAACCACTATTCCGCTCCATCTGATGAATAACTAATCATCCAATGAAAGCCACGAAAAAATCGTCTTTCGACCAGTAAATCCTATAATTCTTATCACGATTATTCCTGCGATTATTCCAATCGAATCAATTAACACATCATGATAATCTCCGGTTCTTCCAACCACATATGTCTGATGATATTCATCCAATACTGCATATGACACACAGATTGCAAATCCTAATATCATCAGCGCTATACCGCGAATCCTGTACACATATAGTGGCAGACATACACTCATCGCAAGAAGAAAGTACTCTGTCACGTGTGCAATCTTGCGCACATATGGATGAATCTGGATAACAAACAATTCTAACGAAAGCGCATCATAGTTCTTATCCATCACCTTATTATAAATAACAGCTATTATCTCGCTCACTCTTCTGCTAAGACCTGCCGATTCCTCTCCCTGCTGCGCTGAAAAATGAAAAATCGCATACATCATAACTATAGCCGGAATGAATGATAATGGCTTAAGAAGATACCTTAGTGTCTTCTTAACAAATAAGATAAAGTATCTCACTATGCGTTCTTACCGCAGCACTTCTTATACTTCTTGCCACTGCCACATGGACATGGATCGTTAGGATAGATCTTAGTCTCATTAACTACAGTTGTAGAGCGCTTCTGCTCCTTATAGAGTTCCTTCTGACGTTCCTCTGTAAAGATTGCATTCCACTCCTCAAGACCATAGAGCCAGTCTGCGCCTGCGGCAACCATGTTCTTATAGAGCAGTTCCTTGTCAAATGCTAATGAAACCTTAGTATCCTCATCCATAGTCTCAATTGGATTAGCCTTCTTAAGACTATCATTGATTCCATCAAGAAAACCAACCATGAAAGGAATCTCTATACCAAACTTTTCAGCAAGTTCCTTAACTGTTCCCTTAACTTCGTCGTCTGGATTCTTGAGAATCTCAGCATATATATCCTTTTCTTTTTCAAAGTAGCTAGTCCATAATCTCTGAAGATCTCCCTTATTAGCTGTCTCAGAGTACGCTGTCTCTCTCCACTTTTCAAGTAATGTCTTTGCCATAAAAAATACACTCCCTTAAATTAATAATCTCATGCTAGTATATCGCATATGTGTAAAATCTACAAGTCTGCATCCTCTTGTTCTTTCCTTGATGTAACAAGCCTGTCATATAACCAGTAGTTAATCCAGATAAATATCGGCATAGCTATTGTCAGTGCCATACATGATATGAACATTCTCTGCCAGTTAGAATTAGGAATAAGTGCGAAAACTAACAAAAGCAGATACATAAGCACCAGTATCACTATACATATAATTGCGAGTATTCTTTTAAAATTCCATTTTTTTGCATTAATACTATCCTTATCGCTCATTTAACCCTCCTCAACAATTGGCAATCATCACGCTTATGAAGCATACCCATTGCCATAACAAGTAAAATGGCAATGTATTGATACATTGCCATTAATATCAACTGATCTCAAGCAGTTCATCAAACTGTTCCTGTGGTATAGGACGTGAATAGAAATAACCCTGCGCATAGTCACACCCAACGCTCTTAAGGAACTCAACCTGTTCCATTGTCTCTACACCTTCGCATACAACATTAAGATTGAGCTTCTTTGCCATCTCTATTACGCTTGGAATAATAATCTTCTCATCCTTGTCATTCTCAAAGTCATCAAGGAATTCCTTATCCAGCTTAAGAACATCAAGTGGAAGCTTCGTAAGCACATTAAGTGAAGAGTAACCCGATCCGAAATCATCCATTGAAACCAGTACACCCAGTTCACGAAGTCTTGTCATTAATAGGATGGTATCTGAAACCTTATCAGTAAATACTGTCTCTGTCAGCTCAAACTCCAGATACTTCGGTGGAATCTTATACTTTGCGATAAGGCTCTTAATATATCCAACCAGATTCTCAATAGAATACAGATGCACTCTGGATACATTGGCTGATACCTTAACAACCTTCTTACCACTATCGATTCTCTGTCTGATATACTTGCATACTTCATCATATACAAAGTAATCAAGCAGTGTAATACTCTTATTCTTCTCAAATACAGGAATGAAATCATTAGGGAATATTAGAGTTCCATCCTGCTTCTTCCATCTTATAAGTGCCTCAGCTCCCTCAATCCTGTTGTTTGCAAGATTAACCTTTGGCTGCATATAGACAACAAATTCATGATTTCTGAAAGCATTCTCCATATCAGTTGCATATGCAACTTCTGCCTTAAGCTCATCACCCATTGAGTCATCATACACAATACACCTTGGGCTCTCTGGAAGCTTGGTTCTCTTTCTGGCCACATTGGCATTAGATATAATATTCTTAAAAGGAACAGGTCTTCCACATATCTCAAATGGACACACACCTACATCAAGAACAAGTCTGCTGTCAATGTATTCCTTTTGAATTCTGTCCGTAAATCGCTTACTTGCCTTTTCAAACATTGCAAGGATCTCATCTGTACTCCTGTCTCCCATTCTTGTAAGCATTACAAGATTATCCGAGAATACACGGCTTCCGTAGATATAGTATTCCTTGTAGCTTTCAGCCTCCTGCGCAAGTTCCTTGAGGATCTTGTCTCCTGTCTCATAACCATATGTCTCGTTGATATACTTGAAGTTACTAAAGTCCATATAGGTTACAGCATAATTGCCATGTGGAGCATTCTCAATGAACTCCCCAGCCATACTGAGGAACTTCTCATACATAAGCAATCCAGTTACACTGTCATAGCCTGTCAGACGTTCAACTGTATCTGAAGCATCCTCATATGCCTTCATCATAAGAAGATATGACGATACAACATTAGCAACTGCTCTGAATGTCATTATGTCATTCTGTGACCACTCTCTTGACTTATTGAAATCAATGAAATCCATACATCCGACAAACTCACCCTTGTCATAGAATGCACATCCCACATATGACTTGGCACCATTGGCAAGCATAATCTGTCTTGTTACAGTGTTGTCTATTGTCTCAATATTCTCATATGCAATAAGTCCTTCGTGGGACCTGTACTCTTCAAGCATATCTGTCCACTGCTCGAAAGAATACTTCATATCAGAATCTTCGAAGGAATTATCCGAATCCATAGTACACTGATATGGACATGTCATCTGATAATCCTTACCAACACGCTTCTTAATACGGATTCCACCAAGATGCATCTGTCTTGCAACCTGTCTTATCAAAAGATTAATTGCACTGTCTGTATCCTTAGACTCATCAATAAGCTTAAATGCAAGTTCAATAAGCGAATCTGATGTACCTCTTACAATACCATCAAACTCTGTCTCAAGTTCCATTATATTAGCCCGCTTCTCTTCTATTGGATATGTACTGTATACGGATTCAAGATTGGCATCATAGAATGCATAACAGTTCTTTCCAGACTTCTTGGCATGGAACAGTGCTTTCTCCGCTTTAAGATAAAGAGTCTCGAAGTCATCACCATCATTAGGATATACTGCTGCGCCAATTCCAACGGTAGTACCATAATTCATGTTCTCACCAACATATGTCCTGTTGATTACCTTCTGAATCTCCTTAATCTTCTTATCTATATCACCAATCTTCTTGATATTCTTCATAAGTATGAAGAACTGATCTCCACCAACTCTGCATAGAATATCCGTTGGATAGAATATCTGCTCAAGATCGGCAGCAATATTCTTAAGAATCTCCTCACTAAAGGCCTTTCCCATAAGTTCATCGATAATACCGAAATTGTCGATATCAAGCGCGAGCAAGCCGGCAAACTCAATTGTATCCCCCTCATTCTGCTGTGTAAGGAATTCCTGTGCCAGTTCCTTTGCATAATCCTTTCGATACAACTTAGTCAGATGCTCTCGCATATTCTCGTCAGCTTTTCTTATCTCAAGCTTCTTAATATCATCAATATTCTCAAGCAGACCAATTATCTTCTCTGGCTTACCATTATCATCAAATATAGTTGTTCCCTTAACAACATACCATCTGTAATCGCCTCTGGAATCACGAAGTCGCATCTCTCTTCTTACAGATGCAAGTCCTGCTCTTGCATCAGATACGAACATATCCAGCCTCTCCCAGTCGGCGAATAAAACATATCTGTACTTCTTGGCAGCCTCACTAAAATTGTCTATGAATCTCTCATCACCGTATTCACCATTGATACTCTTGGCGATCATCATACGATCCTGGCATACATCATACTCAAATATACGGCTGATACCAACAGCAACAAGTGACTTAAGCCTGTTACGCTCTTTCTTAATTGCCTTATTCCTTGAAATCTGCTTCTTCTCAACTACACTAGCTCCAATATTAAGGAAAATTACAACAGAAATAACAGCCTCCCACATTGGAAGTCGCTCACTCACTCTAGCCATATCATTGAAGATGATAGGATAAAAGACATATATTCCGCTAAAAAGAGCCGCAAAGCCTGTTACTGAACCTGTCATGAACATACTTCCATATGCAATTGTAACCACTAAAAATGGTAAAACAAGCAGTATACATATTGCTTTGCTATCTGTCGCAAGCGTAAATACATAGAACAGATTCATTCCTGTAAACAGAAAACGGCGAAGCATAAGTGTATCGCACCACTTATCGAAGAATATACAGCAGATGATAGGAGGTAACCAGAGCAACACATAATAGCCCACGCTGATTATCGTACTAGCAACTGTTGATACATCTATTGCATACGAGTTCCTTCCCAGGATTGTCAATGCTATACAGCACGCAAAATAGCACAACAAAACGGTTGCGCTTGTCCTGGCTTCTTCACTCATATTTATTCTTTTGTCACGCCCCATAAAATCAAACATACTGATACTATCCCACTATAGATATAATTAGATTAATTTTATCATAATAAGAAGATGCCTTCTATAGTTCATAAGTACTATAAGCAAGGCATTTCTATAACTTCCAACTTGTATTCTGTTCATTCAAAATGTATAATTACACTACCAGTTAGTACTATACTACTAATCATTATAGGAGACTAATATGAACTATTATCCTTTTGCGGCATTTGCATCTGCAATACTTATATTCTGTGGAACTATAGTTTTGCAGTTTGGTGTCGTTAACTACAAACAGAGCGGAAAGACCAAGCTCGGTCAGATTATGATGTACACCTGTATTTCCACCTTTGTATGGTGCTGCGGATATGGCCTGATGGGATTATGCTATGACAGCCAGTTTGCATATGCAGCCAGGGCTCTTGCCCTCTTCTCAGTAGGTTTGTATATAAGCTTTATCATTGATTACATCATATTGCTTTCTGATATGCGCAACAGATTTATAATATGGTTCTCCAGACTTATAATGTTTCCATATTTCATTGCATGGCTATTTCTTATCAGAAGTTCCAATGTGACATTCGTACATACACCATGGGGATACTGGTATACATCCAAGCTTACATGGGCCAGAATTCTCCAGTTTATCGTAATTTTAGCAAGTCTCTTCGTCTATCAGTATATGCTTGTTACCTGGAAGAAGAAGACAATTCTTAAGAGAGAGCTCAATATTATCAGACGATTCTCACTTTTTGTTCCAATCATCCTGATAGGATGCTTATTTGATGTGTTCATACCTAATCTTTTTAATACTGCAGCAATTCCTGGCAGTGCGCTTGCCGCTGCATTTTCATGTATGATCCTTTATGGAATTTCCAGACAGTATAACGCCTTCGGTGTTTCCATAGAAAATGCGTCGCCTCATGTATTCCGTTCTGTTCAGATGTCATGCTTTATCTTTGACAGTAACAACAGACTGGTACTTATCAATGACTATGCAGCCAAGGAATGGGGATTTAATCCTAAGAAACTATCAGATATTGTCTTTGATGATTATATTGAGGAACTAGGGGATGATGATGCTGCAATTATTCCTCATACATATGGTATTCGTCTCTGTAAGATGAAGAACAGGGATATCTACATCAGAATGGAAGAGAATCCCGTTTTTGATGACACTGGAGAATTACAGTATACGATTCTGTTCTGCCCTAATGTTACAGGTCTTGTTAATTCTTTGCGTAACTTCGATGATATGAAGAATAAGGCTGAGGCTGCAAGCCAGGCCAAGAGTAACTTCCTTGCCAATATGAGTCATGAGATCAGAACTCCTATGAATGCAATCATAGGAATAACTAACATCATGCTTAGAGATTCTTCAATAGATGTTGGCGTTAGAAACCAGATTCAGAATATAAGCGATGCAAGCAACGGACTTCTTGGAATAATCAATGACATTCTGGACATCTCCAAGATTGAATCTGGCAAGTATGAGCTTAATTGCAAGAATTATGAATTACCAAGCCTTATTCACGATATCACTACTATTATCTCTGTCAGACTTCAGGAGACAGCTGTTAAGCTTAACGTCACGGTTGACAATAACCTGCCCGCTGTCGCATTCGGCGATGAGATAAGAATACGTCAGATTCTTATCAATATTCTTGGCAATGCCGTTAAGTTCACTCGCTCAGGAACCATCGAATTATCCTGCAGTGCAAAGAAGCATAATAATAACGATTATATCTTCTGCTTCGATATAAAGGACTCAGGAATCGGAATAAAAGATGAGGACATGGAGAAGATCTTCGGTGCGTTTGATCAGGTTGATACCAAGAAGAACAGAAATATCCAGGGAACCGGCCTTGGTCTTGCAATAAGCAGAACTCTTGCAAGACTAATGAACGGAGATATTACTGTCGAAAGCGAATATGGTTCAGGTTCTACATTCCATGTTACTATACATCAGCGTGTTGATAATTATAATCCAATCGGAGAAAAGGTATCAGCGGCACTTGCAGGCAATAAGTATCAGGTAAGCAAGCGAGAGGATGACTTCGTCCTAACGATGCATACTGGCAAGAAAGCCCTTATCGTCGATGATGTTGCCGTTAACCTGGTCATTGCCAAGAAGCTGGTTGGCGAGCATGACATCGAAGTCGATATTGCCGACTCTGGTTCAAAAGCGATAGATATGATTAAGCAGAATGATTACGACATAGTATTTATGGATTATATGATGCCAGAACTCGATGGAGTTGAGACTACTCGTATGATACGTGCCTTAGATGAACCCAAATATAAGGAGCTTCCAATTGTTGCTCTCACAGCTAATGCGATGGATGAAGCCAGAAATCAGGTTCTCGAAGCTGGTATGCAGGACTTCTTAGTTAAGCCAATCGACAGACTCGAGTTGAACAAAATCATTGAAAAGTGGATATAGTACTATTTAGCAAAAAACCCATATATGCAGATTTAGCACCTGCATATATGGGTTTTTTTAATCTAACAAAATAATTCTACTTTTCAAGTATTTCCTCAAGGGCTGCACGACCACTTTCATAGCCAGTGAACTGAATCACATTAATCCCCTTACTTCTGGCAGCCTCGCAGTTATCGGCTTTATCATCAAGAAATACACATTCTTCTGGGTTAAGCTCATATGTATCAAGTATCAGATCATATATCCTTGGGTCCGGCTTTGTCAGATGTACCCTGTATGAAAATATTCCACCATTCATATGTTCAACAAAGTCAAGCACCTCTGAACATTCATTGAATGCTCTGTCAGAGAAGTTAGATAAGAATAGTACCTGATATCCTCTACCCTTAAGTTCTTCAATCCATGGTATCGCATAGTCACATCTGGTCAGAATTCCCTTGAAGTGCTTCATTGTAACCTGAATCTCATCCCAGACACCAGGATCGTTCTCCCTGAACAGTTCAAGTATCTCTTCATTAGTCAGATTACCAAGATCATACTCATTCCAGTCCTCGCTCTCAATCGTTGCAAGACCAACCCTCTCACTAATCTCCTCAGAGTATCCAAAACTGCGAATGAAATCTCTCCATCCAAAACCAGTCAGAACGTTACCTATATCAAAGATTACTGTCTTAATCATACATTAATCTCCGCAGTTGCTCCCAGGATATCCTTGTTCTCATCAAGAATTGGCTTAATACAGTCACGCAGGAATACATCAACCTGTCTTGCACTTCTTCCAACGTATCTTGATGGTTCCATAGCTGCCTTAAGCTCATCAAGCGAAAGACCAAAGGCCTCATCGGCTGCTATTAATTCAAGAAGGTTGTTGTCCTTACCTTCCTGCTTAACATTCTTTCCAGCCTCCATAGAAAGCTGTCTTATCTTCTCATGAAGTTCCTGACGGTCTCCACCAGCCTTAACAGCATCCATCATAATATTCTCAGTTGCCATGAATGGAAGTTCAGCCATCATATGCTTCTCGATAACCTTAGGATATACAACAAGACCATCCACAACATTCATACACAGATCAAGGATGCCATCAATTGCAAGAAATCCCTCTGGGATAGCAATTCTCTTATTAGCAGAATCATCCAGAGTTCTCTCAAACCACTGGGTAGCTGATGTAATTGCCGGATTAAGCGCATCACAGATTACATATCTTGATAATGATGCAATTCTTTCACTTCTCATTGGATTACGCTTGTAAGCCATTGCTGATGAACCAATCTGACTCTTCTCAAATGGTTCCTCAACCTCCTTAAGATGCTGAAGAAGTCTGATATCATTGCTCATCTTGGTAGCACTTGCTGCAATTCCTGCAAGTACATTAAGAATTCTTGTATCTACCTTACGAGAGTAAGTCTGACCTGATACTGGAACACATGCATCAAATCCCATCTTGGCAGCAATCATTGGATCGATCTTGTCTATTGTCTCATTATCACCAGCAAACAGCTCAAGGAATGAAGCCTGAGTTCCAGTTGTACCCTTACTTCCTAAAAGCTTAAGTGTTGATCTTACATACTTAAGATCTTCGTAATCCATCATGAACTCCTGCAGCCATAATGTTGCTCTCTTTCCAACTGTTGTTGGCTGTGCCGGCTGGAAGTGTGTAAAGGCAAGTGTAGGCTGCTCCTTATACTTGTCAGCAAAGTCAGATAACTTGGCAATAACATTAACAAGCTTCTTCTCAACAAGTTCAAGTGCTTCGCTCATTACAATAACATCTGTGTTATCTCCAACAAAACAGCTTGTTGCTCCAAGATGAATAATTCCCTTCGCCTTAGGGCACTGCACACCATATGCATATACATGACTCATAACATCATGACGTACTTCCTTCTCTCTGGCCTTGGCAACATCATAATTAATGTCTTCTGCATGAGCCTTAAGTTCTTCGATCTGCTCATCTGTAATATCGAGTCCTAATTCCTTCTCGACCTCAGCGAGTGCAATCCATAACTTTCTCCATGTACGAAACTTCTTATCAGGCGAGAAAATGTACTGCATTTCCTTACTTGCATATCTTTCTGACAATGGGCTTGTGTAACAATCTGTACTCATACTCTTCCTCCTACTTTACCGATAAATTCCTGAACTCTGGTATTCTTTGAACCAAACACTTCGTCTGGTGTTCCTTCCTCTACTACTACTCCATGCTCCATAAATATGATTCTGTCTGACAGTTCTCTTGCGAATTCCATCTCATGGGTAACTATTATCATAGTCATCTTCTTCTCAGCCAGAGACTTAATAACCTTAAGAACCTCTCCTGTCAGTTCTGGGTCTAACGCCGAAGTTGGCTCGTCGAAGAATAGTATCTTCGGTTCAAGAGCCAGTGCTCTGGCAATAGAAACTCGCTGCTGCTGTCCTCCTGACAGTTCACATGGATATGCATCAATCTTATCACTAAGGCCAAGCTGTTCCAGTAATTCCTTTGCCTTCTTCACAGCTACATCCTTTGGAACCTTTGCAACCGAAACAGGAGCATCTGTTATATTACGTAATACTGAAAAATGAGGAAAGAGATTGAAATTCTGAAACACAAGACCAAATATCTTCCTTATCTCTTTCAGTTCCTTCTTAGCCGCATACACAGCATGACCATTCTCACTCCAGACAGCCTTCTTTCCATCGTAGATTAACTCGCCATCATCCATATCCGCCAAAAGTGTCGCGCACTTAAGAAGCGTTGATTTTCCCGAACCAGACGGACCAATTATCGAAACAACCTCACCTTCTCTGACAGAAAGTGATATATCTCTAAGAATCTGTAGGTCCTGGAAGCTTTTCTTAAGATGATTAATCTCTAATAATGTCCTTACTTCAGCCATATGCCTCCCCTTCCTACTTATAATATGAGAGCTTCTTCTCGAATAGCTCCATGATAAATGCAACCAGATAATTGAACACAAAGTAGAATGCACCTGCAATCATTAGTGCGCCGACACTTGCCTGCTTTGCGCTTATCTGCTTTGCAATAGTAAACATCTCAGCAACAGCAATAACAAATGCCAATGATGTATCCTTGACAAGCGTAATCGTCTCATTTGTTACTGGTGGCAGAATTCGCTTAATGACCTGTGGGAATATTATTGCAAAAAACGTTCTGATCTTGCTATATCCCAACACCTTGGCAGCATCATACTGTCCAACAGGCATGGACTCAATTCCTGATCTGTATATCTCTGCGAAATATGCAGCATAGTTAATTGAGAATGCAATAATAACTGCCACAAAACGATATGCCTGAGATATCTTAATTCCAAAGACATAAAATGGTGCAAAATATACTACAATCAACTGAAGCATAAGAGGTGTTCCCCTCATTATTGCAATGTATATCTTAAAAACAGACCTCACCACTATGTTCTTTGACATTCTTCCAAAAGAAACTAACAGACCAAGTGGTAACGCAAAAAGAAGTGTCAATAAGAATATCTCTACTGACACTACCATACCACCGGCTAATTGCTGAAAAACTGAACTCATAAGAATACCTCGAAGCTATAATTAACACAGGGTGCCACAGTATCAAGCAGCACCCTGTCATTGATTCTATATACTAATATTACTTACCAAGACATACGCTGTCAACAAGACCAAAATCTGCATAGTTCTCTGCAATCTGCATAAATGTACCATCATCAACCATCTCGAGAAGTGTCTTCTGAACCTGATCTCTGAGTGATTCATTACCAAGTAAGAAACCAACACCATACTGCTCAAGTGATAAAGCCTGATCAAGAACTACATAAGCACCAGCCTCTCTTGAGGAAATCTGGAAGTTAGCAACACCTATATCAAGGGCAAGTGCATCAATTGCACCAGCTTCAAGATCCATAAATCCAGTGTTGTAATCTGCGTACTGTGTAAGACTTGCAAATGAAGCAGCAAGTGCAATGTTCTCTGGGCTCTCTTCATCCTCAAGTGCTGCTAATGCAGATGAGTCCTTCTGAACACCAACGTTCTTTCCAGCAAGATCATCAAATGTTGTAATACCTGCATCAGCTGCTACAACAAATACCTGGCTGTTATCTACATAAGGTACTGACCAAGTATACTGATCCTCACGTCCATTCATTGTGAAACCATTCCAGATACAGTCAATTGCACCTGATGAAAGTTCCATATCCTTAGCATCCCAGTCGATTGGCTGCTTTACAAGCTCCCATCCATTACGTGCACATACCTCAGTTGCAAGGTCAAGGTCAAATCCGACATACTCACCTGTTGCTTCATCTAATGAACCATATGGTGGGAATTCAGCATCAAATCCAACTGTAAATGTTGTTCTGCCTGCTTCTGCATTATCATCAGATGCAACCTCTGCTACAGCATCTTCTGCAACCTCTGCTACTGACTCAGCATTATCTGCTACGTCTGTCTGTGTCTGTGCACTTCCACATGCAACAAGACTCATTGCACATACAAGTGCAAGTACTAAAGCTAATAATTTTTTCATAATTCCTCCTGTATTCCATTCCTCTATATTTTCACCATGCTAATGATTTAGCACAATAAAGACCTTGAATATGGTACACTACAGCAACGTATAATGTCAATACTTGTACCCTGGCATCACGAATATCTGTCAAGCATGGCAATCGCCTCTCCTGAATATTCAGGATACTGCTTGATGAACTCTCTGAGTTCCTTCTCACCCTCCTTGGCAAGTCTCTTATTATAATCCATCCTCGCACGAAGCTTCTGCCTCTGAATTATATGCGCGTGACGAATCTCAACCATCTCATTATGTTCAATTATGGCAAGTGGATTGTGAAGCCATGCATATACATCATTAAGCTGATACTTTCTAAGTCTCTTCAGATACTCTGACTGATAATGAGACAGTTCCCTCGCGTTAAGTTCATTCTTATCTCTTGCTTCTTTTTCTACCTGGTATGCTTCCCATAAGGTCTCTAATTCCTTGGAACTATTGACCTTATACTTTGTATAAAGATAATCCAGAAGCTTCGAATTGTTCACATATCGTATCTTTACAGTATTCTGCAGAAGAATCAGTCTATTAATACCCTTGCTGGTTCTTGTCATCTCCCTTGTCGCATCCAGATACTTTACATATATGAAAGTAATGCTTACTGCCGCACAAAGAACAACTATCGTATAACCTATACCCGTCTCCATCTCAAATCCAAACTGAAGAACAAGAAGCATTAGTATACACAGAATTGTTGCGAACACACATACAATTACCATACCCTTTGCATTCTGAATATCAGTCCTTAATTCTGATTGTCTATAGAGAAATGCATGCTTCTCACCTTCAAGCTTCTTAAGATCATCACGCACGATTACCTTGTACTCTTCAGCCTCTTTGAGCTTATTATATGCTTCAGGCATCTGGTCCTCAAAACGCTCCATAGCTCTGTACTGCTCTTCAGTCATGCCAGCCTTCTTGGTACTGTAATCTCTCGTCTCACCTTCGTAGTGGAGCACCTTACCTGCTGCGTCCTGAAGTTCAACCTTTTCAGAAAAAGGAAGAGCCTCTATCTCATCCATATCCTTAAGTGTCGCTGTAACAAGGTTATACTCATTAGAAAGCTTATCAAGTTCCGTGGAAGCTTCCTTAATCTGCTCAACAAGGTTTCTTATGTACTTTTCTCTCTGGACATCGTCACTCATCTTGAAGAGATGTCTCTCTTCTACAATATGTTCCCAGTCCCATTCAAAGTCTTCTTCATGTTCTTCATCAAGTTCCATATCCATAAAGAAGTCTTCCTGATTCTTAAAAAATCTGCTAAAGAATCTCTCGCCAAAAGCCATCTCAATCACCTATATCTGCTATACAAAACGATTACGGAATACAAAACCTTTATATTCTGTCTTGATTTCTTCCGTCATACTATCGATTCCATCGTAATATGAGTTATTCTGCTTCTTATTATTTTTAATCTCATCTAAGAACATCCTGGCCGGATCACTTTCCCATGCCTGCTTAAGTACCTCAATATTACGCTCAACTTCAAGTGAATCCTCATAACTCTCCTTGTGTTCAGACAGATATGAAAGATATCTCTGCTCAGGCATATATAACTTCATTGCTGTTAACATCGCCACGTAGCTTTCAGTATTGGCATATGCCTCGTATGCCTTCTCAAAATCATGCGCTGCCTGCTCAAATCTGAAGAGTCTCGCATTACAGACACCACGATTGTGATATACCTTGGCCCTAAGCTTAATATCATCAGTTGATGTCTCTCTTAACAGCAGATCATACTCATCTAATGCAAGAGAGTACTTCTGACTCTGAACATAGCCATCCGCGCGGCGCTTCCTACGCTCTTCAACGGTCAGGCGATTATTCTTACTGATATCATCAAGGAGCTGCTGCCATTCTGATTCTGGATAAAAACCAACCTCATTGGAAAGTATCACAACCAGCTTCATCAGTGCATCTGCCTTGCCAGAAATCTTCTTAATCTCCTTACCAATTCCTTCAAGCTCCAGTTCAGATACTACCCATTCAGCAAGCTTATCACTAACAAAGGAATCGTCCATAAGATATGCATTATGAAAGACATAAAAGCACACTTCTTCTATACTATACAGATTCCTGCAGTCTTCTGCGACATAATATGGAGTTTTCGCATAAGCACCTGTTGCCAGTATGACATTACTCACTTCTTCTTCCTCACCATATCTTATTCTTCTTCACTGGCATCCAATACGATCTGTCTTGTGAACATCTGATTAGTTGCCGGATAGAACTCACCGAATCCCATATCGGTAATATTAACTCTTAACACATTCTGAGACTCCATCAGCGTCTCAAGTCGAACTCTTGTTGCCTTAGGCTCTCTTTCTGAAATTCCTTCCAGGACAATCTCAACCTCCCTGACATTTCTTCCATCAAGAGGTGTTATAGTCAGCCGTATACAACCTTCATCTTCGAGAATCAGGTCACAGCTCTCACGCGAATCAAACCAGTTCTCTCCGCCATTAAGAAGTGGCAGATATGATTCCTCACGCTTACGAATAACATTAATTCCAACATTGTCTCTAAGCTTATCTTTTCCCAGGAATACTACACCTGCATCCCCAAGGTTGCCCTTCGCCTCAAGTCTTGCCCTCATTGCATAACAGGCGCCCCTGCTATACAGGTTATTACCTCTGAAAGCTCTTCTGTTTCTACATAGTTCTCTCAGTGAATCCTTGCACCATTCGCCTTCAAAGCCTTCACCTATAAGATAAGCACATGTAACAATATGCCCATCTGTAGTCTTCTTAACAACATCAATAAATGCCTGATCCAGCTGCTCGCCTGACAGTTCCGAACTAATCTCACTATGAGTGACAGTCTCGACAAATCCAACCTCAGGTCTGGTCTTCTTATTGATATAGAATCTATAGCTTGTCATTCTTCCATCAGAATAATCATATACAAACGTATCATATTGCCACAGTTCAGTCGGCTGATGAATTGTATAATAGAAGATGCTTTCGTCTCTTCCCTGAAAAGCTACCTTAATATCACCAAAGTCAAGTGAAGCCACTATCATCTCCAGCACATCAATAGCGCGCTTGGTCAGATTGGGAACGGTAAACATTATCCCCTTTATAGCAGGTTTCTTCACTTCATTGAGAAGAAGCGACAGACTTCTTCGAACATACAGACTCAAAAGTGATATAGGATCAAACTTCTCCCCTACTATCTCAACTTCTTCCCCTAGCAGTGCGCGCTCCCATAGTCGTTCAACAAGCTCGCCATCTTCATACTCCATATATTCCAGAGCTTCACGTCCAACGAACCACTGATTTACCTCGCTACGCTTGAATAGGCAGGCAGGAATATTGAATTCCTCACCATTTTTGACAAGGCTGACCGTCTTAGGAATCTCATCAGCACTATTCCAATAGCTTATCTGCGAATATTCATTTGATAAGTCGTATCCAACGACAACATTATCTGCAATACCAAACATAACTTTCTCTCGACACCTGTCTTACTGTAGTCTGAAGATATTATTCACAATATATTCTTCCTGCTTGTACTCTTCAAGCATTTCAAATGCTGTATCATAATCCTTAAGTGTATCAGCTATGGCAATATCATTAACCATGCTATACCTGTCAGTAACTCCTTCTGTATCAACATCATTGCGGGTCAGCGTTCCACTCTCAGTAAGCTGTTCCATACCTTCGTATTCCTCAGTAATGTAATACTGAACAGTCTCCCCGAAGAAAAGGAGGAATGACTTCACAAATACACCGCCGTAGACATTGACCATCTCCTCACGAACATAGCCGCCACTGTCACGCTTATCATCCATAATGATATAGTTAATGGTTGCCCTTGAATCAGCCTCACCCTTAACTTCTATCATCGTCATATTAGACATCTCCAGGGCCTCAGCTGATATGCTTCTGAAGCGTTGCATATATGGCATGAACATATTCTTCTCTGTATACAGTACATGTATAAAATGAACGATATGTTCAATCTCTTCCTCGCTTAAGTCAGCGAAGCTCTCAAGTTCTGCATAATGCTTAAGAAATGCAAGCATACATATATCTGTAACATCTTCGCCATTATCGTAGAGGCGGATAATCTCACGGAACATATATGTATCCACGACTCTGTCTCTTACAAACAGCTCATGGGCAAAATATGTAAGATAATCAATCTCAATATCAGCCTTGGCTCCTCCGGCAACATACTCCTTCAGAATCTGAACCTCTTCTCCAATATATGCTCCCGTATGTAATGACTGAAGAATCATCTTCTCGCATATCGGATAAGTATCTACATAGAATCCCGAAGCCGCCTTCCAGATATTTCTAAGATTCTTAACGGTTCCCCTATAGAAGTTCACAAGGTACTTGAGAATTGCCTCATTGTACTTACCCTTTGTAAATGACATCTCTGCCATATATGTCAGATCTGGATCCTCAACAAGTCCATCACGCTCAATAATGAGTGAAACAAGTCTTGCAACTATCTTAGGATCAATACTCTCACTTCCATAATACCTGATATAATCATATGCTCTTCCAAGATGACCTCTTGAGATTAGTAATCTTAGGAATTCGTCTCTGTCCTTAAAGAGAACATCTTCGCCAACAATAGCATCTATCAGATATTCAATATGCTCTGTATCATCATGATCCTGATAATATCTAAGCAGAGGCATTCTAAGCGCAGCTTTAAATTCATCACTTACAGCCTCATGCTGCTCAAGATATGCGTAACGACCAACATTACGGTCAGTAACTGTTATATAATCCTTGTTACCCTCACATATATAAAGATTGAACAGGAGTGAATCCTCTGTATACAGCTCAATCTTCGGTAACAGCTTTCTGGCAAGGAAGTATCTTTCAGTCAGATATTCACGCGTTCCATAGAAACGATTGCCTACTGAATCTTCCAAAAGTACAGTATATTCACTGCTTGGCAGCGTTACATACGCCTTATGATTGTTCACAGGATATACCATCTCCTGCTTAAGACGTTCGTCAATTACAACCACATTTACTATTCCAGGACTCTGTACCCTGATGCAGTGAACAAGCAGGATTCTGGCAAACTGTCGTATATTATCTACTGTAGCCATATGTCTCATGAGAATCTCCTGATAGAGATAAGCAAGATCTCTATTGATTCTTGATGCATACAGCTGCTTTACTACGAACCTCTCAATTGCAGAATGATACATCTCAAATATGTCTGGCATACTATCCTTGTTGCGCACTACATATGCATACAGATAAGCACTCTGCTCAATTGGAAGATTGCACTCATAAGAAAAGTACATTAACACTTCTCTAGGAATTGGCTCATCACTTAGAAGATTAAGAGATAACATATAGCTCTCATATAATCTCGTAATAGGGAAGTTATGCTTCACACCTTCCTGATACCAGCGGAAGTACTTCTCACCAACCATATCACCCTTCATCAGCTGAATGCATATAGCTTCAACTATTGATGGGTTGTCACTTATACCCTGAATACGAAGTAAAAGTCTCAAGGTATTCTTGTCAAATTCACGCTGCTTGGCAGCCTGGTATGCAACCTGCGCCACCAGCTCATCACTCAGAAGATTATTCTTGGCTGCAAACTCCAGGACAATCCTTTCTTCATCATCAAAATGTACAATCAGAGAAGGAATTACATTAAGCAGCTTTACAACCTCAACTATAAAGATCGGGCTGTGACATCCCATACTAATCTGTCTCAGTGCAAAAGCATACATTCTCGACGGATTACGCTTCAATTCATCTGACGTATGAAGCAGCACCCATGCTATCTTCCAGTTGCCTGGATCCTTCTCATATATACTCTTTATTGTGCCATTAATCTCTCTTGTATAATAATCATCCACATTATACAGAGACATCAGATACAGATAATAGCAGTACAATTCATTAGAAGCGTCTTCGATGGAATCTGTTATTCTTCTGTCAAGAATCCACTTTGCTTCGTTATATCTCTCCTGAATAAGCAGAAGATGTGTCTGGAAAAGGCTGTTAATTAACCCGTCTGAATCAACACTCGCCCTATGCGATAACAACTCCTCAGAAAGCTGAATCCACTTATTCTTGCCAATTGACTTGGTACAATAGTCAAGATAGTATCTTACTAACGAGAAGTTAACACTCTTCTTCTTATGTCCAGTTATACTCTTGCGTGCTATATCAACATTAGTCACGCACACTTCAAGTGTTAATGTTCCATACAGATATCTGAATGTAATTCGCCCATAATTGCGCCCATTATGCAGTCTGTCCTCATGAATTACAAACTTAAAGTCACATATATTATTATGGAAATCTTCTTCACTGATTCTGTTTTTCTCAAGTTCGATGAAGTCACCCTCTGCCTTGACAGCAAATAATGCATATCCCCATCCATTGCGCTCTATTGATACTTCGGACATTACATCACCGACAGGATTGGTAAGTCGTATCTCTTCCTTCGACAGCTTATATTCTGCCATCTGCTTCTTATTGATTCCAATAAGAAACTCATCAAGAGCATAATTCTTATTACCATGTCCGCATAATCCCACGTACAGATTACGATACTTTGCATCATTACCAGTCATAATATCGATAAAGCCCGGCTTCTCGAATATACGCACTGCTTCGGCCCACTCACTCTTTGCAAGATTGGTAAAATGAAACAGATTCTTAATTGGTCCCAGTGTTGATTCTAAAACCTCATAATTGAGCATAACAACAAAAGGAAGAATATATTCTCCCATATCGGATATGACAGAGATGTTACCCTTAAGCACATCACCTGGCTGCATACCTTCCGAATCAAAAGAATATGGAACCTCAATTCTCTTTCCAGCGAACTCTGTGGTACCAAGTTGCATACGAACAGAGGAAGAATAGATATATCCTTCCATACTTCTTCCGGTCTCTTCTTCGATTATGAAGGTCCCTTCATATGTCTCACCAACCTGAAGCGATAATTCAATTTTAACTTCTGAAAAAATTAAAGAACCTCTTACTGAGTCTACCTTACTGTTCATTGCATCCTCACAAGTATACATAATCAGCCAAATATAGTATATCGTAAGTGCCAGCAAAAGTCGATAAAAGAATGGTTCCTGAATCAAAAAGATTCAGGAACCATATTATGATTACTATTTTACAAGAAGTTCCATCAGTTCGTTACTTCTTAGTATAAATCTTGACATCTCTTCAGCTGATAATGGTGCATGCTGAATTCTTGCAAGATCATATAACTGCTCGCAGATTATCGCAGCATTATCCACCTCATTCTCACCAGAGATTGCTTTAACTAAAGGATGGTTATAATTAAGCACTAATGTCTCGCCCTCGGAGTCCATACCAGGCATATTCATGCCACCCATTCCGTACATCTTCATCATATCCTGCATTCTTCTACTCTCTTCAGAAAGAGTAATCATTGAAGCAATCTTCTTATTCTTCAGCTTCTGAATGCTAATCTTAATGTCGTCTTTCTTAAGTGCCTTCTTGAATATCTTGCCAAGGCTTTCAGATGTCCTGTCAATCTCCTCCTGCTCTTTCTTACTAATCTTTGAAGTAAAATCATCAGTAAGATCCGCATCGATTCGCATGAACTTAATGCCTTCATTCTTACTCTCGAGCTGTGATACAAATGGCTGATCAATATTATGATTGAGAATTACAGCATCCTTCTTAGCCTTCTTGAACAATGCAATATACTGACTCTGCTGCTGCTCATCCGTAACATAATAGATAGTCTTCTCTTTCTTCTCGCCATCCTCTGTTACTTCTTCGACTTCATCGACAATGTCTGTATTGTCCTCGTCATCCTCAGCCACATCAATAGGCTTCACCTCAAGGCACTCAGGAAGTGTCATATACTTTCCATCAAGATTCTTGAAAAGAATGTAATCTGTCATCTTCTCACAGAACTTGTCATCCTTCAGACAGCCAAACTTAATAAATGGACTTATATCATCCCAGTACTTCTCATATTCTTCCTTTTCAGTCTTACACATACCAGAAAGCTTATCAGCAACCTTCTTAGTTATATAATCACTAATCTTGCTCACAAAGCCATCATTCTGAAGAGCCGACCTTGATACATTAAGCGGAAGATCAGGGCAATCAATAACACCCTTTAGTAGCATAAGGAATTCTGGAATAACCTCCTTGATATTATCCGCTATAAACACCTGATTATTATATAACTTAATTGTTCCTTCTATTGACTCATACTCCATATTGATCTTAGGGAAGTAAAGCACGCCCTTAAGATTAAATGGATAATCCATATTAAGATGAATCCAGAAAAGCGGTTCCTTATAATCCTGGAAAACCTTACGATAGAAGTCTATATAATCCTCTCTGCTACAGTCATTAGGATGTCTTGTCCAAAGAGGAGTTGTATCATTAAGAAGTTCAGGACGCTTCTTAATCTTAAGTCTTATCTTCTTATCCTTGTCATCTTCCTTCGGTGCAATTGTCTCTACGATCTCATCTGTAGGAAGCTCATCACCCTTGTCAATTGTCTCAGTCTCATCTGTATTAGCCTTACTAAGATATATCTCTGTAGGCATAAAGGAACAGTACTTACTGATAACCTCACGCGCCTTATATATATTACAGAACTCAAGCACATCTTCATTAAGGAAAAGTGTAATCTCAGTACCTACAGCATCCTTGCTGCCATCTCTCATTGAGAACTCTGTTCCACCATCACATTCCCAGTGAACCGGTACAGCACCATCTCTGTAAGAAAGAGTATCAATATGAACTTCATCGGCTACCATAAATGCTGAATAGAATCCCAGTCCGAAGTGACCAATAATCTGATCATCATTAGCCTTATCCTTATACTTACTGATAAAATCAGTCGCACCTGAAAAAGCAATCTGATTAATATACTCTTCAACCTCATCAGCTGTCATACCAAGTCCGTTATCAATGAACTTAAGAGTCTTATTCTCTGGGTCACATATAACTTCAATCTTAGCCTTATAATCTGCAGGAAGTGAGTATTCTCCCATCATGTCAAGCTTTTTAAGCTTGGTGATCGCATCACAACCATTGGAAATGAGCTCACGATAGAATATATCATGATCCGAATACAGCCACTTCTTGATTATAGGAAAAATGTTGTCACTATTGATTGACAGGCTTCCATGTCTCTCTGCCATAATAATCGCCTCCTAAAATAAATAACTGCGATAAAATACAATCAGTGTTTTACCGATGACAGTAGTCGCTAATCACGTCCTCTCTGCCACAACACCAAGTTTATTACTATAGCATATTCATGTCAATAAAAAATTAGCACTCAATGGTGTTGAGTGCTAATCATATGTCTACAAACGTTGAAAATACACGCTTTACTCAAATATTAAAAGTTTATAAACTGACTATGCATACGTCTTCAGGCAAGTCTTAAGCTTATCTGCATCAACTGGCTTAACAACAAAATCCTTAGCACCAGCTGAGATTGCTCTAACTACCATCTCCATCTGTCCCATTGCTGATACCATAATAATCTTAGCATCACTATGTGCTGTCATAATTCTGGTTGTTGCCTCAATACCATCCATATCCGGCATTGTTATATCCATAAGAACTATATCAGGATTGCACTGATCATAGGCTACAATTGCCTCCTCACCATTACCAGCTTCTCCAACGACTGTATGTCCAGCCTCCTCAACCATCTTCTTGATATTGGCTCTCATAAACATTGCATCATCAACTAAAAGTAATCTAGCCATCTTTAACTCCTCATTCTTTAATCATCCCAATGCTCATCAAACACTTCGAAGAAATCAGAAGTATCAACATCAGCATTGTTAATAAAACTTATCTGTCCCCACAGCTCTTCATTAAGATTCTTCGTTACATGTGAGACGAAAGAATCATATTCTGCAGAAAATGCCTCATCACGTCTCTCATCAACTATCTTTATCTTGTTCTCGTCAGTCACTTCTCTGTTGAAAGTGCTGATACACTTGATAATATGATATCCGTATTCTGTCTCTACTATATCAGAAATCTCATCTGTTCCCAGGTTAAATGATGCATTCTCAAATACTGCATCCATCTCTCCCTTTCCGAATGAATATCTTATTACTGTATCATCACTATATTCATCAGCCAGTGCCTCAAAGTCAGCGCCTTCTCTGGCCTTCTCAAGAACTTCCTTAGCAGTAAGATATGCCTGATTCTTGGCATACTCCGTAAACTCACGTCTCTTACCGCTCTCATCTAGATTATATGTCTTAATTAAAATATGTTCAACAGTAATTGTTCTGGCTTCGTCATCACTTATCTCTGGATTGATATCCTTAATAATATCACCGTACATCTTCTGAGATACAGCATATTCCTCATACAGGCCTCTTATAGTATCTCTTGTTATACCCATCTGCTCAATCTCCACTTGAGACAGAGAGCCATAATAGATATCTGTAACATTATCTACCTGTGTCTGTTCAGCCTCGTCAAGTTCTACACCTCTCTCCCTGGCAAGAAGGTTAATAGTCTTAACCTGCGCCATCTTGGATAGTACCATCTCCTTGACATTATCTACTAACGACACACCATCAATCTGAGTATTCCATATCTCCGGACCATATACTTCCTCGTACTGATTCTGAATATTAGTAAGATATACCATCATCTCAGGAACCGTACATGATACAGTCTCAATCCTGAATATCTCATCCTTTGCAAATCCAGAGGTTAATACGACCTTCTTGGGATCTCCTGAATACCCACATCCACAGAGCAGACTTCCAGCCAGCATTACTGCGATAATACTCAACAAAAGTCTCTTCATATATTCTATTCTATCTTAATGACTTACCTGTTAAAAGTTCATATCCCTGAAGATACTTGTCAATAGTCTTATCAACAATATCCTGAGGAAGAGTCCAGTTATGACCTTCGTTAGACTTGAGCCAGTCTCTGGCAAACTGCTTGTCAAACGATGGCTGACCATGACCTGGCTCATATACATCTGCTGGCCAGAATCTTGAACTGTCTGGTGTAAGCATCTCATCACCAATTACAATATTGCCATCCTCGTCAAGTCCAAATTCAAACTTGGTATCTGCAATAATTATTCCCTTAGTAAGTGCATATTCAGCACACTTCTTATAGAGTGCAATAGTATAATCTCTAAGCTTGGATGCATACTCCTCACCCTTTCCAGGGAATCTCTTCTCGAGATATTCTACACTCTGCTCATATGAGATATTCTCATCGTGATCACCAATCTCTGCCTTAGTAGATGGTGTATATATAGGCTCAGGAAGCTTGTCTGACTCCTTAAGTCCCTCTGGAAGCTTTATTCCACATACTGTGCCATCCTTAACATAGCTTGCCCAGCCCGAACCAGTAATATATCCTCTTACAATACACTCAACTGGAAGCATATCAAGCTTCTTGCACATCATGCTATTACCGTCAAACTTAGGCTGTCTGAAGAACTCAGGCATATCCTTAACATCAACAGATATCATATGATTAGGAAGAATATCTGATGTAAAGTCAAACCAGAACTTGCTCATCTGAGTAAGAACAGTACCCTTCTTAGTCACATCATTATTAAGAATTACATCGAAGCAGCTGATTCTGTCAGTTGCAACCATAATCAGATTATCACCATTATC
>JAZUGT010000061.1:0-17637 GCA_045641365.1 Lachnospiraceae bacterium
TATCGTCGGAAATTTTGCAAGCGAAGAGGCATTGTCAGCTGTAGGAACAACTGGAAGCTTTACATTTCTGTTTCTTGCTATAGCGACAGGCTTTTCCGCAGGAAATGGTGTTGTTGTAGCTCAGGCATATGGTGCAGGGGATAATGACAAAGTCAGGGCTAATGCATCGACCGGTATTCTGATGTTACTTGGGATGGGAGTTATATCGACTATAGTAAGTATCCTCGTGGCACGACCTGCATATACATACCTTGTTGCAGTTCCAGAGAGTATTCTTGAACTTACATTGCAGTATTTTGTTATATATTCATTAGGTTTGATTTTCCAATTTGGATATAACATCTTTTCATCAATCCTCAGAGCAATTGGGGACAGTGCGGCAACATTATACTTTTTGTTGATTTCATCAATTGTTAACATTGTTCTTGATATAGCTTTTGTTGCTGTACTCAAGTGGGGTGTAACCGGAGCAGCAATTGCTACGGATATTGCGCAGTTAATATCATTTATAGCCGCATATATATACATGATTAGAAAATATCCTGTTTTTAGATTTCGAATCAGTGAGTTTGTCTGGGATACTTCACTCGCAGTCAAGACTATACAGGTCGGATTTCCAATTGCATTACAGCTTGCAATAGTTTCCTTTGGATTGACATTTATTCAAAGGGCTGTTAATGGATTTGGTAAGGTGATGACAGCTTCATTTACAGTTGGTCAGAGAATTGAAATGTATATGAATCTTCCATGCAATGCGTTTCAGACAACGCTTGCAACCTTCACGGGGCAGAATATAGGTGCTGGCAGGATTGACAGAGTTAAAAAGGGAGTCAGGCAGACTTTCTTAATATCACTGGCTATGACACTGGTAGTATCAGCCTGTGTATGGTTTGGCGCAGGACATATTGGAGGTGTGTTCGGCTTAAGTCCTCAGGCATTGGAATACTGTGTGGCACACCTTAAGACGATTGCTTTTATTAATATAATCCTTTCAAGCTATATACCGTTGTTTGGCGTATTTCAGGGTTCTAATCATCCAATTGTACCAACATTTGTTGTTACTGGAGCGCTTAGCGTGAGAGTATTGGTTACATATCTGTTCAGGTATAGTGATATGTTCGGACATACAATTATATGGTGGAATGGTCTGTTTGGGTTCGGAATGGGCTGCATTATCTGCTGGACATATTATTTTTCAAATAAATGGATGGAAAATGCGATGATTAGCCATAATTAGATTAAGATGAATAACTAACAGAGTATATTTGTGATACAATGATATAAAAAGATGTGGAGGACTATTATGAATGCAGAAGATAGAGCAATGTTAACAAGAATTATGGAGTATGCTGATGAAGTTATGCCTGATATTGATCCTGAAAAGGTGAAGATCTCCGAGCAGATTGATAAGTTAAGACCTGTACTTCAACAGATTGCAATGGAGAAGAGCATGCCGGTAGAGGATGTCTTCATCAAGTATATGGATCTTGCAACTGAGAATGCAATTGATTATGAGAATAAGATGAAAGCGGATTTTGGAGATATGTTTACTAATAACTAGTTAATTGAGAGGTATTCTATGGCACAGATTAGACCGTTCAGGGCATTTATGCCGGCAAAAGGAATGGAGCAGAAGATAGCGGCGCTCCCATACGATGTATATAACAGAGAAGAAGCAAAAAGGGTTGTAGAGAAGAATCCGGATTCTTTTCTGCGAATTGACAGAGCAGAGACGAACTTTGGTGACGAAGTGGACACCTATGATGACACTGTCTATGCCAAGGCTGATGAACTTATAAGGAATTGGATTGCAGAAGGTAAGTTCGTTTTACATGGAGAAGAGTGCTATTACCTTTATCAGCAGATAATGGATGGCAGGGCCCAGACTGGTATAGTAGGTTGTGCTTCCGTTAAGGATTATGAGACCGGAGTTATTAAGAAGCATGAGAATACTCTGGCTGCTAAGGAGCAGGACAGAATCAGACATATTGATACAACTAAGATGCAGACTGGTCCAATATTCTTAGCATTCAGGTCGGTTGAAAGTATTGATATGCTTATTGGCAGATATACAGCTGATGTTCCTTATTTTGATTTTACCTCTGATGATGGTATTACTCACAAGGTCTGGATTGTTCAGGACAAGAATGATATTGCAACGTTAAGGGATGCGTTTGATGCAATGAATTCAATATATATTGCAGATGGTCATCACAGATGTGCATCTGCATGCAAGGTGGGTAAGAAGTATCATACTGATGGGCAGGAACAGGAATCAGATTTCTTTCTCAGTGTGCTCTTTCCAGAGAATCAGCTAAAAATACTTGACTATAACAGGGTAATTAAAGATCTTAACGGATACTCTCATGAAGAATTTCTGGAAGAACTCGAGACATATTTTGAGATAAGTGAAGCGGACGGACAGGTAAGACCGGAATGCAAGGGGCAGTTTGGAATGTATCTCGGTAATCAGTGGTATAAGCTTATCCTGAAGGACGAGTGGAAGTCGTCAGATCCTGTTGAAGGTCTGGATGTATCAATTCTTCAAAGATATGTTATTGACGGTATGTTAGATATATCTGATCCCAAGACAGATAGACGAATTGATTTTGTCGGCGGAATCAGAGGGCTTGGAGAACTGGAACGAAGATGTGGTGATGACTGTGTAATTGCATTTTCGATGTATCCGACTGATATTAATGAGCTGTTTGCAGTTGCTGATGCGGGTATGCTTATGCCACCTAAGTCAACATGGTTTGAGCCAAAGTTAAGGAGCGGTATTTTTCTACATGATATTAGTATCTAAGCGCTGGCAGGAAGGAATATGTATATGAAAGATAAGTTATATAAGATGATGAACTGGCCTGAGATTGAAGCCATTGTGTATGGTGAAGAGGGAATGCCGCAGACAATTCTGGGAAGACATAGTGTGTCGGGCTATACACTTTTTCAGACATTTCAGCCTGATTCCAAGAATGTTAAGCTCGTTATTGAAGATGACAAGGAATACTCCATGGAGATGGCAG
Source organism: Lachnospiraceae bacterium (assembly GCA_045641365.1). Lineage (GTDB taxonomy): Bacteria > Bacillota > Clostridia > Lachnospirales > Lachnospiraceae > Colinaster. Next base: position 3,027 of record JAZUGT010000061.1, read on the forward strand.
ATGAAGAGGGGTTTTATGCCATTGCTATTCTTGGCAAAGTTAAGGGATCATATCACTATATTGTGACAGATCTTAAAGGCAAGAAGCGTAAGGTTGAGGATCCATACGACTTTATGCCATCTATGAAGGATGATGATATTAAGTCATTTAATGATGGAACGATGTATGATGCATATGAATTCATGGGAGCACATGTTGAGGCTATTAATAAGGTTCAGGGAACAACTTTCAGAGTATGGGCTCCTAATGCAATAAGAGTATCGGTAATAGGCGAATTCAACAACTGGAATGGCAAGAGTCATCCAATGATGAAGGATGAGCAGACAGGTATTTTTTCATTGTTTATTCCAGGTATTTTAGAAGGAACAGAGTATAAGTATGAGCTGAGCGTTAAGGGTGGCCTTCAGCATGTTAAGCGTGACCCATATAGTGCAAGCAGTATTAGTGGCTCGAGTATTGTTGCGAATAAGACTTCATACAAATGGAAAGATGATGAATACTTCGCATCAAAGAAAAAACACGACCGACATAAGGATGCTTTTGCAGTATACGAGGCAGACATAGTTAAGCTTGATGAGGAAGGCATTTTAGCTAGCGTAAGCAGGATAGACAAGTTTGCGAAGTCTGTAAGTGATAAGGGATATGGATATATCAAGCTCATCAGAAGTTATGAGAGTCTGTTTGATATGCCGTCATCTGTTACAGATGATCAGTTGCGTGAGTTTGTAGATCATATGCATATAGAAGGACTGGGTGTGATTGTCGACTGGAATCCATGTGGTTTCTCTTTGTCAGATGAAGGTATGCAGTTCTTTGATGGGACATACCTTTATGGACATCTTGATGACAGAAGGAGATACAATCCTGCCTGTGATGGATATAATTACAATTATGGAAGACCACAGGTAGATGATTATCTGCTTTCCAACGCACATTTCTGGATGAAGGAATTCCACTTTGACGGACTTTTCATTAAGGGACTGTCTTCAATACTGTATCTTGACTATGGTAAGTATGAGGGCGAGTGGACAGCGAATATCTATGGTGGACATGAGAATCTTGAGGCTATAGAGTTCATAAAGCATATGAATTCCATAATACACAAGACATATCCATATGCAATTACAATAACTAAGGAAGAGGGTGCATTTCCAAGGATTACTGAGGCACTTGATTCTAACGGACTTGGATTTGATTATATATGCAATAATGGTTATTCAGAGGATTATCTTGAGTTCCTTAAGTCAGACGGAGGTCTTAAGAATATTAACAGGATAACTGACAATATGGCATATGCATATAGTGAGAATTATCTTCTTACAATATCTAAGGATGATGTTGTTGCAGCGCTTGATTATGATTTCCTTAAGGCTGAGAATGATGGAACTTACTGGGATTATATTCCTGTCGATGATGCAGGTAAGGCCGCTGTTAAGAGGGCGACGCTTGGATTTATGTATGCACATCCAGGCAAAAAACTGTTATTTATGGGTCAGGATGATGATGTAATGACTGCAAAGCTCAACGAACTGTACAGGAATTACAGTGCTTTATACAGTCTTGACTGTAATCCATATGGCTTCGAATGGATTCAGGCAATGAACAGAGGTGATGGAGTAATTGCATTTATCAGAAAGGATGAATATCTTAATCATTCAGTTCTTGTTGTCTGCAACTTCTCTGATAAGGAATATGCTGAATATACATTTGGAATGCCTTATGAAGGAAAGTATAAGATGATCTTTACTTCCGATGATAAGAAGTGGGGCGGAAAGAGTGCAGTAGCAGCGCGTGCAAGAATGACTGAAGAAGAACCTTGCGATGGAAAGGATGCAAGCCTTACTCTCAAGATTGCTCCAATGTCTGTTAGCTATTATGCTTATACACCATATACAGAGGAAGAACTTCTGAAGCAGGCTGAGCAGAAAGTAGCGAGATACAAGGCAAAGATTGAGGAAGAAGCAAGGGCTAAAGCCAAGGAACTAAAGTCAAAGACAGGGAAGTAAGTCTTGATTAATGCAGAGTGTTCATTTATAATATCCTAGTGCGCTAAGTGGCGCACTTTTGCCGAAATAGCTCAGCTGGTAGAGCACTTCACTCGTAATGAAGGGGTCGTGGGTTCGAGTCCCATTTTCGGCTGTTAACGAGCAAAAACTATATATTTTAAGTAATACTCATAACAATGTAGCTATGCACTTGTGCATATTGGCTACATTGTTATGAGTATTATAAGCAAAGCACATAGTGCTTTGCGACAAGGTCGATGAGCAACAGAGTTACGACGGGGAAGCCGTCTAGGGAGGCATATATGAGTAAAATTATTCTTACAGGTGACAGACCAACTGGAAAGCTTCATGTAGGACACTATGTTGGTTCACTTAGAAGAAGGGTAGAACTTCAGAATAGTGGAGAGTATGACAAGATATATATAATGATAGCGGATGCGCAGGCGCTTACTGATAATGCCGACAATCCAGACAAGATCAGGGAGAATATTGTTGAGGTTGCACTTGACTATATGTCTGCAGGCCTTGATCCTGCAAAGTCAACACTTTTTATTCAGAGTATGATTCCTGAACTTACTGAGCTGACTTTCTATTATGCTAATCTTGTTACTATTGCAAGACTGGAGCGTAATCCAACAATCAAGTCTGAGCTTCAGATGCGTGGATTTGGTAACAGTATTCCTGTTGGATTCTATACATATCCAATTAGCCAGGCTGCCGACATTACTGCATTCAAGGCTACGACAGTTCCTGCTGGCGAGGATCAGATGCCAATGGTTGAGCAGACACAGGAGATTGTACAGAGATTTAATTATATCTATGGTGAGACTCTGGTAACACCACATATACTTCTTCCTGACAATAAGGCATGTCTGCGATTACCTGGAATTGATGGTAAGGCCAAGATGAGTAAGTCTCTTGGTAACTGCATATATCTTTCAGAAGATCCTGAAGAGATGCGTAAGAAGATTATGAGCATGTTCACTGACCCTAATCATATCAAGATTGAGGATCCGGGAAGTCTTGAAGGCAATACAGTCTTTACATACCTTGATGCATTCTGCAAGGATGAGCATTTTGCTGAATTCCTGCCTGATTATCAGAATCTTGATGAGCTTAAGGCTCATTATGAAAGAGGTGGTCTTGGTGATGTTAAGGTGAAGAAGTTCCTTAATAATGTGCTTCAGTCTGAGCTTGAACCAATCAGAAACAGGAGAATGGAACTTCAGAAAGACATTCCTTATGTATATGAAGTCCTGAAGAAGGGAAGCGAAGCAGCAAGAGAGGTTGCTGCCAAGACTCTTGATGATGTAAAGTCTTCTATGAAGATTAACTATTTTGATGACGATGCTCTGATAAAGGCGTCCATGATGAAATATAGTAATTAATTATTAAAGCGGTTCCTTACAGGAATCGCTTTATTCAATGATATTGGAGATACTTATGGATAATATAATTCTGATAGGAATGCCAGGTGTTGGAAAAAGTACTGCGGGTGTAATACTTGCAAAAGTAATGGGTTATGATTTTGTTGATTCGGATCTTCTTATTCAGCAGCGTGAAGGGCGACTTCTTGCGCAGATAATTGAGGAAGATGGAGTAGATGGATTCCTTGCAATTGAGGAGAGTGTCAACGCTTCGATTGATATGGAAAAGTGTGTAATTGCAACAGGTGGTAGTGCTGTATATAGTGATAAAGCAATGAATCATCTAAAGAAGATTGGCAAAGTTGTCTATCTTAGGCTTGGCTACAATGAACTTAAGAGAAGGTTGGATGATATTAAGCAAAGAGGTGTTGTCCTAAGGGAGGGGCAGACACTGGAAGATCTTAACTTTGAGAGATCGCTTTTGTATGAGATGTATGCTGACATAATCATTGATGAAGGCAATCATAACATAGAGGAAACAGTAAAAGAGATAGTAGAGAAACTGAAAAACTTATAAAAAGTGTTGATTTTATTGGTATTTGTGGTCGTATTCGTGTTGAATAGGCACGTAAAGTGTGTTAGTATAATCATAATTAAATTTTATAATTGGAAGGAAGTATACACTAATGGCGCAGCTTTGGGGTGGAAGATTCACCAAACAGACTGATGATGAGGTGTTTGCATTTAATGAGTCATTATCTTTTGATCATCGCCTGTTTTTACAGGATATTGATGGAAGTGTGGCTCATGTTGTTATGCTTGAAAAGCAGCACATCATTACATGTGATGAAAAAGATTCGATTGTAAAGGGGCTTACTCAGATTAAGGAAGAGGTTCAGTCGGGCAAAATTGAGTTTTCAAGTGAATATGAAGATGTTCACAGCTTTGTTGAGGCTAAGCTGATCGAAAGAATTGGCGATGCTGGCAAGAAGATGCATACGGGTAGAAGCCGTAATGATCAGGTTGCTCTTGATATGAAGCTGTATGTAAGGGAAGAGATTGTCTCAATAGATGAATATCTTAAGACACTTTTATCGACAATATACAGAATAATGGAAGAGAATCTTGAGACATATATGCCAGGATTTACTCATCTGCAGAAGGCACAGCCGATAACGGTAGCGCATCACTTTGGCGCATATTTCGAGATGTTTAAGAGAGACAGAAGCAGACTGGCTGATATCTATAAGAGGATGAATTATTCACCTATTGGGTCGGGTGCTCTGGCTGGAACAACATATGCTCTTGACAGAGAATACACTGCAAGCCTGCTTGGCTTCGAGGGCGCAACACTTAATAGTATGGATTCGGTGTCTGACAGAGATTATGTAATTGAGCTGTTATCAGCACTTAGTACTATAATGATGCATCTGTCACGTTTTTCAGAAGAGATTATAATCTGGAATTCCAATGAATACAGATTTGTTGAACTGGATGATGCTTACTCAACTGGAAGCAGTATTATGCCTCAGAAGAAGAATCCTGATATAGCTGAGCTCGTCAGAGGTAAGACAGGCAGGGTGTATGGCGCACTCATGAGTATACTCACAACCATGAAAGGCATTCCACTTGCATACAATAAGGATATGCAGGAAGATAAGGAAGTGACCTTTGATGCAATAGATACAGTTAAGGATTGTGTTCATCTCTTTACTGGTATGATAGATACCATGAAGTTCAGAGAAGAGGTTATGGCTAAGTCGGCAATGAATGGCTTTACCAACGCAACAGATGCGGCAGATTATCTTGTTAAAAAGGGTATGCCTTTTAGAGATGCCCATGGAGTAATTGGAAGTCTTGTTCTTTATTGTATAGAGAAGAACAAGTGCATTGAAGATTGTACAATAGATGAACTTAAGGAGATCTGTGATATGTTTGATGCAGATATATACGATGCTATCTCACTTAAGACATGTGTTGATAAAAGATTGACCAAGGGAGCACCAAGTCCGGCAATGATGACAGAAGTGCTTAAGGCTCACAAAGAGTACTTGGAGAACAATTAAGGAGGAGAATGAAAAATGAGTGATAAGTTAAAGGTAGGTATCCTTGGTGGTACAGGTATGGTTGGTCAGAGATTTATATCTCTGCTTGAGAATCATCCATGGTTTGAGGTTACAACAATTGCAGCCAGCCCAAGAAGTGCTGGAAAGACATATGAGGAGGCTGTTGGAGACAGATGGAAGATGACAACTCCAATGCCTGAAGCAGTTAAGAAGATTGTAGTAATGAATGTTAATGAAGTTGAGAAGGTTGCTTCAGAAGTTGACTTTGTATTCTCTGCAGTTGATATGACTAAGGAAGAGATTAAGGCAATTGAAGAGGCATATGCCAAGACAGAGACACCTGTTGTTTCTAATAACTCAGCTCACAGATGGACACCAGATGTTCCTATGGTAGTTCCAGAGATCAACCCAGATCATATGAAGGTTATTGATTTCCAGAAGAAGAGACTTGGAACAACAAGAGGTTTTATAGCAGTTAAGCCTAACTGTTCAATTCAGAGTTATGCACCTGTTCTTACTGCATGGAAGGAATTTGAGCCATATGAGGTAGTAGCAACAACATATCAGGCTATTTCAGGTGCAGGAAAGACTTTCAAGGACTGGCCTGAGATGATTGAGAATGTTATTCCATACATCGGTGGCGAGGAAGAGAAGAGTGAGAAGGAGCCTCTTAGAATCTGGGGTTCAATTGAGGATGGCGTAATTAAGCCAGCCACAAGTCCTGTTATTACATGTCAGTGTATCAGAGTACCAGTTCTTAATGGTCATACAGCAGCTGTATTTGTTAAGTTTAAGAAGCAGCCTACTAAGGAGCAGCTTATTGCAAAGTTAAGAGAGTTCAGCGGTGTTCCACAGGAGCTTAAGCTTCCAAGTGCACCAAAGCAGTTTATCCAGTACCTTGAAGAGGATAACAGACCTCAGGTTCAGCTTGATGTTGATTATGAGAATGGTATGGGTGTAAGTGTAGGTCGAATCAGAGAAGACAGTGAATATGACTGGAAGTTCGTTGGCCTTTCGCACAACACTGTTCGTGGTGCCGCAGGCGGTGCTGTTCTTTGTGCAGAGCTTCTTAAGGCTCAGGGTTATATTACTAAGAAGTAGTTTTTTACATGGATGTATTTTGGTGGGGTTAATCTGTTATGCAGGGTAGTACGGCAGATAATAGTTATCAGGTAGGATTGCTTAATGCAATGAATTCGAAATTATTGAAGGAAGAAGGCATATTCAGGCTTCTCATTGAGAAGTCTGGAGATGCCTTTGCGTACTACAATTTTTCGGATCGCAAGACTGAGTGTTATGGCAACTGGGAAGGTTTCTTTGGGTTCAGTGCCGATCAGTACATATCTATATCTCAGATTATGGATCTTGTAGATGAGCAGCATTCGGCAGGTCTTTATGAATGTCTTATGCTTGAGAGGAGAGGTAAGGAGAAGGAAATTGTCGAGTTTACGCTCTCGGATAGTGACATGTGTATCGAACTCGAGACTAATGTCATCTATGATCAGAACAAGAGACCAGTTGAGAAAATCTTTTGTTTCCGTGATATATCAAAATATCGATTGATGCATGATGAATTATCATACATGGCATACTATGATTCTATAACGGGTCTTTTGAATCGTAATTATTTCGTTAAGAATCTTGAGGATATGATTACCAGGGCTCAGAAGGAGAACTGTGTCGTTGCAGTTCTGTTTATTGATATAGATGATTTCAGACGTATCAATGATGGTATGGGTATGCTTATTGGCGACGAAGTAATGCGAAAGTTCGGAGCTGTTCTTCGAGAATTCGTCAGTGATAATGTCAGAGTGTCTCATTTTAATGCAGATATTTTCTGTATAGCAATATATGATCCGGTTGGCGTAAGAAGTGCATCCAGTGTTATCGATTCAATTAAGAGCAGGCTTCATTCTGCCATGCAACTCTCTAATGGTGCAGAAGTTACGCTTACTGCAAGTATAGGTGTTGCTGAATATCCTGAAGCAAGTGTTGATGCACTGGAACTGATTAATCTTGCTGAAATTGTAATGTTCAAGGCGAAGCATAAGGGCAAGAATCTTGTTCAGTTCTTTGACCAGCCTATCATTCAGGAATTTATCGATAAGCTTGAGATAGAACAGAAGATGGAGAAGGCTATCAAGAACGGATACTTCTTCATGTGTTATCAGCCTCAGTATGATACCAATACACAGAAGCTTAGGGGTATTGAGGCATTGGCAAGATGGAAGGACGAGAATGGCAATATAATAAGTCCTGGAAAGTTCATTCCAATCGCGGAGAAGTCTGGTATAATCCTGCAATTGGGTGAATTTATTGTTGAGAAGAGTCTGTCTGATTTTGCAAAATGGCTCGATAAGTATGGACAGAAGGATATTATCTTATCAATTAATATTTCTGCATTGCAGTTTAAGAGTAAAAACTTTGTTAATTATATTCTGTCTGCCATTAAGGAGTCTGAGGTTCCTCCAACGAACATTGAGCTGGAGATTACGGAGTCCGTATTTATTGAGGATATGGACGATATGATTAATAAGATGAATATCCTAAGGGATATTGGTATCAGATTTTCAATGGATGATTTTGGTACAGGCTTCTCATCTTTATCTTATTTACGTCAGTTGCCAATTGACACACTGAAGATAGATAAGTCATTTATTGACACAGTTGTCACAGATGGACCAACAAGAACTATTGCGGAATCCATCATTGAACTAAGTAAGAAGCTTGGATTTGATACTATTGCAGAGGGTGTAGAAGAGGAAGTGCAGTATAGTCTTCTTAAGAATATTGGTTGTGAGAATATTCAGGGATACTACTTTGGAAAGCCTATGGATGTTGATGACATTGACAGGCTTATTAAGGAAAGCTAGACTGCGATTTTGAGGTGATTATATGTTAATCGGCAGAGATTCAGAGATTAATGTATTAAATGAATATAAGAGAAGAACTGGTAATCAGGTTATGATTATGTACGGACTTAAGGGTGTTGGAAAAAGCACTCTTGTTCGTGAATTTTTAAGTGATGAAAGTAACAGTCTGTTCTTTGAATGTAAGCAGTTATATGAAAGAGAGCAGTTATATCACTGGGCTAATATTGGTGAACGTAAGCTGAATCTTCCAGAGTATCCTGATTTTGCAGAATTTTTCGCAGCGATAGATTCTCATTTTGAAGGAATGGAAGGTAAGAATATTCTTGTCTTCGATGAGTTTCAGCATGCTCTTAAGTATTCCAATGAATTTACTAATCAGCTTTTTGATTTTCTGGCTACGACTAATAAGCAGTTTTTCGTAATCCTTGTAAGTTCATCTATTGAGTGGGTTGAGAACAGTATGGTTCGAAAAATTGGACCACGCGCAAGAGGGATTTCAGGATTCTTTAAGGTTAAGGAATTAACCTTTGCTGACTTTAGAACTTACTTTAATCATTTTAGATATGATGAGTGTATTAATGGATATGCCATCCTTGGTGGTATTCCTAAGCTGTGGAAGTATTTCGACAAGGAGAAGGGATTAAGAGACAATATTATCAGTAATATATTGTCATTAGATGCGCCGCTGCTTACATATGGTGAGAATTTTGTTGCAGAAGAATTAAGAGAGACCAGCGTATATAATACGATTCTTTATGCACTTGCCAATGGTAAGAAGAAGCTTAATGATCTGTATGCACATACAGAGTTTTCAAGAGCCAAGATAAGTGTATATATTAAGAATCTTATGGAACTTGGCTTTGTAAGTAAGGCATTTTCAGTGGATACTGAGGGCAGAAATAATACTCAGAAGGGAGTATATGATGTCTGCTGTAACTATGTTGATTTCTCGTATCAGTTTCTGTTTCCTTTTAGGGAAGAATTGCAGTATAAGGACGCAGTTACTTTTTACAATGAACATATAAGACCTAATCTTACGAGATACACGGCAAGATACTTCCCGGCAATCTGTAAGGAATATCTTGATACACAGAACCAGTTCTCTAATCTCCCAATCAAGTATGACCGAATGGGTTCTTGGATTGGTAAGGCGGGAACTATTGACTTTGTATGTCGAGACAGCAATAACCATGTACTTATAGCACTTTGTAATTGGGAAAAGCCAATGATGAGATTTGATGATTATGAGTGGCTAATCTATTGTGCAAAGCAGGCTAAGATTAAGCCTGACTATGTCTATCTATTCTCAGCCGGTGGATTTGATGAACAGCTTAATTTCGCTGTAAGCAGCAAGAAGAATATTAAGCTTATTACCCTTGGTGAGTTATAGAAGGATATAGATAAGATATGGGCAAGAAACTAATTATTACCGAGAAGCCGAGTGTGGCAAGGGAATTTGCCAGGGCAATTGGTGAGAATACACGTAATCACGATGGATATATGGAATCGGATAATTATATTATCACATGGTGTGTGGGTCATCTTGTTACAATGTGTTATCCAGATGCATACGATGAAGCTCTTAAGAGATGGAGCTTAGATACAATTCCTTTTATTCCGTCAGAGTACAAGTATGAGATTATCGATAATGTCAGAAAGCAGTTTGAGATTATCAAGAGACTGTTCAATCGTGAAGATGTAGAATATATATATAATGCTGGCGATTCCGGTCGAGAAGGAGAGTATATCCAGCGTCTTGTTAAGCAGGAGGCAGGATGTAACCCTAATGCAGTATGGAAGAGAGTGTGGATTGATTCCCAGACAGAGGATGAGATAAGAAGAGGCATTAATGAAGCTAAGGATATGTCAGAGTATGATAATCTTTCAGCATCAGCGTACCTTAGAGCTAAGGAAGATTACCTTATGGGTATTAATTTTTCCAGAGCACTTACACTCAAGTATGGCTGGCCGCTTAAGACCTTCTTAGGTGCTGACAGAGCTGTCATTGCTGTTGGAAGGGTAATGACCTGTGTTCAGGGAATGGTTGTCAACAGGGAGAGGGAGATCCGTAACTTCGAGAAGACACCATTCTATAAGATACAGGCAACATTTGTGCATGATAACCTTGAATATATTGGTGAGTGGAAGTTAAGTGAAGGCAGTGCCTACAGTGGGGCGCCTAATCTGTATAAAGAGAATGGTTTCCTTAAAGAAGAAGATGCCAGGGCTTTTACAGATAAGCTTAAGGATGTTAGTCAGGGCTCAATTGTTGAGGTGACTAAGAACAAAAGCAGTAAGAATCCGCCACTTTTGTATAATCTTGCCGAGTTACAGAATGACTGTTCGAAACTGTTTAAGATTAGTCCTGCGGATACGCTTAAGATAGCGCAGGAACTATATGAGAAGAAGCTTACGACTTATCCGCGAACAGATGCAAGATTCCTGTCGAGTGCAGTTGCAAAGGAGATAACAAGGAATCTTAAGGGATTATCAGAGATTCAGGCGATGAAGCCTTTTGTTGAGGAGATTCTTACTACAGGGGCATATAAGAAGCTTGAGAAGTCGAAGTATGTCAATGATAAGAAGATTACCGACCATTATGCAATAATTCCTACTGGACAGGGGCTTAGCTCATATGCAGGGCTTTCTGTGAATGCCAAGAAGGTATATGAGATCATTGTCAGAAGATTTCTTGGGATATTTTTCAGTCCTGCTGTATATCAGAAGATTACGCTTGAGACAAAAGTGGAAACGGAATCGTTCTTCTCTAATTATAAGACGCTCCTTGATGAGGGATATCTTAAGGTAATGCATTATTCATTCGCCAAGAGTAAAAGTGATGATGCGTCATCTGGAAGCAGCGCCACAGATAGCAAGGATAAGAATTCAGCGAGTGAAGATGAACTTGAGCAGAATGCGGATGAGAATCTTCAGAAATTCCTTACATCTGTAAAGAAGAATACAGCTGTTGATGTCAAAGGCTTTGAGATTAAAGAGGGTGAGAAGTCACCACCTAAGAGATATAATTCTGGAAGCATTATTCTTGCAATGGAAAATGCCGGACAGTTAATTGAAGATGAAGAACTGAGGGCTCAGATAAAAGGAAGTGGAATTGGAACGTCTGCAACGAGAGCCGAGATTCTGAATAAGTTAGTGAGCAACAAGTATCTGTCTCTTAATCAGAAGACGCAGATTATTACACCAACGTTGCTTGGCGAGCTTATCTATGAGATTGTTGCAGGGTCAATAAAGCCATTGCTTGATCCAAAGCTGACTGCAAGCTGGGAGAAGGGACTCACTGGTGTTGCTGATGGTGAGATATCTTCTGAAGAGTATACAGTTAAGCTTAATGATTTTGTTACAAGAAGAACTGATTATGTTAAAAAGCAGTGGATTGACAATAATCAGCTTAATAGAACTTTTGAGCAGGTTAAGAAGTATTATTAGACTGGATATATGGCATGTGTATCTAGATTATGGACATGTGTTTGTGGTATAATATTCTAAATTTGCAGGGGGTTTTTCCCTGGAAAAGAGGGATGATATGGCTAAGATAACAATAGATGATTTATATTCTCTTGAGGAGACTATTGCCGCAGGGATATTTGATGGTGTTACATATCCGTGGGAGGTATTACCTAGGATTAAGGATTTTATTATTGAACTTGGTAATTCGCTTCCTGAAGACCGTTATGAGAAGCGTGGCGAGAATATATGGATTGCCAAAAGTGCTAAGGTATTTGAGTCGGCATATATAAACGGCCCATGTATAATTGATGAGGAAGCAGAGGTTAGACACTGTGCTTTTATCAGAGGCAATGCAATAGTTGGTAAGAACAGTGTTGTGGGTAATAGTACAGAGCTTAAGAATGTTATTCTGTTCAATAATGTTCAGGTTCCACATTACAATTATGTTGGTGACAGTATTCTTGGTTATCGTTCTCATATGGGGGCTGGTTCAATTACCTCCAATGTTAAGAGTGATAAGACGTTAGTAGTGGTTAAGTCTTCTGATGAACAGATCGAGACTGGTCTTAAGAAGTTTGGGGCAATGCTTGGTGATTACGTAGAGGTCGGATGTAATTCTGTTCTTAATCCGGGAACAGTAATTGGCAGACATAGCAATATATATCCAACCAGTTGCGTAAGAGGTGTTATTCCAGAGCATCATATATATAAGTGTAAGACTGAGATAGTATGTAAAGAGACACAGTAGCAGAAAGCGGAGGGGTTCGCATATGAAATACTATGACTTTTTAGATAACGAAGACGAGAATATAATTAAGAGAGCCATAGATGGGGAGACTGATAATGTTCTCCATGGCATTCTTGTATTCAATATTGATAATTTTATTGTTGTCAATGAGATGTATGGAAGGACAACAGGCGACAAGGTGCTTAAGACGGTTCAGGAGAGGATTAATGGACTGTTTCGTGGTAATGATGTTGTTGTCAAGCTAAGAGGCGATGAATTTATTGTTTTCAATAGATGCATCTCGGAGTTAAGCAATATAGAGTTACTTGCTTATAAGCTTCTTAAGGAGATTTCCAGCATCTGTGTCAATGATGCGTTCAATCTTACGGCATCTGTCGGACTGGCTTTATATCCATTTCATGGAACAACATATGCTGAACTGAAGAATAAGGCATATCAGTCGATGTATAGAGCCAAGGCTAATGGTAAGAATAGTTACAGACTCTATGATTCAGCAAGAACCAAGGCTTTATATCATGATTATTTAAGTAACAAAGAGTTGTACGGATCATCTGAGGGTAATGATTACTTTGCATTTGGAACGAATAAGAGCTACTTTGATCTGTGTACCTCAATGTTTCATGAGAATAAGGATTCGGTATCTGCGCTCACGTCTATTCTTGAACTTAGTTGTATATACTTTGGCTTTTCGAGAGGATATGTATATACCAAGCAGGAACTTACGGAGGCAGATTTTGGCAAGTTAAGATATGCTAATGCAGGTTTTGAATATGGTAAGGAAAGCGAGATATTCAGAGCTCTTAAGGAAGATATGATATGCAGACTTTCTGAGAGATATAAGTCACTTACGCTTGTCGAGGTAACAGATGAGTCTGTTGATCCAGAGGTGGTTGCATTTATGGATGAGCAGGGTATCTCACAGATGATGTATTTTCCAATCGTTGTAGAGGATAAGCTAAGGGCTCATTTTGTGCTTGAGAATATGTTAGAAGAGCCTCTGGAATTCTCTGATGAAGAGATTCGTACTTTGGATGAGCAGTTAAGATCTATCCAGATATATTTTTATCACTGTTACGAGAAGAAGAATCATAAGGAACATCTTGCAAGACTTGAGCTTTTTGAGAATCTTGATGCGTGCGTATATATTATTGATTCGAAGACTCACATAGTTGAGTATGAGAATCGTAAGGCAGGTGCAATTCAGGCAGAGTCATGTCTGGGACTTAGATGTCATGAAGTATTCTGTAATCAGCCAGACGCATGTGCTGATTGTCCGCTTAAGGAGATGGATATAGATGATTCACATGCCAATGCCAGCATTGAGAAGTTCAACTTCGCTACAAGAAGCTGGGCTAAGAATCTTTTCTCATGGATGGATATGGCTGAGAATAAGGGTAAGGCAATTATGATAAGTGTCGATATTAATGATTATTTTGACGCTTTAAAGGATTGATTTTTTGCAGACTTTGTGAGAAAATCTCACTGGTTAATAAATTAACTAATCGAAAGGAGTTATCACATGATTTATTCAAAAGAAGTTGAAGAGATGTGTCCAGTTCACCAGGGCGTACATCATGGCGCTGCTCCCATTCCTGAAGAGGCAAAATGGGTAAAGTCTAAAGAGGTTAAGGACATCTCTGGTTACACACACGGTATTGGTTGGTGTGCACCACAGCAGGGTGCCTGCAAGCTTTCATTAAATGTTAAGGATGGTATCATTCAGGAAGCTTTAGTTGAGACAATTGGATGTTCTGGTATGACACATTCAGCAGCTATGGCAGCTGAGATTCTTCCAGGACTTACAGTTTTAGAAGCTCTTAACACAGACCTTGTATGTGATGCTATTAACACAGCTATGAGAGAGTTATTCCTTCAGATCGTTTATGGACGTACACAGTCTGCATTCTCTGAGGGTGGTCTTCAGATGGGTGCTGGTCTTGAGGATCTTGGTAAGGGATCTCGTTCAATGGTAGGTACAACATACGGTACACTTGAGAAGGGACCTAGATATCTTGAGCTTACAGATGGTTACATCACAGGTGTAGCTCTTGATGCTGATGATGAGATCATCGGTTACAAGTAT
>JAZUGT010000062.1:0-41640 GCA_045641365.1 Lachnospiraceae bacterium
AACTTCCGCAATATGCAACAGTATTTAATCATGTTAAGGATTCTGATAACTCGGACATGGTTTTTACAAGTTCTATTAGTGGACGACGTAAGACCATAATTAGTAATGGAACTGATGATGATTTCTATATTATTGTTGTGGCAGATAATAACAGGCTATTTAGAGACAGGTTAGTAATACTTGGTGTTGGTTTTGCTCTTTTTGCCATATTGGCAATATATATAATTGCTTTATTCAGTATTGCAAAGAGGCATTTCAAGGAATATATCAGAGTATTAAGGCTGCATGAGGATGCGATTCGTAAGGTAGGTAATGAAGTTGAACGTTATATCCGTCCTGTAATCGAATACAGTGATTACAGTGTTCTGATTAATATTGATGATAAGAAGCGTGTTCTTGAAGATGTCAATAAGTCAGCTAAGAAGATTAAGGAGTCAGTTGCGAATATTAATTCGTACCTTGAGATTAATAAGTTCAATGTAAGATCACAGACTAACGAGATTGAAAGGATGGATGATGAAGAGGGCAACTATCTTAGTCGAAAGACCAGCCGTCTTGTTACAATTATTCTGTTAGTTACAATGGTAATTACACTGGCTGTTAATCTGTCGATTAATGGAAGAATTGTTGATTCTTCGGTTGATGGAAGAGCTAATTTCTATTGGGGAACTATCAATGGATGGACTGAGAGACAGGAGACTGTTGCCAATACAGCATCATCGCTTATACTGTCGGTTCCTGATCTTATTGATGATGAAAAGTCCTTAGAAGGAATTCTTTATGATGTCGTAAGATACAATAAGGGAATTGCATCAGCTAAGATATGTCGCGCTGATGTAAGGGAGCTTTGTATTACTGACAGAGGGCCCGATGAAAGCCTGTTAAAATGTGATGATTTTGACTGGTACAGAGGTGCTGTCAATTATGAAGGCCAGATGTATGTTACTAATCCGTATTATAACGAATATACTGAACGTAACTGTATTACTGTTGCTAAGGGAGTATATGATGAAGATGGTAGCTTCATATGCGTATTTGCAATGGACTTTAATGTTGAGGAGATAGCAAGTATTCTGGTGCCATCTTATTCACCTGCATTATATGCATTCCTTGTTGCTGGTGATGGAACAATCATTAATCATCCTAACTCTGCTTATGAGATTACAGCTAATAAGACATTTAATCTTGCTGATTCAGTTTATTCCAAACTTGTCGATTCCAGACGATTATATGTTGTTAATGATTACGATAATGTCATGAGAACAGCAATTACCAAGGATACAGTGATGGGAGATTACAGAGTTGTTGTTGTATATCCTCTTGTATCAGTGTATGGTAACCTTGTTATCTTCTCATTACTGATAATTCTTGTATTTACTGCGTGTATACTGATTATTCGTGTATTCATGAAGAGGCTTGCAAGATGGCAGTATGGAATAAGCAAGAAGATGAGAGAGTCGCTTGATAATCTGGAAGTGTCCAATAATGCCAAGGACAGATTCGTATCACAGATGAGTCATGAGTTCCGTGCACCAATTAATACAGTTATTGGAATGAATGAGATGATTAAGCGAGAGGCTGAGTCTGATAATATTAAGGATTATGCCAATTCCATTAGTTCAGCCAGTACGGTGCTTCTTAATCTTGTTAATAATGTTCTTGATTATTCAGAGATGGAGAATGGCAAGATGTTCATCTCGGCATATGATTATAACATCAAGGATATAATAATGAGGGTGGGTACTAAGTATGTTCCACTTGCAAGGGAAAAGGGTATTGCGCTTGAATTTGAGGCAGACAGCTCTATTCCTAGCGTACTTCGAGGTGATTCTCAGAGAATTATTCAGATTATATCCAATCTGCTTTCTAATGCGATAAAGTACACTGATCAGGGATATGTCAGGGTTCGTATCAACTGCTTCAGAACTAATACTATGTCTGATGATGAGACGCTTTTCAGAGTCAGTGTAATTGATACTGGTATTGGAATTAAGCCAGAAGACAGAGAAAGGATATTCGAATCATTCGAGCGTCTGGATGAAGCAAGGATACACAATACAGATGGTACAGGTCTTGGACTTCCTATATGTAAGAGGCTGCTTGAACTTATGGGTGGTGAACTTACTGTTGACAGTGACTATGGTAAAGGAACGACGTTCTCGTTTGAGATTAAGCAGAAGGTATCGGATAACACACCTATTGGAGATATCAGGCCTGAACTGATTATTGAGAATGCCAATAAGGATGAACTATATCTGTACGCTCCTAATGCCAGGGTACTGGTTACAGATGACAGCAGGGTAAGCCTTAATATTATGACGGGGCTTCTTAAGCGTAATGGAATTAAGGTTGATACTGTTTTAGATTCCGGACAGTGTATTGAGAAGGCTAAGAATGAACAATATGATATTATCTTTATTGATCACCTGATGCCGGGAGTTGATGGTGTTGAGACACTGCATATTCTTAGGGATATGGATATAAAGGCAAGACTTGTTGCAATGACTGCCAATGTAGAATCAGGCTCTGAGGAGTTCTATAATGCGATAGGCTTTGATGAATATATTGCCAAGCCGATTGATGTAGAGCACCTTGAGCATATTATGATTAACTGCCTTCCACCTGAACATGTTAATTTTAAGAACAACAGGGGAGAAGTTGTTGCTGTTAAGAATGATGCTGCATCTGGATATGTTGACAGACTTCATAAGGAATTTACAGCTGATTCGGCTGATGAATTGTTTGATGCTAATGAAGTGAATGATTATACTACAAATTCAGCTGATGTTAAGAATGATATGAAGAAAGATGAAGTGAAAAAGCCGCATTTTGAGAGTAATGATGCACCGCAGCCTTCACCTAAGATGGCAAGATTTGCAGCTCCTATAGAAGATTTTAGAACAAAGAAGTGATTAAAGCTCCAGGTTAGCCTGGAGCTTTGATATTATAACCACAAAATATTGTCAAAACACTTGCAAAATTAACAAGATATAGTAAAATTAATGATGTATGTTAGTGAGAGTATGGGTTATTATGAATAACTATACAGATTGTTAAGAAAAAGGTTGTAATTACCGATAAATGATTTAGGAGTATGTTTTTTGCGGGTAACCGTGAGATCAAAGGAGAATCCTATGGGAAAGACTGCTAAGAAGACTAATAGAAAGATTAAGAGAACTGTAAGACGTACAATTGGTGCCTTACTTATGGTATCAGCTATTACAGTTGCTGCGATTCCAATTCCGGACTTACAGGCGGGACCTGGTGCGGGAACTGGAAAGGCGAAGTATACATATAATTATAATGAAGGTGATACCAGTACTGTATCGTCTGCGCTTACTGGTGGTGTTAATCTTAATAATAAGACAGCCACACAGTATACAGCTTATGCAACACGTAAGACGTCTACCAGTGACCAGTTCATGATCTATGATATATTCGATTTCTATATTGGTAATTTCTCGCCTACATCAGCAGCTGTTGTCGCTAAGTATAATTCAACCTTTGCTACAGAGGAGGTTACACTTAGTGATGTAGTTAATTACTCATATTTTACAGTGGATTTTGATGTTTATGATTCATATTATGCGACCGGTGCAGGTGCAACAACTGAGTATACATACGATAAGGATGATGCTCGGAATGTTGCGATGTTTGAGAAGTACTTCAGTAATTCGCTTAATACATATAAGAACAGGTATAGTGAATGGCAGGCGGACTATAATCAGTGGCTTTTAGATAAGCAGGCATATGAGACAGAACATGGTGAGGGTACATATACTATTCCAGCACCTGTTGAACCTGAAGTACTTAAGGTTCATCCTAATGATATGCCTGTTGACAGTAACGTATCTGATATCAGAAAGCGCTGGTACTGTGATAAGGTTATTGGCTGGGATGGATGTGACGGAGTTCTTGTAGATGTAATTGATAACAGAAGTATTGCAACACCAGTAGGTGGTGTTGGTGATCCTCATATTTACCTTGTGCAGGCAACAACCAAGCCAGAAGGTAAGCTTCTTGATGAGAATAATTTTGTTGTTGATCAGCAGACATCAGTTCTTGCTGTTGGTAATGGTGCTTTTGCTGGTGTAGAGAATGTTCATGTACTTAATCTGCCTAAGGAGATTAAGTATATTGGTGATGATGCATTCAAGGGCTCCTTCCTTAAGGATGTTCATCTATATGGTGCTGAGACAATTGGTAACAGAGCATTTAGCGGTTCGACTCAGCTTACTAATATCATTATGGATAATGCATCATACATTGGTAAGGAAGCATTCTATAACTGTTCTGCCTTAGAGGGTATTGTCTTCCCATATCAGACTGGAACAATTGGAGATGGTGCTTTTGCTGAGTGTATTAATCTTAACAGGCTTGATCTTTCCAATATTAGTACTGGTAATAATGGTGGTGGAACAATTGGTGAGGGTGCTTTCTATGACTGCGGTCTTAGCGATATTAAGGTTGGTACAACATCAATCTGGTCAATTGGAGATGGTGCTTTTGCATGTACCAACTATGGTATTGATAACATGACATCTATTGATATGTCAGGTGCAAGTACTATGAGTTCGCTTGGAGATAAGCTCTTTACCGGTAGATCTAAGCTGTCTAAGGTTGTTATGCCTAGTGGATATGGAAGAAGTTCAACAGCAAGTGTTCTTGATTCAGATACATTTGCCGGATGTACAGGACTTTCACTGCTTGAATTCCCCGATGCATCCAGAAATGTAAGTTATGAGGATAGTACTATCTTTGATGAGGTCGAGAAGGAAGACTTCTATGTAAAGGGTCCTGAAGTGGGTCTTACTGGTGGTGCAACCAAGGCAACTGAGCGAGAGGCAACATGGGATACATATAATAAGTATAGTGTACCTGTTCCATATTGCTATATTGTCAACGAGGGTACTGCTAATGAGAAGGTATATTACGAGATATGTCAGGAGTCATCAGGTACCAAGTATATTGAGACAATAGTTAAGAATAGTGATGGTACTGGTACACTTCATAATTGTGAGTTCAGAGGTTCAGCTTCTGATATTGATCTTCATGTACCAGCCAAGGTAGGCTCTGTGCCACTTACCGGACTTGAGACAGGATGCTTCGGAAGCAAGTCACTTCCAGATAGTGTTCTTAATCATATTGAGAATCTTGACTTTGAAGGTAACGTTAAGGCAATTGGTGATTCTGTATTCCAGGGTGCGCCTAAGCTTGAGAGTGTAGACCTTGGTGATGATGTTGCAACTATTGGTAATTCATCATTTGCAGATTGTCCAAGCCTTGAGAAAGTATATATAGGTAAGGGCGTTACATCTATAGGTTCCGGTGCGTTCCAGAATTGTAACAGTCTTGTAGATATTACATTTGATACACCTGATGTAGGACTTGATAACTTTACTGTTGATTCCATAGGAGCCGGTGCATTCAGTACAGGTTCTGATAAGCTTACTATCCATGGCGATATAGGATTATACTATGGTCCTTTCCAGTGGAGTATGCAGAAGGACAATTATGTAGATCCATCAACAGGTGTCAGAGTAAGATACATGTCCAATGATGGACTTACTGTAATTCTTGATAATGTTAATAATCTTGCAACTCTTGTTGACTATCCTCATTATGAGCAGTTGACAGAAGAAGAGCGTGGAATTATTCCTTCTTCAATTAAGGATAAGATTAATCTGGAGACACCTCTTACACCTGAAGAGCTTAGAATTATTAAGAGAGTAAACTGTTCTAATGATATTAAGAATGCTATTCTGGGCGCAGGAGACTCAAGCGGACTGGATGCTACTCAGAAGGCTACTTTTAATTCTTCGAATCTGGCACTTACACCTGCACAGGAGAACAAGCAGTATCTGATTGAACATATGATTGTTCCTATGGGCGTTGAGTCTATCGATACTGCAGGATATTTTGAGAACTCTTCAAGAAATACAGGAGCAGAGACTGGAAAGAAGAATACTGCAAGTATTGCAGCATATTTTAATGATTCAGGAGAGTATTCATCACCTGATGCAACATACAGAAACCAGGGCCTTTTTAATGGATATTACGGTTCTGATATTGCTAGCATTGGTAATAATTCGGGTTATAATGACCACAATGTAGACATCTCAAAGCAGTTAAGAGAATATGATGAGGGCAACAGATTAGAGAACAAGGCTCGTGGTAATGACCGACTTAGAGATATTACAATGTACAATGTTAAGTATCTTCCAGATAAGTGCTTTGACAGCTGTGAGAATCTTGAGTGGGTTAAGGTTGGAGCTGATATGGAGGATATGGGTAAGTTACCATTCTACAACTGTACCTCACTTAACAGCTTTGCATGTGGCAATTCTAAGTTTGAAGCTATTAACGGACTTTTGTATGAGAATACTGCAACTGGAGGTAAGGAGCTTATTGAGTGTTTTGCAGGCAGAGGTTCAGTTGTTGGTGTTAGTTCTATCGGTGTAAGAAATGATCCTGAATTAGCTGATCTTACATATATAGCACCATCAGCATTTGAAGATTGTGATTCGATTACAACAGTTGATTTTACTGGCTGTGATAATCTTACATCAATACCTACAAGCTGCTTTAAGGATAGTGAGATGGTTACTGAGATCGATCTTCCTGAAAGTGTAAAGAGTATTGGTGACGAGGCATTTGCTGGAACAGGTTCATATACTAAGGTGATTGTCAGAGGACACGAAGTCTCTGCAGGAAGTAATATGTTCGGTGCAACTGCAGATAATGATGCAGTAAGACAGGCCTATGTACAGTCATACAAGGGCGCAAGTATTATTAGCGCGGCTGAGAAGCAGGGCGCAAAGCGTTTTGATCCTGATCTGTTAGAAGGATATACTGTTAAGTATTATTACGTTGATGAGAATATGAATATGATTCTTATCGGAACTGAGGATGTTGTTGCTGGTGGCGATGCTAAGGGACCTGATGATGATAAGATTCCTGAGAGAGCTGGATATACATTTACAGGATGGAATAGAAGTCTTAAGAATATTACAGAAGATACAACAATCCTTGCTGTATATACACCTACAGGCGGTACTCCGGGGGTAACTCCTGGACCTAATCCAACGGGAACACCAGGACCAAATCCTACAGGTACACCGAAGCCAACAAGTGCTCCGAAGCCATCAGGTGGTGCTAATAATCCATCACCATCTGCAGCAGTAAGTCCAAAGCCTTCTGTTAGTGTATCACCTTCAGGTACAGGCACTAAGTACAATCTTCAGGTTGTATACGGAAGTGGTTCAGGACAGTATGCTAAGGATACTACAGTAATTATTGAAGCAATTGACGCACCTGCTGGCAAGGTATTTGACAAGTGGGTACTTTCTGGTGCTGCAGCAACAATCTACAGTGCAACAAGTAAGGCAACCACAATCAAGATGGCTGCAGGCGATACAATTGTAACTGCGACATATAAGGATGCTGGAAGTTCAACATCAAGACCTTCGTCAACAGGTGGTACAGGAACTACCAATAGAAATGGTGGAACTGGAACTACAAGCCCGGCAGGAGGTGGAAGCACTGGAACAAATGGAACCCGGGTAGACATACTTAAGCCTGGAATTTCTAATACTGACAAGGCATATGCTTCAGTTGCAGGTTCAACAGACAGCTTTGTTGTAAAGATTACAGAGAACAGCGATGCTGCTAATCAGGTTGCAACAGCACTTGCCAATAAGTATGGTGATATGACACCTATTAAGTATTTTGCAATGGATATCAGTCTGTATGATGTAACAGGACAGAATCTTATTACGGATACTTCTAATCTGAGTGTTAATGTGACGATGCCTATTCCAGATGCACTTGTTCAGTATGCTGGTAATAACAAGGTTGGAGCAGTTATCAATGGATCTCAGCTTGAGGACCTTGCATGCAAGTTTACAACAATTGATGGTATTCCATGTGTAAGCTTTACAGCTACACACTTCTCGCCATATACAATTTATGTTGATACTAATAATCTGACAGCCGGAACTGTTGATGCAACACCTAAGACGGGTGATCCAATTCATCCAAAGTGGTTTGTTGTTATTGCACTTGCTGCATCATCATTATTCCTGTTCCTTAAAAAGGACAGAATTGTGGTTCCTAAGTCAGCATAGAGTGTAGACAGGAGTCTATATGGGTAGACGTGTATTTAAGGGCATTGGTGTTGGTATTATAATCTTATCAATACTATTTGCAGTAATTCCGGGTATAGGCACAAATGCCGTAGTACTTGATGAATTTCAGATGGATATGAATACGTTAGCTAAGTATACAGGCACGGCAACAGCCGTGTCTGTTTCTGATACTGTTAAATATATTGGTGAAGAGGCTTTTGCAGGCAATCAGACTATTGCAACAATAGATACTGGTAATAATACTAAGGAGATTAAGCATGGTGCCTTTGCTAACAGTCCTTATCTGTTCACAGTAACAACTCATGATAATCTTGAGAAGATTGATACTGCTGCCTTTGCAGGTTGCCGTAATCTTAAGACAGTTAATCTTGGAGCTAATGTTGATGAGATAGGTTATGGTGTTTTTGCCGGATGTAACAATCTTAGCGGAATTAATATCAGCAGAAATAACGATGACTTCAAGATGGTCGGTGGTGGACTATATGATGAAAATGTAGAGACACTTTATGGCTTTATGAATGGGTATGATACGACATATTATCGTATGCCGGAGTCTGTTAAGAATATCTATAAGTATTCGTTCTGGGGTAATGAGAGGATTGATTCGGTGTCCATATCTCCTTATGTACAGAATATTTCAGCTTATGCATTTTCTAACTGTAAGAATCTGAAGTTTGTTAATATTCCATATTCAGTTACAACTATAGATGCCAAGGCATTTGAGAACTGTATCTCACTTGCGGATATATCTATTCCTGCATCCGTTTCATATATTGATCCTACAGCCTTTGATGGATGCAGCAGACTTAATATTATTGCAGATGAGGGAACGGCAGCATATGAGTTCTTTAAGAATTTTGATAAGTCTGATGTAAGTATTATAGAGAAGTCGGATAACAAGAAGATAGTAATACCTAAGGATGAGGAGAAGGATTCTGAATCTGAATATAATGAATCACCAGTAGAGATTGTTCCAGGAATCGGTCTTGTAGACGCAAGCAGTGATCCAAGTAATGTTGAATATATGCCATCTGTTGATCCGTTATCAATAATTGATGACAGTAATGTTATTGCCAAGACTGTTGTTGTTGGCGGTAATGCTGTGCTGTTTCTTGATACTAACAGAGACATTAACTCGGGTGAACTGATAAGGGATGATTCTGTAGTAGCTGATAGTGTTCAGACTGAAGATAGTAGCGATGATGTAATCTATGAATCTGCAAAGGGAGGATATCTTCCAAAGTATACTGAGATTAATGGAAGAATTGCCAAGCAGGCATATTATGCTAATCAGAATATGGATGATTACAGTATGCCTTCAGGTATTAACTCTATAGGTGATTTTGCTTTTGCCAGAAGTAATATTGAGGAGATTAGTATACCTAACGGAGTATCCAAGATTGGATTTGGTGCATTCTACCACTGTGATGAACTGGGGAGCGTATCCATACCTGCAACAGTTACTGATATAGATGGATATGCATTTGATAATACGCCATACATGAATAATTTCCTTAGCAATGTTTCAGAAGGTGACTTCCTTATTGTTGGAGATGGAATACTTCTCGCATATAAGGGTAACAGCGCCAATGTAAGCGTGCCGGAGGGAGTTAAGAAAATAGCACCCGGTACATTCAGAGAGCATATAGAGATTAATAATATTAAGTTACCGGAATCACTTACAGAGATTGGCGAAGATGCATTCCGTGGCTGTAATTCACTTACATCCATAGTATTTGGTAATAACATTAAGAGAATAGAGGACAGAGCATTTATGGGATGTCCTGTTTCCACACTGGTCATTCCTGAAAGTGTGGAGAGCATGGGACTCAGAGCAGTTGATTTTTCACAGGGAGATAAGAGTGATTCTACCAAGGTCGTTGTCTTTGAAGGTGATAAGCTTCCAGTGATAGATTCTGGATCGACGTCACGAAGACTTGGCAACGAGAATTACAGGACAGATGTATTGTACAATGTAATGTTTGCTGTTGTTGAGCCGGGAGTGACAGATTATTCCGGAACAGTATTAGATGATTCAAGACTTGGTTTTTCAGGACTGATTCTATGCAGGGAGCTGGACAATTCTGGTAATGAGACAGGAAATGTTACTGTTGCACAGAATAATGTCTTTAGTGAGGATGTACTAAGCACTATACCTGATACCGTTGTTATCAGCGGTAAAAACTATACAATAAAGGATAGAGAAAAGCTTGTAACTGTTGATAACCGAAGGGAATCAGGAGAGAAGACTTCTGCTGTTAAGGTTACATATAATGGGGCATCTGATGACGGGTACATGGCCCGATTCTCTGAAGATGAAAATGTTGGCGTGCTTAGTATTCAGGATAGTGAGTATGCCAGTACTGAACTGACTCAGAAGTATTCGGAACTATTTGGTGCAGATAATACACCTGCTATTAAGGGGTATGACATACTTCTTACTGATTCAACAGGTACTACAAGAATTGACAGATTTGGTAATGCTGTGCTTAGTATTACAATGCCTGTGACAGGCAGTTATGATGATGGAGTATGTCATGTAATAACAATGGACGAAGATGGTCAGCTTGAAGAAGTTACAGCATTTATGGATGAGCAGGGTAACAGTATTACTTTCGAGACTTCACATCTGAGTTATTATGGAGTGTACTTCACTGATTCTGGTCATAATAGTGCAATACTTAAGAGTGGTCAGACGGTTAAGAATTATAACAGGGATGCATCACCGGATACTGGTGATAACAGTATATCAGTCAGATATGTTATTGCATTTATGGGAGTCTGTATTGGTGCAATTATAGTGCTTTATAAAAAGAAGAGTATTGTATAGCCTATGTGGGGTGTTATGAAGAGAATTAGCAGATTATTAACAGGATTATTATTAGTTGCAACTATTTTCGTTGTATGCAGAATTGATACACACGCTTCAATTCTGGATACTTACTTTGTGACGCTTAACAGAGGTGAGGATTATCAGATTAGCCTGACGGATGAGGATCCTGCAGATCTTGAGTACAGCAGTTCCAATCCTCTGATTGCTACGGTTGATGCAGACGGACTTATTACCGCAACTGGGAAGGGAAGTGCTTTTATAACTGTTCACTCACCTTCGTGTACGTATTATTACAGAGTCTCTTCTGTTATTCCATCAATTACTCTTAGCAGGAATAATGCTGTTATCTATAAGGGTGGCAATTGTGTTGATAATATATGGCTTAAGTCTACAGTAACTGGTGCAAGAAAGGACGTGTCATGGTCTTCTTCGGATCCGTCTGTTGCTGTTGTTAATTCTGTTGGAAGAGTTGAGAGTGTAAGCGAGGGCTCTACGACAATTACTGCAACGGCCAATGGTATATCGGCAAGCTGCGATGTTGAAGTCGTTAGGGTTACAACCAGTCTTAATAACAGTATTCTTAATGTTGTTACCAGGGGAAATAATAGTGTTGTAACACTAAAGTGTGCAACAACAGGTTCCTCTAAGACTGTTGCCTGGAAGTCATCTGATGCTACAGTTGCAACAGTTAATAAGAATGGTACAGTTACTGGTAAGAAGACAGGACGTGCAATTATTACTGCAACATGTAATGGTGTTCTGGCATCATGTGTTGTTAATGTTAGTACAACATCACTTAAGTTCCCAACAGATATAGTCAGTACACCAATTACTCCTTATGAGATACCTACATATCTTATTGTTCCAATCACTTCCGGAATCACAGATACTATTGTATGGACTACATCTAATCCTAAGGTTGCTACAGTTGACTCTTTGGGAAGGGTTACTTTCCATGAGGGAGGATCTGCAACAATTACAGCGAAGGCTAATGGTGTGTCAGATTCGCATACATTTAAGGTAAACAGACCTTCTATTAAGATTAACAGTGAACTTGTTAATCTTTTTACCAACGGTGTTAACAATAAGGCCACTCTTAAGGCTAGTCTTATTGGAGATATCAAGGATGCCAATTTTATATCATCTGATGCTTCCAAGCCTCTTAGAAGCAGATGTGCAGATGTCGACAAGAAGACAGGTCTGATTACCGGATATAATATGGGATATTGTGATATCTATGCATATATTCCAGGACTTGTTACTGAAAGCCAGATTGCTGAGATGGTCAGTTCGGGAGTATATTTCCCATCGTCTATCAATGAGAATTATTATAAAAAATGCAGAGTCTATGTATTTGAGACACCTACGCTTTCTATCAGAGATACTAATCGTGATGGGGCAGTCGTATCAGAGTTGAGTCTGACTGCAGACTATTATAGGAAGTCGGCTCAGTTGTATGCACTTATTATGGGACCATCTAATAAGTGTGTCTGGAAGTCATCTGACGAGAGTGTTGTAAAGGTATCCAAGACTGGTCTTGTTACTGCATATAAGCCTGGAGAGGCAGTTGTAAGTGTTACAGCTAATGGTAAGACTAACACATGTAATGTGACTGTTACTAAGACTCTGGAGTCGGGTTCGCCTACAATTTCCATAGATGAAAGACCTGACTTTATGATTATTAGTGGTACGCTCAAGACTGTACCTATGAATACCAGTACAATTCTTTCAAGAAAGCTTACTGCTACATTAAGCGGTGAGTCGAATATTATTAAATGGTATACGCATGATACCACGCGTATAGTTAACGTTAAAAATGCAGTAATTAAGGTTAATCCTAAGAAAATGGCAGGTGAACTGCATAATTATACAACTCATGTATATGCTGAAGCTAATGGCGTTAAGGATAGTGTCTATGTATATGTTTCACGCAATGCAATTGTTCTTGACAGGAATAAGCTTGGGCTTAACCTTCGTGGTGCTAATACATCATATCAGCTTATTCCTGATATCTCGGGCAGAAATGACTGGGGAATTAAGTGGACATCAAGTAAGCCACAGATAGCGAGTGTTGATGAAAGTGGCAATGTTACAGCTCATAAGAAGGGTAAGGCTGTAATTAAGGCTTCGCTTAACGGTGTTACAGCGAAGTGTAATGTTAAGGTATTCGATAATTCACTTTCTATAGGTGAAAGCAGTAAGACAATCTATTATGGAGGCGATGCAACTAATAACTGTGTGATTGCAGCTAAGGTTGTCGGTGCTGATAAGGAAGTAATATGGGAGTCTTCAGATACTGATGTAGCTATTGTTACACCTGACAGGAATTACTCCAACAGATGTAAAGTTGTCTCTGCAAGTGTTGGTGATTGCGTGATTACTGCAAGATGTAATGGACAGACAGCAAGCATTCCTGTAAGTGTACTTGCAACAGATATTACGCTTGATAAGACGTCAGTGGCTCTCAATACAAGTACTAAGGGGCTTAATTATAATGTAAAGCTTACGCCTACTATTGTTGGAAGCAGTAAGACTGTTAGCTGGTCTACATCGGATCCGGCAGTTGCTACTGTCAATAAGAAGGGCGTGGTGACTGGTAAGAGCACTGGTATCTGCAATATCTATGCCATAGCTAATGGAATAACTGCTCAGTGTACTGTGAATGTTACATCAACAGCTATTGATATTATAGAGAATAATCTTATGCTGTATGCATATGATTATGAGACTGATGGTGAGTATAAGATTCCGCTTCATGAGACTGATGCTGGACTTTCTGCGCCAGTGATCTGGACCTCGTCTGATAATAGAATTGCTACAGTAGATAATGATGGTGTTGTTACATTACTCTCACACGGTAATGTTGTGATAACTGCGTCATCAAGTGGCGTTTCTGACAGATGTAGTATATATAATAATATGCCGGTTACAGCGCTTGGCTCGTCTGATATTAATCTGTATTATGGTACTGATATTGGTAACACTTCACGTCTTAATGTCAGAGTTGTAGGTGAGAATAAGTCTGTTTCATATACATCCTCTGATCCATCTGTTGCAACAGTTGAGAATGGACTGATAACAGCTACAGGCGCAGGAGATGCAGTTATAACTGTCACTGCCAATGGAATTCCTGCTGTCTGCAATATTCATGTTGTCAATACAGAACTTGAACTTGTCAGCGATTCAATGTCCTTAACAAAGGATTACTATAATCATTCTGAGCAGATTGTTATTGATAAGAACGTAGGCCTTACTAATGCTGTTAAGTATTCTTCAACCAATACTTCTGTTGCAACAGTTAATAAGAATGGTGTGGTTACTGCCACAGGCGTTGGTAGTTGTGATATTAAAGTAAGCTGTAATGGTATCATCAGAAGCTGTGCAGTTACAGTTGAGGAGACTGGTGACAGTGCACCGACAATATCACTTAACAAGAATGATGCCATCCTTATATCTAATAGCAAGACTAAGAATACAGACACACTTACAGCATCAGTAAGTGGTCCTGATAATAATATTGTATGGAGCAGCTCCAATAAGAATATTGTTAATGTCGAAAAGGGTGTAATTACAGCAATTGCCGATGGAGATGCTGTAATCACAGCAACAGCTAATGGTGTAAGTGATTCCTGCCTTGTTAAGGTCAACAAGAATAAGATTGTCCTTGATAATACACAGATAGTTCTTAATCTTGCAGGAACCAATATGAGCAGTACGGTTGGAGTGACTGAGATTCAGGGAGAATATGAGCCTGGTACTGAAGTGATATGGCGTTCTTCAGACAGGAAGGTTGCCGATGTAGATAACAATGGCCGAGTCAGAGCAATTGGCGCCGGTGATTGTAAAATCAGTGCATCAATTAATGGTGTTGCAACTAACTGTAGTGTTAAGGTTATAAATAACACGATAACTCTTTCAGTAAAATCAATTGAATTTGATATATCTTCCGGCGCAGGTATCAGTAAGACAATCAGTGCGACCGTTAATGGTGTCAGCAAGTCTGTAATCTGGGAATCAGATAAGCCGGAGGTTGCATCTGTAAGTGATACAGGAATTGTTACTGCGCATGCCAATGGCGGTGCCGTTATTAAGGCTACAGCTAATGGTATTACTGCTTTCTGCAATGTGTGTGTATATGGTGGAGATATGCCTGCACATGAGCATGATTACATTATTACAGTAACATCGCAGGCAACCTGTATTGAGCCTGGTCACCAGATTAAGATATGCAGAACATGCGGCGAGAAGGTAGAAGAGGATATACCGGCAACAGGACATGTACTTAGGGATGATATTGTATTACCTACACATATAGAGCAGGGATACACAAAGCATACATGTATCTGCGGATACAGTGAACAATCTGATTATGTTCCGGCACTTGGTCATACAATTATTAAGTCAGGCGAGTCGCAGAGCTACAATGAGGTTATTGCTGAGGCATCATGTGACGCAGCTGGTATAAGAAGATTCTATTGTGAATGCGGTTATTATGAGGATGAAAGCATAGAAATGCTTGAGCACAGTCCTTCCAGTGAGTGGACGGTTATTAAGGAACCAACTGAGACGGAGCCTGGTATAGAAGCAGTTTTATGTGAGCATTGTGGCGCCGAGATTAGTACAAGGCCTGTTGCAGTTTCGACCCATACATGTGTATATGTTGTTACTTCATATACTGCGCCTACTGTAGATGAGGCCGGAACAATAGAATACTGCTGTTACCGTTGCGGAAGAAAGGATGATATCAGATCCGGTAGTATTCCTGTTCTTGATATTGAAGGCGGGGACTGCGAGCATGATTATGAGATAGTTGAAGTGGTTTACCCGGCTTCATGCAATAATTATGAGATTTGTAAGGTAAAGTGTTCTTTATGTGAAGATGAGATGATAATAGTTACTGGAAGTGAGTATGATGAGGACGTACATCTCTTTATTACGACTGAGACTACCAGTTCACCAACTTATAATAGCGATGGTTCTGGCATAAGGAAGTGTGAGTATTGTGATTATTCTGAGGAAATTGTTATTCCGAAGCTTACAGGCTGTACACATCCATATACGAAGGAGATCTATTCTGAAAGACATAAGTATACTGTATGTCTGATGTGTGGTGAAACAATCGGTGAGCCGGTCGAGCTTGAGACGTGTTCACACTGCTTATATGCTACTGAGCAGGTTGTTGTCAGTGAAGCAACATCAACAAGTGAAGGACTTGTTAGATTCATATGTTCAACCTGTGGATGTATAAAGGATGAAGTTAGAATACCTGCTTTTACCGCTTACAATATAGATAAGGGTAATGGAATATCCGAAGAAGTTCTGGGTTATTATGATGAAGAGATGGCTGATAATCTGCTTGCTGTAATCAATGATTACAGATTAGCGGATGGAAAAGCCGCACTTACGAAGAATAGTAATCTTGATACTGCATCAGGAATACGTGCGTATGAGATTGCGTCACTTTACAGTCATATCAGACCTAATGGTTCTGAATGGAATTCGCTTAACAGACGTGATATGAATGCAGAGAATATTGCTGTTTCATATGTGACTAATGCTGATGCATCTGATATAATTGGAATGATGAAGGATGATCCGGGTCAGAATGGTAATATTCTTAATGGAGAATATGTCTCAGCATCAGTAAGGTGTTTCAGACGTGTTATTCCATCGGATAAGTCCGGTGTCTACATTCCGGATATAGTAAGCTATTACGTTGTAGAGTTCAGTTTTAATAGATAATCTAAGGAGGGTATCATGAGAAGAAGATGGGAGAAGAGACTGATTGCAATGCTTTTATGCCTTGTGCTTTGTCTTGGTGACAATGCTGCAATTACGTCGTTAGCTGCTCAGCTGCCTGGTGTTGAGGCTCCATCCGATGAGACTGTCAGTGAAGAAGTGTCTACGGAAGAGGTTACTTCACAGGAGACAGTTGTAAGCGAAGAAGCTTCAGAAATCTATAGCGAGGAGACATCTGAGGAGGTAACAGAAGAGGTTAGCGTTAGCGAAGCTGAGGAGCCTGCTTCTGTTATTGAGGAGACTTCAGAAGATATGGGTGAAGTTGCATCTGAAGACTTTGGAGATGGTATTGATCTGTCTACACTTGATATTCAGGTGGGCGGTCATATCAGTGTTGATGATGATCTTGATGTAGGTCATATCTCGGATATTCCGGATGAAATGATGGCTCCTTCTTACGGTGAGCTTGAGGAGAAATATATTACTTCCGGATTACCTGCTGTGAAGAATCAGAGAAAAGCTGGAATATGCTGGTCAGAGTCGGTAACTGGAACAGCTGAGATTAGTCTTATTAAGGATGGCTTTTCGTCTGTTGATACATCTGAGGCTCATTTTGCTTTCTTTGGTACTAATCATGCCAATGATCCACTTGGTAATACGCCATTAGAGGAGAACTTTGATGTAGAGAATCATTCAAAGTATCTTACTTCCGGTGGACATGAGACATTTTCTGCACTTGGATTAGCTAACTGGAAGGGACTTGCTGATGAGAGCATTCTTCCAATTGATAACTTCAATCTGGGTGATGTTGATGCCGTACATGAAATTGAGAATAATGGTCTGCCTTTGGCATTTGAGGATGGAAATCCAAGCAGGTATGCTGATATTGAAGATGCCGAAGCTGTCAGAGCAATGGCATATAATGATACATATTATCTGCTTGAATCTAAGATGGGTGATATTAATAATGAGCCTGATTATGTCAAGAGCCTGATTAAGAAGTATGGCGCGGTTACTGGCTCATATTATCAGGATAACCAGGGTAAGAGAATCTATAATTATTATAAGAGTGATACCAGAACAAAGAGCCTTCTGACAGTTGGTAATACTGATTACGAGCATAGTGTAGTCAACTGTTATTATAATCCTGATATTACATATACCCAGAATCATGCAATTGTTATTGTTGGTTGGGATGATAACTATCCTAAGGAGAACTTTATTGAACAGCCTGAGCATGATGGTGCATGGTTAATCAGAAATAGCTGGGGTGTTGATGAAGAGTATGGTGAGGATTATATAAGCAGTTATTTCTGGATTTCATATGATGAACCGTCAATTCAGAATGAAGTTGTTGCACTTGAACTGACCAATGAACGTCCATATGACAACAATTACTTCTATGATGGATTTACAGGTATGCAGTTAGCCAAAAACGGTAGCGTAGCTGTACCAATGTTCTCATATGCTGGGTCAAGGATATTTGCAACTGAGTTTAAGGCCAATGGTGGAGAAGATGGCAAGGCTAATGAAGTGATTAAGGCTGTATCATTTAATACTGGTAGTGCTGCACTTAAGTATAAGCTTCAGGTCTATGTTGATACTACTGAAGGTGATCCTACAAGTGGCAGTCTTGCATTGATACAATATGGAGAGCTTACTGAAGCTGGTACTCGTGTAATTGATCTTGATGAAGATGTATTAGTTGAGCATGGTAAGAATTTCTCAGTTGTAATTGATTTTAGTGATACAGATGATTCTGCATACAAGGGCATATATCTAGAGAAAAATAAGGATGCCAGAGGAAAGAATGTATGCGAAGGACATTCATATATATTTGAAGATGGCGAACTTTCCGAGTCTGATTGTGATACTTCAATTAAAGTATTGACTGATAATTCAGCTGAGACTGTACCTGCAGTTGACATACCTGGCGATTTCATAATGGATGAAGACGGGGTAACACTTATTGGATATGCAGGAACAGATACGAATATTACTATTCCATATGGTGTTGAAGTAATTAATGATGAGGTATTTAAGAATAAGTCAATTGCATCAGTATCATTCCCACAGTCTCTTAAGAAGATTGGTGTGGGTGCATTTTATGGCAATACAACACTTGGCTCAGTTACTATACCATCAGGTGTGACACAGATTGGTAGAGCAGCTTTTGGCGGATGTACTGGACTTACATCAGTTGATATCAAGTCATATGAGCTTGAAATATCTGATATAACTAATAACAGAGGTGCTATTCTGAAGTATTACCCAAATGGTTCAAATAATAATCCGGTAATTTCTAATGCAGGACCATTTGTTGGTGATGCTAATCTTAATACTGTTACATATAATATGACTGTAATTCCTGATTATTTTATGCTGGGTTGTAGCGGTATTACATCATTTACTATTAATGATAATGTTAAGGAGATTGGTGAATGTGCATTCTTCCATGCTGATAATCTTGCTACTGTTGCTATTTCAGATGACAGCAGTCTTAAGAAGATTGGATATGCCGCATTCTGGGGAGAGAAGAAGTTAAGCTCAATTAATCTGCCGGAAGGACTTGAAGCAATTGATAATGTTGCATTTGTTAACTGTACATCACTAACAGATATTAAGCTTCCTTCAACACTTGAATCACTTGGTACAGGTGCATTTTCTGCCTGTACAGGGCTTACTAAGATTAATATTCCTAAGAATCTTACTGTTAATTATAATAGCAATGAGATAGGACCAGATAATTCAAATGGAAATTATCAGAATATAGGTCCATTTGGTATTGTTAAGAATAATGGTTCGGTAGGTAATACTTCATTTACTGAGATTGAGTTTGAAGATGGCATTACCGAGATACCTGATTACCTTTTCTCAGGATATATGGGTTCAGCCGATATAATTATTCCAGATACTGTTACTACTATCGGAATGTATGCATTTAGAAGTATTAATAATGTTGAAAAGTTATACATTCCCGCAAGTGTAACTAAGATTGAAGAAGAAAAAACAAATAAGTTTGCGACTATTACAAGTACTAATGAAAACTTTAGCATATATGGTATCTATGACACATATGCACAGGAATATGCTTCTGAAGCAGAAATTAGATTTAATGGTGCAAAGATTGAGTTTACAGTAGAGTCTCTTGAACTGGCATATAATGATTTAGCTAATCTTAATGAGATGATTACCAGAGAAGGTGTTGATGAATTAGCTTCAATTACTATGACGGTTGATGATGATGCAGTTGCAATATTCACTGCGCCAGGTGTCATTAAGGCAGTAGGCGGAGGAGCGGCTACAGTTACAGCTACAGTAGATGGCATTGGTGCAATTGCAACTATTGATATTGTTGTAAAAGCTTATATGGATGCTGAATGTATAAGCATTGAGCTTGGAACATCTGATGATGATGATTCGTATGCATATACAGGAAAGGCTGTTAAGCCAGCGGTTACAGTTAAGGATGGCGAACGTCTCCTTACTATCGGTACAGATTATACGCTTACATATTCAAATAATATTGCACTTGGTAATAATGCGACTGTTACTATAACTGGTAAGGGTTACTATCAGGGAGCAGTAGATAAGAAGTATAGTATTAAGTATGATCTTGCTAAGGCAACGACAACCGTATCTTTTGATGGTAAGAACTATACTCCATATACTAATACGGCAATTGTTCCTACATCTGATAATATTACTGTAAAGATTGGAAATACTACTATTGCAAAGGAATCAATTAAGACAGCAGCTGTGCCTGAGTATAATAATATAATGGCAGGAACTGCAATTGTTCGAGTTCTTCCAGCTGACTCTGCCACAGATACTATTATGGGATATAAGGATGTCGCATTTGTAATTAAGGGCATTGATATCTCTAAGACTGCTAATGTTACTATAACAGCTCCAAAGAAGGCTGTCTGGTCAGGTACATCTGAGACAACAATTGATTCGTTGGTTGTTCTTCATGATGTTAAGAATGATAGAGATCTTGAACTTGATACTGACTATAAGCTTGTATATACCAATAACGCAGCACCTGGTACTGCCAAGGTAATGATTAGTGGTATCGGAGCATACTCAGGCAGTAAAGAACTTGCATTCGCGATTACCAAGCCTTCATTTGCTGATGCTAAGCTTAAGTCAGATGATCCGGCTAAGAATGCAGGTCATATTGTAATTGATTATAGTATTGCACCTAAGGAGTATTCAGGAAGAGCAATTGCTCTTGAGTCAACTGATATTCTTGATGTGTCATATAATGGTCAGCCATTAGTTGCTGGTGTGGATTATAAGATTACATATGCTAACAATACTAATGTCAATGAAGGATCTGATTCAAAGGCAAGAGTAATATTAACTGGTAAGGGAAAGTACGCAGGTAAGTATAATAAGACAGATGAAGATGCAATATTTTATGATATTACATTTATGTCTAGTTCTACATTTAAGAGAAGAGTTAAGGCTACTGTCAGTGATATGAAGTATACTGGCTCAGAGTGTAAGCCAGGCTTCTCAGCTGCTCTTTATGATGATGCTGGCAAGCTTGTAAGGAAGTTAAAGGCAGGAAAGGATTATTCTAATGAATATGGATACTTCCATAATGTAGACGTATCTGATGCAGATCCTTCTATTCGTGTAGTATTCCGGGGTAATCTGGCTAATGGAGTAGCTAAGGATTATGGATTTAGAATCTATCCTGCAACAGCTAAGAATATTAGTCATAAGTCAATAAAGGTTAGCGTTGAGCCAGTTGCATATGATGGTAATTCGTATTCATTTGATGATGTTATTACTATTAAGGATGGAGCAGATAAGACTCTTAGAAACGCAATAGATTTTGATATTATTGAGAGCGATGATACTTATACTAACGCAGGTAAGCATTCATTTATTATCGTAGGTAAGGGTGATTACTTTGGAAGGCGTACAATTAACTTTAATATTGGTAAGAAGTTAATTGTTCTTTCTAGTGCTGAAAGACAGGGTAATCTTTCGTTTAAGATGTTAGACAGACTTTGGTTTACAGGATATGCATATAAGCCGGTTGATGAGATTCAGATAATTGATAATGAACTTGGGGTTGGCCTTGTAGAAGGTGTTGATTATAAGTATACTTCATATAATTCAACTAAGCCTGGTATGGTAGGGCTTAAGATGAAGTTTATTGGCAATTACGAGTTCCCAGGTACAGTGCAGCTTAATACTTATTATCAGACGTTCCCGGTTAGAGGTAATAATATTACAGTAACCTATGATGATACGTTCTATAACAATGGCAAGGCTGTTAATCCTAAGAACCTTAAGATATCAAAGTATGGAAAGCCTATTAATCCTAAGCTGTTTAATATTACATATTCTGATAATAAGTCAGTTACAGATTCAGCGATGATTACGCTTACTCCAAAGGCTAATATGTTCAGTTCTACTGATCCGGTGATATTTACATATGAGATTAAGGCTGTTGATGTAAGTAATCTTAAGGTTGGAAAGATTACTGCTCAGACATATAAGGGAGTTCCTATAATGCCATCACCTGTAGTAAAGTATGGTAATAAGAAACTTGTTAGGGGCGTTGATTATGAAGTTGCCTATAGTAATAATAATGAAAAGGGTAAGGCAACTATTACAATTACAGGTATTGGTAACTTTACAGGAACCAGGGATATTGAATTTATAATTAAGTAGTAATATTATAAGTAATTATGAATATGTAGGGCGTCTTAAGGCGTCCTGCATATTCTTGTGTAAAATAGGAGGAGATATGAGAATTAAGAAGTTGTTAGCCGGAATTCTGGCCGTATCCATGACAGTCTCAATGCTTGGATCAGATGTTGCACTTGCTGCCAGTACTCCTGGAATGGGAGAGGAAGCGATTGTAAGTTATGAGACAATTGCAGAAGACGAGACAACAGTCGCTGAGACAGTTGAAGATGAGACAATTGTATCTGAAGAAGAGTTATCTTCTGTTGAAGATACGACTGAGGTTATTAGCGAAGAGAATGTAACTGAGAGCGAAGTAGAGACAACGGTCGAGGAAGTTGTAAGTGAAGAAGCGACAGAGAGTACTGAGGAAGAGATTACTCTTATTGAAGAGAGCAATGATTCTATAGATGCAGCAACTGCTGAGTATATTGCTTCACTTAATATGGTTAAGTCTGGAAGTAACCTGTATGTTGTAGGTGATGATGGCATTAAGTATGACAATGTTACATATCTTAACATCAATACGCTTCTTAGTCTTCCTGTTGATGCAAGAGAAGCATATAGCAATATGGTCAATGATATTGCTAAGGGAATGTCCGCATCAATGCCATTACGTAGGGCTGTAATTTCGACTGATGCGGAGGGTGGACTTAACTGTATAATTGATTCTCCTTATATTGATATTGATGAGAACTTTGAGTTGCCAGATGCGGAAGATATTGTAGTCTTTGAAGAAGAGTCTGCAGTAATTGAGGAGGAATCTGAGACTGCTGATGTAGAAGATACAGAATCAGATGAGTCTGTTAGCGTTATAGATGATGAAGCTGAGACAATGGTATCTGATGAAGTGGCATCAGATACATCCCTTGTTGTAGATGATTATGTTATCAGTAAGAGTGATACAGTAATTGTTGAAAATGAGGATCTGTTTAATGATATGTCTCCTGTTATTGCTGATGTTGATAATAGCGATGTAGTTGATATAGATTCACTTTTTGATGTCTATAATATTAACTACTTCTATAATCAGCTTAATTCTACTGAGAAGAGAATCTATAATATTGCAAAAAGTGCAATGGTTAATGGTGGACGTAATACAATTAGCTGGAATGGTAGCTTTACATTCAGTTCAGAGATTTCATCTGCATTATCTGCGGTTGTTACAACATATTCAAGTAAGTTTGGATGGATGGATAAGTCATCTTCTGGCGGATGGAGCTGTACTTACAGATGGTCAGGAGGATCATATTCATATAATCTGACACTTAAGAAGTCGTCTTATCATAATTCTACACTTCAGAAACAGGCTAATGATAAGGTTAAGGAAGTTGTTAACAATGCATATGCATATGCCAAGACTTCAACACCTAATGCTCCTACTTATGGAATTGTTAAGTATATTGATAACTGGCTGTGTGCAAACAACTATTATGATACTGCCAGAGGCGTTAATGGAAGCAAGAATACAGCTGCATATTATTACTGCCATAGCCCATATGGATGTCTTGTTAAGGGATATGGTGTATGTGAAAGTTATGCACTGGCACTTAGCTGGATGTTAGATACAGCTGGTGTACCTAATATGTACTGTGTAAGTTATAATCACGCATATGTTTATGTACTTATGCATGATAATAAGTGGTATATGGTGGATTCAACATGGAATGATGGTAGTGGAGGTGCCAATACATCTTCAAATGGTAAGTATTTATTGTGTCCATTTGATGGAGACAGATCACATATTAGCGATGGAAGTATTTTCGGTAGTTCAAAGACATTTAAGTATCCTGCACTTTCTACAACAAAGTATGCTATGGCTACAGAGCCGCTTGCAATGCAGGGAAGTACATTCTACATGAAGCCTGGTACTGCCAAGGCTGTGAAACTAACTGCTGCCTGCCAGAAGTACTATACACATTACAGAAAGACATGGACAAGTTCTAACACGGCTGTAGCTAAGGTTAGTGCTGCCGGTAAGGTTACTGCAGTTGCTCCAGGTATAGCAAATATTAGCTGTACAATTGCAGGAAGAAGTGTATCTAAGACTATTGTTGTATATAAGCTTAATAATATGAAGTTCACTGCGAACAATAAGGTTAATTATACTCATGTTTACTCAAACAATGATACTGTAATTAATTCTTCAGATGTTGCAACAATAACACTCAAGGTTAATCAGGCTCAGCCACAGCCTTATAATACAGCACAGCTTATAAGTATGATTGGACTCGCTGGACCTAAGGCAGTAAGTGCTAATCCAAAGGTTGCAGCGGTACAGAGTATCTCTATATCTGGTGATACTGTTACACTTAAGGTAGAGGCTAAGAAGCTTGGTGCAACCAAGATTAATATTAAATGTGCTGGACTTTCAGCAGTGCTTAATTTTAAGGTACGTCAGAATATCCAGACGTATCAGACATCATGGTTTGACTATTCCAAGATTGTAGGTAGGGAATATGCTGCAAAGCCATTTAAGCCAGCAGTTCCAAAGGCTAAGGATGCAAATCATAAGGTTATAGCACCTAAGAATCTTACATATAAGGTTACTTATGCTAATAATAAAAATGCTGGAACTGCCAGTGTATATATTACTGGTACAGGTCTGTATACTGGTACGATAACTAAGACATTTACAATTTCGCCACTTAATATAAGTGCCGGATCAAGACTTACGTGCACAGCTGCCAAGGTATATAATGGCGCTGCTCAGAAGTCTGCCGTTGTAGTTAAGAAGAATGGTATTACTCTACGTAATGGCATAGATTATGATGTTCTTTATAATGGAAGTACAGCTATACCTGCCAATGTCGGTACATATAATATTACAGTAAGAGGTAAGGGCAACTGTACAGGTACTTTTGCACCTGCACCTGCAAAGACATATACTATTAAGCCAATCAAGATTAAGAAT
Source organism: Lachnospiraceae bacterium (assembly GCA_045641365.1). Lineage (GTDB taxonomy): Bacteria > Bacillota > Clostridia > Lachnospirales > Lachnospiraceae > Colinaster. The sequence goes on from JAZUGT010000062.1 coordinate 25,343, forward strand.
ACAACTATAGTATGCTCTGAAAAGGCTAAGTATACAGGCAGCAATGTATATCCTGCCAAGATGCAGGTCAAGATTGGAAAGAATGTTCTTACCGCAGGACGTGATTATACAATCTCATATGAGGCATATCAGAAGGCAACAGGCAAGTGGGTACCAGTTGCAGCACCTAATGCCGTAGGAAAGTACAAGGTTGTATTTAACGCATATGGCAGTAATGTAATACCTAATACACCAACTAACAAGTGTGTTAAGAAGGCCTTTGCTGTTGTTAAATAGACAGGGCTTATATGAAGGATGGGATATTTATGAGAAGAAACTGGATGCGATTATGCTCAATAATACTTACAGTTGTATTATGTCTTGGAGATGGCAGTGCGGCAAGTGTTCTTGCTGCAACTAATCCTGCCAGTCCTGATGTGATTGAGACTGTCACAGAGACCACTGAAGAAGTATCTTCTGATACGTCAGAGTCGCTGTCTGAAGAGGAGACTTCGACAGAGAGTATTTCTGAAGAGAGTACTGTCGTGGAGCCAGAGGAGCAGGAGACAGATAATGAGTCTATGGATGCTGTGGCAGAAGAAGTGCCTACTGATGCTACAGAAGAAGAGACAACAGACGAGATAGAGGTTTTCTATGGATATAATCCAGGAGAGGATCCATATATTGTCGGAGCTATTGACGAAGATATGGAACCTGTACTTGGTGATATCCCTGCTTCGTATAATACTAATTTTGAATCGGCAAGTATGCCTGCTTTAAGGGATCAGAATCCATATGGTACATGCTGGGCACATTCTGCAATAGCTCTTGCAGAGATATATATGATGAATAAGTCTCCTTATAAGAGTGATTATCAGGATATTGATCTGTCTGAACTTCATCTTGCAAGCAATACTTACAATCCATCAGTTGATCCACTGGGTGGTACTGCTACAGATGTATCATCTTCATTTGTTGAATATCTTCAGAGAGGTGGCAACATTGATGATGCGACAATAAGAGTTATGGGATGGAGCGGACTCGTAGATGAGAGCGTGGCTTCGTATGAACTCGTAAGATCCGAAGGTTCTACCATGACTATATCCTCTGGCGTAAGAAGATATGCATCTAAGACCGTTGACTCAAGCCTGGCTTTTTCTAATAACAGTATTGCAATAAAGAATGAGTATGTGGTTAATATACATGATAATATTGATTATGCTAAGAAGCTGGTTATGGACTATGGCGCAGTATCGCTTTCGTATCATGCAGAAGTACAAGGGGAGGAAGGTAGATATTATAATTCTACTAATAATTCATATTACTGTTATGATCAAAACGAAGACAATGCAAATCATGCTGTAACAATTGTTGGATGGGATGATAATTACTCAAGAAGTAACTTTAATTCATCTCCATCAGGGGATGGTGCATGGTTAATTAGAAACAGCTGGACAACAAATGACCGCTTTAAGTTTTCTAATTATGGCTACTTCTGGTTATCATATTATGATAAAAGTATAAGGACTAATGCATACGCTTTTGAAGCTACTCCTTATGGTGCGGCTGACTATGATTATGATAATAATTATTATTATGATGGTGGTCTTGAACTAGGAAGATATAATTATTCTTCTTCAAGGAATCTGTTTGCGAATATATTTGATACCAGAGCATGCGATGATGGAGAGTTACTTAAGGCTGTTGAAGTTCAATTCTACTATCCTTCAACTGATTATAAGATTAACGTCTATAAGAATTTAACTGATGACAAGCCTTTATCTGGTACATTGGTCGAGAGTGCTACTGTAAGTGGTCATTCTACATATGCCGGATATCATACGATAGAGCTTAACAGTGATGTTGAACTTAGTAAGAATGAGAAATACTCAGTAGTTGTTGAGGTATCATCAACAGATGATAATATTACGGCTTCTGCATTGGGTGTTGAATATAATTCATCTACCTGTGCTGGTAAGAGTTTCTTTGGATATATGATGGGATCTGATGAGCCTTTTCTGACTTCATGTAGTTTGGATGTTCGTATTCGTGCTCTTACATCCAATATCGAACCATCTGCGCCAGGGCGTAAGACTGTAAGCTTTGATGCTAACTGTGATGATGCACAGCTTGATATATCAAGTATATCTGTTGAAGAAGGAACTGCTATAGGTGAACTTCCATCATGCAGCCGCCCTGGATATGAGTTTACAGGCTGGTATACTGCAAGAACAGGCGGAACGAATATTACTGAATCTACTATAGTATCTTCAGATATTACAGTATATGCTCATTGGGAGATTATAGAATATACAGTTGATTTTATACTGGATGGAGGAGAATTTGTTAATTCTAAGACAATCCCTGTATCAACTGTTAATCATAGAATACCTGATTTTGCTTCATATACTGTTACTAGAGACAGATATAACTTCGAAGGATGGTATACTGATCCGTTATATAATAGTGAATTCGACCCGGATGTGGACATTTTATCTGATACTACATTATATGCACTATGGACTCCTGTTATAGAGAGAACTGTATTATTCTATCCAAATGGAGATGATGTCACAGGACTTGATATTACGGATCTGACAGTTGATGATGGTGATTCAATTGGTGAATTACTTCCAGTTCCATCAAGGGCTGGTTACAGATTTGCTGGCTGGTTTACTGATGAAGAAGCAGGAACAGAAGTTACTTCCTCAACACCAATTTTGGCTGATACTAGTCTATATGCTCATTGGGAATATGTTGAATATACAGTTACATTTACGCTTAACGGCGGATACTTTAGTCCGGCTAAGCCAATGTCTGTTAAGACTGTTAGTCACAGACTTGCTGAGCCATCATCATATATTCCTGTTAAGGCTAAGAATAACTTTATGGGCTGGTATGTAGATGAGGAATGTACTGAAGCGTTCGATCCGGAAGTAGATATTCTTGCTGATATTACATTATATGCAGCATGGGAGATTCAGCCTGAGTATACTGTTGCAGACCCATATGTAGTTAATAATGAGACTGGTGAAGTAATTGAGTCTGGAAGCGAAGTCCCATATGGAACAGTAATTGCTCTTAAGACTTCAACTGCTGGCGCACGAATTCTTTATACTCTTGATGATAGTGAACCAATCGAGGCTGGAATTACATATTCATCTCATATTGAGGTGACTGAGGCTGTTTCGCTTAAGATATTAGCAACAAAGAGTGGTTATATAAGTAGTAATATAGTTGATTTTAGCCTGGAAATTGCCAGTGCAGAGGATGACTGGGGTGATATTGCTGAAGAAGACCGCCCATCTGATATAAGTCAGGTTCCACAGGGGCTCTGGGTTGCAGGTCTTACTAACAATGAAGATCATAATGAGCCATTAAGCTTCTCCTATACTGGAAAGGCTATTAGTCCGGCTGTCAGAGTCTACTTTGGTAAGAGACTTCTTACACTTAAGAAGGACTATACATTAAAGTATACTAATAATAAGAATGCGGCTGCTTACGATTCGACTAAGGCACCAACTCTTACTGTAACTGGTAAGGGCGATTATAGTGGTAAGATTGTAGAGACATTTACAATTCTTCCAATCACTATGGATTCAATTGCTTCTGATTGCGATTTTACAGTTGACAGTATAGTTGTTGCATTTAAGAAGGGTGTAACCCAGAAGATTACTCCTGTAATAAGATGGAATGGTGTAAAGCTTAAGGCTGGAACTGATTATAAGGTTCAGTGGAATGATGAAAGTGATCCTGAAGAAGGAATTGTTGCTTACAGAACTCCTGGTGATTATAATGTAACAATTATTCCTAGGGGTAACTTTGAAGGCGACGGCATTGATGTAACAGAGAGTATTGTTAATATTCCATTAATGAGTAGTGCAACAGTTGCACTGGCACATGGAAGCAGTATTAAGTATACTGATTATTTTGAAGAGGAACCAATTCTTGTTGTTACATATAATGGTAAAAAGTATGAAGAGGGATATTCAGTTGAATTCCCTGAGGAAATTAAGGTTGGTAATAATACTGTAACTGTTGTTGGTGACGGTGAGATATTTGCAGGAACCAAGAAGTATACACTTAAGATTACAGGTGACAAGTTAACTGCAGCTAAGCTTTTAGTTGATTCATCCTGTGATTATGCTGAACTTATAGCAGAAGGTGGTTCATATGTATATGATGGTAATGAACATATACCTGCCATTAATGCTGCTTTCAAGATGGCAGATGGTGAACTGATTGGACTTACAGATGGTGATAACTGTACAATAACATATCCTGCAGATGGTATTAATGCCGGAACAAAGACCATTGTAATTACCGGTATGGGCAGATTTACTGGCAAGGTAAAGTATACATATAAGATTCTTCCTTATAATATAGCTTCAGGTACGGATGATAGATTCGGTATATACGAACTTGAAGAGCAGACATATGTTAAGTCTGGTATTAAGCCTGAGGTTACATGTCTGGATGGTGAGAATATCCTTGTTAAGGGTACAGACTATACAGTGACTTATAAGAATAATAAGAAGCTTAATACTGATGACAGCCTTCCAATTGACAAGCTGCCACAGGTTGTTATCAAGGGTAAGGGTAATTATAAGGGTACAACTGTATTTACTTACAGAATTAATAGAAGTGATATTGGATTGCTTAATGACGTAAGTGCTAATGATATTCTATATAAGGGTAAGGCCAATACTAACAGGTCGGCTATTATTATTAAGGATACAGATGGAACTAAGTTGGCTCTTAATAAAGATTATAAGAATCCTGTCTATACATATTATGAAGATTCTGTAATGAAGGATGGAACAATTCGCACTAAGGATACTGAAGTACTTACATCAGATATTCCTAGACCAGGAACTATAATTAATGTTGCTGTTGAAGGTATGGGCTTCTATGAAGGAACATCCAAGACAGCTACTTACAGAATCGGTAAGGTAAGTATTGCATCAGCAACTGTTAAGATTTCTAACCAGATATTCACAGGTAAGGCAATCAGACCAGGTCTTAGTGATATGACTTTTGTTCTTGATGGCAAAAAATATACGGCGGAAGAGATTGCCGATGTTGTTGATATTGTAGGTTATACCAACAATATTAAGAAGGGTACAGCGACGGTTACTCTTAAGGGTAAGACAAGTTCTGACGGAACTGAGTACTTTGGCCTTAAGGCTGTAAAGTTTAAGATTCTTGCTAAGAGCATGTGCTGTACAGTTACATATTATGCTAATGGTGGACGAGGCAAGGCTCTTACCAAGACTCAGGTTATGACATTCCTGGTAAGTAAGTTTTTCACTGAGAAGCAGAGTGGATTTACACGTGCTGGTTATTATATTGAGAGTTGGAATACGTCTCCAGAGGGTGATGGTGACTCATATGGTCCTGGAGATATCTTCCTAATAGGTACAAGGCGTGGCGATTCAGTTGAACTTTATGCTCAGTGGAGTGAGATAGAAGAACCTGACGACGATCTGGATGATGATATTGAATAATTATTAATTATTTCAAAAAATGCTTGCAATTAAGAGATTGTTTTGATAATATAACAATGTTGTGAGTCATTACGACCAATACATTTGAGGAGGTGTTAAAATGGCAAAGTGTGATATCTGTGGTAAGGGCGTTCATTTTGGTAATAACGTCAGCCATTCTCATAGAAGATCTAATCATATTTGGAATTCTAATGTTAGAAGCGTAAAGTGCAAGGTTAACGGTGCAGCTAAGAGAATGCACGTTTGTACAAGATGCCTTAAGTCAGGCAAAGTAGAGCGCGCATAGTATAATATGATATTAAGCCTCATTCCTTAGGGGATGAGGTTTTTTATTGTCATTTTTATCAATAAATAGTATAATAATTTAGATTGCAATGTTAATCATTAAGTGGAGGATGTGTATATGAAGAGTTCATCAATGGATACTCATATGGGTAACATCACAATTGACAAGGAAGTAATTGGCCAGTATGCAGGCAGTGTTGCCATGGAGTGTTTTGGTATCGTAGGTATGGCTGGTCTTAATATGAAGGATGGTTTAGTAAAGCTTCTTAAGAAGGACAATATTACAAGAGGTATTTCTGTTACTCTTAAGGATAACAAGCTTGTGATCGACTTCCATGTCATCGTGGCTTATGGCGTTAGTATTCTGGCTGTGTCTAACAATCTTATTGACAGTGTTAAGTATAAGGTTGAAGAGTTTACCGGAATTGAAGTTGAGAAGATTAACATCTTTGTAGAAGGTGTACGTGTAATTGATTAAGTGAGGAGAAGATAACATGTCAGATTCAATCAATGCTGCACTGTTTAAGAAGATGTTTCTTGCCGGTGCTAAGAATCTTGAAGCAAAGAAAGAATGGATTAATGAACTTAATGTATTCCCAGTTCCTGATGGAGATCGAGGTACTAATATGGCCATGACAATCATGTCGGCAGCTAAGGAAGTTGCCAATATGGATGATCCTGATATGACATCACTTGCAAAGTGTGTATCAAGTGGTTCTCTTAGAGGAGCTCGTGGTAATTCAGGAGTTATTCTGTCTCAGTTGCTTCGTGGTTTTACCAAGGTGCTTAAGGAGAATGAAGAGGTTGATATTCCGCTTATAGCAGAAGCTTGTGAGCGTGCCGTTGAGTCAGCATATAAGGCTGTTATGAAGCCTAAGGAAGGTACAATTCTTACAGTTGCCAAGGGTATATGTGATAAGGCAAGAGAGCTTGCTGATGCTGGTTGTGATGACCTTGATGCTTTTATTGTAGAACTTATTAAGAGTGGTGATGAGACACTTGCCAAGACTCCGGATATGCTCCCTGTACTGAAGCAGGCGGGAGTTGTTGATTCCGGCGGACAGGGTCTTATGGAAGTTCTTAAGGGCGCCTATGATGCGTTCTGTGGCAAGGAGATTGATTATTCGATTGTTGAAGCTCCTAAGGGTGGCGCAACAGTTGAAGTAGCAGATACAACTTCAGAAGAAGATATTAAGTTTGGCTACTGTACTGAGTTCATCATCATGCTTAATAAGACATTTAATATTAAGACTGAGATGGATTTCAAGGCATTTCTCGAGTCAATAGGTGATTCTATAGTTGTTGTTGCTGATGATGAGATTGTTAAGGTTCATGTTCATACAAATGATCCTGGTATGGCAATTCAGAGAGCGCTTAAGTATGGCGCACTTTCTAATATGAAGATTGACAATATGCGTCTCGAGCATCAGGAGAAGATATTTAAGGCTGCTGAGAAGGCTGCTGCCGGAGTTGATGATGGTACAGCACTTGATGATAATGCTGTTCTTAAGATAACTTCTGCAGGAGATGCAGTTCCTGAGATAGTTGAGCCAGAGGCTTCAGCTGAGAAGAAAGATTTCGGATTTATCGCAGTAAGCGTTGGTGAGGGCCTTGATGAGATCTTTAACAGCCTTGGCGTTGATATGATTATTTCAGGTGGCCAGACTATGAATCCAAGTACAGAGGATATTGTTAATGCAGCCAATAAGGTTAATGCAGAGACTATATTTGTACTTCCTAACAATAAGAATATTATTCTTGCAGCTAATCAGGCGCAGTATCTTGTTGAAGACAAGAATATTGTGGTGATTCCAACTAAGACAATTGCTCAGGGAATTACAGCATTAATTAGCTTTGTTCCAGATATGAGTGCAGAAGACAATGCTGCCAATATGTCAGAAGAGATTCAGAATGTCAAGACTGGTGAGGTGACATACGCTGTGCGTGATACCACAATTGATGACAAGGAGATTAAGTCCGGTGATTACATGGGTATCGGCGATTCGGGTATTCTTGCTGTTGGTCCTGATATGGATGAGACAGTCATGAATATGGTCGACTGTATGGTTGATGAGGATACAGAGCTTGTAAGTATCTATTATGGTGCTGAGGTTACTGAAGAGAAGGCTAACGAGATATGCGAACTTATTGGAGATAAGTACGAGGATATCGATGTTGAGCTGCAGTATGGTGGTCAGCCAATATACTATTATATAATTTCAGCAGAATAAGCTTAACTGGCCGGCTAATTAGCCGGCCTTCTTTATGGTGAAGAAATGCTTCTAAGTGAGAATGTTAGTGAAGTTAAGGGTGTAGGCGAGAAGACTGTGCCCAAGCTTAATAAACTGAATATTTATACTATTAGAGATCTGATATATGATTTACCCCGTGGTTTTATGAAGTTTGAAAGCACAGTTGTTCCAGACAGAGCTATGGTCGGTAAAATGATAGCTTTTAGAGGCATATATGTTCCTGGCAGTTCTTATATGATTAAGAAAGGCAGGCATATGACTTTCGCCAAGGTTAAATGTCAGGATGTAGTAATTAACCTGACATATTTTAATGCCCCATATATCAAGAAATCACTTGAGACGACTGAAGAAAGAGTTTTCTACGGAATCTTACGCGAGAATAATAAAGGTCTTTCAATGACACAGGCGAAAGTGTTTTCAATCACAGAATATGAGGCTCTGATTGACATTCTTCAGCCCATATATTCTCTTACTAAGGGAATTAGTAACAATCAGCTAACCAAGTATATTAAGAATGCCTTTGGGGAAGTTGAACTTCCTGGTGAGTATCTTACAGAAGATGAACTTACACGAATGGAAATGCCACATTTTCAAAAGGCTCTGACGGATATTCATTTTCCAATCAACGAAGCGGATCACAGCAAGGCAAGAAAAAGACTTGCTTTTCATGAATTTCTTGTTTTCTTACTTGAGACAAGAACAGATGAAACCATTTCACAAAGACCGTTTGGAGAGTCAATTATACCTGTTGCTGATACTAACAGATTGATTGAGGCTCTTCCTTACAGATTAACAGATGCACAGATGCGAACCTGGCATGAGATAGAAGACGATATGTGTGCTGATATATGTATGAATCGTATGGTTCAGGGAGACGTTGGCAGTGGTAAGACAATTATTGCCTTCTTAGCTTTGTTACTTAATGCTGCTAATGGTCATCAGGGAGTGCTTATGGCCCCGACTGAGGTCCTTGCAAAACAGCACTTTGAAGGGTTATCAGAACTGGCGCGCCAATATAATCTTCCGCTTAAAATCAACCTGTTAATAGGCGCAATGTCAGCTAAGGAAAAGCGTTCTGTGTATGAGAATCTGTCTACAGGATATACCAATGTTGTCATTGGAACGCATGCGCTTATTCAGGAAAATGTTGAATATAGAGACCTGACATTAGCAATAACTGATGAACAGCATAGATTTGGTGTTAAGCAGCGCGAGGCGATAGCTTCCAAGAACAGTGATGTTCATATTCTTGTTATGAGTGCAACGCCTATTCCAAGAAGTCTGGCAATGACTCTGTATTCAGGAATAAAGCTTTCTGTAATAGACGAACTTCCTGCTAACAGACTTCCAATTAAGAATTGTGTTATTAAGCAGAAGAGTCGCGTAACAGCATATAAGTTCATTGCTGATGAGATTGCAAAGGGACATCAGGCATATGTAATATGTCCTCTTGTTGAACCAACAGAAGGACTTGAATATCTTGAAAATGTTGAGGAATATGCTGAAACTCTTCGTCTGGTACTTCCACAGGGAACAAGAGTAGATTATCTTCATGGAAAAATGAAACTTGGTGCCAAGAATGCCATTATGGATGAATTTGCTGCTCATAATATTGATGTACTGGTATCTACAACGGTAATCGAGGTTGGAATTAATGTTCCTAACGCTACAGTGATGATGGTCGAGAACGCAGACCGCTTTGGACTTGCAACACTTCATCAGTTAAGAGGAAGAGTTGGAAGAGGAGAAGCTCAGAGCTATTGCATATTCATTAATACTTCGGCAAGCGAATCCTCGCAGGCAAGACTTGAGATACTTAATAATAGTAATGATGGCTTTTATATTGCCGAGCAGGATCTTAAGATGCGAGGACCAGGTGAGGTCACGGGCGTTAGACAGAGCGGCGACTTTGGCTTTGAAATTGCTGATATTTATGATGATTCAACAGCACTTGAAGAGGCTAAGAATTATCTGGATATGTTGTCTCAAAGTGAGAATATAAGCAGGCTGCATGAGATTTCGGATTCGGTTGAGGAGTTTGGATTTAATGCAGTTGACATTAGGACCATATAACATTAAAATATTCTTTACTTGATTAGATATACTAACGAATTAACGATGGTTTGGGATGAATAAGATTGCTGTTGTTACAGATAGTAATAGTGGTATTACACAGGAGATGGCTAAGGAGATGGGAATAAGCGTTATTCCTATGCCATTTTATATTAATGATGAACCTTACTTAGAGGGAATCTCTCTTAATCATGAAGGCTTCTATGAAAAACTGGCTAGTGGCGCTGATGTTAAGACTTCACAGCCAACACCTGAGACAGTTATGGCTTTATGGGATGAGCTTCTTAATGAGAATGATGAAATAGTTCATATACCTATGAGTTCAGGGCTTAGTGGCAGTTATCAGACGGCTAATATGCTTGCTGAAGATTATGATGGAAGAGTACATGTTGCTAATAATCAGAGAATATCAGTAACAATGAGACAGTCTGCAGTAGACGCACTTGAACTTGCTAAAAATGGCAGGACTGGGGCTGAGATTAAGCAGATTCTTGAAGATGACAGATTCAACTCAAGTATCTATATTATGCTTGATACCTTATATTATCTTAAGAAGGGCGGAAGAATTACCCCAGCTGCTGCTGCACTTGGAACATTGCTTAAGCTTAAGCCAGTCTTACAGATTCAGGGTGAGAAGCTTGATGCATTTGCTAAGGCCAGAACAGTTGCTCAGGCCAAGAGCATTATGATTAATGCGATTAAGCATGATCTTGAGACAAGATTTGGTGGTGCTACACCTGAGAACTGCTCGATTCAGATTGCTTATACTCATAATGAGGCCGACGCTATTGCCTTCAAGGATGAAGTTGAGGAAGCATTCCCAGGAATAAAGGCGAAATTTGTTGATCCATTATCGCTATCAGTTGCCTGTCATATAGGTCCTGGCGCGTTGGCGGTTGCCTGCACTAAGAATCTTAAGTATTAAATGTATTATGAAATGTCAGCTCCAATGTATCCTGTACATTGGAGCATTTTTTATATATTGATCACATGACCACTACAGGTGGTATTTAATTCTTGAAAAACATACCAAATGTGCTAAAATATAATAGATTGCTGTAATTATGCGCATTGAAGTATTTCAATGTATGAAAGGATATATATATGGCCAAAAAAGATGAATATAATGCATCCAGTATATCGGTTTTGGAAGGTCTTGAACCTGTAAGAGAGAGACCTGGAATGTATATTGGAAGTACATCAACAAAGGGACTTAATCATCTTATATATGAGATTGTTGATAATTCGGTTGATGAACACCTTGCAGGTTTTTGTGACAGAATACATGTTACTTTAGATGCAGATGGCTCTGCAACAATAGAAGATAATGGTCGAGGTATACCTATCGATATGCATGAGAAGGGTGTCAGCGCCGAGAGAGTTGTATTTACTACACTTCATGCCGGTGGAAAGTTCGGAGATGGTGCATACAAGACGAGTGGTGGTCTTCACGGTGTTGGTTCATCTGTTGTTAATGCACTATCAACAAGTCTTTCTGTTAAGGTTAAGAAGGCTGGATACATCCATGAAGATTCATATTCAAGAGGTATTCCGACAACTGAACTGGTCAATGGCCTTCTTCCAACATCTGGCAGGACCAAGGAGACTGGTACAACTATTAGTTTTATTCCAGATGATACTATCTTTGAGAAGACATGGTTCAAGGAAGAAGAAGTTAAGAGCAGACTCCATGAGACAGCATATCTTAATCCTGGCCTGACTATTATATTCGAGGACAGACGTAAGTCTGAATGGGAATATGTTGAATTTCATGAGCCAGAGGGACTCATTGGATTTATTAATGATATCAATCGTAGTAAGGAAGTCGTTCATGAGCCTATATATCTGAAGGGTGAATCTGAAGGTATTACTGTGGAAGCTGTTTTTCAGTATGTCAACGAGTTCCATGAGAATGTACTTGGTTTCTGTAATAATATCTTTAACTCTGAAGGTGGAACGCATCTGACGGGATTTAAGACTACATTTACGACTGTTATGAACAACTATGCAAGAAGTATAGGTGTACTTAAGGATAAGGATGCCAATTTTACCGGTACAGACATCCGTAATGGTATGACTGCAATTGTTTCAATTAAGCATCCGGATCCTAGATTCGAAGGACAGACCAAGACTAAGCTTGATAATCCAGATGCTGCCAAGGTTGTTGGTAAGGTTACTGGCGATGAGATGGTTCATTTCTTTGATCGTAATCTTGATACACTTAAGTCTGTATTATCATGTGCTGAGAAGGCTGCCAAGATTCGTAAGACCGAAGAGAAGGCTAAGACCAATATGCTTTCCAAGCCTAAGTACAGCTTTGATTCCAATGGTAAGCTTGCCAACTGCGAATCGAGAGATCCTAAGAAGTGCGAGATTTTTATCGTAGAGGGAGATTCTGCCGGTGGTTCAGCCAAGACTGCCCGTGACAGAATGTATCAGGCGATTCTTCCTATCAGAGGTAAGATCCTTAATGTCGAGAAGGCAAGTATTGATAAGATTCTGGCTAATGCTGAGATTAAGACGATGATCAATGCCTTTAATTGTGGATTCTCAGAAGGCTATGGTAATGATTTTGATATAAGCAAGTTACGATATGACAAGATTATTATAATGGCTGATGCCGACGTTGATGGTGCGCATATTGCGACGCTTCTGCTTACACTGTTCTACAGATTTATGCCAGGGCTTATATATGAAGGACATGGATATATTGCAATGCCACCGCTCTATAAGGCGATGCCTAATAAGGGTGAAGAAGAGTATCTTTATGATGACAAGGCTTTAGAGAAGTACAGGAAGAATCATAAGGCTGGAAGCTTTAAGCTTCAGCGTTATAAGGGTCTTGGTGAGATGGATGCTTCCCAGTTATGGGAGACAACTCTTGATCCTGCACATCGTAAGCTTAAGAGAGTGGAGATTGAGGATGCACGTATGGCATCAGATGTTACAGAGCTGCTTATGGGCAATGATGTACCACCACGTAAGGCATTCATCTATGAGCATGCCAATGAAGCACTACTTGATATTTAATTAGCCTGATGGAGATTGATATGGCGAATAAGATTAATACAGATACAATTGAACAGGAGATAATCAGGACTGAATACTCTGAAGTTATGCAGAAGTCATATATTGATTATGCAATGAGTGTTATTGTTGCCAGAGCACTTCCTGATGTAAGAGATGGACTTAAGCCAGTTCAGCGAAGAACCCTATATGATATGGATGAACTTGGCATTAGATATGATAAGCCTCATAGAAAGAGTGCCCGTATTGTCGGTGATACAATGGGTAAGTATCATCCTCATGGTGACAGTTCTATTTATGACGCGCTGGTTGTAATGAGCCAGGACTTTAAGAAGGGGCTTCCACTTGTAGACGGACATGGTAACTTTGGTAATATCGAGGGTGATGGCGCCGCTGCAATGCGATATACCGAGGGAAGACTTGCCAAGGTGACTCAGATGGGCTTTCTTGATGATCTTGATAAGGATGTTGTTGATTTTATTCCTAACTTTGATGAGACCGAGAAGGAACCATCGGTACTTCCATGTAAGTTCCCTAATCTATTAGTTAATGGAACAGAAGGTATTGCCGTAGGTATGGCTACAAGTATTCCTCCTCATAATATGGGAGAGATAATTGATGCCATGAAGGCATATATGAAGGATGAGACTGTCTCTACAAGACAGCTTATGCGTTACTGCAAGGGACCTGATTTCCCTACTGGAGGAATAGTTACTAATAAGGATGACCTGTATTCAATCTATGAGACTGGCTCTGGTAAGATTAAGATCAGAGGTAAGGTTGAGATTGAGAAGGGCAAAAATGGCAAGGTTAACATTGTTATTACAGAGATTCCATTTACAATGGTTGGTGCAGGAATAACAAAGTTTTTACAGGATGTTGCAACACTTGCTGAGAGCAAGAAGGCTCCGGATGTTGTTGATATATCTAACCAGTCTAGTAAGGAAGGTATTAGAATTGTAATTGAGCTTCGTAAGGATGCCAATGTACAGAATTTTGTCAATCTTCTATATAAGAAGACAAGGCTTGAGGATACCTTTGGTGTCAATATGTTAGCTATTGCTGGTGGTCGTCCTGAGACGATGGGACTTAAGAGGATTCTTAAGGAATGTACAGACTTTCAGTTTGAGATTGCAACCCGTAAGTATACCAATCTTCTTAAGAAGGAGATGGATAAGAAGGAGATACAGGAAGGTCTTATTAAGGCTTGCAATGTAATTGATCTTATTATTGAGATACTTAGAGGAAGTAAGGACAGGGCAATGGCCAAGGCGTGTCTTATCGAAGGTAAGACGACTGGTATTAAGTTCAAGAGTAATGAGTCCAAGGTTATGGCTGCAGAGCTTAAGTTTACAGAGCCACAGGCCAATGCGATTCTTGATATGCGACTTTATAAGTTAATCGGACTTGAGATTGATGCACTTGTTAAGGATCATGAGGATACTCTTGCCAATATCTTCAGATATGAGGATATCCTTGCAAGGCGTGATTCAATGGCGCAGGTTATAATGAATGAGTTAGACGTTCTCAAGAAGGAGTTTGGGCGTAACAGAAGAACTGTCATTGATAATTGTGAAGAGGCTGTTGTTGAGGAGGTTCAGATTGAAGAAGCTGATGTGATGTTCATTATGGACCGATTTGGCTATGCCAAGACTGTTGATATGGCAACTTATGAACGTAATAAGGAGACAATAGAAGCCGAATTCAAGTATATTGTAAAGTGTAAGAATACGGGTAAGATATGTCTGTTTACTAATATTGGACAGTTACACACATTTAAGACTATGGATCTGCCTCTTGGTAAGCTTAGGGATAAGGGCGTTCCGATTGATAATGTAAGTAATTTCTCTACTCAGAAGGAATCTCTTATATCTGTTTCATCACAGAGTCAGCTTAATCTGTTCAGACTCATCTTTGTAACACGAGGTGGAATGTGTAAGATTGTAGATGGTGGTGAATTTGATGTTGCCAAGAGAACGGTTGCATCTACCAAGCTTGCTGATGGTGATGAAGTTGTTGCTGTAATACCATATACCGATCAGAAGAATATTATTCTTAAGACCAGGGATGGACTGTTCCTAAGATTCCAGATTGATGAGATCTCCGAGATGAAGAAGGCATCAGTTGGTGTGAGAGGTATTAAGTTAACTGGTACAGATGTGGTTGAGGCTGTATATTGTACTAAGGCGATGGATGATACAGTTATTATTCATAATGATCATGAGCTTGCACTTAATTCCATTAAGTTAGCCAAGCGAGATGGTAAGGGAACAAAAGTAAAGTAGTAATATAGGTGATATTATGCGAGTTATAGCAGGACGTGCACGTTCGATGCCTCTTATGGCACCAGAGGGGCTCAATACAAGACCAACTACAGACAAGATCAAAGAGACTTTGTTTAATATGATTCAGTTTGATATTCCCGGGTCTGTATTTATAGATCTTTTTGCCGGAAGTGGTGCAATTGGAATTGAAGCATTAAGCAGAGGTGCCAGACACTGTTACTTTGTTGAGAATAATAGAAAAGCAATTGAATGCATTAAGAAGAATGTTGCGTTCACAAAGTATGTTGATGAGTCTACTATTATTGCAAGGGATGTTCTTGATTCTCTATATGAGATTCATGATAAGGCCGATATAATATTTATGGATCCTCCATATGATCTTGGGATTGAAGCCGATATTATGCAGTTGCTTCATAAGAGTAATCTCATTGATGAATATACAACGATTATTATTGAAGCAGCAATTGATAATGATCTGAGTCATATTGAAGATTTGGGATTTAGGATTATAAAGGAAAAGTTATACAAGTCTAATAAGCATATTTTCTTTGAGAAAGCATAAGAAAGGTTATTTATATGAAAAAAGCAGTATATCCAGGCAGCTTTGATCCATTAACATTTGGCCATCTTGATATTATCAACAGAGCCGCCAAAATATATGATGAACTGATAGTAAGTGTGCTTGATAATCACAATAAGACACCATTGTTTTCGTTGGATGAACGTGTTAAAATATTAGAGGAGGCTACAAAGGATCTTCCTAATGTTAAGATTGATTCATTTAGTGGTCTTTTAATTGATTATGCACGTGAGAAGGACATTCATGTATCTATGCGTGGACTTAGAGCAATTACAGATTTTGAATATGAATTACAGATTGCTCAGACTAA
>JAZUGT010000063.1:0-7971 GCA_045641365.1 Lachnospiraceae bacterium
GGGATTCTGCATTCCAGAATCAGAAAAATGTAACTGCCGTTGTACTTCCTTCTTCGATTGAGAAGCTAGGATCTGCTGTTTTTATTAACTGTTCATCCCTAAGTAATGTACAGATTCGTTCGACCTCTTTCACTTCAGGACAAAGATGTTTTAGTGGTTGTAATCTTTCTGTTGTGACATTTGCAACAGAAACAACCAAAATCCCTGCAGGATTGTTTGCTGACGCGAAGTTTAATAATATTGATTTTGATATTCCATGGAATGTTGTTACTATTGAAGACTCAGCATTCAAAAATGCGAAGGGACTAAGATCTATTCGCTTTAATTCTGAAACGAAATTGAAAAAGATCGAAGGAGGTGCGTTCTCTGGAACAAGTGATATTAGCGTTCTTGATTTGCCAGCCACTCTTACTTCCATTGGAAGCGAGGCATTCAGAGGTATTGCTGTTTCATCAATTGTTATTCCTGAGAATGTTACTTTTATAGGAACACGTGCATTCGCAGATTGTCCAAATCTTAGTTCCATTGATATTAGAACAACCAAGCTTACATATTCAAAATACAATTCATCTAATGTCTTTGCAACCAAGCAGCCTGCTACTGGAATTATTGGTGGCCATGGTATAGATGAGCTCAAGCTTCCAAATGGGTTAAAAGTAATACCAGGTCATTTTTTTGAATATACTCAATTTAACAATTCAGAAATATCAATTCCGTCAAGCATTACTCAGATTGGTATGTATGGTTTTGGCAATCTCTATGGAACATTAAAGAGCGTAACTTTTGAGCCAAATAGTAAGCTTACAAGTATTGAAGAAAATGGTTTTTCATTTAATGGCGTAGCAAATAGCAATGTGAGCACTCGTTTCTATGTTGAGGAAGGCTCGTATGCTCAAAAATGGCTCAAATCTCATGGATTTACCGATGTAATCGCTCCATACGACCTCTCAAAAGCAACTGTTAAGCTTAAATTTGGCGAAAGCTTTACCACAACTGTTAAGTATAGAGGAAGCGAAATTCTTCCAGATGAAATTCACCTATACAAGGGCTCTAAAGAGATTGCATCAGATGAATATGAAATATCGCAAAAAGACAATACTACTAATACTGGAATAGCTCGACTTGTCATTTCTCCAGTCGAAGGTAATGAATACTACACAGGTTCAAAAGAGGTATTTTACACTATTACAGGTACAAATATAGCTAATGCGAATTTTGTTACAATCAAAAATTTATCATCAACTTCTGTTGAGTGGAACGGATATGGTTATCATCGTTCTCCACTTGAGACAAGATTTGAACCAGAATTGGTGAATACTTCTACAAACACGCCTCTTGTTAAGGATACTGATTATTACCTTAGTTACACCAACAATATCTACCCAGGTACTGCAAGTGTTACTATTTTCGGTCTCGGTGGATATGAAGGAAGCAAAAAGATAAATTATGTAATTAAAAAAGCAGATCTTAGTGAACCATCTTCAAGACCAGAGGATGGAGTTACAGGTTTATATATCTCTGACGATTTTGGTGAGATATATTATTCAGGAGTAGCAATCAAACCAGAATTCAATATTAGATTTAAAGATACCGCACTCGAAAGAAACATTGATTATACTGTTAAATATTCAAATAACAAAAATGCAGGAACTGGAAAGATTACAATTACTGGAAAGGGATATTTTAAGGGAACAGTTACAAGAAACTTCGAAATCCTCCCTATAGATCTCAATCAAATCACCTCTCCAGAGAAAAATACAAAGCTTGTAGTTGAGGTTCCATCAGTGAAATATACGGGTAGCGAAGTAAGACCAAAGCCTACCGTATCAGTGGTGAACAATAATAACCAAAAGCTTTTAACGCTTACTTTAGGTAAAGACTATACGCTTTCTTATAGCAATAACATAATGTCTGGAGATGCTGCCGTTGTAACTGTAACTGGAAAAGGCAACTATACTGGTAGCTACCCTGTAACCTTTACGATTGCGAACAAGAACATTGCTGACGCCAAAATTGTTAAGTTCAGTAATAAAACTATAGTAAAGGACTTTTCGGGAACAACAGCTGTCGAGCTGTCAGATTCAGATTTGGAGGAATTAATTACAGATAAAGCAACTGGTGCTCCACTTCGTAGAAGTGGACCAGATACGGCGTACAAATTGCAGTATTTTAACAATTATAAGGCTGGAAAAGCTAAGGTGGTTATTACTGGAGTTGGAGAATACTACGGTACAAAGACTATTTCTTTTAATATAAGGAAAAAGCAAATCACAGAAAGCAATTTAGAAAACCTTTATATTCGTGGTGATGGTGCGGAGATTACCCCTCTACTTAGCTACGATTATACTGGGTACGCAATTAAGCCTAACGTACAGATTACTGATAAGTCTTTTTCTACTGATTACAAGCTAGTTCCAGGTCAGGATTATGCTGTAAAATATGCTGCAAATACGAATGCTGGTACTGCCAAACTTACCATTACCTTTAAAGGCAGCTATTCTGGCATTTCTGTAGTCAAGAATTATACTATTAATTCATGGGATATGGAAAACGGCAATTTTACGTTTACAGATAATACCTATAAAGGTGGACAAAGTGTTAAGCCGGGAACTTCTACATTAAAGACTCCATCAGGAACAACAATAAATCCAAAGGTACTTAAATTTACCTACGAAAACAATAAGAATGTAGGACGTGCATCAGTAAAAATACAGGCAATTAATAAAAATTGTATAACCAATAGTAAGACTAAAAATTACTATATAACTCCATTATCACTTGGATTATTAAAGATATCGCCTATTCCTACACAGACCTATAAAGGCAAACCAATCAATCCAAAGGTAACTGTAAAATATGGGAATAAGATATTGAAACAATCAACTGATTATGAAACAGATGCGCAATTTGATGAGAATAATAGACGTGGAGTTGGAAAAGTGAAGGTATACATGAAAAATCCTAACTATTCAGGTAGCACTTTTGTCTACTTCAATATTAAGTAGGAACTTCAATAACTATAACAAGAAAAAGGGGGCATATCACATTATGATATGCCCCCTCTGTTATTTATATTGTATCAATATCAACTGTATCTGCCATGGCTTTATAACCGGCAGCACTTGGATGCAGATGATCACCACTATCGTATTCACTTAGAAAAGCTGATGGATTCTGAGGATCACGAGTAGCGAGATCGAAGTCTATGCAGCCATCAATAAGATCTGTTGTTCTAATGAAATCATTGTATTCCTGACGCATCTTCTCACGGAAGTCAGCATACGTTCTCCATCCCTCAATTGGAAGAAGAGTTCCAACATATACTTTATATCCATATTCGCGAGCCTTACTTATGTACCACTTGAGACCATCAATCAGCTCATCCACTGTAGGAAGATCGCTCATCGGTCTAAAGGGGTTAACATCAGTTCCAACAGGATGAATTATATCATTAATTCCCTGCTGAATAATTACTGTATCAGCTCCATCAGTAGGAACTTCATGATCAAAGCGATTGGTGCCTTTAAGTCCATAGGATTCGTAGGTTATACAACTATACTCTCTAAGAATACGGGAGCCGCTTGTTGCACGTCTAACAATTGAGATATTGTTGTCCGGGTTATCCATAAGCTTTTTAGCAAGATAATCCGGCCAGTCCTGAGCAGTAATTGAATCACCGTAACACACAATGGCGCGATTACTATCTTCAGTATGAACAGATACATTACTAAGGAAGTAAAAAGTATTGATTCTACGTGATACTTCTATCGGAATATCTGCCGTTTCTACATAATCACCCATAGCATAACGACCAACAGACAATGGACCGGAAGCATATACACTGGATCTTAACTTGGTGAAATCCCCAAGATACATACTTACTTCAATTATATCCCCAGCTGATATCTTAATAGGTAATTCATTGGATACCAGATTCTTAGCGGTCGCAATGTGCGCTTCATAACTTCTATCAGGACCAAATGTAAGAAGCTCACATTTTTCCCCTATTCGAACGGAAGCCTTAGTAATTACAACAGGTTCTGTTCCACAGTAATTATCAAGAGTAATCCTGATGCTGTCTCCGTTAAATGCGCTGGTGACTGAATATCTTAATGTAATATCTTTGGCGTAGCTTTCGGGACGATTCTCAGAAACCGACATAGCATTGCCCCAGGTTGATACCCACTTCATAATTTTTTCCTTTCATTAATAACTTACCGACCTATGATAGCACTTATTTGTGTGCATTTTCAAGGTGTATAGATTGCCAAAGGTTGCATTTCCATAGGTCAAGCATATATAATTAGGGACGTGTGAATAATATATCAGATAGGATTAGGGTTATGAGTATACTTAACGTTGAACATCTTACACATGGTTTTGGTGACAGGGCAATTTTCAATGATGTGTCCTTTCGCCTGCTTAAGGGTGAGCATATTGGACTTGTTGGCGCTAATGGCGAGGGCAAGTCGACATTCATGAATATAATTACCGGCAAGCTTATGCCTGATGAGGGTAAGGTTGAGTGGTCTAAGAATGTAAGAGTAGGATATCTTGATCAGCACACATCTCTTGAGAAGGGTATGAGTATTGGACAGGTTCTGTCTTCGGCTTTTGATTTCTTATACGAGATGGAAGAGCGCATGAATCTAATATGCGACAAAATGGGTGAGGCTGACGAGAAGGAACTGGAAGAATACATGGAGGAGCTGGGTACAATCCAGGATCTGCTTACGATGCATGACTTCTATATGATTGATTCAAAGGTGGAAGAGGTTGCAAGAGCACTAGGCCTTCTTGATCTTGGACTGGATAAGGATGTTACGGACTTAAGTGGTGGTCAGAGGACCAAGGTTTTACTTGGTAAGCTTCTTCTTGAGAAGCCTGACATCCTGCTTCTTGATGAGCCAACCAATTATCTTGATGCAGAGCATATAGCATGGCTTAAGAGATATCTTACAGAATATGAAAATGCGTTTATACTGATATCTCATGATATTCCATTTCTTAATAGTGTTATCAATATCATATATCATATGGATAATCAGGAACTTAACAGATATCCAGGCGATTATGACCATTTCCTTGAAGTATATGAGATGAAGAAGTCTCAGCTGGAGGCTGCATACAACAAGCAGCAGAAGGAGATAGCTGATCTGAAGGACTTTGTTGCGCGTAATAAGGCCAGAGTTGCAACACGTAATATGGCGATGTCACGACAGAAGAAGCTTGATAAGATGGACGTTATTGAGTTAGCAAGTGAGAGACCTAAGCCGGAATTCAATTTTAAGGAAGCAAGAACTCCGGGAAAGTATATATTCGAGACAAAGGACCTTGTAATAGGTTATGATGAGCCACTATCATCTCCGCTTAATATAAGTATGGAGAGAGGGCAGAAGATTGTACTTACTGGTGCCAACGGAATTGGTAAGACGACGCTTCTCAAAAGCATTCTTGGATTGATTAAGCCATTATCTGGCAGTGTAGAGCAGGGAGATTATCTTGAGATAGGCTACTTTGAACAGGAGATGAGTCAGGATATTAGCACTACATGTATCGAGGAACTCTGGCAGGAGTTTCCAAGCTTTTCACAGTATGAAGTTCGTTCAGCGCTCGCAAAGTGTGGACTTACAACCAAGCACATTGAAAGTCTTGTGAAAGTCCTGTCTGGTGGTGAGCAGGCGAAGGTTAGATTATGTAAACTAATCAACAGAGAGACTAATATCTTACTTCTGGACGAGCCTACGAACCATCTCGATGTGGATGCCAAGGAAGAGCTTAAGCGTGCGCTCATTGCCTATAAGGGAAGCATTCTTATGGTATGCCATGAACCAGAGTTCTATGAAGGTCTGGCGTCAGAGGTTTGGGATTGCACAAAGTGGACAACAAGATTAGTATAGAGAAGTAAGTAAAAATCGGAGATTTTACATATATTGACTCTCCGGGAAAGAGGAAACATGAGAACAATCGAAGCAACACAGATTACTGAAGCAATTAAAGATATGTGTATCGAGGCCAATCACTTTCTTACAAAGGATATGAAGTGTGCGCTTGACAATGCGAAGGAAAGTGAGAAGTCACCTCTGGGAAAGCAGGTGCTTGAGCAGTTACAGGAGAATCTGCAGATTGCTTCCGATGATATGATACCTATATGTCAGGATACAGGAATGGCTGTCATTTTTGCAGAGATTGGTCAGGATGTTCATATCAATGGCAATCTGACTGATGCAATCAATGAGGGTGTAAGGCTTGGATATACAGAGGGATTCCTGCGTAAGTCCGTTGTAAATGATCCACTTATAAGAGTGAATACCAAGGACAATACTCCTGCAGTTATTCATTATGAAATAGTTCCTGGCGACAAGGTCAAGCTGACAATTGCGCCAAAGGGCTTTGGCTCGGAGAATATGAGCCGTGTGTTTATGCTTAAGCCAGCGGACGGTGAAGAAGGAGTGAAGAATGCAATTCTTACAGCTGTTAAGGATGCAGGTCCTAATGCATGTCCACCAATGGTGGTCGGTGTTGGTATAGGCGGAACATTCGAGAAGTGTGCGCTTATGGCCAAGAAGGCGTTAACACGTCCAGTTGATTCTCATTCAGATATAGAATGGGTGCGTGGTATGGAAATAGAGATGCTTGATAAGATTAACAAAAGTGGAATTGGCCCAGGTGGTCTTGGTGGTTCAACAACAGCATTGGCCGTAAATATCAATACATACCCAACACACATTGCCGGACTTCCAGTGGCAATCAATATCTGCTGTCACGTCAACAGACATGCAGTAAGGGAATTATAATATAGAAACTAAAGAGCATAATGAACGTGATAGCGCGGTTGACATAATACAAGGAGATAAAAATGGACAGACATATTACAGCGCCTCTTAAGGCATCAGATATTGAAGAATTAAAAAGTGGCGATTATGTGTATATTACAGGAACAATCTATGTAGCAAGAGATGCAGCACATAAGAGAATGGATGAGCTGCTTCAGAAGGGCGAGAAGCTTCCTATAGAATTGGAGAACAATGTAATATACTATATGGGACCATCTCCAGCCAGAGAAGGAAGACCAATTGGTTCTGCTGGTCCTACAACGGCAAGCAGAATGGATAAGTATGCGCCTAAGCTGCTTGATCTTGGCCTCAAGGGTATGATTGGAAAGGGTAAGAGATCGCAGGCAGTACTTGATGCTATAGTGAGGAATAAGTGTGTCTACTTTGCAGCAGTAGGAGGAGCGGGCGCTATTCTGTCAAAAGCAATCACTTCAAGTGAAGTTGTAGCATATGATGATCTTGGAGCAGAAGCAATCAGAAAGCTGGAGGTTGAAGACTTCCCTTGTATAGTTATAGTAGATAAAGATGGTAATAATCTTTACGAAACAGCAATCAAAGAATACTGTGAAGAATAATTTGTTATATAACAGCATATTATATATAGAAGAAACACACCTAAATGTGGTGTGTTTCTTCTATATTAAATACTAGATTTAGGCGCACAAATAATAAGGTAAAAAAACCGTTAAAAAAGGCGAAAAAAGCAATTGACTTTTGCCATAAGCATAGTTATAATAACATTTGCGTCACGAAAAATGATGCGAACTGAATATTGGTAGTGGTTACTATTTCAGTGTATGGAGAAATACTCAAGAGGCTGAAGAGGCGCCCCTGCTAAGGGTGTAGGTCGTTCACGCGGCGCGAGGGTTCAAATCCCTCTTTCTCCGTTTTTCAACTTCTTAGTAATGACTATCAAAAATTTTTAAAAAAAGTCTTGACGACAGAGTCGACTCGTGATATTCTTAACGAGTTGCGGCTCAAAGCAATAGTCGCAAGCAATGATCTTTGACAATCTAACAGCAATGCAACCCTGAAAAATTCCAGTCACTCAATACTATCTCTGGTATAGAGTGAACGAATAATTCAGAGAACAAAAACCTTTTAATGGTAAATTAATGGATGAAAGCTAGTGTAA
>JAZUGT010000064.1:0-44143 GCA_045641365.1 Lachnospiraceae bacterium
CTAATGCAATCTTGATTGTACCCTTACCCTCAGTTACAGCAACTTCTCCTGAGATTGTCTTAGTGAGGTCGTTGATTGTTAACGATGGAGCCTCTGCTACCTCTGTTACCTTTGTTGTAGCCTTTGTGAAAGCGACTGTTATCTTAACAATCTTACCATCATTTATTACTCCATTCTTGTCAACTACCCTGTACTCAACCCAACCTGTAAGGTCTGCTGGAGTAATAGTACTGAAGTCTACACCAGATCTAACCTTGATCTCAGCACCATCTATCTCAAAGAAGTCAGCAAACTTATTGATTGTACCGCCATTATTGTTGTTGTACAGATTCCATAAAAGAACGTCTCCATTCGTAGCTGTCTTAACAACTTCTGCTCCACTACCAAAGAACTTCTCAAGTGTAAGCTTAGTATTGAGCTTAACTACAGGCTTAGCTACCTTGCCAACCTTGAGTGTTACTGCCTTCTTAGGTGCAACAACTACTGGATTCGTTGGATCTGTTATGTCATATACAGTTACGTATGTCTTGTAGTTACCAGCTGGAATCTCAGCTATATCATCGATAGTGAATACAGCTGTTCCCTTTGTTGGATCCTCAAGATCCTTAGTTACAGTCACCTGATTAGTAGAACCATTCATAATTCCGCTCATAATCTCGCCAAATGCGTCCTGCAGCTTTTCTGTCATGAACTCAAGCTGGTTAAGATCAAGCATCACGCCATAATTCTTGCCTTCTTCAAGACCTGTAATACTATACACAAGATCTGTATCAATTGTCTTCTTGCCACCTGTGATAGTAAGCTTCTTAGTTGTGACATTAACCTTGGAATCAGCTGGCTTAACGAATGCTGTATTATTAATTGTCCATGTACCAAGCTTCTTATTACCATCCTTGACAGTAATCTTTGTCACTGCAGCTGTAGGTGTTACACCAACTCTCACAGCATTATTTACAGGAGCTCCAAAAACAACATACTTACCACCTGTAACAGTGAACTTAAAGTTAGTTGTTGTGAATGCACCATTCTCTGTCACATTCTGTGCAATAATTGTATATCCATATAATTCTGATGAATCAACAGTAGCCTTCTTCTCCGCATCGAATACTACATCTATTTGAGTGAAATCATTTATCGACTTCATATATGTTGCCTGAAGATCAAATGTCTTGGCTGCATCCTTAACCTTAACAGCAACTGTCTTAGAATTCTTGCTACCATCTGTTGTAGTAGCTGTTACCTTGAATGTTCCCTTACCTGCTACATAAGTAATCTCTCCAGTATAAGGATTAACACCGAGCTTATTATTATTACTCTTCCATGTAACATCTACTGCTTCGTCTTCGGCATCTAATGCCGCAAATGTAGCACCTACAAGAACATCAGAAGTAACCGCGTTAGTCAAATCTATCTCTGAATCAACGTCAAGTGTAATATAGCTTATTGGTGTAGTCTCAGCTGTGAGCTGAATTGTATACTCATCGTATGCACCAATCCAAGATCCATCGGCTGCTGTTGCTCTAACGATAATCCTATTATCAGCTGGGTCAGCACTAAGGACATAGTTCTTATTAACTGTTACAACACCCTTCTTATTAACTGTTGCAAATTCGCTACCCTGTTCAATTGACCATGTAACCTTCTTAACTGCTGGAGCAGGAGCAAGATCATTAAGAATAGCTGCCTGTGTATATGTAGCTGCCTTCTTGTTCTTCTTATACAATGTTACGGAAGAATTTTCAAAATCAACAGTTGTAATAGGCTGCTTAACTGTGAAATTAATTGAAGCTGTAAGTGGCTTAGCTGTGCCATTATCTGGAGCCTTAACTGTTACTGTATATGTATCAGCATCCAAACTTGGATCAACAAAGATAACGTTTGTTCCATCCACCATAGCAGCGTCATCTACAACATTACCATCACTATCTGTAACAGTTAAATTCTCATCCTTACAGAGGTATGTTGCACCCTTGCTGTACTGAATTGTTGCTACAGGTACTCCATCTCCATATGCTTCACTACATGAAATATAGCTTGTAACACCCTTCTTAAGCTTGAGTGTTGTTGTATATGCAGGAGCCTTAGTTACAGCTGTAACCTTAGCTGAAGCATCACTTGTTGCATCTGCAAGTATATTAGCTTCTCCCAAAAGATCTTCAGCAGTAATGTCCTTGATAAGAACAAACTGTGCAGTAATATCAAAGGAAAGATCTCCGATACCCTGTCCATCTGTAACACTAAGAAGTGGAAGAACAATTACTCCCTCATATGCGCTATCTAAAGTAACAGATTGTGTCTCTGCCGCGTAATCTTTGCCTTCTGGTAATTCCTCATTATTCTCATCTGGATCAACAGTAAACATAATTGCTACATTTTCAGAATCAAAATCCTTAAGTGAATCTGGAACTGTAACCTTAACAGTTGCCTTGTTATCTGTTACATTAAGAACCTTAACTGTAGCCTTATCAAGCTTCTTTACTTCCTGCTTGATTGTATATACTTCAGTAAAGTCAACTGCTTCGCCTGTAGGATCAAGCACAGGAACGCCTGATTTTGAACTACCCTTAAGCTGGAACTTGATTGTTGCAGTAGCTGCTGGATTAATCTTTCCTTCCTCTACTGTCACTGCCCAAAGATTTCCATTCTCCCAAACAAGCTGAATTCCACTACCTGAATAATTAATAACTGGCTGAATATACTCGCCTGGAGCAAAATTCTTAACCTCTACTGGGATACGTGTATAAGCACCTGCTGGAACGACAACATTGCCTTCTTCATCAGCGCCTGTAAGTGTAATTGTTGCTTCAGGAGCAACCTTGAATGTGATAACCTGTGTAACAGTACCTGCCTTAACTGTTACCTTAATAGTCTTATTCCACTCATCTTCTGTTGCAGGGAAGAAGAATGCCTTTGTTGGCTGGCCTTCAACAACGCCTACTACACCTTCAGTCTCAACAGCCTTAGTACCAATCTTAGCTGTTACTTCTGTAATAGGAAGTTCTGTAGAACCTTCCTTGATTGTAATAATATGTCCGTTAAGTGAATCAACACTGTATGTAGCCTTTGCATTGAGTGGCTCTCCATCAACATATACTGTTGTGAATTCCTTACTCATCTTAGCTGTTACAACAACATCCTTGTTAGCCTCGAATGTAATTGTATTAGTTGTAGAAGCCTTAACCTGAGCTCCTGTAACAACTCCATCTGTTACTGTCTTCCAGTCATTAAGGTATAATCCCTTAAGCTTGAAGTTGCTGTTAACATTAGCCTTAACTGTAACTGTTGAATAAAGTGGAACAGCGTAGTTAGCCTTCTCGAGATCCTCATCGATCATGGCAACTGCTTTACCACCAACCATAACATCATATGAATCAACACCAGTGATCTTATTTAATGTAACTATTGCAACCTTTTCCTTAAGTGAAGCTGTAACCTTAGCATGGTCTGTTACTACGATCTCATAGTAATCTCCATCTTCTGCCTTTGATACTTCAACACCATCAACTCTAACAACGCTAACTTCCTTTGCTCTGTTAGTTGACTCTGCAACAACTGCAAATGGTACGTTGTACTCAAGCTCTTCAACAGTAAGAGCATCACCTGTCTTCTTACCTGTCTCCTTGTCATAAGCATAGAACTTAACTGATGTGTTAATGAAGTCAACTGTCTCAACCTCTACCTTGGAAGTAGCTGTGATTGTGATTGCCTTGCCTTCTGCAAAATCAACAAATCCCTTATCAAGCATATATGTGCTGACATCCTTAACAGTTGAAAGCTCAGGTACAAATATAAGTCGAGCATTCTCTTCTTCACCCTCACCGAATGAAGCAACAACTTCTGAATCATATCCTGTAGCATCTGTAACAACTACGAAGATATTTTCATCGTCCATTGCATAGTATGTATCATCTACACTCTTAACACCACTGTTCTCTGATGCGAAAACAACAGATGTATTATCACCATCTACTAATGTAATTGTTGATCTAGGCTCAGTAGATATAACTACTTCAAAATTTCTATCAATTGAATCTGTAAGAACAACCTCGCCATATGAGCCCTTGTCCTCAGGCATCACAGCACCTTCGCCAGGAAATCCTACATAAATCTTTTTGGAAATGCAGTCTGCAGATGCAAATATCAATGCAACCTTTGTTTCTTCCTGTACATCCGGAATCACGTAATGAGCTGGAATAGCTACAGTCTCTTCTGTTTCTTCTACCGCTGGAACATATACAAGATTCTGTGCTTCTTCGTCACCAAGTCTATACTGAACAGGAAGACCTCCCTCTGAAGGAGCGAGCTTAAGACCCTCTAATGTTCCAACACTGATTGAGTATGTCTCTGGCTCAGCTGGTATTACTGCTGTAGTAACTGTAACAGTAGAATCTGCTTCCATAAGAATCCTATAATATTCCTTCTCTGGAACTGTGCTAATTACATCTTCTCCAAGCTTAACATCGCACAGATAGTAGTCTTCAGCAACATTAACTGTGAAGAATAAGTACTTACCCTCTGCGTCTGCAATCTGTGTTGCCTCTCCCATAGAGATGAATTCATCAACTTCTGGATCAGCATCCTCAGTTCCAAAGAAATAACTAATTGATGCATTCTCTGCAACAAATGTTACTGCTACCTCATTGACAGTTGTAATCTCTACAGTTGCCTCCGCAGCAACCTCATAGATATTACCAGACACGCGCTCCGCACCTGTAACACCACCAATCAACTTACCCTCAGTTGTAGACACCATAAAGTAAAGCTTCTTATCTACCTCTACGGCAACCACTTTCTCTTCCGGAAGTGACTCAGTGAAATCTCCAGAAGCTGCTGGAGCTTCCTCTGCTACCACGTACTCTACTGTAGCACCCTCGCCAACAGTAAAAGTAACATCATAAGTCTCCGCACCGCCGACTGGAGTAATCTCGTCTCCAACCTCAGATGTGGCAACTTCTGTCTCTACCTGCGCAACAGCATCATCAGTAACTTCAGCAGCGAATGTGCTTGCTGGTACTGAAGATACTACCATAAGTACTGAAAGTACTCCGGCAAGTAGTCTTCTCGTTAACTTACCCATATCTTTTCTCCTTTTCATATAATACTCTACGACCGACCTACTTCGACCGCCATAACATTTTACCTCTTTTCTCTCATGATTTCAACATTTTCGCTTGAAATATCTAACGTTTATAGTAGCGTTAATATATCTTGTATTTTCCCGATATAAAGCCACTATATCATGCGTCTCCTACTCTTCCTGCGACGCCAGATATATATCGCGACTTACAAGTTCATCGACTCCACATACATAATAATCCATAAGAAGCCCGACGACCTCACAATAGACTGCCGCTCCCTGCTCTACTCCGTTGGCCTTAAGATTCGTCTCAACGAAGGTATGACTCGCCTTCTTCACGGTTTCCGTACTGATGACAGCCTTCTGCTCCACCTTCTCCCACGCATCATCTGTCAGGAAAACATTGTCGAGCTTAACTCTCTTTCTAATTCTGACGTGCTGATTGTACGTGGACATATCATTGCCTATGCTCTTCTTAAAATCATTATCAATATAGTTAAGTACCGACATGTAGCCACTGTACACAAATAGCGGATCATCAGAGTGCACACATGCGAGGAAGCTGATCATATTGGCCTCATCTTCACGTATGAAGCCCTTGGTATGCGAAAGCTCATGACACATCGTGGCAGGCTTGGATACTATATACATCACATCGTTGTAGTTGGCCTCCATCGAAAACGGAAAGTAATATCCCTTCATATACTGCTGCGAGAAGAACTCACTTGCCGCAAAAGGCTTCGGAGTCGTATAGAATCCACCCAGCTCAGGATAGTCTTCTGATAAGGACTTCATTGCCTCTATGGCAGTAGCACCCATGTCACCGTCATATACTATCAGGCCATTCTCGTCACGCTCGACAAGCTTACTGTATTCATTGGCCCTCGTCACTACAAAGTCCCGTAACTGCCCCAGCTCCTCAACAGTATATTCATGATCTCCAATCAGGTACTCCTCCAGATATCTCTGTTCAAATGTGGAACTGTGATAAAGCATGTAGCAGTTAAGCGTCATCACAAGACAGACAACTGACACGATACAGATCAGTCCTCTTATATATGCGCCGTAGAATCTCATATATCTGCTTCCAGCCAGGTCCTGCTCACCTGCGTCACGCCTTCTGCATCTAATATCACTTCCAGCCAGGTCCTGCTCACCTGTGACACGCCTTCTGTGACGCGCACACACCCTTATAGACGCAAAAATGACCGCAACTAACCCTAATACTATAGCCATTGCTACGAGTATCAGTGCAAGTACGATCATTATCTCACCAACCGATATTGATGCCCTGGACATCAGCCGTCCATAGGTCTCTCCCCATATCGGAAAAATATTCTTGATATACCAGTCGCAGAACTCCACGCTGTTCCAGGCAAGCACATTGAGAAATGCTGTCGCTATCACAGCTGCTGCCGGAATAATAACATGCCGTCTCTTCATATATTATCCATCCAGATACAGATAATGGCGGACAACAAGGACTTCTCCCTGTCCGTCCAGGTAACCCTCATCGCTACTACCTATAATCCTATCAGATAAATATGAAACCACTGCGACCTGATGTAAACAAATTGTTAACTTTATATGCTGTGACCGATTGAGAGCAGTCGTCAGCCTACTGTCTTCCAGGTCTGAAGCCTGCTACAGCTCATCTTAAGCAACTGTCAGCCTTATCTACTGTCTTCCAGGTCTGAAGCTTCCTACGACCAGGTCCTTAATCATCTTAGGATGAAGAAGAATCAGTATAGGGAACAGTTCAAGTCGGCCTGCCAACATATCAAACATCAGCACAAACTTCGAAAAGGTTGACATAAATCCAAAGTTGCAGGTCGGACCTACCTTATTAAGTCCAGGACCTATGTTATTAATACAAGTCGCAACTGAGGTAAATGTTGTCGTCATATCCTCACCCTGGAAGCTAAGAAGAAACAGAGAAATTACAAATATCAAAATATACGTAACCAGATACGTGTTGATTGACCTTATCATCTCGTGCTCTGCAGGCTTGCCCTCAAACATAATCTTCTTCACACTTTTTGGATAAAGGTATGCACCTATCTCCTTACGCATAGTACGAAGCATCACGATGAATCGACTCACCTTCATACCACCACCCGTACTTCCTGCACAGGCGCCAACGAACATTAACAGCATGAGTATCATCTTGGCCGTTGTGTTCCACTGATCAAAGTCTGCCGTCGCAAATCCCGAGGTCGTCATAACGGACAGAACCTGGAATGCCGAATGTCTGACAGCCTCGCCAGCTGAAGCGAATAGATTTCTTACGTTTACGAATATTATTACAGTCGAACTGAGGATGACAATCAGGTACCATTTTACCTCTTCTATGCTGAAAGCTTCCTTGAACTTACGCATTACTAACAGATAAAATGCATTGAAATTGACACCGAATAAAAGCATAAATATTACGACAACCCACTGAACATAAGGGCTAAAGCTTGCCAGCGAATCATTTCTTGTGCCGAATCCACCTGTTCCGGCTGTACCACAGGCGATGGTTACGGAATCGAAAAGGTCGCATCCTCCAAGAAGAAGGAATATCATCATGGATAACGTCAGACCTGTATATATCAGATACAGCATTCTCGCAGTCGACTTAATCTTTGGGGTCAGCTTGCCAACAGATGGTCCGGGCGACTCTGCCTTCATCAGATTGATTGTAGACCCGCCACTAAGTGACACGATTGACATAAGGAATACAAGCACTCCCATTCCGCCAACCCAGTGTGTGAAGTCTCTCCAGAACAGAGTCGTGCGTGACAGCGACTCCACATCTGATAATATACTTGAACCAGTCGTTGTAAATCCTGATATCGTCTCAAACAACGCATCAACATATGAAGGAATCTCGCCTGTGGCGGTAAAAGGAATCGCGCCTACAAGACTTAATACAATCCAACTAAGTGATGTCGCAACACAAGCATCCTTGAGATATATTGTAGTATCAGGTGTCTTGGTAAGTATCAATATACTTCCAAGTATCATCGCCGCACCCGCAACAATAAGATATACGAAACCTACCTGCTCCCTGTATGCCAATGCGACTATACATGGCAGAAGCAGCAGTCCGCCCTCCACTCTCAATATATGACCAATAATCTTTCTAATCATTGCACTGTTCATTCTATAAATCCGCCTAATTGATGTTCTATAATTATGATTGCCCACACATGGCCTGGCTGAGCACTATTCCGTGTTTGCCCATGTAAACCACGGCTGAGCACTATTCCGTGTTTGCCCATGTTTTCCACGGCTGAGCACTATTCCATGTTTGCCCATGTTTTCCAGCTAATTCTATGCGAGGATGTCTTCCAGGTTGTTGAAGCCCTTGTGAGTTGTAACAATCATAACTCTGTCGCCAACTTCAATGGTATCAGATCCACCTGGATATACCACCTCACCGCCTCTGTTAATATATGCGATAAGGAGATTCTTCTTGAGCTTGAGTTCCATAAGAGGTGTTCCTGTAACACTTGACTTGGCTCCTACCTTGAACTCGATTGCTTCTGCCTTGGAATCAAACATCTGATATAATGTCTCAACATTAGATCCCTTCGACTTTGTCCTGGCTCTTACATATGCAACTATTGCATCTGAAGTAATATACTTTGGATAGATTACACTTCCAAGATCCATATTCTCTACAATTCCCTTGAAGTTGTTGCGGGAGATTCTTGTAACAACCTTGGCCTCTGAAGTCTGCTTTGCATGAAGACTAAGAAGTACATTCTCTTCATCCATTCCTGTTAACGGAATGAAAGCCTGTACTGTCTGAAGACCTGCTTCCTTGAGCGCTTCCTCACTTGTTCCGTCCTCGTTAATTATTGTAGCCTTAGGGAGCAGTATGCTTAAACTCTCACATTTTGCATGGTTCTGCTCAATTATTCTTACCTCAATACCTGCCTTAATGAGCATGTCTGCAAGATAATATGTGCTCTTGCCGCCTCCAACAATCAAAGTGTCCTTAACTTTTCCTGTCTTAAATCCAATGTTCTTAAGGAATGACAGCGTCTCCTTACGAGAGGCAACAAAGCTAATCAGATCACCTTTTCTAAGAATGAATTCACCTGAAGGGATGAAGACCTCACCTTCACGCTCAACCGCACAGATTACGACCTTACCTGTAACACTACGTCCAAGGTCCTTAATCTTCATGTCCTCAAGGCGGTTACCCTCTGGTATTCTGATTCGAACCATCTCGACCTGACCATGAGCAAAGGAGCTAACCTCCTCAGCTGTAGGGAGATAGAGAATTCTTGAGATTACCTTGGCAGCCTCGAATTCCGGATTGATAATCATCTCAAGACCAAGCTTGTCCTTGAGGTACTTGGCTTCCTTACTATACTCCGGTGTATGAACTCTTGCGATTGTTACACAGTGACCAACTCGCTTAGCCACCGTACAGCACAGAAGATTGAGCTCATCCGAATCTGTAACTGCAATAAGCAGATCAGCCTTTTCTATTCCTGCATCCACCTGGCTGCTGTATGTTGCGCCATTGCCGACAACGCCCATTGCATCGTACATGTTAGTTATCATCTGTATCTTGGATGCATCCTTATCAATTATTGTTACATCGTGGCCTTCCTTGCTAAGCTGTTCCACTAGCGTGGAACCAACCTTACCACAACCGACGATTACTATCTTTAATCCCTTTTCATTACTCTTCTTATTAGTATTGTTGAACATATTCTCCTGCTCTCCATATCTGTGTTGTTGGTCTGCCGTGTGGCAGCTCGCACATTATAGTGATTCAGCCTGCCTTTTGTGGCATAGCCTAAGATCATTAGATTCTTCGGGCCGAGGCTCTTTCCTGCTCCGCTTACTGGAATTTTTCGAGCCGAGGCTCTTTCCTGCTCTGCTTACTGGAATTCTTCGAGCCGAGGCTCTTTCCTGCCTCGCTAACTGGAATTCTTCGAGCCGAGGCTCTTTTCTGCTCTGCTTACTGGAATTCTTCGGATGACCTTAACTATCGTTATAGCACATTTGTAATTTATCTTCAATGTTATTGCTAATTGATGCTGGCATGTTGAGTTGGCTGAGTGGGGTGAGTAGATTACTGAGGTGGGTGGGGCATATATAGCGAAATGCTTGCTTTTGCCCTGAGGCTTGCGTACTGCTGGGGCATATATGTAAATTTGCTTGCTTTTTCCCTGGGGTTTGGCTTGTGTCTGGGCATATATGTAAATTTGCTTGCTTTTTGCCCCGGGAACTGATGGGCAACGGGGCATATATGTAAATTTGCTTGCTTCTTGCCCTGGGAATTACATGCTGCCAGGGCATATAGATTTGTTTTGACTTTTTTGCCCTGGGAACTGATGGACAACGGGGCATATAGATTGATTTTGACTTCTTTGCCCCGGGAACTGATGGGCAACGGGGCATATATGTAAATATGCTTGCTTTTGCCCTGGGAATTACATGCTGCCAGGGCATATAGGCTGATTTTGACTTCTTTGCCCTGGCGATTGCGTACTGCCGGGGCATATATTGCATAATTGATTCCTTTGCCCTGACCTGGAATCATTGCCGGGGCATATAGGCTGATTTTGACTTCTTTGCCCTGGCGATTGCGTGCTGCTGGGGCATATATTGCATAATTGATTCTTTTGCCCTGGCGATTGCGTGCTGCCGGGGCATATATTGCATAATTGATTCCTTTGCCCTGCACACGGTGTTCGCCCTGGCTATGTCATGCTAGTCGCAAATATCGACATAGTTAAGCGCTACCACTTTTTCCAGATCAGATGGCGTTGTCTCAACCTGGAAGCCTACTCTACCGCCGCTATATATAATTGTGTCGAAGTCTCGTGCGCTCTCGTGTATAGTTGTCTTGTACTGCTTCTTCATTCCAATCGGCGAGCAGCCACCGTGCACATAACCTGTGAGGGAAAGCAGATCCTTCGCCTTGGCCATCTCTATGCTCTTCTCGCCGACGGCCTTGGCAGCCTTCTTGAGATTGAGTTCGCGGTTAGCTGGCACCATGAACACGTAATACACATTCTTGCCGTTGGTTGCGAGCAAAGTCTTGAACACTTTGTCCACATCTTCCGAAAGAATCTCGGCAATCTCCTCGCCCGTGAGAGTTGCGTCAGGTTCGTAAGAATAATGATTGTACGATATCTTCTTCTGATCCAATACTCTCATTACGTTAGTCTTTTCTTCTTTTTTACCCATATGTTCCTCATTTCTTGTTGCAAAACGCAACGCGTTATGTTAGAATTGCACTTACTTCTATAACATTTCACTTTTTCAGTGTCACTGCAGCGTTTCTGCTGATGTTTCAAATTATTATAATTATATACGAGGTTAATATGAACTTACTAGATACTAAGATGAGAATTACGCAAATTGAAGGCGACTTGGAATTAGTTGAGAGCGAACTCCTTACGTTGCCACCCGGCAAATTGATAAGCACAATCAATGGCAAACGCACAAAATGGTACATAAGCGACCAGTCTAATACGACATATCTCCCAAAGTCAGGCCAGCAACTGGCAGCTCTCCTCGCAAAGAAAAAATATCTGACGACTAAAAAACAGGTTCTTAAAAGCGAGCTCAAGGCTCTGCAGCAATATTCGAAATATCACAAGGATAACTACCAGCTGATCTATGATGACATGCTGACCGACAGTAGGTACTCACCACTTTTCAATGATATGGAAAAAAATAGCACATCTATTCCAAGTGTCGCTGCATGGCTCAATACTCCATATGATCCAAATCCTTATCACCCTGAAAAGCTTACTCATAATACCATCTCAGATCTTGTTGTCCGATCAAAATCAGAAGCTCTTATAGCAAATCTACTTATTCACAAAAACATCCCTTTCAAGTATGAATGCCCACTAGTTCTTGACGGTCAGACTTTCTATCCTGACTTCACAATTCTGAATCCAAGAGATTTCAAAATATGGTACCTTGAACATTTTGGAATAATGGACAACGAGCAGTATGTGGGTACCTGTTGCAAGAAATTACAGGCATATTGTAAAAATGGAATTTATCCGGATTATAATCTGATATTAACTTATGAATCAGACGAGTTTCCGCTTGACATCAATGCACTTAACCTGAAGCTTTCTTACATATTTGGGGAGTAAATGGTCGTTACTTTTGATGGCGCCCTCTCTATGGGGGGCATAAGTGATGATTTTGATTTTTCTGCCCTGTGACGGGCTTAGTGGTGGGGCATAGGTAGTGGAAATGAATTATTTTGCCCTGGGTGGTGATTCGTGCCGGGGCATAGATGGCAAAATTGACTTCTTTTGCCCTGGGTGGCGATTAATGCCGGGGCATAGACAACAAAAATGAATTATTTTGCCCCATGGCTGGGATTATGCCGGGGCATAGATGATGAAAATGACTTATTTGCCCTGGGCGACGATTGGTGCCGGGGCATAGATGACAAAAATGAATTATTTGCCCTGGGCGATGATTGGTGCCGGGGCATAGATGGCAAAAATGAATTATTTGCCCCATGGCTGGGATTATGCCGGGGCATAGATGGCGGAAATGAATTATATGCCCTGGGTGACGATTGGTGGCAGGGCATAGACAACAAAAATGACTTATATGCCCAAGATCTTGCTCGTCGCCACAACCGCGATAAAACACGTTTCACGAGTTTTATCGATGATTAGTAGTCGTCAAATGTTTTGGGCAAGCCCAAAACATTTTCCTCGTCACCATAACAAAAAAGGGCTATCCAATGGATAGCCCCTAAAATCATATGGTTATAATCAAGCCTTACCGTCTGAACCAAGAACGTTAACGATCTTGTGTGCAACCATGTCCTTAACAGCCTGACGAGCTGGCTTAAGGTACTGACGTGGATCGAAGTGATCTGGATGCTCAGCAAAGTACTTACGAATATTACCTGTCATAGCAAGACGGATGGCTGGCGCGATATTGATCTTACATACAGCAAGCTTAGCTGCCTCACGAAGCTGCTCTTCTGGAATACCTACAGCATCTGGCATGTTACCGCCGTACTGGTTAACCATCTTAACGAACTCCTGTGGAACTGATGAAGAACCATGAAGAACGATTGGGAAGCCAGGAAGCTTCTTGATGATCTCCTCAAGAACGTCGAAACGAAGTGGTGGTGGAACAAGGATTCCTTCTGCGTTTCTTGTACACTGATCAGCAGTGAACTTGTATGCACCGTGTGATGTACCGATAGCGATTGCAAGTGAATCACAACCTGTCTTATCAACGAACTCTTCTACTTCTTCTGGACGAGTATATGCCTCGTTACCAGACTCTACAACTACCTCGTCCTCGATACCAGCAAGTGTACCAAGCTCAGCCTCAACTACAACACCCTTGTCGTGTGCGTACTCAACAACCTGCTTTGTAAGTGCGATATTATCCTCGAAAGACTTAGAAGATGCATCAATCATAACTGATGTAAATCCACCATCGATACAGCTCTTGCAAAGCTCGAAGCTATCACCATGATCAAGGTGAAGAGCGATTGGGATCTGTGGATTCTCAGCAACAGCTGCCTCTACTAACTTAACAAGATATGTGTGGTTAGCGTAAGCACGTGCTCCCTTAGATACCTGAAGGATTACAGGGCTGTTAAGCTCGCCTGCTGCCTCTGTGATACCCTGAACGATCTCCATGTTGTTAACATTGAAAGCACCAACAGCATATCCGCCATCGTAAGCCTTCTTGAACATTTCAGTTGTTGTAACTAATGCCATTTCTATTACCTCCATAAATTAGTCATTCAATGTTGGTCGTTAGACCATCCGTTGCTATTATATAACAATACTCATTAAAAGAAAACAAGAATTTTCCTTAATTAACGCCTATAATCAACCTTTCCTCAAGGCACCATAATTGTCAGAGCCTGCTTTTCGTTGGTTATGTTAACCATCTTGTGCTCGCCACCGAATTCTCCATCAAGCGTCCATGCAACCGCCTTATCTCCGGAAAAAGTGATTGAACTTGCTTTGAAGGTCAGCATCATGTTGAGATCCACCTCTCTGGAATCAATCGCCTCGCGAATCTTATGAAGCTCTACCAATGTCCTTGGCCTTCTGACAAGTGTCACCTCGTAGACGCCGTCATCAAGCTTAACATGCCTACCTGTGATATTCTTGAAGCCACCTACTGACTTCGAATTAGTTACCATGCCCAGAAGGAAGTCATCCTCTATGACCTCGACCTTACCCTCATATGTATATTCAATCCTGTAATGATATGACGTCGTTATTGGAAGTCTCTTTGCCCCTTCAATTACATACGCCATATGACCAAGAACATTCTTAAGCTGCTGGTCCGTATCATACGAAACATCTGTGAACATTCCAAAGGCAGCCACATAGACAAAAATGTCATCATTAAAGTGTCCTATATCACATGCAAAATCCTGCCCTCTCATGGCAACCTCTGCTGCCTTCGGCATAGACTTCGGAATCCCAAGACTGTTGGCAAAGTCATTGGTACTTCCAGCCGGCACATAACCAATGGGAATCCTCTTATCACAACTCATCATACCTGTCACAACTTCATCAAGCGTGCCATCGCCACCGCTACAGACAATCATATCTATATCTGGCTTACGCTCAACTACAGCCCTTTGGGCATCGCCGCTATACTGTGTTGGATATGCTGTAACCTCATATCCATTCTTAACGAATACATCTATCATATCCAGAAGATGCGACTTTATCTGACCCCTTCCCGAACGAGGATTATATATAAAAAGCAACTTTTTTGACATGTCTGTCACCTCCACTTACTACAATAGTATGCGAATCCACTTCTCTGCTTGAGCTGATTATCTCTTCCACTTACTGCAATAGTATATATATCTACTTCTACGCTTAAGTAGAAATAGCCCAAGCAATCAATGCTCGGGCTAAACCATAATGCAATATCTAATTACTTGCCGCTTAAGTAGTTCTCAATGCCTTCGATGGCTGCATCTTCATCAGAACCATCAACGATAGCTGTTACCTTCTCTCCTGTGTCAAGGCCAAGGCTCATCATGCCCATAATGCTCTTAGCATTAACCTTCTTGCCCTCTGACTCAAGATAGATTGTACTATCATACTGGCTGGCAACCTGTACAAGCATAGCTACAGGTCTTGCTTCCAATCCGTTCTCCAAGCGAATTGTAATCTCCTTAGACTTCATAACTTTCCTCCTCGTGACTCTACATCTGTCCTGCAATTTCACTTAATCTTCTTAATCTGTGATTGACTCCACTCTTGCCAACAGGAGGATCAAGATATCCTCCAAGTTCCGCGAGTGTCGCGTCTGGATGTTCCAGTCGTACTTCCGCCATCTCTCGTAGATTGGCTGGAAGATTGTTAAAACCATAATGGTCTCTTAAGTACTCTATCTCTTCAATCTGCTTAGTAGCAGCATTAACCGTCTTTGTTATATTGGCAGCCTCACAGTTGACTCTTCTGTTGATGGAATTGCGCATCTCTCTGACAATTCGCAGATTCTCAAGCTCCATCAGCGCTACATGTGCCTCGCATATATTAAGAAAGTCCACTATCGCTGCACCTTCCTTCATATATACCACATAATACTTCTTGCGCACAACCATTCTGCCTTCCAGGTCGAAATATGAAAGAACATCTATTATCTGCTTAGCCTGATCTTCTGTATCACATACCAGTTCAAGATGATATCCCTTATTAGGATCACTGATAGAACCCGTACATAGAAACGCTCCTCTAAGATATGCTCTCTTACAGCAGGCATTCTTGATAAGCAAAGGATTAACCGGCTCGCCAAGTCCTCTGAACACTCCGTCTGAACCAATTATCTTAAGGCCCTGAAGAATGCTCCATATCTCTTCCCTATCACTCAACACCATCTCATATCTGGACGAACTGTCCGATTCAGTATCAAGCAATGAGTTAATATTAAATGTTTTCTTAAGTAAAGTAAAGCATTTTCTGTATACGTTCTCATTCTCGGTTGCAATAACTAACGTATCTCTACAATCTGAGAGTCGGCCAATTTTACCGCAGAACTGTATAATCGAAGCAAGTTCTGCCAGGTTGCAGTGTCTTGCTGAACTAATATGCTGTGCTATCTCATCCTTAACATTACCTGAAAATGACATCCTGTACCTCTTGCCCTATGACGCCATGTCTGAGGACATTCATATATCCCTGTGACCAATGGCCCAACCAAAGTCACCAAAGTTCTTCATCCGTGAATACAGCTCATTGGCAAGTGTGACCGATCTGTGCTGTCCGCCTGTACATCCAATGCCAACGATCAATTCATGCTTTCCTTCCTTCACATATCCTGGGAGGAGGAATTCTAACATATCGACAATTTTGTCCAAGAACTTCTTCGCCTCGTCAAATCCCATTACATAATCCCTTACCGCACTATCATTACCAGTAAGTGGCTTGAGTTCTTCTATATAATATGGATTAGGCAGGAATCTCGCATCAAAGACAATATCTGCATCAACAGGTATTCCATGCTTAAATCCAAACGATACTATATTAACCATTAGCGAATTGTATCTGACATTATCCACAAATATTCGCTCAATCTCACCCTTGAGATTCCTTGTGAGCAGATGAGATGTGTCGATGACGTAGTCCGCTTCCTTCTTAATTCTCTCAAGAATTGCTCGCTCCTTGCGAATTCCACTCTCAGCGCGACTGTCCTCAAGAGTAGCAAGTGGATGAAGTCTCCTGCTCTCCTTATATCTCTTGATAAGTGTCTCATCATTCGCATCTAGGAACAGAATCTCGAATTCATAGCCCTTGTCTCTTAGCTTATTAAGTGTAATCTGGGCTTCATCAAAATTCTGGTCTGCTCTGACATCAAGCCCGAGAGCAACCTTCTGAATCTCACCGTTGGGTGTCGTGATTAATTCAACAAACTTATCAATGAGTGGCAATGGAAGATTGTCTACACAATAGAATCCCGTATCCTCCAACATCTTCATGGCGGTTCGCTTTCCGCCACCACTCATTCCTGTAACAACTACGAATCTCATGATACCTTACCCCGTCCCGACAGCCTGCTACAGCTCTCGATGAACTCTGAGTCCCGTCCCGACAGCCTGCTACAGCTCTCGACGACACTTAATCTGTCCCGACAGCTTCTCTAGAATTCTCCAAGCATGAGGACTTCTGTCTCAAGTCTTACTCCTGTATCAGCGTAGACAGCCTCACGAACCTCGCTGATGAGATTCTTAATATCTGCTGCCGTTGCATTATCTCTGTTAATAACAAATCCACAGTGCTTCTCAGATACCTGCGCTCCCCCAACTGAGTAGCCACGCAGTCCGGAATCCT
The DNA here is from genome assembly GCA_045641365.1 of Lachnospiraceae bacterium. Taxonomy (GTDB): domain Bacteria; phylum Bacillota; class Clostridia; order Lachnospirales; family Lachnospiraceae; genus Colinaster. Next base: position 17,398 of record JAZUGT010000064.1, read on the forward strand.
CTATAAGCTTTCCCGCGAAGAAGCCCGCTGGTCTCTTAAAGGTTGATCCGGCACTAGGATACTCGAGAGGCTGCTTACTTCTGCGTCTTTGGGAAAAATCATCCATTTTTGCCTTGATGGACTCCATATCACCTCTGACAAGTCTATAGATAACACTGGTGACAATCAGTCCTTCTTTCTCCTTAAGCACACTGTGTCTGTAATCAAAGTGCATTTCATCATTACTAAGTGTTACTGACTCGTGCGTTGACATATCATACACTGTAACACTACTAACCACATCCTTCATCTCACCATCATAAGCTCCGGCGTTCATAACCATTGCGCCTCCGACAGTACCAGGAATTCCAGCGGCAAATTCAAGTCCTGTAAGACCATTCCTGTGGGCGAAAGCAGCTAACGAACTAAGAAGACATCCTGCTGTAGCCTGAATATACACACTATCATCAGATTCTTCGATTAGTTCTATATCAGCAAAGCCACGTCCCAGTTCGATTACAACTCCTCTGAGTCCACTGTCAGCTACAAGCACATTACTTCCATTACCAAGAATATAGTAATCTGCATCCTCTTCGCTGAGAATTCTTACAACGTCACTTAGCTCTTTAGCACTCTCTATGCTTATGAATAAGTCTGCTGGTCCACCTACTCTGAAGGTCGTATGTCTGCTCATAGGTTCATCTACAAGCACTCTCTCCTTACTAAGAAGGTCACACAGTCTCTTGTATATAACAGACTGTTGCATATATGCACTCCTTGTCCATTTTTACAGTCAGCAGGTCTGTCTGGCACTCCCACCTGACAGACCTGCTGCACATTAATCAAGTATTAAATCTGTTACTTCAGCTGAATGGCCCATCATCAATGCAGGCGTTACTTCAGCTAAATAGCCAACACCATCATTGATCTCGTTACTTCACCTGACAGATCTGTAACTATTGTTATTCGATAACAAGCTTGGCTGCACCATAGATACCTGCATCATTACCGAGCTTAGCAAGAACGAACTTGGCATTCTTGGTTCCAGGGAAAGCATACTTCTCAAAGTATGGCTCCATGTACTCAATAACAACTCTTCCAGCCTTGGAAACACCACCACCGATAACGAAGATCTCTGGATTAGTAACTCCTGCAACTGCCGCAAGTCCCTTTCCGAGGTATTCACCATAAATCTCTGCTGTCTCCTTGGCAAGCTCATCACCTGCCTTAACAGCATCCCAGATTGCCTTGGCTGTTACTTCTTCTTCACGAAGTACACTTGGCTTACTACTGTCTGCAAGCTTCTTTTTTGCTATTCTCACGATACCTGTAGCAGATGCATACTGCTCAAGACATCCATATCCCTTACATCCACACTGCTCTGTCTCATTATCTTCAAGGTGAATATGGCCGATCTCTCCGCCTGCTCCATTGGAACCTGATATAACCTTACCGCCGATGATAACACCGCCACCAACACCTGTTCCAAGTGTTACAGCTACCATATCCTTGTGGCCCTGTCCGCCACCCTTCCACATCTCACCAAGAGCTGCGACATTGGCATCATTAGCTGTCTTAACAGGTACACCAAGAAGATCACCAAGTTCCTTATTAGGATTGCACTTACCCCATCCAAGATTAACCGCTACAAGTACTGTACCATCATCTGTAACAGGACCTGGAACACCAATACCTACGCCAACGATATCCTTCTTATCGATATCCTTCTGTGCAAGCTTAACCATAATGCTTCCTGCTATATCTGGAATAATATTGGAACCATTATTCTCTGTTCTTGTAGGAATCTCCCACTTATCGATTACATTACCTTCAAGGTCAAAGTAACCAAGCTTTACCGTTGTTCCACCTACATCTACACCAAATACGTACTTCATCTCTTATCTCCTTACCTATCCGACGCGACCACGTCGCTACATTCTAGTTATATTTGCTTAAGTCCCGATCTTAATAGAACCCTATTCTTCCTCTTCTTCCTCACGACGCTTTGCAAGTGACTTCTGCACTCTCTCATAGAGCGCCTGCGCTGCATTGTATCCCATCTTCTTCTGACGGTGATTAACTGCTGCCGACTCGCAGATAATTGCAAGATTACGTCCTGGTCTGATAGGAATATTGTGGCAGACAACCTTATTGCCAAGGTAATCTATGAACTCCTCTTCAAGTCCAAGTCTGTCATACTCCTTATCCTTATCCCAGTCTTCAAGTCTGATTACAAGATCTATACTCTGCGAATCCTTAACGCTCGATACACCGAAAAGTGTCTTAACATCGATAATACCAATACCTCTAAGCTCGATGAAATGCTTAGTAATATCAGGAGCTGTACCAATAAGTGTCTCATCAGATACCTTACGAATCTCAACAACGTCATCAGTAACAAGACGATGTCCTCTCTTGATAAGCTCGAGTGCTGCCTCGGACTTACCGATTCCACTCTCACCTGTAATAAGTACACCTTCACCGTAGACATCTACTAATACTCCATGAACAGAGATCATTGGAGCAAGCTTAACATTAAGCCATCTGATAATCTCGGCAGTAAACGCAGATGTTGCCTTCTTAGTCATCAGAAGTGGAACACCCTTCTCTACAGCTATCTGTCTGAAGAGCTCATTAGGCTGAAGCTCTCTACAGAAGATTATTCCTGGAATTGGATGTGAAAGAAGCTGATTAAATACTTCCTTCTGTCTCTCAACTGGAAGACTCTCCATATATGTATACTCTACAAAACCGATAATCTGAAGTCTTGTAGCTTCATAATGCTCAAAATATCCTGCAATCTGAAGAGCAGGTCTGTTGATATCAGGCTGTGTAATCTTGATGCTCTTGATATCAATCTCTGGTGTAAGATTCTCTAACTTCTCGTGTTCGATAATTTCTGATAACTTTACGCTTGCCATATCCTTAACCTCATCTATCATTCTCCCTCAATACAAGGGGCTACAGCTGACTAATATTTTATCATACTTTCGCACTCAATAAAAGATGACACCTTATAACTATTGCTCACCTGACGTCACTTCTTCCTCATGGAAAAACTGGTATATCTCACGTGCCTGTCTTGCCGGAATATCTGGTACAGCGTAAATATCATCAAGACTTGCATTCTTAAGATCATCAATGCTGTCAAAGTGCTTCATTAGCGCCTTTCGTCTCGCTGGTCCTACTCCTGGAATATCATCAAGCACCGAATGTACCTGATCCTTGAGTCTCAGACTCCTATGGAAAGTAATGGCGAATCTGTGTGCCTCATCCTGAACTCTGGTAATGAGCTTAAAGCCCTCACTCGCCCTGTCTATCGGAATCTCTATATTATTAAAGTACAGACCTCTGGTCCTGTGATTGTCATCCTTGACCATTCCACAGACTGGAATATCTATATGAAGTTCATCAAGAACCTGAAGTGCAATACCTACCTGACCCTTACCACCATCCATCATAATCAGGTCAGGAAATCTGTTAAAGCTTCCGTATTCTTCGTCACCACCACTAGCCTTGATCTCTTCCCTCTCTGTCAGCCCATGAGTGAACCGTCTCGTAAGCACTTCTCTCATGCAGGCATAATCATCGGGACCTGCAACTGTCTTAATCTTGAACTTTCTGTAATCACTTCGCTTCGGCTTGCCACCTTCGAATACAACCATCGATCCAACGTTCTCAAAACCGGATATATTGGAGATATCGAAGGCTTCCATCCTGTTGACCTTGGGAAGATCAAGAAGTCCTGCTATCTCCTTAACAGCTCCTATCGTCCTTCCCTCTTCGCGCTTGATACGCTCCTTATCCTGAGTAAGAACAAGCTTTGCATTCTGCTTTGCAAGCTCAACAAGCTTATTCTTCTGACCAATCTTTGGTATCTTGATATATACTCTGGCACCTCGTCTGTCACTCATCCACTGTGTAAGCAGCTCTATGTCCTCAACCTCTGTCTGCAGAATCAGCTCCCTCGGAAGATAAGGTGTTCCTGCATAATACTGCTTCACGAAGCTTGACAGTATCTCTCCATCCGCACTCTCTTCAGATGTACGCAAAAAGAAATGTTCTCTACCTATCATTCGACCGCCACGTACGAAGAAGACCTGTACGACCGCATCTGTATCCTTGTGATACACAGCAAGAATATCCCTGTCCTCACAGTCGCTGTCTGTAATCTTCTGCTTCTGGGCAATCTGCTTAACACTGGCAAGTAGGTCTCTGTAGGATGCAGCCTGCTCGAAGTTCATCTCTTCTGACGCCTGTGTCATCTTATTCTCAAGTGACTTGATAACTGGGCCGTAATTACCACCAAGAAACTCTAGCGCCTTGGATACAGCTACAGCATATTCCTCACTACTTACTTCACCCGTGCATGGTGCCATACACTGTCCTATGTGATAATTAAGACACGGTCTGTCCGTTGTCTGCTTACCACACTGTACACGATTATTACACGTCCTTAACTTATATATCTTATTGATTAACTCAATAGTATCCTTAACAGCTGCTGCCGAAGTATAAGGACCAAAGTATCTCGCACGATCCTTCTTCATCTCTCTGGAAAAAAGAATTCTCGGAAATTCCTCATCCACAGTCACCTTGATATATGGATATGTCTTGTCATCCATAAGCATCGTGTTGTACTTAGGGTGATGCTCTTTTATCAGGTTATTCTCAAGAACAAGAGCCTCTAACTCTGAATCAGTTACGATATACTCGAAGTAACTGATAAGGCTTACCATTCTGTCTATCCAGGGTCCACGGCCTATGTTCTCCCTGAAGTAGGACCTGACACGGCTGTGAAGGTTAACTGCCTTACCGACGTAGATAATCTCATCATGCCTGTCATGCATAATGTACACGCCTGGTGACTTGGGCAACTTATGAAGTTCTTCCTGAATATCAAAGTTCTCGTTCATAGTACTGTCTTATTATTGCCAATCTATACTGTAGTATTAACTCCATTAACATTGGCGTTCTCATTCTCATTCATTGGGATAATCAGACACTTCTGTCCATCAACTACAGATGACTTAATCTGAGTTGCCTTCTCTGGCTTAACTCTGACAACTACGTCATAAGTCTTGACTTCATCACCTGAGATGCCTTCCTTAAGCTCTTTCTTCGTCTCGGCGAGCTCATTCTTAAGAGAAGCCACTTCCTTAACAAGCTCCTTCTTCTCCTTCTCCTTGGCATTGGCAGTGAGTGCCTTATTGTCTATAAGATTAGCCACACAAGGAATCTCATCGGCAAACTCCTCCAGTGTAACTTCCTTAATAATTCTTGCCTGCTCTCCCTCGATACCATTCTCATCGAGTATCTCTGTGATAGTTGGCTCATCAAGAACAATCGAAGCAAGCTGTGACTCTGTCATCTCTTCGCCAGTATCAATTCTTGCATTGAAGCTCTCCTGAATATTCATAAGAGCCTCTTCGCCAGCTACCTCATCTATTCCATATGCTCTCTTAACAATTGCAGAGAAAGTCGTACGCTGTTCAACAGCTGTTCTCTTAGCTCCACATCCAAGTACATCTTCAACGAATTCTGCATGTGAATCCTTGGCATCACGTACAAAGTAATCCACCTTATGGATATCTGCGCTTCTATTGTCAAAGGCTGGGAACAGGAAGCCCAGATCCGGAACACCTACAACCCAGTCGCGGATTCTTGCACCGATTCTGTTCTCATCTGCCCTGTATCCAAGACCCGCCTTGGAAAGAGCAACTGGACAGATTGCAACCAGAAGATACTCATATACCTCTTCCGACTCATCAAGCTTCATGTTATCTGACGTACGTGTCATAATATCATATGTGTCATGATAGACAAGAATCAGATAATTCCCAACATACTGATATCCGTCTATAATCAGATCATATAACCTGTCGAGAAGATCCTCGTTGTTGAGGCCATCATCTCTGAGTGCATACAGAAACTGCTGCTTACCGCCTGGATTCTCCTCTTCAATTGGAAAGTCCAGCTCTAAGATATTGTTACCAATAGTACCTGTCATTGTCTTCTTAGCAATATCCATAAACTTAAAGAATTCCTCCTCCTTCATATTAAGGAAATCTTCATTAAGCTTGAGTACTTTATGCTTGTTAGCATCTACATAACAGCCTGCAAGTCTGTTAATTGTGCATGATTCTTTCTTATATCTCTTCTTTAATTCAAGAACATCTTTCTTATTCATTAGCTGCTCATTCCTCCTTAATGTAAGTCTATAAATAATACCATATTTTAGCGATATAAAAAAGCACTAACCCCTTGGTAATTCTATAGGGATTAGTGCTTAATCTGCCCTGTATTATATTGATTATATTACTATCTAAGAAGCATTGGCATATCCTCTGTCTGAGGGTTATTTGCTTTTTCCGCCTCAAGATCCGCTTCTACCTCTGCTGGCATCATGCCATATGGAATTCTAAATCCTCTCATGACATTCATTCCTGTATTGTCGATATATGAAACATTGATATCAACGCCATTTACATATGGATGAAGAACACTGTTGCAGTATGTGAAGCTATCAAGAATAGCAATGTCGCAGATCTGCTTAATCTTGTCATATCCATTATCTGGTGTGTATGTTACCATTACACTTCCACCATGATTATCTTCTGATCTGTAATCATTGATAATGACTTCTTCAGCCTTGTCCGGATTGAATCGAATCTCAGACGGTGCAACTTCCTTGCCTATACTCTTAAGATATGCAAGCGCGTTGGAATCTGTCTCGTACAGATAATATCCGTTAGTATAAGAAGCATATGTATACGGATCATAGTCAGACAATGCAATAATTGGAGTATTGTTGGCAAGTGTATCGAGTGTTCTGTTATCAAGATCCTTGGCAAACTCTGCAAGAAATGCATTGTTCTCATTACCTCGAAGTGTAACCGACTCGTCTCCATAACCGTTAGAAAGTGTAATCTCTATATTGATGTTCTTATCGATATACTTTCTGATTAGATACAGGTTGTTCTTGTAATTCTCATCCTTGAATATTGCTGCAGTCTCGGCATATGTTGCATCCATTGGAGCTCTGTAACTTCTGTACACGTCTCTTCCTGACTTAAGATGATAACAGATAATATAGTAGTTCTTCTCCAGCTCATTATAGCCATTGCCGCTACGTTCAGCCTGAGATCTCTTAATTGCTGACTTCTCAGGATTAAGTGCCTCGACTCCATGACCTGCCATTGAAAGAATCGTTGTTGTATCTTCGAATCTAACCTTATCAAGTCTGTCTTTAGTTCTGTCAATGTACTGTGGCATATATGTTCCGACAACAGGCTTTTCGAGGTCATATGATGGAATCTCTCCTTCGATACTTTCAAGAGAAATACTTGCTGACTCTAAGCTTTCTGCATCTGGTAAGTATCTGTCATAGCCAATCAAATCATACTGAAAGATTACAGCTATAACAGCAGCAATAACAATAGATATCGCTAACTGAAGCTTATGCCTGAGTGCGTTTCTAAAGCCCTGCTCAAATATTGCGTCCATGATAATATGTGATACTACTGCAAATACAATAAACATTGCCCAATACCATCCAGCTGGAAGGCTTGATGAAATGTATGACACATATATTCCGCCCATAAGAGCCGCAACTACTACTGTTGGAATTCTTATAATTGGCTTGAGAATATCATAGCAAAGAGGTCTGTTAACACACTCTGAAGGTCTCTTCTCATAGAGCTTAACTGCAACAACCAGTAATATAGCCACTTCTACAATAAATAATGCAATAAGAAGAAGTACTCTTCCATTAACTGTGTCATCATTCAGTCCAAGTAATGTAGTTGGAGTGATTAACTGCTTCCACAACGGCGTAGTGCCATAGTCGCCGGCGTATGTCTGAAAGCAGAAGTTACAGTATGAGTTAATCATATCTTCAATAGTAACTGCGCATGAAAGCAGGAATATTGATCCAAGTACTCCGACAACTTTGTTACCTGTAATCATTATTGAAATTGTTGAAATAACCATAGCAAGCAGGAATACCACAACCATTCTGAGAGTTGTGACCACCGCAAGTATGAGTAACTCACCTGTCAGAAATCTCTTGACTGCAATAACTCCTATTGCAAGCAATCCTGCCAATACAATTGCTACTATCACAGGTATCGCCGACGACAGGAACTCTGCAATGAACATGCTCCTTCTCTTAAGTGGCATGCTGTGATACAGGTCAACTCTTGACTTGCTATACAGATAGCCAAATGAAATAAAAGCAAATACTATTCCCAGTACAAGTGCTACTGCAATTCCGCCACCCATTCCCTGACTTAGGAAAAACTTGATGTTTTCAATGATATCCTTTCTAGTCAGATAACCTGACATCAGCTGACCATCAATCTCCATAAGTAGCGACAAAGGCACAAAGATAACAAGCACAAATGCAGAGATAATGTAAGCCCACAGATGTCTTCTGAGCTCCTGTATAAACATCTTATTCGATAATGTTCTTGATGTCATATCCAACTACCTCCGTTTCACTGATAAATATCTCTTCAAGCGACAGTGGCAGAATCTCTGCAAAAACTGTCTCTACTGAATCTATCGCAGCCTGAAGATCTTCCTTGGTTCCACGAACTGTAATTGTATACATGGAACCACGTGACTCTTCTGTCATAAGTTCAATCTTATCCATGAACTTTAATCTGTTCTCATCATCCTTGAATACACACTGCATCTTATGAATGTTACACTTCATATCATCCATATCTCTTGAGAAAAGAATTCCTCCCTGATGAAGAAGACCAACGTGATCACATATATCCTCCAGCTCTCTAAGATTGTGAGATGCAATAATTGGTGTCATCTGTCTGTCTTCAAGATCTCCGACAAACAGTCTCTTGACCGCCTGTCTCATAACAGGATCAAGACCATCAAAAGTCTCATCACAAAGAAGATACTTGGCATTGGAACAGATTCCAAGTACAACAGAAAGCTGCTTCTTCATACCCTTGGAATATGTCGAAATCTTACGCTTCTTATCAAGTCCAAGCTTCTCTAAAAGTGCATTAAATCTCTCTGTATCAAATTCATCGTATATATCTGCATAGAACTTTCTCATGTCCTCTGCAGTTGCTGCTGGAAAGAAATACTGCTCATCTGAAATGTAAAATATCTTCTGCTTGGCAGCCACATTCTCATATACATTCTCTCCATCTACAAGCACCTGACCTGCATCTGGCTTAAGTACACCAGTTATCATTCTGATAAGTGTACTCTTACCTGCTCCGTTGGTTCCTACCATTCCGAAGACATTGCCCTCTTCTATTGTTGCAGATATGTTCTTCACCGCTTCAATATCATCAAAGCTCTTACTAACATTAAGAATCTCTATCATATCTACTCACTTCCCTTCATTATTCTATCAACAACTTCTACTACCCTGCTCTTACTAACACCCAGAGAATTAAGCTCTGTAAGTGTCTCTTCAAGCTTCTTCATACTATCGTTAGCCATATCCTGCTTCCACATCGCATGATTAGATACAAAGTTGCCTCTCCCCTTAACCGTATATATAAATCCAAGTCTCTCAAGCTCCTGATAAGCCTTCTGAATTGTATTGGGATTGATCGACAGATCGATGGCAAGACTCCTCACGGAAGGAATCTTATCGTTCTCCTGTAATACACCCTTAACAATAAGGTTCTGGAACTTCTCGATTACCTGCTCATATATCGGTCGCTTATCCTGATAATCAATCTGTATCACCGTTCGTCCTCCTTATATAGACATATACGACTCAATACTGCGTGTACTAACACAACTAGTACACTTAATATATACCTATGTTTTCGTGTTGTCAATATATATATTTGATTTTTGTTTTTGATTTTTGATTTTTGATTTTTGATTTTTGATTTCTTTTAGAATTCATTTCTGGAAATATGAATCAATATCCAAAGCATTGAATAACACATTGTGGTCCACTTCTTTTAATTTTCAGATAGACATCCAATGAGCGTGCGGAGAGTCATTACTGGAAGTTTGTTTTGCAAGTAAGTAAGGGCAAAACAGTTGAGATTCTCATATTATGCCCTGGCGGGGGGGCTAATTGATGGGCATAGAGGAATATAATTGGATATTTGCCCTGGGGGCGGACTAAGGGTGGGGCATGGATCAACAAATTGAAATATATGCCCAATGGTATGCCTGATTGCGGGGCATAGTTGAGCATAATGATATATATGCCCTGGGATTAGCTTGGTTTCTGGGCAAATATCAGCAATATGAATTATATGCCCTGGGGGCGGTCTGGGAATGGGGCATGGTGGAATATAATTGGATATATGCCCTGGGGGCGGTCTAGGGGTGGGGCAAAATGCGGCAATTTGAAATATATGCCCTGGGGCTGGACTAAGGGTGGGGCATGGATCAACATAATTGAAATATTTGCCCACAGCTTAACCTAAGAGTGGGGCATAGTTGAGCATAATTGGATATTTGCCCTGGGATTGGCTTGGGTTCTGGGCAAATATCAGCAATATGAATTATATGCCCTGCGGCTGGTCTATGGGTGGGGCATGGATCAGCAAATTGAAATATATGCCCCTGGCTTAACCTGAGGATGGGGCATGGTGAAGCATAATTGGATATATGCCCTAGGGGCGGTCTAGGGGTGGGGCAAAATGTGACAATTTGAAATATATGCCCTGGGACTGGCCTAATTGCGGGGCATGGAGGCCATAAAGGCGCAAAAAAGGCCACCTAATCATGTACCGGGCCTCAGAAGTTAGACAAGTATTCTAACGATTAGTGAGGCGGCACACCGAATAGGTGGCTTAATCTTTAATAACAAATCTATGCGGTTATATTAATGGCTCCATACAAGAGTACTTGCGTCTCGCTTGCCTAACACAGACAGTTCATTAGCTATAATTATAATGGCTCCATACAAGAGTACCTGCGTCTCGCTTGCCTGACATCTACAGCTCATTAGCTATGATTATAATAGCCCTATACAAGAGTACCTGCGTCTCGCTTGTCTGCCATCGACAGTTCATTAACCATGATCATCTTGATCTCAGCAATCTGAATTCCTGTCTGAGCGAAGTACAGATTAAGATAATTGTCTGCCTGATAAGATGCGTCGATCTTAACTCGTCTCTCAATGTACTCTCCACCCGTTCCATTAATAGTAATAGTAGAACGAAGTGTTGAATTCTCTGTAACGGTCATAGAAGTCTGTGATAACTCTCCTGCATCCGACTTCATCTTGAATACGAGCTCGTATACACCTCTTGTTGGAATATGGAGCGCATACTGGTTGTCACAGCCAGCTTCTGTCTTGAGATTGGTTATATCAAATACTGTCTCTGCTGTAACCTCTGTATTAGGCATGTAATTAATAACCTTGTCAGCACCCTTAGGTGGATTGAGAACCTCAATCTCGTCCTCGCCCTCAATCTGTCTGATTGCACATACTGACTTGCGAAGGACATAGCACACATTAGCTGCTGCCCTGAGAAGCTCGCCTCTGGTTATTCTTCCCTCAGCCAGTCCAGTCTCGGCATCATCTTCATTGGTATTCTTCTCAGAATCTGTCGTAACCATATATACATCATTCTGCGAACGAATCATGTTAGTTGTGAATCTGATTGTTGCAGGCTCGTCCTTATCGCTGCTTATCTTAGCCCACCAGTCTGTCATCACAAGACCCTTGTATCCCCAATCCTTACGAAGAATGGTAGTCGTAAGATCATAATTGCTTGACGTATATATTCCATTAAGAGGTCCATAGGTTGACATAATACAATATGCTCCACCCTCTCTTACTGCCATTTCAAAAGCCTTAAGATATATCTCCCTAAGAGCTCTCTGAGAAACTACAGCATCTACTTCATGTCTGTGTGTCTCCTGATTATTAGTAGCAAAATGCTTGCATGTTCCTGTTACATTATACTTATGAAGTCCCTTAAGCTCTGCAACTGCGCAAGCACCAGTAAGATATGGATCTTCTGAATAATACTCGAAGTTCCTTCCATTGAGAGGATTTCTGTGAATATTAATTCCAGGTCCAAGCAATGAATCTATCTTGTTCCTTCTAAGCTCACTTCCCTCATACTCATATAACTTCTCAATAAGCTCTGTATTAAATGAGCAGGCCTGAAGAGTTCCACTTGGAAGCGAGAATGCCGGTGCACCACAATCCATACGGATACCCGAAGGACCATCTGAGCATGCTGCAATAGGAATCTTATATGTCTCATTAAGAGTCGTTGTCACTCCACCAAAGGCTGCCGCTACACCAGGAGTAACCTTAGGCGAACACATACCTTCTCCTCTTGTCATATGAATAAGCTCAAGATCTGTAAGCTGAGCAAGGAAATCTTCCTGTGAGACTTCTCCATTCATTACATCGATGAAAGTATATCCCTTATTGCCTGTACAAGGTGTGCTCTCAGGTCTTCTCTCAGTAATCCTTGCAAGGAGATCATAGCTTCTCTTTGGAGCTGGCTCACTAAGAACCTCTACCTTGTCACCACCGACCTTAATTATCATTCTGTTAAGATCATTAACAGGATTACATGCTTCCTCACACTGTCTTGTAACTACAGTCGAGCCAAGAGCGAAGCTTCCCACAATCTCAGAGCTTCTTACATCAGTTCCTGCATATATCAGATACTCTCCTGCTTCAAGAACCCATGCATCCTTATGGCCAGTTGCACCTGTATCATCGAAGCTTGCCATCTCATCTATTGCAAAATCGCATACAACTGTGTCTGACATTCCAGGCAGAATTGTGGAAGTCTTGGCAAATCTGATAAGACTCTTAGCTGGCTTGCAGAGTGCACCCTGAGGAGCGCCAAAGTATATCTGAATAACTTCCTTACCAAGTCTGTTGCCTGTATTGGTAACAGTTGTACTAATTCTTATTGTTCTGTCATCAACAAGACTAAATGTTGACTCATGCCTGAAAGATGTATATGACAGACCAAATCCAAATGGATACATAACCTTATCCTTGGCGGCTGTCTCGAAGTATCTGTATCCTACATAGATATCTTCCTCATAATAATTCTTATCAGCTGCACCAAAGTTCTTAGTAGATGGATAATCTTCTATATCATATGCAATAGTATCACTAAGCTTTCCACTTGGATTCTCTCTTCCTGAAAGCACGTCTACTACGCCATGTCCACCTTCCATACCTCCCTGCCAGGTATAGAGAACAGCCTGCGGATTGTACTTCTCAACCCACTTCATATCAATGATATTACCTACATTGAGTACAACAGCAACTCTGTCAAAGGCCTTCGTAACAGCCTCTATCATCTTCTCTTCTTCTGGAAGAAGGTTATAGCTTCCTGGGTTGGCACTGTTATCACGATCCTCGCCAGCAGTTCTACCTATAATTATGACAGCAATGTCAGACTTGGCAGCCGCTGCCTCAGCAATCTCATCACTGACTTCCATCTCGACCTGCGCCCATGGCTCCTTAGCCCATCCCTGACCCTTGTCAAAAGGATGATCCTTAACCCACTCTTCATAGATTCCTAAGAGTTCTTCATTAATCGAAATGTCCTCTTCTTCCTTGAGAGCATCAAGAATAGAGATAACATATGGAGCATTAACAAGACCGCCTGAGCCTGTACCACTCTTAATATAATCAAACTGTATTCTTCCGAATACGGAAACTCTGTCACCCATCTTAAATGGTAATGCCTGCGCGTCATTCTTAAGAAGTACACAGCCTTCTGATACCATCTGTCTGGCAACTTCAGCATACTTTGCCCAATCAAATGAATACTTCATGTAATCCTCCGTTCTTAATCAGCGTTGTCTTCGCTACCCACTATATATAATAGTCATTCCATATATTAGAAATCCCGTACATAAGGGAACTCATAATAACCTCCGAGATTGGCCCAGGCACCCTCACGGCACATAGAAAATTCTTCTTATGGCTGCTGCATTCCTGCCCTGACCAGATTCGTAGACATCTATTGCGTAAGACCCAGACCCTCGAAGGGAAGCTAAAAGCTCCCTTACATACGGGAAAATCTGCGATTAACTGCATCGCAGATGAATATATTATGCCACAAATATATCCTTTGTGGTAGTCATTTTTTAATATTATTCTTCCTTCAGAAGCTTATTCTTAAGCCTCAGGCTTCTAAAAAAGTCAGTAAGAATAAATGAACATTCCTCCTCAAGTACTCCTCTTGTTATGTCAACCTGATGGTTGAACTCCGGAATCTGAAGTATATTAAGAATCGATCCCGCACATCCAGCCTTCGGATTCATACAGCCTATAACCACCCTTGGAATTCTTGCCTGCACAATTGCACCTGCACACATCTGGCATGGCTCAAGTGTTACATACATAGTACATTCCTCAAGACGCCAGTCGCCCATCTTCTTGCTGGCCTTCCTAATTGCAATAAGCTCTGCATGAGAGAGAGTATTCTTATCGGTCTTCCTGCGATTATATCCGCGGCCGATTATCTTACCTTCATATACTATTACACATCCAATCGGCACCTCGCCAAGCTCTGCTGCCTTCTTAGCAAGCTTAAGCGCCGCTCTCATGTACTTCTGATCCATATAATTCCTCTCTTCTTCAATCATCATATTGTTATATATCTGTCGCAAGGCTATAATTATTCTATGAATATCTATGGACTAACCAAGACAACTTTATTAGATTATCCCGGGCATGTTGCATCCGTTGTTTTCACTGGACGCTGCAACTTTCTATGCCCTTTCTGTCATAACACAGATCTCGTTCTTAATCCTGACTCATTCCCTCTGATTGACGAGGAGGAAGTACTTAGTCATCTTAAGAAGCGCAAGAATGTTCTGTCAGGTATATGCGTTACAGGTGGCGAGCCAACTCTTCAGAGTGATCTGCGCGCTTTCCTGGAAAAAGTGCGTGAGCTTGGGTACCTTGTTAAGCTTGACACCAACGGATATAACCCGGATATCATAGAAGAACTAATTAATGCAGGTCTCATAGATTACATCGCCATGGACATTAAGTCCGGCTGGGATAAGTACCCATTAGTCTCAGGTGTTCGTGAGATTGATATGTCACGTATCGAGCAGTCAATATCCTTAATCTCCTCAATTTGCCCTGATTATGAATTCAGAACCACGGCTGTAAAGGGAATTCATACCATGGATGACTTTGTGGACATCGCTCACAGGATTCCTGGCGATTGCCACTACTATATCCAGAACTTCAAGGAGAACGACTGTATTCCTGACAAGTCGCTGACTTCATTCACGAAGGAGGAACTTGATGGCTTTGCTGATGCCATCAGACCTCTGGTTCCTCAGGTGTCAATTCGTGGCGTCGACTAAGGTGGCTGGCTACTTGCGAAGTATATCTACCGTATGTGCACCTGCGCCAATCAGGTCTGCACGCTCGCAGGTTGCCATCTGATATTCAATGAATCTGGCGAATTCCTCGTCCGTCAGCTGATTAAGAAATGGCCTCATATAGTCGGCCGGACCATCAGGAGAGATAATCTTAATTCTCTCAAGGTCTGCATCCTTATTAAGCGCGTCTATATCTTCTATTCTAATATAATCGTATATATCCTTCTCTCCCGAGATTGTATGATAATCGTCAGTAAATCTTCCCTCTTCCATACACTCAAGAACATGCCTTTCCTTGAATCCATATGTAATAACTCCATATTCATTCATTACATATGCGACAAGTATCACTCCGCCAGGCCTGGTCACGCGCTTGGCTTCAAGAAGTGCCTTAAGCTTGTCTTCGTGCGAAAAGAGATGGTACATCGGTCCGAAAAGCAGTGTCACATCGAAGGTATTATCCTCAAGCTTCTTAAGCTTAAGTGCATTGCCCTTGATTGCCCGCACCTTATCAGACTTGGCCTTAAGTCGACCGAGATTGTGCTGGACAAGCTCTACTGCAGTGACATTATATCCTTCCTCACTAAGAGGTATCGAATATCTTCCTGTTCCTGCACCTATATCAAGAAGCATAGTCTCTTCAGGCTTCTTGCCTGTCATTGCAAGATACTCATGGACATACTTCATTGTCACAGTATACTCGACCTGACCATGCCTTGAGTCAAGCCTCTTCTCTTCATTGAACTTATTGTAATAATCTTCTATATATCCCATTGCTTATCTCCAAAGTGTTCCCCAGACCTCATCACACAGACTTCTGCAATACTCATATGAAAAGGTCGGATCCTGACTTACTATCTCGTTTTGGGCTGCAAGCTCTTCGCTATATTCGCTTAGGAAAAATGTGGTGACTCCATCTTCTGCAGATGTAACATGACTAATCACCGGGCGAACACCATAGTCCATAATAACCGTCGTTCCACTGTCTCTACCAAGTGTAACTGTAGCCATTCCACCTACCATTCTGTTGGCAACACCTGCACCTGTTCCCGAAGTCCAGTTAACATAATTCCCAATTGAGTAATATACCAGTGCGCTATTATCCTCTTCCTCAACCCACTCTATAGGCTCGATTACATGAGGGTGCGTTCCAAGAATCAGATCTGCGCCATGCTCTGTCATAAGCTTAGCCCACTTCAGCTGACTGCTGTCAGGCTCAAGCCTGTATTCCGTGCCCCAGTGAGGACATACAATTGTAAAGTCGGCACATTCTTCGGCTTCATCAAGGTCTTCTATAATTCTCGATTCACTTAGAAGATCAACACCAAACGGCATATCTGACGGAAGATTGATTCCATTAGTTCCATATGTATAATTAAGAATCGCTATACGACCTATATCTGTGTCAAAGTAGCTTATCACCTGTGCGTCCTCTGCTGATTCGTGAATACCCAGAATCTCCATCTCGGGATGTGACTGCTTCCAGTAGCTTATACAATTAAGAAGTCCCGACCTGCCCTTATCGAGAGCATGATTCGTAGCATGACATACAACATCAAAGCCTGCTTCAGCCAAGGCATCACCAATCTCGTAAGAAGCATTGAATGCAGGATATCCTGATACTCCCAGTTCCTTACCGCCAATGATTACCTCTTCATTGACGATTGCTATATCCGCTTCCTGCACTTCTTCTCTGACATTGTCAAAAAGTGCTGAGTAATCGTATGTCCCATCATCTCTTCTAGATATCTCTTCAATCGGAGTATGAAGAAGGATATCACCTACCATACATATCGTCAGCTGCTTATCTGTGGTGCTATCAGCTTCTGTGACGGTGTCTGTATCTACGGCTTCTACTTCTTCTATGGTTACTTCCTCAATCTTCCCTATCGGCGTAACATCCGTAGTTGTCGTTAACTCGGTCACTTCCCCGGTTGCCTTAACATCTGCATTATATGTTGCTTCTCCATCTTCAGCCACTCTTCCACAGCCAGATACTATCAATAGACATATTAATACGAGTATTACTGCTATATTTGTTTTTTTGTTTTTCATAGTAACCATTTCCACGCGGGAACCACTGAAATAGATAGCCCATCGCTATCTAATGTTGCTTCCTCACTATTTGTAATTATGATACATTTTACATCCGGAATAAAGTTATGAAGTTTTACAAAAGCTCTTGTCTCACGCTCTTTTGTATCAATATCATCAAGCATCTGCATACTTACCTGGATTGCGAGCTTAGCGGATGGTATATAGAAATCTATTTCAACATTGCTTTCAAAGAAAAACACATTCTCGACACCATATCTTCTGATAAGCTCAATCGCAACAAGATTTTCAAGCTGCGCCGATCTGCAATCCAATAGTAATAAATCTAAAAGACCTGTATCCATAAAATAATACTTAGGTGAAGTCTCTTTATCAACCAACTTCGACGCATAGTTATGTATTGGAAAAAGAAGATAGGAATCCATCATGCAGTTGACATAATTAATCACAGTCTGCTTTCCCATGGATGTTCCTACACTCTTTAGAATATTAGAAAGTCGGCTAAAAGATAGAGGCCGTGAGACTGACTCGGCAATCTTTTTAATTATAAGCTTAACTGCAAAATCATTAGTAATCTTGTTCCTGGTAATTATATCTCCAAGATAGACTGTCTGATATATACTACTTAAATAGGTTCTTTTATTCTTAATCTCAACTAATTCAGGGAATGCACCATGAGTTACATATTCCGTATATAAAGAAAGTACCTCTGCTTTATCCTTTGTACTGATTACATTTAGATAGTCCTTGTCTTTTCCATTTGCAATTAAAAACTCAGCAAATGTATAGGGATATATATTCATAATTATAAATCTTCCACCAAGAGTAGACGCGATTTCACTGCTTAGCATTTTACTATTACTGCCTGTAATGCTAATTCTGTACTTCATATCTGCAATTCTTCTGACGAACTTCTCCCATCCATCAATATTCTGAATTTCATCTAAGAAGATATAAGGTCTTTTATCGCTGCCTGCTATCTCCATTCCTATTTCTAAAATAGTATTTAAGTCTTCTGATTTTATCTCAAGAAGTCTTTCATCTTCAAAATTCACATATACAATCTGCGAAAAAGGAATACCACTAGATAGAAGCTTTTGTATCTGCTGAAACATCATATAAGACTTGCCAGTTCTTCTGATTCCAACAAAGCAATAATTGACATTATCCTCTAAAGGATAGTCTCTTGGAATCAATGGATTATCAAGATATATCTCCTTTTGGTCAATCATAATCTGCTTTAACGTAATTCTATTCATGGTAATACCTCCCTTAAAACTGATTATATACCCGTATTGTTCTGTTCGCAAGACAATATGGTGGGCATCTTGTTCTGTCTGTAGAACAGGATTGTGGCGACGTGATTTGTGTTTTTTCTTATGTATATACTAATCAGCCAAAAGAATGTATAATGTTTGTTGACAATCGGTTAGAATAGTAATAGACTTTAACGCGTAAAAGCGATGAAGTGCCGGCATATTATGCAGGCGGCATATTATGCAGATGACGTATTATGCAGACGGAATAATATGCGGCCGGCATTGGCATACATGCGTTAGTGAATCGACGTGATATGCGTCGAAGAAAGAGGTATACATTGAAGAATTCTTTTGGACAGAGCATGCAGGTAACTATATTCGGCGAGAGCCACGGAGCATATATTGGCGCAGTCCTTGACGGTCTGGCACCAGGGATTCCAGTGGATGATGACTTCATAGCTCATCAGCTTACACTCAGACGTCCTAAGGGCAAGATATCTACAGCAAGACAGGAAGCTGATAAGTACAGTATTGTAAGTGGTGCTTTCAATGGATACACAACAGGTACTCCTCTGTGTATCATCATTCCTAACAGCGATACTCATAGCAAGGATTACAGTAAGCTAAGCAATACTCCTCGTCCTGGACATGCTGACTTCACTGCCAGAATGAAGTATCACGGCTTCGAGGATTACAGAGGTGGCGGACATTTTAGTGGTCGAATTACAGCTGCTCTCGTTGCTGCTGGCGGAATCGTTATCCCTGCACTTAATGCCAAGGGTATATATATTGGTTCGCATATCAGCCGTGTTGCTGGTATTGATGACAGAGCATTCGACGACTACAGGGCAGATATTGATGCGTTAAAATCGGCCGATTTTGCCGTACTTGATTCATCCAAGCTTGAGCTTATGAACAAGGCAATCGAAGAAGCTGCTGCAGATGGCGACAGCGTTGGTGGAATTCTTGAGACTGCAATTATCGGTATGCCAGCCGGAGTTGGTGAGCCATGGTTTGATTCTCTTGAGAGCATGCTTTCACATGCACTGTTCAGCATTCCAGCGATTAAGGGAGTTGAATTCGGAGGTGGCTTCGATCTTGTTGACAAGCGAGGCAGCGAATACAATGACAGCTTTAGAATGGATGGTGACAAGGTTGTCACTTCTACAAATAACAACGGTGGTATTAATGGTGGTATCTCCAATGGAATGCCAATAACCATCAGACTGGCTGTTAAGCCTACACCTTCTATCTATAAGTCACAGCAGACAATCGATATGAAGACAATGACTAATACAGATCTTACTATTGAGGGCAGACACGATCCTGCCATTATTCACAGAGCACGTATAGTTGCTGACAGTATTGTAGCTCTTACAATCTATGATGCACTTGCAATGAGATTTGGAACTGATTTCTTCGGAGGCAACTAATGCAGTACGGATTAATAGGTGAACGTCTTGGACACAGTTTTTCCAAAGACATTCACGGTATGATAGACAACTATGAATATGAGCTTAAGGAGATTCCAAAGGGTGAGCTGGATGCCTTTATGAAGGCTAAGGACTTCAAGGGTATCAATGTTACGATTCCATATAAGCAGGATGTCATTCCATATCTCGACGAGATTAGTGATATCGCAAGAAGAATTGGTGCTGTTAACTGCATCGTTAACAGGGATGGCAGACTCCTTGGTCATAACACAGATTATGACGGACTGAAGGCTCTTATTCTTCGCAACAATATTGATATGAAGGGCAAGAAGGTTCTTATTCTTGGAACAGGCGGTACATCACGTACAGCAACTGTTGTTGTCGAGGACCTCTTGGCAGCTAAGATCATCCATGTAAGCCGCAAGGCAGGAGATGGATGTATCGACTACGAAGATGCTGTCACGAATCATTCTGATGCAGACGTGATACTCAATACCACACCTGTTGGAATGTATCCTAATTCTTTCGGATGCCCTATTGATATTAGTAAGTTCGGCAACCTGTCTGGTGTTATCGACGTAATATTCAATCCACTTAGAACAGAGCTTGTGCTTAATGCTCTCGACAGGAATATTCCAGCAGAAGGCGGCCTCTATATGCTTGTAGTTCAGGCAATCAAGGCTGCGGAGCGCTTCCACAATAAGACTTATGATATTGCCATTGCAGACAATATCTTCAGAACACTTGCTTCTAAGAAGGAGAATCTTGTTCTCGTAGGAATGCCTGGAAGTGGCAAGTCAACAATTGCAAGAGTACTGTCCAAGTCGGATTACTCTGAGGTTCTTGATACAGATACTCTTATTGTGAAGAGAGAGAATCGCGAGATTTCAGATATCTTCTCAAGCGAAGGTGAGAAGTACTTCAGGGATATTGAGTCAGAAGTTGTTAAGGAGCTCTCTGACAAGACAGGACTTCTTATCGCAACAGGTGGCGGCACAATTCTTAGAGCGGAAAATGTGCATAATCTTAAGCGCAATGGCCGAATATTCTTCCTTGACAGACCTCTTAAGAATCTGCTTCCTACAAGTGACAGACCATTAGCCAATTCTGCTGACAAGATTACAGCGTTATATGAACAGAGATATCCTATATATACTGCATGTGCTGATGTAATAATCGATTCATCCGGAGATGTCGATTCAGTCATTTCGCAGATTAGAAGAATACAGTTTGGAGAATAACAATGAAAATCAGAGTACTTAACGGACCTAACATCAATATGCTTGGCATAAGAGAGCCTGCTATATATGGAAGTACAACATATGCAGATCTTGTAAGCTTCATTGAAAAGCACTGTGAAGAGAAGGGCATCGAGGTAAGCATCATGCAGACTAACTCAGAAGGTGAGCTTGTCACAATGATCCAGCAGGCATATGGCAACGACGATGCAATCGTTATTAATCCTGGCGCATATACTCACACAAGTATCGCTATCCTTGATGCTGCCAAGGCTGTAGCTCTTCCTGTAGTGGAGGTTCATATCTCTGATGTTACCTCACGAGAAGACTTCAGACAGATAAGCTATATTAGAAAGGCCTGTGTTAAGACAATTATGGGACATGGTATAGAGGGCTACACAGAAGCCATCGACTACCTTATGGAGAATGTATAATATATGAAAGTAACTATTAATCCATCTAAGGCCACCGGCCATATAACCGCGCCTCCATCCAAAAGTATGGCGCACAGATATCTTATATGCGCTGCCCTTTCAGGTGGACACTGTAAAATTAGCAATATTGAATTCTCGCAGGATATACTTGCAACTATCGACTGCATCAATGCTCTTGGTGGCAAGTGTACTAAAGGCGAGAACTTTGTCGAGGTAGAAGGTATTACTTCTGATATTATGTTAACCAACGCTGTGCTTCCATGTCGCGAAAGCGGAAGTACACTCAGATTCTTTATTCCAATCAGCCTTTTATCAGAAGGCGTGAAGGAATTCCATGGAAGTGAGACACTTATCGGAAGACCTCAGTCAGTATACGAAAAAATATGTGACATACAGGGAATAGAGTTTGTAAGAAGTACATCCTCTATCACAGTCAATGGTCTGATTAAGCCAGGAACATTTGATATCGAAGGCAATATCAGTTCCCAGTTTATCAGTGGACTGCTCTTCACTCTCCCACTTCTTGAGGGTGACAGCAGAATCAATCTGATTCCTCCTGTAGAATCGACATCGTACATAGATATGACTCTTGAAGCGCTGGAAGAGTTCGGTGTATGCGTAACAAAGGAAGGTGACTATTCCTATATAATCAAGGGTAGTCAGCACTATGTCCCTCATGATTATGCCGTCGAAGGTGATTATTCCAATGCCGCATTCTTAGACGCTTTCAATTTTATCGATGGTAATGTAACTGTTGAAGGACTACGAGAGAAGTCTCTTCAGGGTGACAGTGTATATGGAGAATACTTTGAGAAGATTAAGGCAGGGGATGCCGTTCTAGATATAACCAACTGCCCGGATCTTGGTCCAATACTTATGGCTATGGCCGCAGCTCTTGGTGGTGCTACACTTACTGGAACGCGAAGGCTAAAGTATAAGGAGAGCAACCGTGGTGAAGTAATGTGTGAGGAGCTTGCAAAGTTCGGTGTGACTACATCCATGACAGATGATACTATTACTGTTGACAGATGTGAGCTTAAGGCACCTGACGAGATACTAAGCGGGCATAATGATCATAGAATTGTAATGTCAATGAGCACTCTTCTGTCGATTACAGGCGGAACAGTTGATGAGGCTCAGGCAGTTAATAAGAGTTACCCTGGATACTTTGATGCAATCAGGTCACTTGGAATAGAGGTAGAAGAAGATGGAATGGATTAATAAAAGCAATATTCTTATAGTTGGTCTTGGACTTATGGGTGGCAGCTATGCCAAAGCTCTCAAGAGAGTCGGCTATCATATAATGGCTATTGACGCCAAGTCATCCTCAATAGAATTTGCGCTTGAGAATGGTATTATTGATGAGGGCAGGGACTTTCCAGATCCTGAGCTTATCGGTAAGGCAGATGCGGTTATTTTTGCACTGTATCCTCAGACATTCAAGGAATGGATTAAGGAGAATCAGTCGCACTTCAAGTCCGGAATTCGAATTACTGATGTAACGGGCGTCAAGGGCTGTATCGTGTATGATATTCAGGATATGCTTCGCGATGATGTCGAGTTCATCCCATCACATCCTATGGCTGGTAGAGAGGTCTACGGCGTAGAGAACAGTGATGACAAGATATTCCGAAATGCTAATTACATTGTCACTCCTACTGACAAGAATACGCCAGAAGCTATCGAGTGGTGTAGCAGTCTTGGAAAGCTTCTCGGTGTCAGAAAGGTGTCTGTGCTTAGCCCTGAGGAGCACGATAAGATGATTGGCTATGTATCACAGCTTACTCATGTTATCGCTGTGTCACTCATGACATGTAATGATAATCATCATCTTGTTGATTACACTGGAGATTCTTTCAGAGACTTGACAAGAATTGCCCGAATCAACGAAAATATGTGGAGTGAACTGTTCGAGATGAACAAGGAAGTCCTTATGAATCAGATGGATGCCTTCATTGATGAAGTATCTGCTATGAAGGAGCTCCTTAGAAATGACGACGTCGAAGGAATGAAGGAGAAGATGCGCACATCTACGACGCGTCGTGCATGGTTCGACCAGAAGTAATTATTGAAAAGAGGTTATATATATCATGAATATGGATTTTGAACGCAAGCTGGCAATTCCTATGGAAGTTAAGGAGATGATTCCTCTGTCAGCAAGAGCTTCTACTATCGTTGAGAAGCGTAATATACAGATTAAGAATATTTTTGAAGGTAAAAGCGACAAGCTTGCACTCATCATCGGACCTTGTAGTGCTGATAATGAGGAAAGTGTAATCGATTATATCGGAAAGCTTCGCGATATTCAGCACAATGTTGAGGATAAGATTCTTATTATCCCAAGAATATATACTAATAAGCCTCGTACAACAGGTGATGGATATAAGGGACTCCTGCATCAGCCAGATCCTAACGAGAAGCCTGACCTGTTAAAGGGTATTATCGCAACAAGAAAGCTTCATATGAGAGCTGTTGAAGAGACAGGCTTCTCATGTGCAGACGAGATGCTGTATCCAGAGAATGCCAAGTATCTTGATGATCTTCTTGGATACATTGCAGTTGGTGCAAGAAGCGTTGAGAACCAGCAGCACAGACTTACTGCCAGCGGACTCGACGTTCCAGTAGGTATGAAGAATCCTACAAGTGGTGTCTATAGTGTAATGCTTAATGCTATCCATGCAGCACAGAATCCTCATACATTCATCTACAGAGGATGGGAGGTTCACTCATACGGCAATCCTACAGCTCATGCAATTCTTCGAGGATACACCAATAAGCAGGGTAATTCACAGCCTAACTATCACTATGAAGATCTTATCAAGCTGTATGACTTCTACTGCACAGGCGAGTATGCTAATCCTGCAGTTATTGTTGATACTAATCATTGTAATTCGGGCAAGGATCCTTTCGCACAGCCTAGAATCATCAAGGAAGTTCTTCACTCTGCAAGACATAACAGTGATATTAAGAAGATGATTAAGGGATTCATGGTAGAGAGCTATATCGAAGACGGATGTCAGAAGATTGGTGAAGGTGTATATGGTAAGTCAATTACTGATCCATGCCTTGGCTGGGAGAAGACTCAGAAGCTTATCTTCGAGATTGCTGACTTACTGTAAGGGTGAATGAATTGAATAAGATATACGAGAACGAATCATATAACAGAAGAATAGAGACTGTTGTTACGTCACTCGAGGAAACAGATAATGGAGTCTTCATAACATTAGAAGACTCCATATTTTTCCCTGAAGAAGGCGGACAATATGCAGATACAGGCATCATCATATATGGGGATGAGGAGATTACACTGAGTAATGGCATCCTTATTCAGTCAGAAGCAGATGGGAAAGAGACAATTATTAAGTATGCTGTCAGCAAGCCGGCTCCTGCAGGCGCCAAAGTAATCTGTGTGCTTGACTGGGATAAGCGCTACAGCAGAATGCAGAATCACAGCGGAGAACATATTATATCCGGACTTATATATAGGGAATTTGGGTATAATAATGCCGGATTTCATCTAAGTGATGATGGTCCTGTGACTCTGGATGTCGACCATAAGCTTACGCCGGAACAGGTTGACATAATTGAGAAGATGGCCAACGAGGTAATATACAGGAACCTTCCTATAACTGCTTCGTACCCTTCCAAAGAAGAGTTGGTTGACATAAGTTATAGGAGCAAGATTGATATTCTTGGGCAGGTTCGCCTTATAACAGTAGGTGACGAGAACGAAACAATCGATGTATGCGCCTGCTGTGCTCCACATGTTGCAAGAACAGGTGAAATTGGAATTATCAAGGTGATCTCACACTGTAACTATAAGGGCGGTACTCAGATATCCATCCTGTGTGGAAGAAGAGCCCTGGAGTATCTTAGCCATATTCAGTCCTCACTTAATGATATTGCAGGACTGTTCTCAACTCACCCTGATAATGTCAAATCACTTGTTGTATCTCTGAAGGACGAACTTAGTGACTGCAAGGCTGAGCTTTCCTCACTGATTGAAGCCAAATATCTGGATATTATTAGAACGATGTCGGATAGTGAAAGTCATATTATCTTCACAGATGATAATCTTCTTCCGGCTAATATGAAGAATATCTTCAATGCGCTAACGGCACAGTTTGATGACTATGTTGGCATATTCGTTGGAAATGATACAGATGGATACAGATTCTACGCTGGAAGCCGTACCTTAGATACCGCAAAGCTTGGAGCTACTCTCCGTGAGCAGCTTGGAGCCAAAGGTGGCGGAAAGGGCGAAATGATCCAGGGCCAGATAATTGCTGCTAAGGACGATATCCTGGATGTGATAAAGTGCCAATAGTAAGTTCGATTGGGGTAATGATAAAAAAAGGAATTATGAGCAATCATAGTTCCTTTTTTTTATTAAAAAAGTAGGGGGACAATAAAGGTTAAAATATTTTTTAAAATTTTTTTATTGTGCAACGCTTCTGCAACAGATCACCTGATATCATAACATCATCAAGAGGAACACAGAGTTCACAAACATAAACAAAAACAAACAAAACAAATAAAAAACAGAAATCAAAAGGAGAAAAAATTATGAACACAACAATGATGAACAAAGTAGAGTTAAGCGATGAAATGTTAGCACAGGTTTGCGGTGGATATTCTGAGAACGAGACAGAGAACACGACAACTGTTAAAGAAGTAGCCCCTGAGAATAATAATATATTTGATTCTATGGACCCAGAGGCGTTGGCAAAGTTTATAGAAGGAATGAATAGATTGAATGAAATAATGATGCGTACGCCTAAACTGTGTTAATGAAAAAAAGAGTTATCTTGTTGCAACGCTTCTGCAACAGTCACCTAAATATAATGAATACATAAACAAAACAAAAACAACAAACAAATAAACAAACAGAAATTAAAAGGAGAAAAAATTATGAACACAACAATGATGAACAAAGTAGAGTTAAACGATGAAATGATGGCACAGGTTAAAGGGGGATCTTTTTTTCCGAATACATACAAGGATGA